>JBBIKC010000024.1:0-52841 GCA_037445635.1 Chloroflexota bacterium
AAGGGATTTGTTGACGGGGGCGAGAGGAGGCTTGAGGCTGCTGAGGGCGGAGGAGGTGGGTCAGGGGGAGGGGACGGAGGAGGATGAGAGGATGGAGGGGGAGGTGTGAGAAATAGTTTGGGGTTTTACAAGAATACAGGTAAAATTAGGATACTCAATTATCAAAGAGATACCTTATGAAAACGCCGCTTGAAACCATAAGCATACAAGGTTACAAATCCATTCGCGAGTTGAAGGATTTTCCGCTCGCGGCCCTCAATGTTCTTATCGGCGCTAATGGATCTGGGAAGACCAATTTCATTTCAGCGTTCAAATTGATCAATCAAATGCTGCAAGAAAACCTGCAACGGTTTATTGCCCAAGAAGGCGGGGCAAATGCTTTTTTGTATTTTGGACGAAAGAATACGGAGGCTATTACACTATCATTGAAATTTGGCAGCAATGGATATGATTGTGTTCTCATTCCCGCAGCAGGTGATACGCTTATATTTAGTAATGAAAGTGTCTGGTTTCATGACAAGGCACGATTTCCAAGGCCGTACGAAGTGGATTTGGGAAGCGGACATCGCGAAACCCGTCTTTATGAATATTCTCATAGCAATCCCAAGACTACTATTGCCGATCATGTCATCCGAGCAATGCAGAGTTGGCGTGTCTATCATTTTCACGATACAAGCGGGGGGGCTAAAGTAAAACAAAAAGGCGACCTCAACGATAACCATGTTCTGCGCGCTGACGCGGCAAATTTGGCAGCCTTCTTGTATTTATTGCGAGAGACCGCAGAACCATATTATCGCAAAATCGTATCCACCATTCGTCTTGTCGCGCCCTTTTTTGATGATTTCAATTTGCGCCCTGACCCGTTCAATCCAGAAAAAATCCAACTTGAATGGCGGGAAGTTGGATCAGACGCGTATTTTAATGCAAACGTGCTTTCCGACGGCACGCTTCGTTTTATGTGTCTGGCAACTCTACTGTTGCAGCCGAACTTGCCGTCCACCATTTTGATTGACGAACCCGAATTGGGTTTACATCCGTACGCAATCACAGTTTTAGCGTCTATGCTGAGAAGTGCGGCAACGGAAACTCAGGTCATCGTTTCAACTCAATCTGTGCCATTGGTCAATCAATTCAACCCAGAAGACATTGTCGTGGTTGACCGATTGGACCAACAATCAGTTTTCAGGCGTCTTGGCGAACATGAACTCGAAGGCTGGTTGGATGATTACGGCATGGGCGATCTTTGGGAAAAGAACTTGCTTGGGGGACGCCCAGGATGAACCGCGTTTTGGTTTCGGCAGAGGGGCAAACCGAAGAGACCTTTGTGCGAGAAGTTCTTCGTCGTCATCTATGGGGTTTCAACGTAGAATTACAGCCAGTGGTCATCACCACTCATCGAGTTAAGCAAGGAAGAAAGTTCAAAGGGGGAGTTTTGTCGTATGCACAAACACGCAGTGAAATTGAACGTCTCCTGGGTGATTCAAGCGCGGTTGCCGTGACAACTTTGTATGATTTATACCATCTACCAACCGACTTTCCTGGTCAAAGAACACGCCCTTCTGGTAACGGTCGCAATAAAGCATTACATCTTGAAGATGCTTTTCAGAAAGATATAGGCTCGCCGCGTTTTCGTCCTCATTTGCAAGTTCACGAATTCGAAGCCTTTTTGTTTGTCGATCCAGAACGCACCGCTACGCTCTTTACCAAGAAGAGCTTGGCAAAAGAAATTCAGCGTATCCGTCACGAATTTCCTACACCAGAAGACATAAACGACAACCCCCAAACCGCGCCGTCAAAACGAATCGTTGAACTTTACCCAAAATACGAAAAGCCGTTGTACGGTACATTGGCGGTTTTGGAAATTGGGCTGGATGCGATTCGATCGGAATGTCCACATTTTAATTCTTGGTTGACATGGTTGGAAAGCTTGGGATAAGCAGGTAAAAGCGAGAGGGGGATTAGCGCGGAAACTTCGGAATCAAGCAAGTTATTACAAAATCACCGTCGGAGGAGAAATGGCACACTCTCGGATCGAGTGGACAGAATCCACTTGGAATCCGCTTACTGGTTGTACAAAAATAAGTCCAGGCTGTAAGCATTGCTATGCGGAGCGGATGGCGAAACGGCTGCAAGCGATGGGACAGCCAAATTATGTCAACGGATTCAAGTTGTCCATGCACGAGCAGGCGCTTGAAAAGCCGTTGGAATGGAAAACCCCGCAAGTCATCTTTGTCAATTCAATGAGCGACCTGTTCCACAAGGATGTGCCTTTGGAGTTCATCCAGCGCGTCTTTGACGTGATGAAGCGCGCCCACTGGCACCAGTTCCAGGTGTTGACCAAACGCTCGGAACGGCTGGCGGAACTCAGTCCGCTTTTGGAATGGGCGGATAATATCTGGATGGGCGTCAGCGTGGAGAACAAGGATTACGTCTATCGAATTGATGACTTGCGGAAGACGGGCGCGAAGATCAAGTTTTTGTCCGTGGAGCCGCTATTGGGTCCGCTGCCGAAACTGAATCTCAAGGGAATCAATTGGGTCATCGTGGGCGGCGAGTCGGGGCCTGGGGCGCGTCCGCTGGAGAGGGAATGGGTCACAGGCGTGCGGGATCAGTGCTTGAAGGCAAAGGTCCCGTTCTTTTTCAAGCAATGGGGCGGAGTCCAAAAAAAGAAAGCGGGCAGGCTGCTCGACGGCAGAACGTGGGACGAGATGCCGCGCGAGTTGGGATTTGCGAAGGCGTAGAGAAAAAGGCGGCGTAACAGCCGCTTTTTTGTTTGGAGAAAGGGAGAGAGGTGCGCGGATGGAATCCGCATTTCCGAATCGCCGCTCCCAACCATCAAAGCAAAGTATACTTGGGTAAACTACAGGATACGATGTCAAAGACAACCTTACCAAAATCTATTCGAGAACATGGTGTCGCTTACCAAATCAGGCTTTCGGGTCTCGATGAGCAATTGGATTCCAGCGAGAAGATCTACGCGTCCGCGTTCAAGAAACTTTACTATCATCTTTATTCAAACAGCAATTCCAGTCGGTCGGAAAAAATCATGTCCGACTTGTCTAATTTGCTTTTGTGTAAAATTGTCGCTGAAAGAACCAACGCTCTGGATGTCATCGCAAATTTCCTGGACAAAAAGGGGACTGCCAATGGACTGCTTTTGCCGCTGTTGAAAGAAAATTTCCCGCATTTGATAACCGATGAGGACAAGTTTTATCTGGACGACAAAGCCCTGCGATACGGGTTGGGCGAGTTGTCTGGTTTGTCTTTGCAATCTGCCTCTGCTCATGTAATGGGGGAAGCGTTTCAGGCTTTAATGGGTCCGCGTCTGCGCGGAGACAAAGGACAGTTTTTCACACCGAAATCGCTGGTAAAGGCAATGATCGCTATATTAAATCCCGCACGGGAGGCAAAGGTTGTTGATCCCGCATGTGGAACTGGCGGCTTCCTTGTAGAAACGCAGTCCTTTCAGAGTAATGCAGTTGGAGGAATTCAAGACCAACCCTTCGGTAAACTGATCGGGATTGACAAAGACAAAGACTTATGTCGGCTTGCAGAGGCGACGATGGAAATTGTCGCGCCTGAACGGGGGATTATTTTGAACTGCAATTCGCTGGATATGAAAGCATTGATGAATTTGCCCGAAGATCGGTCGCCTTTCAATGCCGATTACGTTCTGACCAATCCGCCTTTCGGCGCAAAAATCAAAGTCACTGAAAGGGAAATTCTCAAACAGTTTCGTTTGGGTCACAAGTGGGCATACTCTGATTCAGGATGGGTACAGGATTCCCAACTGAGAGACGCCCAGGATCCCCAAATTCTCTTCATCGAACTTTGTATCGGGTTGTTGAAACCTGGCGGGCAAATGGGGATTGTCCTGCCAGAAGGAGTGTTTGGCAATACCAACATGGGTTACGTTTGGGATTTTATAAGAGGTCAGGGAACTATTGTCGCCTTGCTTGATTGCCCGAGAACAACCTTTCAACCCAGCACCGACACTAAAACTAATGTGCTTTTCTTTGAGAAGAACGAAACTTCATCGCCCAAGGAGAAATCCAGCAAGGCATGGATGGCTGTCGCGCTCAACTGCGGACATGACCGAAGAGGCAGGGTTGTCAAATCGAATGGAGAATCCTATCCCGATGATTATCCTTTAATTGGGGACAGTTTCAAAATTCGCTCAATGGAGTTGACGCCGTGGCAACACGTGGAAATTACTGATCCCTATTACTTATGCCCGAGATACTATGACAAATCGCCGCTCAAAGAACTCGAGAAAGAGGCGCAACGACTTGGGGCAGAATTAATTTCCATTCGAGAAATGGTGAAGAAAGACTACCTGGTTATCAGGAAAGGTCATGAAGTCGGCGCTGAATCATACGGTACGGGAGATATTCCCTTTATCCGCACTTCGGATATTTCAAATTACGAAGTTTCCATTGATCCAACGCGCTCGGTCAGCGAAGAAGTTTACGAGCAATTCCGCGATTTGGAACAATTAGCCCCCAATGATATTTTGATGGTAGTGGATGGCAGATACAGGATTGGACGCTGCGCGATCCTGCATGAACATAATTACGTTTGCGTAGTACAAAGCCACATAAGAATCATCACAGTGACGCCAAAATCACCGATAGATGCTATTGAATTCTTGTACATTTTGAATTTGCCGATGATTCAACATCAGATCCGCAATTTGGTTTTTATTCAATCAACGCTGGGTTCGCTTGGAAGCAGGCTGAACGAGATCATGATACCCATCCCCAAGAAAAATGTGGAGTGGGATAAGACAATTGCCGAATTTCGCCAACTTATTCAGGGACGGTCAGATTTGCTTAAGCGGCTAAAAGAATTCGAACATACTGGTTATGAACTTTAGCCAGCGTCGACTCGTTTAATGATCCCCCGAATCCATTTGTAAAACTCTGAGACTGTCTTGTTACCTTGGGCGATATTACATTCCCTGTGAGCAAAGCCTACATTGTCGGCGTTATGTTCGCGGGGACTAATGTGCCCCGTCTCAATTTCCGCTTTTCCTCTTTGAGCCTTTGAAAACAGGGAGAAATCCAACTTCTCCCTGCAAATGATGCAAGTGGTACTTCCTGACCGCATCGCGCCAAAGTGTCTTTCCAGATAATCCTTTATCTCCTGCGGAGGTTTTGGAGCGCCATTCATTTGATACACAAGCCACGCAAGCTTCTTTGCCACCGACATGCAGTTGTCGTAAGTCGCCGCCTTCTCTCTCAACTTGGCTACAACTTGAGGCTTCAATTTATCCATGCGTATGTTATATCGCGCCAATTCGCCGTCTGGTAGCAACATGACCCATCGAAGAATCCTGTTGGGTCCAGCCTCTTCGCTTTTCCAGGCGGCTCCTGTGGTCATGGTCGAATCTCGCTTGATTTTCTCGGCGACAGATTTTTGCACCGTCCGCAAATGGTCAAGGTAATGAAACTCACTATGTTTGCCAGAATGTCCTTTTGGCAACTGGCATAGCCTTGGCTGTACGGATTCGTAAGCAGAGCGAGAAGGGATAATCTCATTACAAAGTTTAATCATGTTCTTCCCCTTCAACATAGATCGTAGACATCACTTTCTTGTCAAAGTCTTGGAGTAACTCGCTTGGTAAAACTTTCAGGGCTTTCGATAACCGAAGCAAATTCAACAGCCCGACATTTCTTTCGCCCCGTTCAATACCGCCGATATAAGTGCGATGCAAATGGCTTAAGTCGGCAAGCGCTTCTTGCGATAAGCCTTTCTGCTCTCTTAATCGCCTGACCGATTTTCCGAACAAAATCAATTCAGTCTTTTTCATGGCTGAATTGTATAAGTAGACACACTATGAATCCACAGACTATCAGTATTTAATGCGTTAATATTGCTCTATTCTCTCGGAGGAAAAATGCCACGCTCCCGAATCGAATGGACGGAATCCACTTGGAATCCGCTTACTGGCTGTACGAAAATTAGTCCAGGCTGTAAACATTGCTACGCGGAGAGGATGGCGAAACGTCTGCAAGCGATGGGACAGCCGAATTATGTTAACGGCTTTAAGTTGACCATGCACGAGCATGTGCTGGAAAAGCCGTTGGAATGGAAAACCCCGCAGGTAATCTTTGTCAATTCCATGAGCGACCTGTTCCACAAGGATGTGCCTTTGGAATTCATCCAGCGCGTCTTTGATGTGATGAAACGCGCTCACTGGCACCAGTTCCAGGTGTTAACCAAACGCTCGGAACGGCTGGCGGAACTCAGTCCGCTTTTAGAGTGGGCGGATAATATTTGGATGGGCGTCAGCGTGGAGAACAAGGATTATGTCTATCGAATTGACGATTTGCGGAAGACGGGCGCGAAGATCAAGTTCCTGTCCGTTGAGCCGCTATTGGGTCCGCTGCCGAAGATGAATCTCAAAGGAATCAATTGGGTCATCGTGGGCGGCGAGTCGGGTCCAGGGGCGCGTCCGCTGGAGAGGGAGTGGGTGGTGGGCGTGCGGGATCAGTGCTTGAAGGCAAAGGTCCCGTTCTTTTTCAAGCAATGGGGCGGAGTCCAAAAAAAGAAAGCGGGCAGGCTGCTCGACGGCAGAACGTGGGACGAGATGCCGCGCGACATGAGTTTTGCGAAGGCATGAAAATTGGCGGCGTAACAGCCGCCTTGTTGTTTATGTTTCGAGAAGTCCTTTGATAATTCGTGAAAACTTGACATCCATAACGCCATGCGTTATTATCCAGTCAATGATCAAAACCTTCGCCAGCAAAGAGACCGAAAAATTGTTTCAGCGCGAAGCCTCCCGCGTCCTGCCGACGGAGATTCAACGCAAGGCGCGGCAGAAATTGGAAATTCTCGACGCGGCGGAAAAGTTGGACGATCTCAAAGTCCCGCCTGGGAACCGTTTGGAGAAATTGCACGGCGACCGCGAAGGTCAACACAGCATCCGAATCAACCAGCAATGGCGGATTTGTTTTCGATGGAAAGACGGTGATTGTTATGATGTGGAGATCGTGGATTATCACTAAAGGAGTTTGATATGGCTAACAAGTTACCCCCTATTCACCCTGGCGAAATCTTACTGGAAGAATTCCTGGAGCCAATGGGGATCAGTCAATACAGGCTGGCAAACGACATCAGCGTCCCTCCCCGCCGAATCAATGAGATTGTGTTGGGCAAGCGATCCATCACGCCCGATACTGCGTTGCGGCTGTCTCGTTACTTTGGACTGTCCGAGCGGTTCTGGATAAATCTACAAACACGCTATGACCTTGAGGTGGAGAAGGATAGATTGCAAAACAGGCTGGATAAGGAAGTGCATGTTCTTGAAATGGCGTGACAAATTGGCGGCGTAACAGCTGCCTTTTTGATTGAGCGAACGGATTTTCAAAGGCTTGGGTCAAACCGACTTTTCGCTTTTCTTGTTTTGCAGAAAAGCCTTCATCAACCCCTTGTTTTTGTATTTTCCCCGAAGGGCATAAACCCGCCGAATCAATTTCCCTTTTTGGGCGGGTGTGAGCTTTTTGATTTCTTTCTTTTGATTTTTCATGTCACAAGTATATCGCGGGAGGCAAATACGGGAGAGGGCAACGTGCTCGCGGCTGTCCACGTTACGTGGCGCGGTTTGGGGATGCTCTACGGGTAACCGTCCACGGTCCGTTCACACCCTCAGCCCGTGCGCCTCCAAAAATTCCTGGTCGTCCAAAATCTCCGCCGTCGGGCCGTCAGCCACGATCTGGCCCTCGTCCATCACGATCGTGCGCGGGAATAACTCTTTCACCAATGCCATATCGTGCGTGGAGACCAGCATCGTGATGGGAAGTTCGTGCAAGAGATGGATCAGCGTTCTGCGGGCGCGCGGGTCGAGTCCCGCCGAGGGTTCGTCCAATACAAGAATGGACGGCTGCATCGAAAGCACGGTGGCAATAGCAATTCGCTTCTTCTCCCCCACGCTCAGGTGATGAGATAACCTGTCCGCGTAGGCGCTCATGCGCACGGCCTCCAGCGCGGCGGCCACGCGGGCGCGCACCTCGTCCTCGGGCAGTCCCATGTGGAGCGGACCGAAGGCCACGTCCTCGAACACCGTCGGCGAGAAGAGTTGGTCGTCGGGGTTCTGGAAGACGAGTCCGACCATCGAGCGGATGACCGGCAAATTGTCACGCGTGAGGCGCAGGCCGCCTACTGCGATCTCGCCGCGTCCCTCCAAAATCCCGTTCAGGTGCAGCATCAGCGTGGACTTGCCCGCGCCGTTCGGTCCCACCAGCGCGGTCTTGTCGCCCTCGCATAAATTCATCGAAACGCCGCGCAGGGCCACGTGTCCATCGGGGTAGGCAAAGTTCAGGTCGCGCACTTGCAAAATATCGCCTTCACATTCGGGAAGGGTGTAATGGGGAGTGGGGTGGGTTACGGGCATTAAAGCCTTCCAATCAATTGAAGGAACAGGATGAGGACGGTGGACAGCGCGGCAAACAGCCAATCGCTGGATTTCATCGCGTGCGGGTTGAGCGTGCGGAGTTGACCGGCGTAGCCGCGCGAGAGCATGGCGTTGTAGATGCGGTCGCTGCGCTCGTAGCTGCGCAGGAACAGTTGACCGGCCATATTGCCCGTGACCTTGGCGCGCCACACCACCCCCCTCTTGCTCTCTCCCCATTTTCTGCGGAAATGAGGGGAGACGGAGGGGGGCAAGGTTGCACTGCGCGATTCTCTCGCCCGCAGCAGACGCATGACCTCGTCCGTCAGCACGAAGAGGTAACGATAAAGGAACGAGACGATGGTGGTGAGCGCTGCGGGGACGCGCAGATGCTCGAAGGCGTGGATCATGTCGGGGAAGCGCGTCACCGCCACGAGGAGAATCGCGGCCTGCACCGACAGCCACGAGCGGACGAGGATGCTGGCAAATTTAATCAGCCCGTAATCGGTGGGTGTCAGTGTGAACGAACCGATATGCCACTCTGCAATTGGGTTTCCCAGCGGCGAAAAAATCGCCGAGACCGCCGCCAGGGCGAATGGCAGTGCGAGGAACGAACGGCGGAAGGTAAAATCCATGCCAAGGTTCGAGAGATGATTCGCCCACAGCAGGAGAATCCAGGCCGATCCAAATGCAGTCCACGCGCCATCGGGCAGGAGGGCGTTGGAAAGGATGAACAGCACCGTCAACACCACCTTGACGCGCGGGTCGAGGCGGTGCAGTCGGCTTTCGATCTCGTGGTAGCGGTCAAATGCGCTGGCGTGCATGGTGGGGGAATTAATACCATGAAAATGATTTGATTCCACACAACTTGCGATGGAAATTTGATTGTGAGATTGAAATTGTTTTTATGCTCTGTTGCAAACATCTTCAGAGTCTGTCATTGCGAGCGGAGCAGTCTCTCCCTGCGAGGAGATTGCTTCGACGCCTTCGGCATCTCGCAATGACGGCATAAATGGATGTTGCAACAAGGCATTGTTTTCAAGAAAAGAAGGGCAGGATCGCGCCTGTCCTTCTTTTCTTTTACATGGGGAAAGACTATGAAGTCTTGCGGCGCAACAAGTTGCCGATGACGATCATCAATCCCAACAATACCAGCGCGCCGACCGCGCCCGCCACAATCGTGGAAAGGGCTGTCTCGCCGAGGAAGGGAATGGTGTAATCGGGCAAGATTTGATACGGCGCGGATTGACCCAGATGGAGGAAACCCACATCTTCCGCCACGCGCTCCAACCCGTCGGGGAAGGCCGAGGCGAGCGGGGAGATGAGGACGGCCAGCAGGGCGATCACAACGCCAGCATAGACCCAGCCGCGGCCGCCTTTTTCGGTGGTGGCTTGTTCGCTCAGCAAATCGGGACGAGTCTGCTCGATGAAGGCCAGCGCCGCCACAGTGATGAGCGCCTCGCCGATTCCGATCAAGACATGCACGCCCAGCATGGCGGGCAGGACGATCTGCAATTGCGATGTGCCGCTCAGCCAGAGTTGCAGAGAAGTGACCAGCGCGGCGGCGAGAACTGCAATCCACGCGCCGATGCCTGCCACTGCGTAGCGCGTCCCTTTACTTTTTCCCGCCGCGGCGCGGTAAAGGCCGTATCCGATGGCGGCGGTGAGCAGCCCCATGTTGAAGATGTTGGCGCCCATCACCAGCAGGCCGCCATCCTGAAAGAGGAGTCCCTGTACCGCGATGACAGCCGTCATGACGAGGATCGCGGCCCACGGTCCCAAAACGATCGCCGCGAGCGCGCCGCCGAGGAAGTGACCCGAGGTCCCACCCGCCACAGGGAAGTTCAACATCTGCGCGGCAAAGATGAAGGCCGCCATCACGCCCATCAGGGGAATCTGTTTTTCTCCAAGCGATTTATTCGTTTTGGAGATCGCAATCCCGACGGTGACCGCGGTAATCGCCCAGAAAATCAGGGAGATGACCAGGCTGAGAAATCCATCGGGAATGTGGAGGAGAGCAGGAGAGTAGTGCATGGCATTTTTCCTTTCCAAAAGTTTTTATTCGTACGCGACTGGTATCGCGTTACGTTTGACAATCGGGGCAAAGGCCAAAAAATGTGACGTGACACGAGTCCAATTGAAAGCCGGTGGATGTTTTCATCTGGCGAAAGAGCGAGGCGAGCGCGGCATGTTCCACTGCCACGGTCTTTCCGCATTTGCGGCATATGAGGTGGTGGTGTTTTTCCTCGGTCAGTTCATAGACCAGTTTGCCGCCGCCCACATGCGCGGCCAACGCATATCCGTTTTCGGCGAGGAATTCCAGCGTGCGGTACACGGTCGTCTCCGTCAGACCGGGCTGGTCACGCCGCGCCCGCGCGAACACCTCGGTGGGAGAGAGATGTCCACCTGCTTGACGCAGGGTGTGCAGGATTGCCATCCGTTGTGGTGTCATGCGAAAGCCGCGTTCGTGCAGGCGGTCGATCAGGTAGGAGCCGCAGGTCATGGAAAATCCTTATTGCAAAAAGTTGCAATAATTATACAACAAAAGAAGCCGCGAGCCAGGTTATTCTTACCGGACTCGCGGCTTGCACTTTGCGGTGTCGGACGATTTGTTACTGCGCCGCAGATGCGCTTTCCAACTTCATCTTTTCGGCCACCTTTTTGGCGATCACGCCAAAGCCCGCCACCGGGTTGCCGATGGTGGCAATGACCACATCAATGATATCCGGGGCAATGCGCTTGACGTTGCGCAGGCGCTGGGCCAGGAATCCCTCGTTCGCCTCGGGGCCTTTTTTGTCTTCGTCTTCGAACGTCTGGAGTTCCGATTTCAAATCGGACTTGTCGGCCGGAGGCAGATCGGCGCGTTCGTCAATCTGGCGGTAGAGCGTCATGAATTTCGACGAGGCGCTGATGCGATTACTGTCGCCGGTGATGATGGTGCTTCCGCTCACGTTCCCGCCGACGACCACACTGCGGTCTCCCGCGCGGATGTTGCGGTCGCGGCCGACGATATCGCCGCCGGTCGTGCGAGAGGTTTTCTTCCTCGAGCCTGCCATATTTCCTCCTGACGAAGTTATGCGGTCTCTTCGGGCGCGATGACCACGCGGAAGCCCAGGTCGTCGTTGAACATCAACGGAATGGACCAGTTGCAGAACGCAGCGCGTGCAAACCACTGATAGCCGATCCACGAGCCGCCGCGCACCACGCGGTAACGGCTGTCTTCATCATACCACGAAGCCGTCCATTCCCAGACGTTGCCGCTCATGTCCCACGCGCCCACCGGGCTGATTCCCTGCGGGAAGGTGCACACGGCCGTCGTCCCGCCCAGACCCGAGCCGTTGGGATCGGAGTCCCAGGTGTTGGCGGCCTCTTTCTCGAACTCTTCGCCCCAGGGGTATTCGCGTCCGTTTTCGCCGCGGGCGGCGCGCTCCCATTCGATGTCGGTGGGCAGGCGCACGGTATATCCCGGCGGCACGGCGACCACGTTCTTCGCCAGCCAGTTGCAGTAGGCCTCGGCCTCATACCATGAGACGCCCACCACCGGGAAGATCGGATTGCCCAGTTCGATATTGTGCCAGAAGTAGGGCGCGTTGCGGCTGATGGTGGGACGATGATCCAGCCAGTCGCGCTCGACCGATTCGAGCGTGCGTTCGTCGTATTTGCCGGTGCGCCAGGCCCAGCCATTCTCGGACCAGAAGCCGCGCGTTTGATATCCGCCCGCCTGCACGAAGCGGGCAAATTGCGCGTTCGTGACCGCGTATTTGCCGATCCAGAATCGCCGCTTAATTTCCATGACCTTCTTTTTAGGCCCGTACAGGAACTTGCCCTCCGGGACTTCGACGAAGCGATCCAGGTCCGCGGGACGCCAGCCGAGGCGTCCCAGCAGGAGGCCGGAGCGCCGCCTCAGGTCCGGATGAACGGCCGCGTTCTGCATCACTGGGGCCAGTGCCTGCAGGACGCGGTTCTTCGCCTGGACCGGCACGCCGCCCGGCCAGGTATCCAGCACCGCATCGCCCGCCAGGACGACCGCTTCGCCCGGCGCGCCCGGCTGGGATTCCACCAGCCGTTCAATGACCTCGCCGGCCACCTTGGGCAACTGCTGGCGGATGGCAAGATAGCCGATTGTCAGTAACGCCACTTCGCGCCAGGCCTGCTCGCCGATGTGGGCGGATAGTTTCTCCGCGATCGGCTCGGAGTTTCCCTGTCCGCGCAGGGCCAGCGCCACCGCGGCCAGGTATTCTTCGAAAGTCAAATGAATGAAGCCGAACTCGCCGGGGCCGCGTTCGAGCAGGAGCGCGGCGTGTTCGCGCACGTCCTGCAGGAATTGGCGCGCGGCGATCTCGGGCGAACCGTCGCCGCGCTCGGCAAAGAGTTCCTGCAATTTGCGGGTGAGGTCCTCGCGCTTGACCAGGCCGACACCGGGACTGACCTCGTGCATCCACAGCGCGAGAGGCGCGAGGATGCGCACGGTCTGGATCTCGTCGAGGTCGCGGCCGGGGGCGCGTCCGCTCAGGGAACGGGCGCGGTTCCAGGTCGAGAGCAGAGTCGAGACGTACTGGTCGTAGAGTTGGACGCGGCGCTCGGGCAGGGTCACGCCCTGACGCTTCATCAATGCCAGGATGGTCAGAAGAAGAGGCGTGGCGGCCAGGCGGCGGACGCCCGTATTTTGATAGATGGCATCCAGCAGTTCGCGGCGGTCCTGTTCGGCATCCGCGTAGGCCACAGCCGTGTTGCCCTGGGCCTGCTTTTCGATGGCCGCCGTCCAGCGGACGATGAACTCTTCGATCTCGGCGTCGTCGAAATCCACCAGGGTGCATTCGGCCAGTTCCTCGGCCGAGGGACGTACAGCGCGGTAACCGACCACGCGGCTGGTGAGCACGAACTTGTTGCCGGGACGGCGATGGAAGGTGTAGAAATCGGTGACGCGCTCGACGACCGTGTTGCGCAGGTTGAGGTCGCGCACTTCGTCGAGGCCGTCGAGCAGGATGAGGGCGCGCCCGGCGCGTAATGCCTCGTGCAGCATCTGGCCGATGGGCAGGTCGGCCACGATGTCGGCGAAGTAATCCGCGATGAAATCGTCGAGGCGGATCTCTTCGCGCTGGAGGGCGTTGGCGTATGCGGCCAGAGGCATGAGGATTGGCAGGCGGTCGCCGAGGCCGATCTGGTCGCCCTCGCCGCGCGCCAGCCGCAGAGCGATGTATTTAAGGAACGTGGTCTTGCCCGCGCCGGGGTCACCCAGCACGACCACGCCGGAATGGTTTTGCAGGATTTCCAGCACCGGGACGGGGTCGCCGAGGCGCAGGGGTTCGAGCGCGTCCGCGGAGACCTCGCGGCCGGCCAAGCGCAGGTCGCGTCTCCACGTCTCCCCCTCCGGGAGTTCAAGGCGGGCGCGCAGGGGCACGTACAGGTCGAGCAGGTTCAGGCGCACGGGAATCCGGTCTGAGACGCCCATGCCCTTCATATTCATGTAATAGTGGCGGTCGAGCAGGTAGTTAAGGTAAGCCGTGGTGGCCTGCTTCAGGTCCGGGGCGGGCAGGACGGGCTTGTGTCCGTCCCAGAAGCGGTTGGCGAGCACGACGGTCTGGGCGTGGACGATGGTGCTATCGTGGACATCCCCCTGCACGGCCAGGCTCTCGTTTCCCGCGCGGACCGTTTTGTCGCGCCCGGTAAAATCGCCTGCGGCGCTGACCCGCCCGCCGACGAGGGCGCCGTCCACGAGCAGGGCCTGGATCTGGGCCTGCATCTCGGCGATCTTGGGGTTGACGATCTCTTCGCCGAGTTCGGGGCGCAGTTTTTCCAGGCTGGCGATCTTGTCCTGTAGTTCCACGATTTGAATGCGAGGCTTGGCCATGGCTTCCTCTATACGCAAAAGTATACAGCGGATTGGACGTGAAAAACCGAGCCGTAAGCAGTTTGTAAGGTGGAGAGGTTCCGGTTGACTCTTTCCCCCATCGCGGATAAAATACCGTCCGCAAGTTTGGCCCCGTAGCTCAATGGCAGAGCAGTTGACTCTTAATCAATTGGTTGAGCGTTCAAATCGCTCCGGGGTCACCAAAAAGCGACAAGTCCGGCTGAAAAATCGGACTTGTCGCTTTTATGACTCTCGTAATCGTTCAGCCTGCCTGCATCTGCATCAGCAGTTTCTGGTACTCCTCCGCGTTGGGCGGATTCATCAACAGGATCTGGTTGATGGCCTGGATGGCTCCCTCGCGGTCACCGGCCTGGAACAGGATATCGCCGACTGTATCCAGCTGAGCGATGGCGTCCTGCACGCGGCCCGCCTGCTTATAAAGCCCGGCCAGGGCGCGCCGCAGGGAGGCCTGGTTGCCGTGTTCGTTCACCAGGTCCTCGAGGAAGGTGATGGCGTCCGCTGTGCGCCCGTTGGTATCGAGATAGGTGAGGTAGTTCTCCAGTTCGGTTAATGCCTGGGGGGATTGTCCCAGCCGCAGGTTGAGTTCGATCAGGCTCTTGCGGACCAGGTCGTCGTCCGGTTGAAGCGTGCGGATCTGCTCGTAGATGCGGATGGCCTGTTTCCAGTCCAGCCTTTGCATATCAATATCCGCCATGCGGTGCAGGATGTGGACATTCCACGAACGGTCGGCGTTGGCCTGCTGGACGAAGCGCAGGGCGGTGGTGTAAGTCTTGCGGGCCGAATCGAGTTCGGCCAGGCGATAGTAGATGTCCGCCAGTTCGAGATACTCGTTGATGGCGTCCTCCACCTGGCCGCGCGCCACCAGTTGGTCAATGAGGCGGGTGCGGGCGGCCAGATCCATGGGAGCGAGGCGAATGATGCGGCGCAGGACTTTGGTGGCCTGCGCCGGTTCGCCGCGCACGCTGTACGCAGTAGCCACCGTGGAAAACTTGGCAATCGCGTCCTCAGTGCGGCCCTCCTGCACGAGCAGATCGCCCATCAGGCTGTGCAGGGGCAGATATGTGGGCGCGTGCGTCAGCGCCGCAAAAGCCTCATCCATGGCCGAACGCAGGCGTCCCGCCCGCGCCAACTGGTTGATGTGGTTGATGGCTTCGAGCACCTGACTGCTCTGCGCCTGGATGACGATCTCGGCCAGCGGAACCGGCAGGTCGCCCTCCTGGCCTTTTGGCAACTGTTCACGCGCCTTGTGCAGGTGTTCGCGCCAATCGGCGCGATACAGCATGGCGCTGATGTTCTCGCACAGACGTTTGAGCGCGCCCTCGTCGGTCTGATTCGCCTGCGCCTCGATGAGCGGCTCGTACAACTGGCGGATCTCGTCGGACTGTTCGGGCGGCACCACAGCGGAATCGGCCAGTTTCAACGCTTCGAGGTATTCTATCGAAGCTTCCACAAACCGTCCCATCTTGAGCAGGATCTGCCCCATGAGCAGGCGCGAGCCGAGAGCGAAGTCGGCGCGTTTGACCGCGTGCTGGAGGTTGCGCAACGCGCTTTCGACGCGGTCGCCTTTGGCGCGCAGCATTCCCAAGGCAAAATACAACGCGGGATGTTTGAAGCCCGCCTCGAGCGCCTTCTCCAGTTCCTCGGCGGCCTGCGCGTCCTTGTTCTTCGTCTGCGCGTCGATGGCCTGGCTGAGGTGCAGAACGACCTTGGTCTGTTCGGCCTGTTGGAGCGATAACTGCCCGGTGCCGCGCATAATGGCCTGCAGGCCGCGCCGTTCCTGCGCGCCGGGACTCTCGTCGTTGTAATCGAAGAGCGCCTCGGCCAGCCGTTCCAGCGCTTTCTTGCGCGCCTCCGCCACCGGGTCCAGCCCGCTTGAGGCGACCTGCTCGGGCCTGCTCAACTGCTTGACCTGCGCCATGCGGAGCGGCCCGGTTCCGCCTTTCGGGCGCATCGGCTTGGGCAGTAACTGTCCTGATCTGAGCAGGGCCTGGGCCTGCCGGGCCTCCTGGCTGTCGGGCAAAATCTGGAGGGCCTTACCGATCAATTCGGCGGCCTTTTCGATATTTCCCGATCGCTGGAGGAGGCTGGCCACGGCCAGGTATTCGACCACGGCCTGCTGGGCGTGGCCAAGGCGTTCGTGCGCCAGCGCCAGCCGCGAATGCGCCATGGCATGGTCCGGGTTGAGGGTGGTGATGCGCACCCAGTTCTCGATGGCCTTGTCCACCTCGCGCTGGTTAAGATACAGGTCCGCGGCCCTCATCGCAAATTCCATGGCGGCTTTCAAATCTCCCAGGCGCTCCGAAATCTGGGCGACCTTCTCCACCGGGATCGGGTCCTCGGGCGAAAGTTTCGCCACTGTCTTATAGGTCTGCAACGCCTCTTCGAACCGCGACAATTGATACAGCGCCAATCCGAGGCTGTTGAGCGCCTTGGGGTTATCGGGGAACTCGTGCAGGGCGGCGCGATACGCGGCGGCCGCTTTTTCCCATTGTTGATCCCAGGCAGCCGAATGGCCCTCGTTCATGTGTTTCTGAAAAACGTCTTCGCGTCCGGGCATGGCTCTATTTTACCCTGTTGTTCAGCCAACCATTAGACTGTGGGACTATCCGACTACCTCCATCTCGCCCCAATTCTGACCCGCGCGGGCTTCCGTTTCGAGAGGAATGTCCAACCGATAGGCGGATTCCATCACTTCCTTGACGACGCGTACGGTTTTCTCCAACTCGCCGCGCGGACATTCCAGCACGAGTTCGTCATGCACTTGCAGCAGCATCTGCGCCTTGAGTTTCGCCTCTTTCAGCGCGGACGGGAGCCGCACCATGGCGATCTTCATGATATCTGCCGCGGTGCCCTGAATTGGCGCGTTGATGGCCTCGCGCTCCTCGCGGTTGCGCAAATTGCGGTTCATCTGCCCCTTCAGCGCGGGGAAGTAGCGGCGGCGTCCAAGCAGCGTTTCCACGTAGCCTTGTTCCGCAGCCTGCCTGCGGATCCCGTCCAGATACTTCTTGATGCCGGGAAACTGCCTGAAATACGCCGCCACAAAATCCTCGGCCTCCGCCAGCGTCAAGTCGGTGGAACGCGTCAGCCCGAACGCGGACATGCCGTAGATCAAGCCAAAGTTGATCGCCTTGGCATGGCGGCGCTGATCTTTCGTCACCTGCTCCAGCGGAATGTTGTAGATTGCCGCGGCAGTTGTCGCGTGGATGTCCTGTCCCCGTCGGAACGCTTCGAGCATCCCCGCGTCCTGCGCCATGTGCGCCACAATACGCAACTCGATCTGCGAGTAATCCACCGAAAGCAGGACGTTGCCCTTCTCGGCAATAAACCCATTGCGGACGCGGCGGCCCAACTCACTGCGAATCGGGATGTTCTGCAAGTTCGGGTTATTCGACGAGAGCCGCCCCGTCACCGCGCCGACCTGGCTGTAGGAGGTATGCACCCGTCCCGTCTTTTCATCTACCGCGGAAGGTAATGCGTCCACATAGGTGGATTTCAACTTCGAGAGTTCACGGTGTTCGAGAACCAAATCAACCACTGGATGCTGTCCGCTCAACGACTCCAGCACTTCGGCGTTGGTCGAATAAAATCCGCTGGCGGTTTTCCACGAAGCGTCGGCTTTCAATCCAAGTTTATTGAACAGCACATCCGAAAGTTGCTGCGTGGAATTGATATTGAACGGCTTGCCGACCAGCGCATACACTTCCTTTTCGATTTCGCCCAGCCGCGTCGTCAACTCGCCCGACATCTTTTCAAAGAAGGGCAGGTCGAGCAGGACACCGGTCATTTCCATATCGGCCAGTACGGTCGTGAGCGGCAGATCAATCTCGTCCATCAACTTCTCGCCGCCCACGCGCTTCACTTCGGCCTGCATCACGGGCAACAGCCGCAGAGTCGACTCGGCGTCCGCGGCCGCGTACGGGGCAACTGATTCAACCGCCACGTCTGCCATGCTGATCTGCTTCTTCCCCTTGCCGATCAAATCCTCGATGTGTGTCATCTCCACGCCCAGACGCGCGAAGGCAAGATTCTTCAATCCCATATTGCGCGAGGATGGGTCCACGATGAACTCGGCCAGCATCGTGTCGTAGGTCAACGGCTCCACGCGCAGTCCGTGCCGCGCCAGCACGATGAAATCATATTTGGCGTGATGCGCCACCTTGCCGATCTTCGGGTCGGTCAGCGGGGCGCGCAGGGCCTCGATTACTTCGGGAAGCGCGAGGTTTTGTCCAATGCGATGGCCAACGGGAATGTAAATTCCCTCGCCCTCTTTGACCGCTAGCGCGATCCCGACAATCTCCGCCTGCATCTCTTCGGTAGACGTGGTCTCCGTGTCGAACGCGATGACCTTGGCCTTGTTCAGCTCTTTGACCAGCGCGGCCAGTTTCTCGCGCGTATCCACCACGCGAACTTCGATGTTCGACTCGATTTGCGGACTCACGACGAACGCCGCGGGCGACTCGAACAGCGACAACTGTCCGCTTCGCGCGGGACTTTGGGCAGGCGCGGCCGCCGAGGAGCCGGTCAGCGCCGCGACCTTCGTTACAAGCGACTTGAATTCCAGTTCGTTGAAGAAGGCGGTCACAGCCGCCGCGTCGAAATCGTGGGCGCGCGCCCGTTCCAGGTCCAGTTCGACCGGCAGGTCGGTGCGGATCGTCGCCAGATCGCGGCTCAAGTAGGCCGAGGCGCGGCCCTGCTCCAGTTTGGCGCGCCAGCGGTTTTCCACCTCGTCGAGATGGGCATAGATGCCGTCGAGCGTGCCGAATTTTTCGAGCAGGTTGAGCGCGGTCTTCTCGCCCACGCCCGGCACGCCGGGAATGTTATCGGACGTATCGCCGACGATGGCCTTGTAATCCACCACCTGCTCCGGGCGGACGCCGAACTTGCTGGCCTGCACGTCTTTGGGCGTGACGTAGGTCTTGTCGTCGCCCGCCACATAGACGGCCGTGCGTTCGTTCACCAATTGCAGCAGGTCGCGGTCGCCGGTGACGATCTTGACACCCAATCCCTGTTCCGCCGCGAGTTTGGCCACCGTGCCGAGCACATCGTCGGCCTCGTAGCCCTCCATTTCGAGACGCGGGATGTTGAACGCATCCACCATCTGCCGAATGCGCTCGATCTGTACGCGCAGGTCGTCGGGCATTTTTTCCCGCGTGGCCTTGTATTCGGGGTAGAGTTCGTCGCGGAAGGTCTTGCCGGTGTCGAACGCGACCGCCAGGTACTCGGGCTTTTCCTGCTCGAGGATGCGGATGAGTTCGCGGGCAAAGCCGTAGGTTCCGGCAGTCGGCTCGCCTTTGGAGGTCTGCCAGCGCTGACTGCCGCTCCCTCCAGCCGTCAGGGCAAAGTACATGCGGTAGGCGAGGGCGTGACCGTCTATGAGGTAAAGGGTGGGAGGCATGGGAGTCAGTCTTCTAGTCTGATAGTCGTTGGTCTAATCGTCAAAACACTTTGTTAGGCAGATTGCAAGGTTACCAATATTTAAACAGTCTAGTGAAGACTCCACGTTCAAGCAACACTGCCAATCCAACTCCGATGATATCCATGACAATATCTAGTAGATCGAAGGAACCGACATATCGTTCTGTTGAAAAGCGATAGTAGAGTAATTGTCCAAACTCTAAAAGGATTGGAATGGCAAGGGCTATCAATGCACGCACACGCCAGGTTTTCAACCAGCGTTCGCCTAGACAAAGGAAGAAGTAAAGTGCAAATGGCAGAATCAAATTGTTGGCATAACTGACCCAAAAAATCCATCCGGCGCTCTGAGGTTCAAAGAGCGTATAAACAGGAAAGTCAACTGCAAAAAGATACAGCCCAAGTGAAATTAGCAGTAAAACAACCACTTTTGTCAATCGCTCGAATACGGTTTTTCTTGTGGTGTTTTCATGATAATGAATCGAGGTCATAAGGCATCTCCTTCAAAGTTCGACCTGCATACTGATTTGTACACAACTTACCTAAACAATTCTACCCGAATACTGAATATTGTTCCGTCTTGTCCCGCTGACCCGCTTAATTTAGAGTTTTAGGCTCTCCCGTAATTAACGGGAAAGGGCTTAAACACGAAGGTCACCAAGTACACAAAAGGAAAAAAGGCAGTCATTTTAGAGGCGTTTTCCTTCGTGACCTTGGTGTCCTTTGTGTTTGAAAAAGGTTTTCCCGTTAAAAACGGTAAAACCGAGTTTTATCTTTTGGTTGGAAACAAAAACGCAGAGCGCTGGGATGCCTTCCTCGCGCCCTGCGCCGCGCACAGGTGGATCGGTTCGCTCTTATTTGCGCGGGCGGGAAACGCCCTGACGCTGGCGGGTTTGTTTGATGTAGTCTTTCACTAGTTGCGGCGGGTGCGGCTGGGTGCCGCCCATAATCAGGTAGCCGGGCGCCCAGAAATCCCCGGAGGGATTCTCCTTTTTGAGACGCGGGAAATCGGTGAATATCTTTTCGGAGGTCTGCTGGCGCATGATGCGCATCAGGTAACCGGGCGAGGTGTTGGGCGGGACGTTCACCACCCACTGAATGTATTCGGGGCGCACTGCCAGGAATTCCAGTCGCCAGCCAAAGGCAATGCAAATATGAGGAAGCCACTCGCCCAGCCGGTCGGCCAGGTCGCCGGTGAGATAGTGGGTACTGAAGCGCGGCACGAGCAGGCAGGCATAGGTCAGGTTGTAGAGCGCAGGCGAAGCAGGTTCGACAATGACGCGCCCTGCCACCTCGGTGATCGAATGTGGGCGCGTCTCATCCAGCTCGCCGGGTGCGGGCGGGCGGACCGGTGTGGCCGGGCGGGACTTGGAGGGCGCTGTGACTTCCAATTCCTCGCGCACATGCTCGACGGTCTGTTCAAGACTGGGAGCCTGCTGTGCCACGACCAGATCGTCTAAATGGATGGCGGGCGAGGATTCGCGGCTGACCGGATGCAGGTCGGAAAGCGGCGTGGACGGACGCGTCTCTGCGGCGGAAACGTCCACGTTTTTCTGTTTGGCCGGGCGGTCCTGTTCGATGGCCTTCATGCGCATACCGGCCGCCGGGACGGGTTCAGCAGGTGTCGGATTCGGAGCGGGAATATCGGAGAGAATCGAAGAGATCGGCGGAAAGTCGAATTCTTCGCCTTCCAGGTCGGCAACGGAGGCCGGCTCGAACGGCTTGACCTTGGGCGGTTCCGCCTTCACGGGCTCGACCGCTTCCACCGGGCCGGTCTTTTCCACTTCCATCGAGCGGGCCAGCGAATTGGCCTGCGAACGGATGGTGCTGAAGGGCGTCTCGGCATCGAAGACCAGCGCCAGCGTGGTCACCTCGTCCAGCATGGTGGCGTAGAGCATGTGCTCGGCCCTGGTGGATTCGAGACGGGCAAAGCGCAACAGGTCGCCGCTCTTTTGGTCGTCCCAATTGGTCGTGACCAGTGTGACGATCTCCTGCGCGGCATTTTGGTCCAACTGGCCGGCATACGCCCACAATTTGCCATTGCGGGTGATGAGCGCGGCCTGCGCCGACGACTCGAGCGTGAGGCGGGTGAGGCGCTGGGCGGCCTTGTTCACATCCTGCAGCCAGGCGATCTGTCCGCCGCCGGGCGCGTCCGGGGTGATTGGCGCGTTTGCGGCAATCACCGCCGGCGGCTTATTCTGAGGATCAGGTTTCGCCTCAACAGAAGGCGCTTGCACTTCACCAAGCATTTTCATCAGTTCAGGCAGATAGAAGGGTTTGCGGAGCAGAATCCACGGGCGGATGGAATCCAGCGCGGGAGGAATGTCCTCGTCGGAGACGACGACCAGTTGCAGGTCGCGCGCGGCCATGCGCAGGACGCGGCCGATTTCGGCTACGGCCTCGGCTCCCAGGTCCATGTCCAGAAACGCCAGCGAGCACGCTTCCGCTTTGAGTTGAAGAATGGCTGAAGGTTCGTCCGCCGCGACCGAGACGCGATAGGCGTTCGTCTCCTCGAGGCTGGAGCGGATCATTTCGCCGAAACTTGTATGCGGCGTGACAACCAGAACGGAAACGGTCATATCAAGAGAAAGTGTATCACTTTACAGGCCGAAGGGCAAGTAAGACGCACGGGGGATAGCGGGCGTTATTGTTGAGGCTCGCCGAATGCAATCACGACGATGTGCTGATTAAGGAATTGAGGCACGGCCGGTGGATTGCCAGGCACGATCTGACCCAGAGTATAGCCGCCTGCCAGGGGAACTTCGGAGCCAAGGATGTCCTGCACGGCGGTGACTTCGATGCCGGGCGAGGCCCGCAGGAGCATTTGCCAGGCAACGTCCACGAGCAGGAGCGCAAAGGCCGGTTTAATGTCGCCCAGTTGGAGGAGTGCCTGCCGGGCGGCCTGCTGGGCGGCTTTCTGGCAGGCGGTGCGGCTTCCAACCAGCAAGTAGGCGTCCACGCCGTCGCGGATGGGCGCGTTCATGCGGAAACTGCCGTCAGCCTCCACGCGCAGGGGCGAACGGACGAGCAGCGATTCGCCCTGGTCCACGCCAAGGGGGTAGAGCCGCGCCAGGTAATTCAGCGGTGGAAACGCCCACTCGCGGGCCGGATGACCGAAGAGGTCGGCATACGTTTCGGAAGCCGGACGGCCGTCCAGCGTGCGAAGCCAGAAGCCGCGCGAACGCGTCACGCGGAACTGACTGCCGACCGGATCCCAGCCGTGACTGTAGCCGACGCCGATCCGGATGCCCCCGCGCAGGATGGCCGCAGCCAGGCCGCCGGTCCCGGCCTGTGTCCCGGCGAATTGATATGTGTTGCCGGTGTGCAGGTCGCCGCTGGACAACCCTCCGACCACCGGCACACCCTCGGCGGGAAAAGCGCCGCATAATTGCTCGGCATCCCCGTTGAAGCCGTCGGCGAAGAAAAGCAGACTCTGGGCCGGCCGTTCGGGCGGCGTCAACTGGATGAGACGCGCTGCGGTCTCGCGAGCGCTCTGCGCGTAGCCCGGCAGCCAGTGGACCTCGGCGCGCAGGTCGCCGCTGAGCAGCGCAACGACGACCGAATGGGGGTGTTGGCCGGAATTCGTCAGCCCGGCCGGGGCGCTGAAACCAAGCACCGGTATATCGCCGGTCAGGCTGGTGACGCCGGCGGTCACTTCGCGGGCCGGGTATTGATTTGAAGCGATGACAATCCCCAGGTTCGGCGTGGCCGCGCCCAGCCGGTTGAGGGCCTGGTGCGTGGCCTGCAGCCCCGCTTCGCGGCCGTCGAGGGCCTGCGCCTGTCCAACTGCGGCAACCATGCTCATGGATTATCCTTCGGCCACCGGAATGGTAAAGTGGAAGGTGGTTCCCTTACGGAATTCGCTCTCGAACCAGATGCGCCCGCCCTGCATTTCGACCAGGCTCTTGGTGATGTTCAATCCCAGGCCGGTGCCTGGCGCTTCGCGGGCCTTTTGATCCTCCGAACGGAAGAACTTCTGGAAGATCTTCTGCTGGTCTTCGGGACTGATGCCGATGCCGGTATCCCGCACCCATAAGTGGACCACCCGCGCGGCGCCGTCAGGGTCCCACTGATTCTTTGTGGATTCGCCGCCCACGAAGATCCTGCCATCCTCCGGCGTGTATTTGTGCGCATTGCTGACCAGGTTGGTAAGTACCTGTCC
Source organism: Chloroflexota bacterium (assembly GCA_037445635.1). Classification (GTDB taxonomy): domain Bacteria; phylum Chloroflexota; class Anaerolineae; order Anaerolineales; family Villigracilaceae; genus JBFMCC01. The sequence continues at coordinate 23,839 of JBBIKC010000024.1, forward strand.
CACCCGCGTCCGGTCGGCCCAGACTGGCGGCAGTTTGGCCGGCAGGGTCACTTCGATGGTTTGTTTCTTTTCCTCGATCTGGCGGCTGGTTGACCGTACCACCTCGTCCACCACCTCAGACACATCCACAGGCTTGAATTCCAGGCGCAGGCGGCCGGCTTCGATCTTCGAATTGTCGTTCAGGTCCGAGACGAGCGTGGACATGCGCTCCACATTCGACCGAATCGTGTTGAGAAAGTTCGATTGCATCTCGTTGACCTGTCCCACCGCGCCCTTGGCGAGCAGTTCAGTATAGCCCTTGATCGAGGTCATCGGATTCTTGAGTTCGTGGGCGACGAAGGAGACGAATTCGCTTTTGGCGTTGTTTGCGGCCTGGACCTCGTTGTACAACTGCGCGTTGGAAATGGCGATGGCGGCGTGGTCGCTCAGGCGGTTGAGAAACGCCAGGTCCTTTTCCGTGCTGGAGACGCCCTCCAGCATGATCAGGCCGATGACTTGCGCTTCGCGGCGGATCGGGATCACGATTTGTTCGCGCGCCTCGGGCAGGAGACTGCCGCCCATAGCCGGTTCCAGGGCGGCCCTCTGGGGCTGTCCGCTTTCGACCGCGGCGCGTAAGACGGGCAGGTCGAGCGGCATGGGCGTCTCGGCGTATCCGGTAAGATAATCGCCATAACCCTGCTGGGCCATGATACGCAGGTCGCCGGTTTCCCTCTCGAGCATGCCGATCAGCCCGGCCTCCATGCCCGACTGGCGCATAGCCCATTCCAGCGTGATACGCAGGGCGCGATCCATCTCGAGGCTGGCGTTGAGTTCACGGTCAATGCGCTGCATGACCGAGAGTTCCTCCACGCGGGCGGCCAGTTCCTGGTCGGTGAGCGTGTACAGGCGCGAGTTCTCGATGGCGACCGCGGCCTGGCCGGCGAAGGCGGTCAGCAGATTCTGGTCGTCGCTGCCGAAAGGCAGACCGTCGCGGCGGTTGATGACTTCGATGACGCCGATCACGCGATCCTTGACCTGAAGGGGTACAGCCAGCAGGGTCTTGCTGACAAAGCCGGTTTGTTGATCCGTCGCGATAAAGTGAGTGGAGGAACGCTGGGCATCGTTCTCGATGATCGGGGCGCGCATCTGCACCGCCCGCCCGACAATGCCGGTGCCGGGCGGCAGGCGCTGACCGAGCAGGTCGCCTGCCACCTGGCCGACCGTCACTTTGAAGATCAATTCATCGGTATTCTCATCCACGAGGAACAAACTGCCCGCCTCGCAGTTCAAAATGCTGACGGCGTTCTCGAGGATGTTCTGAAGCAGAGGCTCCGTCTCCAGCGTGGACGTCAACTGGCGCGCGATCTCATTCAGCGTGGAGAGTTGGATGGCGCGGCGCTGGGTTTCCTGAAGCAGGCGCGCCTTCACGATGGCGCCCGCCGTCTGGTCGGCGATGGCCTGCATCAACTCCATCTGGCCTTTGGTGTAGGAAACATTCGGGTCGCGCGTACCCACGCTCAAGGCGCCGATAGTCTCCGCGCCGGCGTTGAGCGGCACTCCCATCCATGCATAGACCCCGTTGTGTCCGGGCATCACGTTGCGCGCCTGGCATTCGCGCCGATAATCCTGTGTGAGGAGCGGGCGCCCTTTGCGGATGACGTCCGGGATCAATCCTTCATTGGGCGGAAGCGGATCGTTCTCGAGGTCTTCCCGGCGGTCCTTGTTCTCGACGCAGAAGCCATAATAAAAATAATCTGCGGGCTTGTTGTATAGGGTAATATGAAAATCGGACGTGGGCAGGATCTGCCCGGTTTGGGCGTAGATGAGTTCGAGCACGTCGTCGAAGGTCAGCGTGATGTTGACGCCCTGAGAGACGCGCGTCAACGCGTTCATTTCCGCCACGCGCCGCTCGAGGTTGACTACCGTCTGCACCCGCTCGATCGCGACCGAGGCCTGGTCGCTGAGATTCTCGAGGAAGGTCAGATCCTGAGGCGTGTACGGCTGTCCCGAACGACGCGGGCCGAGCGCCAGCCAGCCAAGCACGCGGTCGCCGCTGGGCAGGCCGACGAACAGGCGCGCCGCCAGCAGCGCCAGGCGCGAATCTTCGGCCTCGAAGCCGGGTGGAAGCGAAGTGCCGTCCAGATACAGGGGCAGGCGCTCGCGTTTGAAATATTCCGCAAGCGGACTGGCGGCCATGAAGCGAATGTCGCTGGTGGGACGTCCGTCCTCGCCGGGCACGGCGATGTATTGATCGTTCAAATCGTCGAAAAGATAGATGTGGACGCGGTCCGGCGCGAGCGTGGTCTTGATATGTTCGCGGATCACTTTCGAAATCGCATCCAGGTCCAGCGCCGCGGTCAGGTTGTGGCTGAATTGTTGTAATTGCTGGCCATAGACCCGCTGGCCGCGGAAGAACGTTTTATCCACAATCTCTTGCAGACGCGTCCGCAACGGGTCAAGCAAAACCGCTACGAGGAAGACCATCAGGCCGACGATGAACGGATTGTCGGTGGGCATGGCCGTACGGAAGATCAGGCCCGCCCCCATGACCAGCAACGCGTAGGCGCTGACGACGAGAACCGTCAGCAGGGCATAGGCCAGTCCCTGGCGCACCCAGGCGTCGGTTCGCAGGAGGCGGAAGCGCAGGATGGTGTATCCGATGGCGGCCGGGAAGAGCACGACCGGCAGTAACAGCCATGTCGAGAATTCGAATAGATGAAGAGGTGTGGTGAGCATCCACACCATGGTCGGTGTGAGGCCCGCCACCGCGCCCAGCAGGATGGTGCGCGATTGCGATTTCACGACCGGCGAGGGCGAGGCCAGGGCGTTATAAACATTGAACCCAAAATAGACCAGCCCCGCCAGGCCGACATAGATGTAGATAATCCTCCAGGCCAGGAAATATGCAGTCGGCTGGGAAAAATTGAAGAGGGTCGTAAACGCGTAAAGGGAAAGCAAAAGCGCGACCAGGTAACCGGTCCAGCGCAGGTAGGGCCGGTTGACGACCGGGCGGAACTCCTGCGGGAAGGTCAGCGCCATATCTATGAAAGCGCCGCCCGTCATGGCAAGCCCGAAAGTCCAGAAGTATGTGAGTCGGTGGGTGGTGTACAGGTCGAACAATGCGCCTGTGGCAATGGCGAGCGAGGAGGCGAAAACGGTAAAGGCGCGCCCGGCTGACTCACTGCGGCGCAGGCCGAAGATCCAAACGCTGATGGCCAGGAACAGGGCGCAGATGATGCCGGGGACGAGCAGATAGGATATCCGGTCGGAAGAGGGGAATGCGTGCAGGGTGACATCGAACGTCTTGACCTCGCCGTTGACTAGCCGCACGGTCACCGGGATAGTCTCTCCCGGCGAAAAGCGTTCCAGGGCCGCCCGGACTGCGGAGGCGCTTTTCACGTTCACACCGTTGACCGCCAGCAGTTGATCGCCCAGCGTTACGCCCTGCTGGTACAAATCCCAGCCTTCAGCCAGGCCGCTGGGTTCGCCTCCGTTGAAGACCAGAGTGTGTTCGAAAAGCCTGCCGATGAAAGGCGTCCTCAGCCATTGATTGGCGAGGAACAGCCCGGCGACAAAGACCAGGATCGCCGTCGCCTGATAGGCCAGGACGACGACCTGTAATGCCCTTCCGAATGTCGCATTAAAACGCTGAGGCTGGATCATATTCAGAGGGAATTTTACACTTTTTTGGCCGGGCGGATGGTGGTACTTTCATAACAAAGCCGTTAAGCAGAAACCCGTTTTCTTCGGGAAAACGGGTTTCTTGCAGGCAGGCTAAATATCCAGATTGCGGACGGCCTTGGCGTGCGTCTGGATGAACCTTCGGCGGGGATCCACCGCGTCGCCCATGAGCATGTCGAAGGTCCGGTCCGCTTCGGCCGCGTCGTCCACCGTGACGAGCAGGAGGGTGCGGTTTTCCGGATTCATGGTGGTTTCCCACAACTGTTCGGGGTTCATCTCTCCCAGGCCCTTGTAACGCTGGATGGTCGCTTTTTCGCCGCCCAATTCTTTGAGGACTTTATCCTTTTCAGTATCGCTGTAAACGTACTTAACCTGGTTTTTGTGCGCCACGCGGTAGAGCGGCGGCTGGGCAATGTAGAGGTGGCCGTCCTCGATCAGGGCCGGCATATAACGGAAGAAGAAGGTCAGCAGCAGGGTGCGGATGTGACTGCCGTCCACGTCCGCGTCGGTCATGATGATGACGCGTCCGTAGCGCAAGCCCTCGAGATCGAAGGAGTCGCCGATGCCGGTGCCGAGGGCCGAGATGAGCGCCTTGATCTCGTTGCTCGAAAGGATCTTGTCGAGGCGGGCGCGCTCGGTGTTCATGATCTTGCCGCGCAGGGGCAGGATGGCCTGGAAATGGCGGTCGCGGCCCTGCTTGGCCGAGCCGCCGGCCGAGTCGCCTTCCACGATGTACAACTCGGTCTTGGCCGGGTCGCGTTCGGAGCAGTCGGCCAGTTTGCCGGGCAGGGTCAGGCTTTCCAGCGCGGACTTGCGGATGACCAGGTCGCGCGCCTTGCGGGCCGCGTCACGCGCGCGGGACGAGGTGAGGCATTTGGCGATGATGGCCTTCGCGGCCTGCGGATTCTCCTCGAGGAAGGTGCTGAAGGCCTCACCCACGATCTGCGTGACATAGGTCTGCACCTCGGGGTTCATCAACTTCACCTTGGTCTGCGATTCGAACTGCGGGTCCGGGTGTTTGACCGAGACGATGGCGGTCAGGCCCTCGCGCGTGTCGTCGCCGGTGAAGTTCGGGTCGGCATCCTTGAGCAGGCCGTTCTTGCGGGCGTAGTCGTTGATGACGCGCGTCAGCGAGGCGCGCAGGCCGGTCATGTGAGTGCCGCCGTCCACCGTATTGATCGTGTTGGCGAACGAATAGACCGATTCGATGTACGCGTCGGTGTATTGGATGGCGGCCTCGATGCCGATGCCCTCCACCTGCTTTTCGACGTACACCACGGAATGCAGGGTTTCACGGTTGCGATTCAGATAACGGACGAATGAGGTGATGCCGCCCTCGAAATAGAAGGTCATCTCGCGGTTCGAGCGCTCGTCCACGAAATAAATGGTCACGCCGCGCGTGACGAAAGCCATCTCGCGAAAACGCTGGACGAGCGTGTCGAATTTGTACGAAACCTCGTCCTTGAAAATCGTCGGATCGAATTTGAACGTGACGGACGTGCCGGTAACGTCGCCTTTGACCTTGCCGACCACCTTGACCGGTTCCTTCGGACGGCCGCGTTCGTAACGCTGGAAATGCACCTGGCCATCGCGCTTGACCTCCACCTCGCACCACTCCGAGAGCGCGTTGACCGCGCTCACGCCCACGCCGTGCAGACCTCCCGACACCTTGTACCCGCCGCCGCCGAACTTGCCGCCGGCGTGCAGGGTGGTCATCACCACCTCCAGCGCGGACTTCTTCATCTGCGGATGGATGCCGACCGGGATGCCGCGTCCGTTGTCAACGACCTGCACGCTGTCGTCGGGGCGGATGCGGATCTCGATGCGCGTGCAGGCCCCGGCCAGCGCCTCGTCAATGGCATTGTCCACCACCTCGTACACGAGATGGTGCATGGCCTTGATGTCCGTCCCGCCCACATACATGCCCGGGCGGCGGCGCACAGCCTCCAGCCCTTCCAGCACCTGGATATTTTCCGCTTCGTATTTCGCACCGTTGGATTTCGCCACAAAGACCTCCAAACATCACGCCTGGCGCGGCGCGGCCCCGGCATTCATTCGCTCAAGAACCGTCTGCAACCAGACATTCATCTCTCGATAGTAGATAAAACTCGCCGCCAGCAAAGCCGTCGTAATGAAGGCGTGCCCGGCCAGTCCCACCGCGGTCATCCATGAAGAATCAGGTGGGACAGACCACAGGAAATTCAATCCCTGGCTGATGAGGAACACTGCCGCCACGAACAGGCTGCTGGTCGGCAGGGTGAAGCGCGCCATCTTCAAACTGGCGAGTACCGACCCCAGAACGTTCTGGCCGCGCACGAAAATCCCATGCGGCGCGAAGAACAGCGGCACCGCCAGCCATAGTCCCAAAATCATCATTACCAGCAAAGCCACCTGCAGAGCCGCCGGCCCGAGCAGGTAAAAAATGGACAGGAGACCCGCCAGCGGGATCCCGAACACGAACAGCGCCACCGTGCAGAGCAGTGAAAACATCAGCGACTGAAGCACGGTCCCCGCGGACCCGCGGCCGGTCTCCGTATTACCGGCCGCCGCGGCCACCCAGCGAAAATACACACCCCCGCCAAGCCATCCGAGCAGGGTCAGTCCAAGCATCCACACAAGCACCTGCTCGAACGAAACCACTTCGATCACCCGCCTCAACCCAAGCGGCGAATCGACCGGGCTCTTCCCGGTCATCAGGCTGGTGATCCCGATGGGAAAGGTGCGCAGGAGACTGAGCAGATTGAATCGCTGGAGGAATGCCGAATAAGTTTCCTGCGTGATGCGAATCTCCTCCGCAGAAAAACCGCCGCCGGTCACGCGCAGCATCTCCTGGAACACCGCAAGCAGCAACTGTTGCAGGCTCAGGCGCGGACCCAGCCAGAGCAACACATCCAGTCCCAGCGGGAACAGAATGGGCGCAAGATGGCTGGTGATGGCATCGAAACCGGCTTTCAGTGAGACGATCACGCCGGGGGGAGGAGGCAGTTCCGTTAGATTGCGGGGTGTTTCCATGGCCGACTGATTTTACCATATCGGTAGAACATACTTTCGCCGCCCGCGCGCCGCTCTTGGCATCCAAACGACAGGCAAGTACAATCCCAAGCGTGAAACGACCGTCTAGCCTGCCCGATCCAAATCGAGTCGGCGTGCTCACCGCCGCCGTCCTGCTTGCCTTTGCCCTGACGCGGCTTGTCTCCTCGCCGCAATACGATCTGCGCATGAACCTGGGCGAGTTTCTGATCGAGATCCCCCTCAACCTGACCACCGGTCTCGCCCTCCTCGCGGCCGGGCTGACCGCCACCGGTATGGACTGGCTGTTGCGCGCCCATCCCGCGCTGGGCGGGAAAAGCACCGCCGAACATTGGCTTCTTCCCACTCTGACGACCTTCATCCTCGCGGTGCCGCTGGCCGTTCTCCCCTCCGGCCCGGTCTGGTGGGCCGCGTTCAGCGTCGGAGGCGCGATCCTCATCGCCGTCTTCTTCGCCGAATATGTCGCGGTGGATCCCTCCGCTCCCGCCTATGCCGCGGCCACCGCCGGTTTGACAGCGGTCTCCTTTGCCGTTCACCTCATCCTGGTCACCGCCTTGCGCTTCGCGGGCGTCCGCATGATCGTGCTCGTGCCGTCCGTCTTCATCGTTTCGGGATTGATCAGCCTGCGTACGTTGCACCTGCGGCTGGGCGGACGCTGGGAATTCGGATGGGCGGCCGCCATCGGCCTCGTCTCCACCCAGCTCGCCGCGGGTCTGCACTACTGGCCGGTCTCTCCCCTCCAGTTTGGCTTGATCCTGCTCGGCGCGCAATATGGACTGACCTCAATGGCGGTCCACATCGGAGAAGGCATGTCCATCCGCCGGGCGGTGATCGAGCCGTTGGCCGTTTTGCTGACTGCCACGGTTGCCGCCGTTTTCATGCGCTAACGCGCAATTTCTCCTTGAGCAACCTCCCGCCCGTTCTCGTGTTAACTTTATCAACTCTATCTAAATCTATTATGGAGATCTGGAATGCAAATCCTGACTGACATTGGGATCATCATGCTTGCTTACATTTTCGGCTCGATCCCTTTTGGTCTGTTGGTCGTCAAACTCAAAACAGGAAAGGACATTCGCGAAATCGAAAGCGGCCGCACCGGTGGAACCAACGCCATGCGCGCGGCAGGCTTTGGCGCCGGTTTGCTCACCGCCATCCTTGATATTCTCAAAGGCGCCGCCTCCGTCTGGGCGGCGCAGGCCATCAGCCCGGACGATCAACTCATCCACGTGCTCGCGCCGATCGCGGCCATCGTCGGACACAACTATTCGATCTTCCTCGCCGAGAAAGACGAGAGAGGACGCCTGCGGCTGCGCGGCGGCGCGGGCGGCGCGCCCTCCGTGGGCGGCGCGTTCGGTCTGTGGGCGCCCTCGCTCGCCATCATCTTCCCGCTCGGCGCGCTGGTTTATTTCACGGTTGGCTACGCCTCCATCGCCACGATGAGTGTGGCGGTCTTTGCCATCATCGTCTTTGGCATCCGCGCCTGGATGGGTCTCATGCCGTGGACGGATGTTTTATACGGTTTGTTCGCCTTCATGCTTCTGGTCTGGGCCCTGCGTCCCAACATCCAAAAACTATTCAGCGGGGACGAACGGCTCATCAAATACAGCCTGCACGCGTGGATCAAATCCCGCCGCGAAAAGGCCCGGGACGCGGCTTAAGGCTCGAGATTCGGCCGACGAAAAAAAAACGAGACGGACCTTCCATCCGTCTCGTTTTGATTCGCTTCATTCCCGGCCCCGGCCTGCCGCCGTTTCACGACTTCTTCTTTTTCGCCTCGTCCGTCATCCGCTCGAGCAGGGCCGACAGGTTGCGCCGGTGAAGCTGCTCTGCCAGCCCGCCGAGATGGACGCGGCTCTTGCCGCACGATTCGATGTCCGCCGAATCCAGGACATCCTCCGGCGAGCGGCGGCGGGAGGCCGTTTTGACGACCTTCTTGATCGCGGCCAGATATGTCAGATTCTCCTTCACGGCCGCGTCAATTTCGCCGCGCAGGATGATGTCGCCGTGCCCCTGGATGATATTCTCCAGGCCCATGCGCCCGATCTTCTTGATGGATGCCGTGATGTCATCCAGGTCGCCGTCCACTACATAGGGCAGGGGCATGAAGGCGTCCCCCGCGAACAGGACGCGGTCCTCTTCAACCAGCACGGCGATCCCATCCTCGCTGTGACCGAGGGCGGGCATGATGGTCAGATTCTTCTTGCCCACGCGCAGGGTCAATTCGCCGGAGGAAAAGGTCATCTGCGGCAGGACGATCCTGACCTGGCGCAGGGAGTTGTTCTGTTTGCGCGCGTTTTCCAGCGACGGGACGCCGCGCTCGGACAGCAGGTCGCGGCAGCGCGCGTGTGCGATGATGGTCGCGCCGGGGAAGAAGCAGTTGCCCCACGTATGGTCGGCGTGGTAATGCGTGTTGATGATGTAACGAACAGGGACGCCCAGTTCGCGTTCGACGAAATCGCGCATGCCTAGGGTTTCGTCGGGCAGGGCCAGGGTGTCTATCACCACTGCCCATTGCGGCCCGGCGATCACCCCCGCCGTCACCTGGGCGTAGATGTCGCTCTGGAACCAGAAGACGTTTTCAGAGACTCGTTCTCGCTGCATTGGCTATCCTTGTAAAAGTTTCTCCTAAAATATCACAAATGCCCCCTTAAAGTCAAATTTTAGTAATACCGCCAAACCCGCTGTAGGATGCGGGACAGACTCCCGTTTTCTCGGAGAAAACGAGAGTCTGAAAAGCGACTTTTACGGTAATGCGAATGTTAGACGCGGCGCGTGATTGTTACCCTCATTACAAACCGATCCTTCGCGCCGAAACGGTATTTGTATGCCTCGTTCCCGCGCATGAAGTCGAACTCGGACCGGCCATGTTCGATGGCCCATTGCAGGCAATACGCCAGCAGCACCCAGCCGGGCGAGAATTCGTTGAAGGCGCGGTCCACGCCGGAGTTGTAGCCCCACAGGCGGTTGTTGTAGTCGAAGCAAAAGGAGGTGGCCGCCGTCTGCCCATCCACTTCGAGGAAGGCCAGCCACAGCCACCCGCCGCGCAGGGCCAGACGCGCCGTCGCCAGCATTTGACGGCGCATCGGCTCCGTCAGAAAAGCGGACTTGGCGGGATCCTGCGCCATTAAACGGAAAAGGTCTTCCATGGCCGCCTCGAGCATGGACTCGTCCTCGACGAGATGCCAGCGCACGGGCTTTTCGGATTCGGCGGCGCGGCGCAGTTTGCGGCGGATCTCGTGACGCTGTTTTTTGTCAATGCCTGCCAGATAGGAATCGAAATCCGCGGACAGGGGAATGTACGGCGTGGGCTGGTAGACTTCCGCCGCGTAAGTCCAGCCGCGAGAGGCCGCGCCCGCTTGCAGAGCCGCGAGCGTCGCGGATGCGTCGGGGAGGTTGTATAAATCGAGGACGCGCCAATCCAAATCCCCGCGCGAGGCGAGGAAATCGAAGAGACCGTTCACGAAGCGCGGCAGGTCCGCGGGGCGCGCGATCAGGTCGAGATAATCCGAAATCTCGATCGAGCCGAGCAGGAGCAGCGCGGGTTCGTCCTTGCGGTTGGACGCCAAAAAAAGCGGCGCGGCGCCGGTTAGTCGTCCACTCTCTGAGGCGACGACCACACACAGTTCGGCCTGCGGCCACTCCCCGCCGCCGCGCGTCTCCCACCACCTGCACAGATACTCGAAATGCAGGAACGGAACGTCGGTGACGCTTTCGCGAAGCAACGCGTCCCATTCTTTTGCGAGAGGCGCGAGAGATTCGAAAGAGGTGTGAAGGGTGTAATCCATTGGGTTCCGAAGGAAGGCAGGGGAATTTTACCAGTTATAATGATAGAGACCCGACCAGGGTTCTTACGCTGTGACGCTCAACCTGAACCTGCTTTGCCTCTATCGCCTGAACGGTCAAGACCTGCCGGCCGCGCCCGGGCTGGCGGCCGTCACGCCGCCGCGCAGGACGGCGCGCGGCCGCGAGCAGGATAACCTCGTCGTTTATCTTCTGCTGAACGGCAACGCGCCGTTCTCCACCGCCGAATACACCCAATTGACCGGGCTGACCGTCAGCCAGTTCTACAACACCCCCGGCGCGATGACCTCCGCGTTGCGCGCCGCGGCCGAGTCGCTCAACCGCGCCCTGCTCGACCGCAACCTGGCCTCCACCGGCCGCGGCCAGTACGCCATCGGCTGGCTCATCCTGGGCGCGCTGCGCGGCGACTCGCTGTATCTCCTGCAGAGCGGCACGACTCACGTCTTCTGGCTGGGACGGGACGAGACGCGTCACATCCACGATGAGTCTCTTTCGGGCAAAGGCCTCGGCCTGAACCAGGCCATCAGTCCGTATTATTCGCAACTGCCACTCAAGCCCGGCGAGCGCCTGTTTTTATGCGGGAGGCTTCCGGCCAGCTGGGAGGGCATCGTCTTCTCGGACCGCGGCCTGCCCGCGCTCGAATCGACCCGCAAACGATTAATGACCCTCGCCGACGGCGATTTGAACGCGGTGCTGGTGCAGACCGAGAGCGGCCCCGGCGACATGACGATCCTGCGCCCTGCCGCGGTGGATTTGGGCGCGCCGCCTCTCGCCACACCCAAGCCTGTGGAGGAGTCCCCGGTCGCACAGCCCGCCCCGGCGGAATCCCACCAGCCAGACTTCCGAAGTCTCGAAGACTTCGGAAGTCTGAACACGCCCGCCCACGTGGTGGGACATCCTCCCGCCGACCAGCCCTCGGCGTACGCCATCCCGCCCGAACCTGTCGAGGAGACGCCTCCGCCCCTCGACGCTTCGCCCGCGCCCAGCGCCGCGCCGGCGGCGCGCACCTTCCCGCCCTCCATTCCGCGCCTGCAGCCGACGCCGGAGCCAGAACCGCCTCCGCCCGCCAAGATCACGGACGAGGCGCCCGTCATCGGCGAAATTGACTTTGCCGAGACGCCCCCGCGGCGCGGCCCTTCGCCGGGGACGCGTCAGGCGGCGCGCCTCGCGGTGAACGGCATGCAGGCCTGGCGTCGCGCGGGCGGGCGTCTGTCCGCGTCCCTGCAAAATTTCCTGCCGCGCCTCCTGCCCGGGTCGAAGCCCGGCCAGCCGTTCACCCTCCCGAGATGGGTGATGGGGTTCATTGCTGTGGCTGTCCCGTTGATCGTGGTCACGATCGCGGTCGTGATGTATTTTCGTTTCGGGCGCAATGCACAGTACGATACGTACATGGCGCAGGCGATAGCGATGGAGGCCCAGGCCGTCAATGAGACCAACCCCGTCCGCCAGCGCGACCTGTGGAAGAACGTACTGGCGCTGGTGGGGAACGCCGAAACCTTCGGCCAGACTCCCGAATCCGAGGCGCTGCGCGTCGAGGCGCGGAACAGTCTCGACCTGCTCGAAGGCGTGCGCCGCCTGGATTTCACGCCCGCTTTTAGCAACGGCGTCGGCGTGCAGATCAGCCGCATGGCAGCCAGCGAAACCGACCTGTTCCTGCTGGACGCGGTCACGGGAAACATCCTGCACGCGCCGCTCGCGCCCGGCGGGTTGAACCTGGATACGGCCTTCTCCTGCGCGCCCGGGACGTACGGCAACAACTCGGTCGGACCGATGTTGGACCTGGTCGTACTCCCCAAACAAAATCTGATTGATGCCAGCGTGATGGGCGTGGATGCGGCGGGCAATTTGTTGTATTGCAAGTCGGCGCAGGTGGCGCAGGCGTTTGCGCTGCCGGTGCCCAACGCCAATTGGGGGCGCGTCACAGCCATGGCCTTCGATAACGGGAATCTCTACATTCTGGACGCGCCGGCGCGCGCGGTGTGGATCTTCCCCGGCAAGGGCGGAACCTTCGTGGACCCACCGCTGTTTTATTTCGGAACGCAGGTGCCGGAGATCCAGAACGCGATTGACATCGCCGTCAGCGGCGACGTGATGTACCTGCTCCATGCGGATGGCAGTCTGACCCGATGCACGTACAGCCGCCTTGAAGCGAAGCCGACGCGCTGTGAATCGCCCGCGCCAATGGTCAATCCGTTCCCGGCCACCGCCCAAGAGAACGTGTTTGCGCAGGCGCATTTCACACAACTTTCCCTCACCGCGCCGCCGACCTCATCCATCTTCCTGCTGGACGCGGACGGGCAGGGAGTCTACAGCATCGGCTCACAGGGGCTGGAATTGCAAAGCATCCTGCGGCCAGACTCGCCGCTCCCGGCCGGTACGCTGGGCGCGATGACCGAAGGCCCAAATCACATTCTGTATCTGGCACTCGGCGACCAGGTGTATTTTTCAACGGCCGCGCCTTGATTCGCGGAGGAACCATGTCCAATACCTCTGGCAACTTTTTCACGGCAATCATCGAATTTTTGCTGTCCCTGTTTGGGAAAAAGAAGCCTCAAACGCCCGCGCCTTCGCCCGCACCGATTCCGGAGAACGACCCGAACGAGCCTGCCACGCCTGTCACCTCGCGCGTCCTGCTCGTCGTTTACGATCCAAGCATGGAAGACGGCCAGAAACTCTCGCAGAAACTGGGCTGGTATCGTACCGACGATCTGATCGCGGGCTTCATGGACGACATCCAGCAGAACAGTCACGGCATGGCGCGCTACGAGATCGTCCAGCGCTATGACGTGGACGAGTTCCCCGCCAAAGTGGACGGCTTCCGCTACACGCCGCAGTCGTACATGGACGTTTTGCGCGGCGCGACCTCTCCGCACATGCCGCAGGAAGTGAATTATCAGGCCATCCTGACGCAATTCAACATTTTGTCGCGCGTTGCAAAGAACGAGATTGACGAAGTGTGGGTCTTTGCCTTTCCGCACGCGGGCTTCTACGAATCGACCATGGGCGGCGCGGGCGTGTTCTGGTGCAACGCCCCGCCGCTGAGAGATACAGCCGCTTGTCCGCGCCGGTTCGTGTTGATGGGATTTTCCTATGAACGCTACATTGGCGAGATGCTCGAATCGTTCGGACATCGGACCGAGTCGATTCTCGAAAAGACCTTCGAAAAATTGCAGGGCGACGCGAATCTGTGGCAGCGCTTCATCCGCTACGAGCAGACCGCGCCGGGCAAAGCGGCCTGCGGCAACATCCATTTTGCGCCTAACAGCGTGCGCGACTACGACTGGAATAACCCCGCCACGGTCAAGAGCGAGTGTTACGACTGGCTGTTGAACTTTCCCAATTTCAAGGGCGACATCCGCGATGTGACCTCAGCCGAGTGGGGCCGCGGCGAGATCCGCGCCCATCATCAGTGGTGGCTCAAACACATTCCGCATGTGGCGGGACGGCAGAACGGAATCCACAATAACTGGTGGCAGTATGTGATGGATGTGAATAACGTGAAGGTGTAATGGCCGGGGATCGGGTTTCCCGCGAAGCGTCCCTGTGGGGTCAAGGGAGCCTGGTCTTTTTCATTTCCTGAAAATCAAACTCAACACGTCGCCCCGCCCTCGGCTTTGGCGCGTTCGCCCGCGTCCGCAGGCGGAGACCGGATCTTATCCGTGACGAACCGCTACTCTCCGCGTTGCACCAGTTCGCGCCCCTGTTTCCATGCGGTATTGAAGAAGAAACCAAACAACAGCAGGGCAATGAGGGATACGACGATATCGTAAACGCTGAACGCGATCAGAGTATTTGCGGCTCTCCACGCCATCGGCCTGGGTCCCAGGAAATACATGCACGTGTTGAGCAGAATCGCGAGCGCGCGAATCTCCGTCGGACCCAGCTTTCTATAAGAAATCTTGAATTCGCCGACCACGCAGGTCCGTATGTAAGCGAGAGTCGCCAGCATCAAATAGCCAATCAGCGCCACACAGGCAACACTGAAGGCGACATAGGGCGACAGTCCCAACCCGAGAAAGATCACAGCCTGGCAAAACGCGTCGGTCGTGTGGTCAATAAAAAATCCGAATTTGGGCCGTTCGATGCGACGATAACGCGCCAGCGTGCCATCCAGGCTGTCGCCGAACCAGTTCACCACAAAGCCGAACGAGGCCAGCCAGAGGAAACTCCCGTCGCGGTTGCTCAGGATGTATCCTGCCGAAATGACCAGTGCGCCCAGCACGCCGATGGCCGTGCAGACATCGGGCGTGATCCACACAGGCATGTGTGCGGAAAGCCACTGCAGCGCGGGCCTCTCCAGCGGTCCCAGAAGAATGTCGTTCACCCTCTTGTGTCTCTCTATGCCAGCCATCCAAAACTCCTTCGATAAAAACCGGGCCAGGACGCCCGGTCCGCGCTAGGCCGGGACGCCGTCCACGAGGTCCGGCCAGACCGGCAGGGGCATGCTCCACTGCTCCGGCGCCTGCAGGATGAACTTCTCCGCTTCTTTCAGGACCCGTTCCGCGTTCCGCACGACGGCTTGTGCGTGATCCGAATCGGATTCCATCTCAATCGGCGCGGACGTGGCGACGCGGTAACGCCCGTGCGGGTCCGTCCTGGCCGCGATGATCATGACCGGCACACCCGCTTTCATGGCCAGATGAATATGATGGGTTGGCAGGGAGGAAGCCCGCCCAAAAAACATCGGCCGGGACTTCGGCTTCGCGACAGGGCGGTCCATACCGGTCAATACCACCCCGCCTCGCCGGAGATATTCCACTGCGTGACGCAAGGCGTTCATCGAAGCCGGCACCAGATTTATGCCGGTCTTTTTTCGCCTCTCGTATTCCACGCGCCGCCCGCCCTGCGGATCCGGGATGGTCAGGACGAGCGCCTCCAATCCCCGGGCACACATGGCTTGCAGGACAAAATCGAAGTTGCTCAGATGCAGGCCGGCCAGCACCAGCCCGCGCTCGCCGAATTCGGGCCGTTCCACCAGCTCGAGCGCGGCAGGATTCAGATCTACCATGCGCTGCATCGCGGCGGGATCGTGGATATAGTGATACAAGGTGTAGAGCGAATCCGCTGTATTTTTCAGTGCGGCGCGTACGGCCCGGTCCAGCGCTTCCTGATCAATGCCCGCCCCGCGGACTACCCACTGATTGGTTCGAATCGTGCGGACTAACTTCGACTGGCGGCGGGCCGCCAGCCATCCTGCAACGAGACCGGCAATCCGATAACCGATCCCGGGCGGAATGGCCCGTCCGATAAATGAAACCGCCCCCACACCGAAGCGGCTGTCGGTAATGCGCTGAAGGTCAATGGCCATGTGTACGCGCCGGGAATCAGGAAGCCTGAAACGATTATAGCACCGCGGAGGGGGCAACGCGCCGCCGTCCCCGATTCCGCTCGAGAGCGGGGGCGGAATGTTACGTGGCGCGACTCTCTGACCTTCGGACAATTTTCCAAAACCTGCTTCGAGCGCCTTCTGCGGCGCTTGAAACCAGCATCATCGCCGCCGAGGACGGCGGCGGATGCTTTGGTTTTTCTGGATGTCCGAAATAATGTCCAAACTTCAGACTCTATATTGCCAAAAGCCCGCCTACTCGTTATAATGTGTGCCTGTTCGGGTTTCCCGGGCGGATAGCTCAGTTGGTTAGAGCACTGCTTTGACATAGCAGAGGTCGTAGGTTCGAGCCCTATTCCGCCCACTGAGCAGGTACAAGTAAACACTAGCGCGATGACCGGGACGAGTACGTGACGACCGATCTGACAGGGAAAAGCGGCCGCCGATTGAGAGCCGCTTCCAGAAACAGTCACCGAAAACCACCCGCGAGCGTGAAGCGGAAAAGTGATCAATAAGCAGTGATCAGTGAGTATGCGGAACGGATGGTCTCGTTATCGGCCGAAGAGTGGTAAGTCGAAATTAATTTCGACTTACAATTCGGGTGGAACCGCGTGAGCAAAACTCTCGCCCCGTGTTTGGGCGAGAGTTTTTTATTTTCATAGGAGGCTGCCATGCAAGAAACCGTCACTCCACGGCGGCCCGGAGGTTGGTAACCGCCTCATCCGGGCCGCAGAAGTCCCTGCGAGGCGGAACCAAACTCAAGTCAAGAAAGGAAGCGAGAATGTCACAACCAAAACAGGAAAAATACGAAGAGTCCCAACTCTATCGCATCCGCCACTCGGCGGCGCACATCATGGCGCAGGCCGTGCTGGAGTTCTATCCGGGCGCGAAGTACACCATCGGGCCGCCGGTCGAGAACGGCTTTTACTACGATTTCGAACTGCCCGAACCGATCACACAGGATGACCTGGAGAAGATCGAGAAGCGCATGCGCCAGATCATCGCAGGCCATCACGATTTCCGCAAGGAGGTCATCTCGGCGGACGAGGCGCGCGAGGTCTTCAAGGACCAGCCCTACAAACTGGAGTTGATCGAGGGTCTCGAGAAAGGCGGGCTGGACGAGTACGGCAACCCGCTGGATGCGAAGCCCGAGATCTCGCTCTACCGGCACGACACATTCACGGATCTGTGCCGCGGCCCGCACGTGGAGAATACGAAGCAGATCAACCCGGCCGCGGTCAAACTGATGTCCATTGCGGGCGCATACTGGCGCGGCGACGAGAAGAACAAGATGCTGACGCGCATCTACGGCACGGCCTGGGAAAAGCCCGGGGATCTGAAGCATTACCTGAACATGCTCGAAGAGGCCAAAAAGCGCGACCATCGCAAACTGGGCAAGGAACTGGAAATCTTCATCTTCGATGACGAGGTCGGCCCCGGCCTGCCGCTGTGGCTTCCGAACGGCGGCATTCTGATCGAGGAGTTGGAGAAACTTGCCAAAGAAATGGAGGAGAAGGCAGGCTACGTGCGCGTCCGCACGCCGGTTGTTTCCAAAGAAGACCTGTTCGTGCACTCCGGTCACCTGCCCTACTATGCCGAGAGCATGTATCCGCCCATGGAACTCGAGGGCGTGAAGTACTACGTCAAGCCGATGAACTGCCCGATGCATCACAAGATCTTCGCGGCGCGGCCGCGTTCGTACCGTGAACTGCCGCTTCGCCTCGCGGAATACGGGACGTGCTACCGCTACGAGAAATCGGGCGAACTCTTCGGCCTGATGCGCGTCCGCTCGATGCAGATGAACGACGCCCACCTCTACCTCGCGGAAGACCAGTTCGAGGACGAGTTCATGGGCGTGATCGGCCTGTACCACGAATATTTCAAACTCTTCGGCATCGAGAAATACGTGATGCGCCTGTCGCTCCACTCCAAAGCGGGACTCGGCAAAAAGTATGTGGACAACGAACGCCTGTGGCTCAAGACGGAAGACATGGTGCGCCATGCCATGACGAGTCACAACGTCCCGTTCGTCGAGGCGCAGGACGAGGCCGCCTTCTACGGTCCCAAGATTGACGTGCAGATCTGGAGCGTGATCGGGCGCGAGTTCTCGCTGGCGACGAACCAGGTGGATTTCGCCCAGCCCGCCCGCTTCGACCTGAAGTTCATCAACAAGGACGGTCAGGAGGAGATGCCGCTGGTCATCCACCGCGCGCCGCTGTCCACGCACGAGCGCATGGTGGGATTCCTGATCGAGCACTACGCGGGCGCCTTCCCGGTCTGGCTCGCGCCGGAGCAGGTGCGCGTCATCCCCATCACGGACGCGCAGAACGAGTACGCGGTGCAGATCGAATCGCAGTTGCGCGCCGAGGGTATCCGCGTCAGCGCGGACCTGAGTTCCGAGCGCATGAACGCCAAGATCCGCAACGCGCAGTTGTTCAAGGTGCCGTACATGCTGGTCATCGGCGCAAACGAGGCCGCGGCCGGGCAGGTTTCCCTGCGCGCCAGAGACGGCAGTCAGCAGAACAATATTCCGCTGGGCGAGTTCATCGCCCGCGCCAGGGATCGGATTTCGAAACGGTCGAACGGGTTGTAACGACCAATGCAGAGACCAGGTCTCTTGGAGAGACCTGGTCTCTTTTTAATCCCCAAAACTGATGCCCAGATCGCGGGCGGTCTGGACAATATCCGAATCCAGCGGGACCTGTTTCATGCGTCCGACGACCTCGTCGAACGGCACATAACGGACCTCGGGCGGGTCGAGCACGAGCATGACGCCGCTCTTCCCGGCCTCCAGCGCTCGCACGGCGGCCGCGCCGAAGCGCAACGCGATCAAGCGGTCCGACGCGACCGGACTGCCGCCGCGTAAAAGATGACCGAGCACCACCACGCGCGTCTCCTTGCCGGTCAGCGCCTCGATCTCCGCCGCGACCTTTTCGCCCACCCCGCCCAGGCGTTCGGCGCGGCCCGCGGCCTTTTCCGATATCACTGTCGAGCCGCCGCCAATCGGCTTGGCGCCCTCCGCCACCACGACGATCGTCTCGCGCACGCCCTGAGCCATGCGCTGTTTTACCTTTTGGCACACCTTGTTGATGTCGTATGGGATCTCCGGAATAAGGATCACATTTGCCGTGCCGGAGATGCCCGCGTGCAACGCGATCCAACCGGCGTAACGCCCCATCACTTCCACAACCATCACACGCCCGTGCGAGGCGGCCGTGGAGTGCAGGCGGTCGAGCGCCTGCGTGGCGAAGTCCACCGCGGTCTCGAAACCGAACGTGACTTCCGTCTTGTCGAGGTCGTTGTCAATCGTCTTCGGAACGACGATCATGGGAATGCCCCTTTTCTGCAGGGCGTTGGCGATCTCGAGCGAACCGTCGCCGCCGACCGAGATGACCGCGTCGATGCCCTGGATGCGGATGGCCTCGGCCAGTTCATCCGTGCGGTCCACTTCCTGCACCTTGCCGTCCGGCCCCGTGACCGGAAATCGCAGGGGGTTGTTGCGGTTGGTCGTGCCGACAATCGTCCCGCCCAGCGGTGTGATGCCGCGCACCTTGTCGCGGGTGAGGGAAATCAGCCCGCCGCCGGCATAATATTCGGGCAGGAGCAGTCCGTTGAACCCGTCGCGGATGCCCAGTACCTCCCAGCCGCGGTGGATCGCCGAAAGGACGACGGCGCGGATGACGGCGTTGAGGCCGGGTGCGTCGCCGCCCCCGGTGCTGATGGCGATACGGTTGATTCGCGTCGAATGAGACATAGCAGACTCCGTCGGTCGGGTTGAAGCGATTATACAACGCGCGGCGGGCCCGGGTCCGCGCGAGACGTATGGCTTTCTCAAAGTCAGGCATTTCTCAACGCGAATGGCGCGAAAAGAGCGAAATACGCGAATTTTCTCAAGCGTTCGCGGAATTCGCCCCCTTCGCGCAATTCGCGTTAAGGCCGCGCTACCAAGACGGGGATTCGTCCAGCGACTTTGAGAAGACCATAGCGCGAGACGCGGTTTTCGTTGACGATTCTCCCGCCTTCATGGTATCATTCGCCCGCTAAAAAACCAGCCGCGGGCTGGTCGTCCGTTTTGAATTGAGGAGAAGCATATCAGCGCTAACGAATTTCGAGTAAACGAGAGCATCCGCGTTCCCGAGGTGCGCCTGATCGGCCCGGCCGGAGAAAACGTCGGCGTCGTACCCATCAAGCAGGCCCTGCAGATCGCCCGCGACGCGGACCTGGACCTGGTGGAAGTCTCGCCGGGGGCGACGCCGCCTGTCTGCCGCGTGATGGATTTCGGAAAGTTCATCTACGAACGCGCGAAGAAGGAACGCGAAGCCAGGAAAGCCCAGACCAAGATCGAAGTAAAGGAAATCCGCCTGCGTCCGAAGACAAGCAGCGGGCACCGCGGTTACCTGGTGGATGATGCCCGCCGCTGGTTGACGCAGGGACACAAGGTTCGTGTGACGGTGAGGTTCCGCGGCCGCGAAATGGATTATCCCGAAATCGCGCTGGAGGACCTCAAGGAAATTGCGGTAACGCTGGCCGATGTCTGTGCCATCGAGCAGACCCCGATGATGGAGGGCCGCACAATGTCCATGGTGCTGGCACCGGGCAAAACGGCCGCCAAGAAAAAAGAAAAGGCCGAGGCTGTAACCGCCGCGGCAAAAGAATAGGAATCTCCAAATTTCGTAGAAAAACGCGGGAGATTCGAATCAGCCCGCGTCTTATTTTGTCTGAAAGGAGTTCGCTGTGCCTCGCAAGCAGAAATCTGGCAAGTTCAAGCTGAAGACCCACAAGGCCACCTCGAAGCGGTTCCGCCTGACCGGGTCCGGCAAGCTGGTGCGGACGAAGGGCGGCAAGAGCCACCTGCGCCGCCGCACGTCCGACCGCACCAAGGCTGTGTTGAGCGAGATGATCCCCGTGGAAGGACGCGGGTACGTCAAGCGCATCCACCGCCTCGCCCCCAACATGGAGGAGTAGGCTTTAGCCTCTCCAGAAGTCGTATCCGTTATTTGCGGCTGCTGGGTGTACGCAACTGGCGATCCTGTCGAAGGACGCCGACGCCCCGGAGTTCGCAGGAGGTTATGAAATGGCACGTGTAAAAAGCGGTCCGTATGGATACCGCCGTCACAAGAAAGTCCTGAAGTTCACCAAGAGCCAGCGCGGCTCGAAGCACCTGTTGTTCCGCCGCGCGAATGAGGCCATGCTGAAGAGTCTGTGGTATGCCTACCGCGACCGCCGCGTCCGCAAGCGCGACCTGCGCCGATTGTGGATCGCCCGCATCAACGCCGCGGCCCGCCTGAACGGCACCACCTACAGCCGCCTGGTGGCCGCGCTCAAGAAGGCGAACATCGGCCTCAACCGCAAGGTGCTGGCCGACATCGCCGTGCGCGACCCGCAGGCGTTTGCGGCAGTGGTGGCGCAGGCAAGTAAATAGGCAAAAGAGCAAATGAACAAGGTGCCCGGTGGATTCGAGTCCACCGGGCGTTTTGTTGTAGAATAGCGGCATGAGCAATCTGCTTGCTGAGAAGACTCTGCCGAACGGTTTGTCCCTGCAAATCAGGCAGGGTGACCTCACGCTCGAAGAAGTGGACGCCATCGTCAACGCGGGCAACGAACACCTTCAGCACGGAGGCGGTGTGGCATGGGCGATTGTGAAGCGCGGCGGGGATTCGATTCAGCGCGAATCGGACGAATGGATTCGCAAACACGGCCCCGTCACCCACTCGCGTCCCGCGTGGACCTCGGGCGGGCGCCTGCCTGCGAAATACGTGATCCACGCTGTGGGTCCGATCTGGGGGGAAGGGGATGAGGACGCCAAATTAGCGGACGCGATCCGCGGCTCCCTGCGCGCCGCGGACGAACTGGGACTCGCGTCCATCGCGTTTCCCGCCGTCTCCACAGGCATCTTCGGTTTTCCAAAGGAACGCGCCGCGGGAATCATTTTGAAAACGATCAAAGAATACTGCGATAAAGAAAACTCCAAACTGAATACGATCCGCCTGGTGTTATTCGATGACGCGACCGTGAATGCGTTTCTCGAAATCTGGAGGCTGGAGAATGGTTAATGGATTCGTCCATGAGCCTTGATCCATTGACCATGATTACTTCTCCTCAAAATCCCAAAATCAAAATGGCGCGCGCCTTGATGGGTCGTCCGAAGGAACGACGTGATGCAGGCGCGTTCATCGCCGAGGGTGTGCGGCTGGTTGAAGAAGCAGTAATTGGTAATTGGGAATTTCGTTTCGTGTTATACGACGAGACACTGAGCGAACGCGGAAGGTTGAATGTTGAAGGTTTAAAGTCACGCGGTGTGGAGTGTGAGGAAGTCTTGCCCAGCCTGATGAAATCCCTGAGCGATACCGAAACATCACAAGGCATCCTCGCTGTGTTGGACGATTCCCGACTCCCGATTCCCGACTCCCTGAATTTCCTTCTCATCCTCGATCAAATCCGCGACCCGGGCAACCTGGGCACCCTGCTCCGCACCGCGGACGCGGCCGGTGTGCAAGCCGTTTTACTTTCCCCTGAAACAACAGACGCCTTCGCGCCGAAGGTGGTGCGCGCGGGGATGGGCGCGCATTTCAGACTGCCGATCCATGCAATGACGTGGGAGGAGATCGAGCAAATCAGCAAATCAGCAAACTTGCAAATATATCTGGCAGATATGAATGGACAATCCTGCTGGGAGGTTGACCTGCGCCAGCCATTGGCGTTGATCGTGGGAGGCGAGGCCGAGGGCGCGAGCGAGCAGGCGCGCAAATTGGCAAATCGGCAAATCAGCATCCCGATGATGGGAAAGGCCGAGTCGCTGAACGCGGCGGTGGCGGGGTCTGTGTTGATGTTTGAGGTTGTGAGACAGAGAATCTAAACACAAAGGACACGAAGTACACACAGGTTTTCCTTTGAGTCCTTTGTGCCCTTCGTGTTTAAAAAGGTTCAAATGAAAATCCGCTCCATCACCTACTTCTGCAATCCTAAATGGCCGCTGGATGAAAAAATCCTGCGCACGGCGGGCGAGTTTCTGGCGAAAGCCAAGTCCGCGTACGAGGCGGCGGGCTACGAGGTCCAGACCACGCGGCTGGCGACGATTCCATTTCCCGATTTATTGAAAGGGAAAACAGGCGAAACGCCGAAACTGGCGGAAGCCCTGTCGAAACTGCTTCCACAAATCGGAATCGCCTATGCCTCCCTCGGCCCCGCGCTGACCGGGTTCCCCGAAAGTTACGCGGTCATCCCCGATGCAATTGCCGCCTCCGAAAATATCTTCTTCGGCGGGAAGATGACGAGCCAAACCGACGGCAAGCCGTCGGACTCCAAAATTCACCTCGCTGCGGTGCGCGCCTGCGCCGAGGTCATCGTGAGGTGCGCGCCCCTCGACCCAAACGGTTTTGCCAACCTGCGCTTCGCCGCGCTGGCTAACGTCCCGCCCGGCGCGCCCTTCTTCCCTGCCGCGTATCACGAGGGCGATGAGCCTGCCTTCGCGATTGCCACTGAAGCGGCAGATCTGGCTGTTTCCGCTTTCAGCGGACCACGGTCAACGGACGACGGACGACGCGGGTTGATCGCCGAAATTGAAAAACATGGCAAGGCGATCACGCGAATATCGAACATCGAATTATCGAATGTCCGCTTCAGCGGCATTGATTTCTCCCTCGCACCCTTCCCGGATGATACACATTCACTTGGGAATGCAGTCGAAAGAATGGGGATTCCCAAAATCGGCTTGCACGGTTCGCTGGCCGCCGCCGCGCTCCTGACCGAGGCCGTGGACCGCGCCGATTTTCCGCACACCGGCTTCAGCGGATTCATGCAACCCGTGCTGGAGGATTCCGTCCTTGCGAAGCGCGCCGCTGAAGGGACGCTGACCATCAAGGACCTGTTGCTCTACTCAACCGTCTGCGGCACAGGGTTAGATACTGTCCCATTACCCGGCGACACCACGGCTGAACAGATCGCGCCGTTGTTGCTCGACCTGTCCGCGCTGGCCCTGCGCCTCGATAAGCCCCTCACCGCGCGGCTGATGCCCGTGCCCGGCAAGAAGCCGGGCGATGACACGACCTTTGATTTTGGGTTCTTCGCGAACAGCAAGGTAATGTCACTGGAGGCGGAGGCGCTGGGAGGCGCGTTTTCGGGCGACGAAGTCATTCAACTGAGTTCGCGTTAATTTCAATCCTCGACTCTCCAATACTCACCTCCACCGCCTTCGCGTTTCATCAAACCATATCCTACCAGTTCGCGTCGCAAGGTGGCTGTATCCTCGTGATAGCTACTCAAGATTTCATTGACCTGCTTCTCGCTGTAGCGTTTGCCGACCTTGAAAGCCTTCACCACGTAACGCAACACGGCCTCCAGTTTCTTCCGCTGGGCAGGGATGGTTTTGAGACTACCACCCCTGCGGCAGTAATCAGACAGCACCTTCTGGTCGTAGGCATCCAGGTCCACATCCGCGACAGCCGCGGTCAGATCCTCGCTGGAGAAGAGACTGCGGGACTTTGCCTCCAGCGCGCTCTTCTCCAGTTGATAGACGTTGTAGTAACTCTGCGTGTGCGCGCTGACCAGTCCCGCCTCGGCCAGTTTCGCAAGATGATGTGACACGGTCGAGGCCTTGAGATCGAGCAGGGCAGCCAGCTCTTCCACGCTGTACGGCCTCTGCGCCAGCAGGCCGACGATCTTCAGGCGATTGGGGTCGGCCAGAGCCTTGAAGAAGTTCACAAGTTCTTCGCTCACGTCACTCTCCAGTAGCGCGAACCATTGCTCTCGCGGGCCATCAACCCTGAATCAATCAGGTCTCGGCGCAGGCCGGACACGTCAATGTGAAAGCGGCGCAGAATGGTGTTGACCTCTCTCTCCGTGTAATTCTGGCCCGGCGTGAATGCCTGCACAAGATAACCCAGAAGCACCTTCAACCGGGCAGGCTGGGATGGGATTTGCTTGATCGTCCCATCGGGATTCAAGCAAGCGGTCAGCACCTTGCGCGATTCCTTATCGAGGTCGGGTGCGGGAGTGTAGGTCTCGCGCTCGCCCGCGAACTGTTTTTTGGACAGCGCCTCGAGTCCGCTCGGATTCAAGTGGTAGACATCCTCCTCCTTACGGACAACGCCCACAAATTGCAGGAATTCGAGATGGTTGAACGCGTCCCGCGACGGGATGTTCAACTCGGAGGCGACCTCCGCGGCGCGCGCGGCCCGTTGGGCCAGCACGCCGATGATGCGCAGGCGGTCGGCATCGGACATGGCTTTGACAAAGTCGAGCATTTCGGGTTGCTTATCCATTTTTACGTCCGTTCAACTAATTCGATATTTATCGAATTGAATTTTAACGGGATTCCGCCGGTTGTCAAGGACCGCGATGAAACGGAATCAGGCGCGGGTCAAGAGTGAAGCGGACTAAATCGGTTATAATTCCCTCGCAAGTGAACCCTTATCCCACCTTTGGAGGTGTCCAGTGGCAGGAGAGAGTCACGTATTCTTCGAAGGGAAGATCGTCCCCTTCTCTGAGGCGAAGGTCAGCATTGCGACGCATGCCTTCCTTTATGGTACAGCGGTGTTCGGCGGTATGCGCGGCTATTGGAACGAAGAGCAGAAACGGCTCTTCGTTTTTCGTCCCTGGGATCATTACCGCCGCCTGCTGCATTCGGCGCGCATGTTCCGCATGAGCATTGATTACGACGAGGAGGGGCTGATCCAGTTAACGCTCGATCTGCTCCGAACCGACAACTGGCAGCGCGACATCTACCTGCGCCCGACGATATACAAAGCGGACCAGGGGATCGGCGTGCGCCTGCACGACCTGCGCGACGAGTTCAGCATCCTCGTCCTGCCGTTCGACAAGTACGTCAAGAACGACACCGACGCGCACGTGACCTTCTCCTCGTGGCGGCGCATTGACGACAACGTCATCCCGGCGCGCGGCAAGGTGGCGGGCGCGTACGCCAATTCGGCGTTGATCAAATCGGACGCGGTGCTGGCGGGCTTCGACGAGGCGCTGGTGCTGGACCAGAACGGCCACGTCTCGGAAGGCTCGGCCATGAACGTCTTCATGATGCGCAACGATGTGCTGGTCACCCCGCCGGTGACAGACAATATCCTCGAGGGCATCACGCGTCGCTCGATCATCGAACTGGCAAGGAATGAACTGGGGCTGGAAGTGGTGGAACGCTCAATCGACCGCACAGAAGTCTTCATCGCCGAGGAGGTATTCCTGACCGGCACCGCGGCGCAGGTGACTGCGGTGACGAGGGTGGATCACCGCCCGGTCGGCAGCGGGCAAATGGGCCCGGTCACCGCAAAACTACGCGCGATGTTCGACGAAGTTCTGCGCGGCAGGAATCCGAAATATGCAAAATGGAACGTGGCTGTTTGAAATGGCCTCACGGTAAAAAAACGGGCGAGGTGTATGACCTCGCCCAATGTTTTACTGCGAACGATTATCCTTGAAACGGATCAGGATCATATTTTTGGCGCAATCGTTGTAGGTGCTGAAATAGACCTTTTGCGAGATCGGCACACCGGCCTGGTCGAGCACGTGAATCCACAGGGTATTGTTCGAGGCGATTGGCACTGTCCCCAACGGCAGCTCAAAGGTCGCCTTGCCGTACTCGATACTACCGGTCACGGTGGTGTGCAGGTTCGGGTCGATGAACTGGCCGTTCAGCGTCCCGCCCACCTGGACCACCATGAACAACATCGGGCTGTTGTTGCGGTCTACCACTTCGCCGCGCACACCCAGCCAGTTACAGCCCAGTTCCGGGTGGATGATGGTGCTGTCAATCGGCGTGACGGTCACATTGAAAGGCGCCTTGGGCGTGGCAGTCGGTTTAGGCGTATTGGTTGGCGGGACGAGCGAGAAGAATGTGGGAGTAAAGATCGGGGTGAAGGTGGGCGGCGGCGGCTCGGTTGCGGGCAATTCGGGCGTGCTGGTCGGCGTCCATGTGGGAGGCAGGCCGAGCGGCGTGATCGTGGCTGTGGGGGGAAGCAGGACGTCGAAACGGCTGGGCGAAAGCGGATTGATACTGCTGTTGGGGAACATGAAAACCAGCACGAAGTAAATGCCGATGCAAAGCGTCATGAACAGCACGCCAATGGACAGCAGGTCCCAGATCTGCAACGGCGAAGCGGACGATTTGGAGGGTTTGTCGAAATCAATATCGTCGTAGTTACTCATCAAAGTCACTCCTGCGGCATCACGGTGCAAAGACGATCTGCGCCTGCGAACGTTGCCCGGCCAGCCACTCGCGCACAGCCTGTTCCTGCATGGTCAACAGGGCATCGGGCGAAAGCGGATGGTCGCCGCGCTCCAGCACCTTGATGATGTGAAAACCGACATCCGTGGCAATGACCTCGCTGTACTGTCCGGCCTGCAGGTTGAACGCGGCTTCCTCGATCTTCGGCTCCAGCAGGTAACCGCGCGGGAACCAGCCCAGGTCGCCGCGCGTGGCGGGATCGTACAAAACAGCCACTTCATCGAAATCCACACCGGCCTGCAACTGCTCGAACGCCCGGCGGGCGGCATCCTCATTATAGGCGAGAATTTGCTGGACGTGTACCTGCTCCGCAGTACCAGGCACATCCGCAACGATTTTGTCACGCATCCAGGCCGCCTCCGCGGCGCGCTTCAATGCAATACGGAAGGACGACTCGTCGTAGCCATGCGCGGACTGCCAGGCAGCCAACTGGTCCGCGCCGCCGATGGAATCGGCCAGCGCGTCGATGCGGGATTGGAGGTCTGCCTCCGTTAAATCGAAGCCCGCAGCCCTCGCGCCCTGCGCCAGCAACACCTGGTTAATCAGATCGTCGAGGACGATTTTGGACGCCTCTTCATCTGACACGGTCTTGCCGAGCGCGGCCATTGCGGATTGATAGCGCGCCAGTTCCGCCTCGAATTCCGCCAGCGGGATGATCTCGCCGTTGACGGTGGCCGCGGCGGGGACGGGAGTCGCTGTGGGCGGCGCGGGAGTCTCGGTTGGCGTGGGCGCGGCCGGGGTCCCGAACGACGCGCAGGCAGTCAGGCCGAGGGCCAGCAGGAGAATCGTTGTCCTGAATTTTCCGGTCGGGCGGGGAAACATCGTCAGGATTATACCGAAAAATGAGAAACCCGTTTTCTCGCAGAAAACGGGTTTCTGTCACGCGCGGATGATTTAGTACTCCGGCATCGGCGGAGCGGCAGGTTTTTCTTTTTCGGGCATGTCGGTGATCAGGACCTCGGTGGTCAGGATCATCGAAGCGATGGAGGCCGCGTTTTCGAGCGCACCGCGCACGACCTTGAGCGGGTCAATGACGCCGTCCTTGATCATGTCGGTGAATTCGCCGGTGAGCACGTTGTAGCCGATGTTCTTGTTCTTCTGGGCTTTGGCCTCGCGGCGCACTCCGTCAATGATGACCGAGCCGTCCTGTCCGGCGTTGGCGGCCAGTTTGCGGATGGGGGCCTCGAGCGCCTTCTTGACCATATTGATGCCGACCTGTTCTTCCTCGGTCTCGCCTTTGATTTTGTCCAGCGCTTCGGCCGCGTTGATGAGCGAGATCTCGCCGCCGGGCACGATGCCTTCCTCGACGGCCGCGCGGGCCGCGGAGAGGGCGTCTTCGACGCGGTGCTTCTTCTCTTTCATCTCGGTCTCGGTGGCCGCGCCCACGCGCACAATGGCGACGCCGCCGGAGAGTTTGGCCAGGCGTTCCTGGAGTTTTTCCTTGTCGTAGTCGCTGGTGGACTTTTCGATCTCGGCGCGGATCTCGTTGATGCGCCCTTCGACCGCGGATTTCTTGCCCTTGCCGCCGATGATGGTGGTGTTCTCCTTATCGGCGACGACCTTATCGGCTTTGCCGAGGTCCTGCAGGGTGGCGGTCTCGAGCTTGCGGCCGGTCTCTTCGGAGATGACGGTACCGCCGGTCAGGATGGCGATGTCCTGCAGCATGGCCTTGCGGCGGTCGCCGAAGCCCGGCGCCTTGACCGCGAGAACGTTCAACATGCCGCGCAGTTTGTTCAGAACGAGGGTGGCCAGCGCTTCGCCGTCAACGTCTTCGGCGATGATGACCAGGTCGCGCTTGCCGATCTGGACGAGTTTCTCGAGGATGGGAACGATGTCCTGCGCCGCGGAGATTTTCTTCTCATTGATGAGGATGTACGGCTCGTTGATGACCGCTTCCATATGCTCGGTGTCGGTGATGAAATAGGCCGAGATGTAACCGCGGTCGAACTGCATACC
>JBBIKC010000025.1:0-50952 GCA_037445635.1 Chloroflexota bacterium
GCTCGGTGTCGGTGATGAAATAGGCCGAGATGTAACCGCGGTCGAACTGCATACCCTCGACGAATTCCTGCTCGAACTGCATCGTCTTGGATTCTTCGACGGTGATGACGCCGTCCTTGCCGACCTTGTCCATGACATCCGCGATCAGGTTGCCGATCTCCTCGTCTGCGGCGGAGTTGGTGGCGACGGAGGCGATCTCCTCTTTGGTGTCTATCTTGATAGACATCTTCTTGAGGGACTTGACGACCTCCTCGGTGGCCTGCTCGATGCCGCGCTTGAGGAGCATCGGGTTATAGCCTGCGGCGAGCGCCTTCAGGCCCTCGTTGACGATGGCATGAGCCAGCACGGTCGAGGTGGTGGTGCCGTCGCCGGCGATGTCGTTGGTCTTGGACGCGGCCTCTTTGAGCAGTTGCGCGCCCATGTTGGCAAACGGGTCTTCCAGTTCGATTTCCTTGGCGACGGAAACGCCGTCATGGGTGATGGTGGGAGAACCGAACTTGCGATCCACAGCCACGTTGCGCCCTTTGGGGCCGAGGGTGGAAGAGACGGCATTGGCGACGATATCCATGCCCTCTTTGAGGCGGCGGCGCGCGTCCTCAGAAAATACAAGTTGTTTTGCAGCCATAGGAAATTCCTCCAGTTATTTTTTTCTCAGGGTGCTACTCGATGATTGCCAGCAAGTCGCTTTCGCGCAGGATAAGCAGTTTCTTGCCGTCCAGCTTGAATTCGGTACCGGCGTACTTGGCATACAGCACCTTGTCGCCGACCTTCACATCCATGGGGATGCGCTTGCCGTCCTCGTCACGGGCGCCGGGACCGGCCGCCAGCACCTTGCCCTGCTGGGGCTTTTCCTTGGCCGTCTCGGGCAGGACGATGCCGCCCGCGGTCACCTCTTCCTGTTCGATGGGTTCGACCACGAGCCGATCACCGAGGGGTTTCAGAGACAGTTTCATACGTTCCTCCTGATAGAATTATTACATGGATTAGCACTCCAGCCGTATGAGTGCTAAAATCAGGCGTATGATACTTGCCTTCAAAAGGAGAGTCAAGAGGGAAGTGTAAAAATTAACGAACTTCTGATATTCCCCCTCCTGCCACCTACTCACGGAGTCGGCGTGACACCCGGCGTGTCCGGCTCGAGCGTGGACGGGACGGCGGTCGCGGCGGTGGGAAGCTGACCAATCCCGAGGTCCGCGCAGATCGCCTCCGCGGCCGAAACGATGCCGGCGATGTCCGGGTCGGACCCGTAGGCGGCTTTCACCTCTGCCATCACGTCCATCGCTTCGGCACAATAATTTTGCTGGGGGCGGCTGAGCGCCGCCAACACTGAACCATAGGTGTAGTAATAGACAACCGTGTTCGGCGAGAGCGCCAGGCCGGTCACCTGCACACCCTGCTCGGTCTCGCCGCATCCGCCGCGCGCCTCGCAGGATTCCTCCGGCGTACAGCCGCGCACGGCGCATTTTAATGCAGGGATGGACCCCTCGTAATTGCGCGATTTGAAATACACGATGCCCAACTGCCCATACGTATCGGCGTTCGCCTGATCGTATTCGAGGGCCTTCAACACGTTGCGCGCGGCGATGAAGAACTCGCCCATCTGCGAATAGGTTTTGGAAATCGAGAGATACGGAATAGGGTCCTTCACGCCCAACTGTTCGTTGATCGTGGCGGCGCGCGCAAAGTATTCCAGAGACTTTTCGTACAAAGCGCGAGCGTTATCTTCATTGGGACTGTCGAAGGCGAGGCGGCGGTAGTTCGCCCCGGCCCTCAAATGAAGAAAAGTCAGGTTGGGCGCGAGGGCGATGGCCTTGTCGTATTCCTCGATGGCCTGGTTATACCGCCCGAACGATTCGTGCACGTAAGCATAGACGCGGTGCAGGTCCATGAGCGCCTGACCACGCTCGGCCGCTTGAATGATATTCTGCTCGGCCTGCGGCCACTTCTGCTGATCCACCAGAATCTCGGCATAGAAGACCAGCGCCAGCGTGTTCTGGTTATCCAATTGCAGGGCGCGGACGGCCTCCTGCTCGGCCTCGGTCAGGTAGGCCTGGGCCTGCTTGTCGCCCACGAGGGACGGGTTGGCGTTCCAGTCGAGGACGAAGGCGCGAATGGCGTGAACTGTCGAATCGTCCGGTGCGACCGCCACCGCCTGGTTCGCGGAAGCGAGCGCCTCTTCGAGCCGCGCCAGGCGCTCCGGGTCGGTCGTCAACAGCGCGGAGGAGTAGGCCTGGATACGCGCCAACTGCGCCCAGACCTGCGCGTTGTTCGGGTCGACGCGCGCCGCCTCCTGGTAGGCGGTGATGGCCGCGTCCAGTTTACCGGCGGTGAAGTGGGCGTCGCCCTCCAGCGAATAGGATTCGGCGAAGCGCGTCGGCGTGGGCGTGGGCAGGAACAGCGGCTGGATCTCGCCGCGGTCCACCTGGCGGATCAACCACACGCCGCCCAGGATCATGACGATCAGGGCGAACAGCCGGTAGATGCTGGACGAAGGACGTTTGCGGAACAGTTCGCGCCGCGCGGAGACGTTCATGGTGTGACCGTTGGAGCGGCTGTTTCAGGCGGGGGCGCGGCTTCCGATGAGGCCGTGGGTGTGACCGACAATTTTTCCGCGCAAATGCTGGTGATCTCGCCGGCGTTGGCTACGGCGATTTCGTCAGCGGGGACGCCGGCCTGAATCTGTTGCGCGACCTGCAAGGCTTCGCCACAGCGATTCAGGCGCGCAAGCGCCAGGCCGTACGTAAAATAATACTCCGCGATTCGTGTGTCGCTGCGAAGCGGGATGCCCTTGATTGTATGCCCATCCTCGGTCACGCCGCCGTTGATGGCGAGTCCCAACTGCACGGCGGCCTCCGGCCATTCCAGGTTGCGATAGAGCATCACGCCGAAGTTACCGCGCAGGCTGGGATCCGTGGGCGCATCGTTGACGGCCGTCTCTGCATATTGAACGGCCTTGGCATATTCGCCGATGGTCGCGTACGTGCGCGAGATCAACAGGTCGGGCGTGGGGTCGCCGGGGTTGAGAGCATTGGCACGCGTGAATTCTTCCACGGCTTTGTCATACACCTGCGTGAAGCGATAATTGCGCCCGAGCGCCAGGTGCAGGTCCGGGATGTTTTCGTTGATGGCGATCGCGGCCTGGTACTCGCGAATGGCCTCTTCGTAATTGGCCGTGGCCTCCAGGATGTAGCCGCGGGCGCGGTGCGCCTCGATGGTGTCGGGCACCAGTGCCAGCGCCACGCGCGATTCCTCCGCGGCTTTCTCGATCCCATCGAAAGCGCCGCCTCCCGAAACGTACGAATCCACCAGGATTTCCACATAATAGGCGTGCGCCAGGCCGTTGTTCGGGTCCAGTTCGAGGGCGCGCTTGATGGACGCCTCGGCCTCCAGGTAATCGCCCTGGAAATCCAGTGCCCAGGCAAGTACAGCGTGCGCCATGGAATTGTTGGGGTTGAGCAGAAGCGCATCCTCGGCGCTGGTCTGGGCGTCCTCGTACTGCCCGGCAAAGACCTGAACCCGCGCCAGCGCCACGTACAGCGAGGGGTCGTCGGGCCGGGCGCGGATGGCCTCCTTGTACATATCAACCGCCTGGAACAGTTTGCCCTGGGCAAACAGGGCCTCCGCCTCCGTCACATACGATTCGGGTGCGCGCGTGGCGGTCGGGGTCGGCACGAACGGCTGCGGCACGGTCGGCAAGATGATGCGGTTGAAATACACGCCAAAGGCAATCAGAATCAGCAGAACTGTGACGCGAAACCAGTTGATCCGCATTTTCTTGCGGGTCATGCTCCATTTGGAGCGGCGGGGCAAGTACATACAATCATCTTACCATTCCGAAAGAAGCCGCGCAAGCCAGCCGCGTTCGCTCTCATTTGCCTCTTATATGCTAGAATCAAATTATGCGGTTCGAGGTTTTCACCCTCCTGCCCGAAGTCTTCCCCCCTTATCTTGAATCCAGCATTCTTCAGCGCGCCCGCCAGCGCGGGTTGATTGACGTGCACGTGCACAACATCCGCGACTGGGCGCGCGACAAGCATCACACGACCGACGACGTTCCCTACGGCGGCGGAGGCGGGATGGTGATGAAGCCCGAGCCGGTCTTCGACGCGGTCGAGTCGGTGCTTGGACGCTTCGACACGCTCAACGCGACGCCCCAGCCGGGGTGCCCGGTCATTTTGCTGACCCCGCAGGGACGCGTCTTCTCACAAACGGTGGCCCGCGAGTTGTCCGCGCACGACCGCATCGCCCTCATCTGCGGGCGTTACGAAGGCGTGGACGAGCGCATCCGCCGCTATCTCGCCACAGACGAAATCTCCATCGGCGATTACGTGCTGACCGGCGGCGAACTGCCCGCGCTCATTCTCATCGACGCGCTGGCGCGGCTCATCCCCGGCGCGCTCGGCGACCCAACCGGCGCGGAGGACGACTCGCACGCCAGCGGCCTGCTCGAATACCCGCACTACACGCGCCCGCCCGAATTTCGCGGCTGGGGCGTGCCCGAGGTCCTGCTCTCCGGTGATCACGGCAAAATCGAACGATGGCGGCGCGAGCAGTCGCTCTTGCGGACATTGGAACGCCGCCCCGACCTGCTCGAAGAGGCGGAATTGACGGAGGAGGATCGAAAATTTATCGCAAGTCTAAAGCCGAAAGTAAAACCGGACTTGTGATTTTCGATTTTCAACCTTGACTTGGAGGGCTCCATGACCGCACGACTCAACTACGGCAAGATCTTCCTGCTCGGCTTCGGCTTCTTCGGCGTGAGCGTAATCTGGGGCGTGTACAACGCTTTCGTCCCCATCTTTCTGGCGGATAAGTTCGGTCTCCCGCCCGCGTGGATCGGCTTCTTCATGACGCTGGATAACATCGCGGCGTTATTCATCCAGCCGCCCGTCGGCGCCTGGTCGGACCGCGTCCGCACCAAGTGGGGACGGCGCATTCCGTTCATTCTCATTGGCGCGCCGATCACCGCGGTGGCGTTTGGTTTCATCCCCGTCGCCGCGGTTTTGCCTCTCTTTGTAGCCTGCACCAGCACCACGCTGTTGAGCGCGGCGCTGTGGCGCACACCGGTGGTCGCGCTCATGCCCGACATCACACCGTCGCCATTCCGCTCGCAGGCCAACGGCATCATCAACTTCATGGGCGGCGTGGGAACCATCATCGCCCTGCAGACCGGCGGCATGTTGTACAAGATGAGCCCCAACTTCCCGTTCTGGCTAGGGTCCGCGCTGGTCATTCTCGCGGCTTTGATCGTCTTCTTCTTCATTGAGGAGCCGAAGGAATACGAGGCCGCCGAAGAACAACCCGGCATGTGGAAGAGCCTGATGGAAGTAATCAACGATCCCGACAAAAGCGGATTGCGCATCCTGCTGGCGATCTTCTTCTGGTTCATCGGCTTCTCGGCGGTGGAGACCTTCTTTACGCTCTATGCCAAGAACCACCTCGGCATCCCCGAAGGCGACGGCGCGACGTTGCTCTCCGTATTTCCGCTTTTCTTTGTGCTGTTCGCCATTCCATCGGGAATGATCGCGGCGCGCATCGGACGGCGCATCACCATTGCCATCGGTTTGATTACCGTCACGGTGATTCTCTTTCTCTTTTACGTTACGCCCGCTTCCGCCCTGCTGACCGGCATCACGCCCCTGCCCTTAGTCGGCATCCCGCTGGAAGAAGGCGGCGCGCGCATGTTGACCCTGGCAGGCATCCTGCTCATCCTCGGCGGCATTGGCTGGTCGTTTATCAACATCAACTCCCTGCCCATGATCGTGGACCTGACCAGCGCGGCGCGCGTCGGCACCTTTACCGGCCTCTATTACCTTTTCTCCACCCTCTCGGCCATCGTCGGGCCGAACGTCAATGGCTGGGCTATCCAACTGACCGGCGGCGATTACAATGTCATCATGCTCCTCGCACCGTTCTTCATGATTGTGGCGATGGGCCTCATGCTCGGAGTCAAACGCGGGGAGGCGCAGGCCGTGGCATGAGGCTCCTGCGAGTGTTTTCCGCCCTCCTCATTGTCACCTATCTGGCCGCGTGCAGCCTGCCTTCGCAGGACTGCGCGCGGCCGGAGGTCTTCTGCGTCGGTCTCGTCACCGACTTTGGCAGTGTCAATGAGCCGGGCTTCAACCAGTCAGCGTGGACGGCTGTGGAACAGGCAAAGGCCGGCGGGCTGGTTGACCAGATTGCATTCATCGAAACAATAGATACACGCGACCGAGGCAAGAACGTCAGGACATTAGCAGAGGCGGGCTACGACCTCGTCATCACCGTCGGCTATTCGATGCGCAAAGCGACGAAGGAGGCCGCGGCGGAATTCAAGTCCGTTCACTTCATCGGCGTGGACCAGCCGCAGGATAACAAGCGCGATAACCTGACCGGGCTGGTTTTTCCCGAGGATCAGGGCGGGTTCCTGGCCGGCGCGCTGGCCGCCTCGGTCACCGCGACGGGACGCGTGGCCGCGGTGTGCGATTCGCAGTCCGTGGTCGAGATGTGGGAGTACTGCGAGGGATTTCGTGAGGGAGCCTATTACATCAATCCTGACCTGAAAATTTTCGTGGTCTATCACAATGACAACAGCCCAGGCGATCTGTTCAACGCCCCAGACTGGGGCGCGGAAACCGCGCTTTCGCTCGCGGAGGATGGTGTGGATGTGCTCTTCGCGGCCGGAGGGGAAACGGGGCGCGGCGCATTGCAGGCAGCCGCGGAACGCGGTGTTTACGTCATCGGCGCGGACGCGGATATGTATTACCAACTCGATGGAGTAGAGACACAGGTCCTCAGCAGTGCAGCGAAGGATGTGACCGGCGGACTGTATGCTTTGATCCGTTTTGCCGCGCAGGGAGAACTCGCGGGCGGGGAGTTTGACGGAGGATTCTCCCTGGCGCCGTATCACGCGCTGGAAACGGCGGTCGGCCCCGAGGTCCGCGCGCGACTCGAAGAGATCCGTATCGGCCTCGCCAATGGAACGGTCCGGAGCAATGTCCCTTCGATACCTTAAATTATCCGGTCGCTTTCGTTCCACCTTGCACAATAAAATCGGAGGCTGGTATACTTACTTCCGAGATGACCTTTACAGGAGGTGCGCCGAACCTGAGTGCCTGATTTTCCCCCCAACGCCAGAAAATAAATCTATTCCACTTTCTCAAAATTGAGAGGAGAAGAACGAAAATGAAGAAACTGTTTGTAGTGTTGGCTCTACTGGTCGCCGCTTCGTTGGTGCTGTCGGCCTGCGGCCCGAAACCCACCGAACCCCCCGCCATGACCGAGCCGCCTGTGGTCGCCACCGAACCGCCTGTGGTCGCCACGGAACCGCCCGTCTTGGACTGTGCCTCCGAGGAAACCTTCTGTGTCGGTTTCGTGACCGACACGGGCGGCATCAACGACGACAGCTTCAACGAGACCCAGTACGCTGGCATCCTGCGCGCGCAGGAAGAACTGGGTGTCCACGCTCAATACATCCAGTCTGATGAAGCCACTCAATATACGCCGAACCTGACCGAGTTCGCCAGCCAGAATTATGACCTGATTGTTGCCGCTGGCTTCTTCCTCGGCGCGGACACGGCCAATGTCGCCGCGCAGTATCCCAATACCAAGTTCGCGATCTTCGACAACGCCTATCCCGATCCCTTCCTGCCCGACGGCAACCCCGGCAAGGATGCCTGCATCCCGAACGTGATGGGACAGGTGTTCAAGACCGATCAGGCGGCGTTCCTGGCCGGTTATCTGGCCGCGGGCATGGCCCTGCAACTGGATCCCGAGGATCCCGCCATCGGTTACTTCGGCGGCGCGAAGATCCCCACCGTGACCATCTTTGCCGTGGGCGCGCAGTTCGGCATGGACAAGTACAACGAAGTCCATGGCACGAACGTGCGCTTTATCGGCTGGGATAACGAGACCGGCGAAGGCCTGTTCACCGGCGATTTCTCCGACCTGACCAAGGGCAAGGAAGCGGCCGAATCGCTCTTCGATGAGGGCGCGGATATCTTCATGGGTGTCGGCGGCCTGATCGGCGCGCCCGGCTTCGATGTCGCCCGTGAGCGCGGCGGCTACGGCATCTGGGTTGATACCGACGGCTACGTTTCCCTGCAAGGCGTCCAGGATGTGATCCTGACCTCCATCATGAAGAACATGGATGTCTCGAACTACACTGTGGTCAAATCCGCACTGGAAGGCACCTTCGAGGGCTGCACCAACTACGTTGGCGACATCCCCAACGGCGGCGTGGGCATTGCCCCCTACCACGATCTGGATGATAAGGTCCCGGCTGAGTTGAAAGCCGAAGTGGATGCTCTCCTGCAACAGATCCTCTCCGGCGAGATTACCGATACCGGTTGTATTTCCTATCCGGCAAGCTGCCCCCAGGGGTTGTACGAGTAATTCCCTCGGGAGATCAATTCCATTCTGGTGACGCGGGTTGTCTGCGTCACCAGAATGGTTCAACTGAAAAGGGAGACTTTCATGCCTCCTGTATTGGAACTACGCGGCATCACAAAGGCCTTCCCCGGTGTGCTTGCCAATGATCACATTGACCTGACGCTGAACGAAGGGGAAGTACTCGCGCTTTTGGGGGAAAACGGCGCGGGAAAGACCACATTGATGAACATTCTGTACGGCCTGTACATGCCCGATCATGGAGAGATCTATGTGCGCGGCTCGAAGGTCGACATCCATTCTCCACAGGACGCCATCCGGCACGGCATTGGCATGGTACATCAGCATTTCATGCTGGTACCGGTCTTTAGCGTAGCGGAAAATGTGATGCTGGGTTCCGAATCCACGAGAAACGGGGTGGTCCTGGATCGCGAAAGTGTTGCCAAACGGATCGAAGAGATCTCCGCCCGGTTCCATCTCAATGTGGAGCCCCATGTAAAGATCGAGGACCTGTCTGTAGGCGTACAACAGCGGGTGGAGATCGTCAAAGTGTTGTACCGCGAAGCGGAAATCCTGATCCTGGATGAGCCGACCGCCGTGCTGACGCCTCAGGAAGTGGAGGAGTTCTTCAAGATCGTCCGCTCGCTGGTGAAGCAGGGCAAATCGGTCATTTTCATCACCCACAAATTGAAAGAGGTCATGGCGCTCGCGGACCGCGTCGTCGTACTGCGAAACGGCCGCGTGACGGGAATTACCACGCCCACGGAGGCTACGGAATCGTCGCTGGCGAATCTAATGGTCGGGCGTCAGGTGCTCCTGACTCTGAAGAGGAGACCCGCGGCGCTGGGTCAGTCCACGCTCACGGTGGAAGATCTCTTTGTAAAGGATGACCGTCACTTTATGGCGGTGAAAGGGGTCTCGTTCGACGTGCGCGCCGGGGAAATATTAGGAATCGCTGGAGTACAGGGAAACGGGCAAAGGGAGCTGATCGAGGCGTTGACGGGCCTGCGCAAAGTGGATTCGGGAAGAATAACGATAGCGGGACGCGACACCACTCACGCTACACCGCGTGAGATACGCGAGGCCGGTTCGGCCCATATCCCGGAGGATCGTCAGAAGGACGGTCTGGTGCTCTCTTTCCCCGTATCCGAAAACATGGTATTGAATACATATTATGAACCTCCGTTCACAAAAGGGGTAAGCCTTCACTACGAGGAGATTGAAAGGGCCGCCCAGGAACGAGTGGAGGCGTTCGACGTACGAACGCCCGGCATCGAAGTGCCGGTTTCCAATTTATCCGGAGGAAACCAGCAAAAGGTGATCGTGGCGCGCGAACTCTCGCGCCCGATTCAATTGCTGATCGCGTCCCAGCCTACGCGCGGCCTCGATGTCGGTTCGATCGAATACATTCACGGCCAGATTCTAAAAAAACGGGACGAGGGCTGCGCGGTGCTTCTGGTCTCTTCGGAACTGGACGAGATCATGAGTCTTGCAGACCGCATCGCGGTCATGTATGCGGGGCGTATCCTCGATATTCTGCCGGCGGACCGGGCCAGACGCGAGGAACTAGGCCTGCTCATGGCAGGCATCCGCGAACCGCAAAGTGCGGCATCCAAGGGCACAGGAACATAATTCATTCTCATCGCCCGAATCCTCGAAGGAGATTCCTTTGGACACATCCCCGGACAAAACGCGTGAACAGAAGCGCGGCTTCTTTTCAAGGATAGCCCTGAGGGAGGGAAGAGGCGAGGCGATCCTTTTACCGGTCCTGTCGGTTTTTACCGCGCTTGTCGTTGGCGCTTTCATCATTCCCTTCTCCGACCCGGAGGTACTGGCCGCCAAGGGATTCGCGGAAATCCTGAAGGCCTCATGGACAGCTGTCCGCGATGCCTATTCGGCCATGTTCACTGGCGCATTCGGCGATCCGAAATTAATTGGCGCCGCCATTCGAACCTGGCAGGCGACCGGCGAAACCAAGGACCTGCTGGACGCCTTCCGCCCCGCCAGTGAGAGTCTGACCATTGCCACTCCATACATCTTTGCAGGCCTCGGTGTGGCGCTTGGCTTTCGCGGCGGGCTTTTCAATATCGGCGCAGAAGGACAACTTTTCGCCGCCGGCCTGGCCACAGCCTTCGTCGGTTATTCAATCACCGGGCTGCCGGCCTTCATCCACCTGCCTCTGGCAATGCTCGCCGGGGCCGCCGCGGGCGCGTTATGGGCAGGCATCCCCGGCTTCCTCAAGGCCCGCACGGGGGCGCACGAGGTGATCAACACCATCATGATGAACTACATCGCCTTCCGCCTCACGGAGTATCTGCTTTCAGGTCCCATGCAGCGGCCCGACGGACTGCCTATCACACCGGAGGTGCGCCCGACCTCCTATCTGCCGCTCCTGTTCGAGGAGCCGATGCGCATTCATTGGGGTTTCATCATTGCCCTTGTCCTTGCTTTCGCAGTCTACTGGTTCCTGTGGAAGACTCCTCTGGGGTTTGAAATCCGCATGGTGGGCGCAAATCCAAACGCCTCGCGCTATGCGGGAATCCGCATCACCGTCATTACCGTATTAACCATGGTGTTAAGCGGCGCGCTGGCAGGCATGGCCGGTGTGGGACAGATTCTGGGAGTCGATCACAAACTGGTGCGCGCCTTTTCCTCGGGCTATGGCTTCGACGCCATTTCGCTGGCGCTGCTAGGGAACAGCCATCCGTTCGGAGTCGTGCTAGCTTCCCTGTTATTCGGATTCCTGCGCGGCGGCGCGGCGCGCATGCAATCGGTGGCAGGCACGCCCGTGGAATTAATACGCATCATCCAGGGACTGGTGATCGTCTTTGTCGCCGCCCCGGAGATTATTCGCACGATTTATCGGATCAACCGGGGACGCAAGCAGAAAAGCGCGAGTTGATTGAATTACGTTTGGAGAACACACATGGCACAGGCAGTAGCGATCCAACCCAAAATACGCACATGGAAAGACTTCGCCGCCCCGCTATTTCTTTTCGCCGAAGCAATTGTGGTGTTTTTCCTCACCAGGGACACCTTCGGCCTCCAATCCACTTTCGTGCTGACCAGCGAACGGGCGCGGGTAAAGATCCCCGCTCCCGATCTTGTCCTTCCCACGTCGGCGACGTTATGGGTGCTCGGCATATTGATCGCTCTCGCGGGGATTGCCCTGCTGGTGAAGGAATTCAAAAACGCAACTCCGATCATCTCGACCATGATCGGGCTTGGCATCTTCGCCTTCCTCGTCTGGGCCACGCGGGATAAATCGCTGAACCTAACCGGGATGCTGGTCAGCAGCGTGGTGCGCGCAACGCCGATCGCCCTGGCCGCCCTAAGCGGGATTCACAGCGAACGCTCCGGCGTGGTCAACATCGGCATCGAAGGCATGATCCTCATGGGCGCGTTCGTCTCCGTCATCGTTGCCAGCGTGACCGACAACATGTTCTACGGCGTGTTGGGCGGCATGGCGGCGGGGATGCTCATGGCCGCTCTGCACGCTGTCCTGTGCATCAAATATCGCATCAACCAGATCGTGAGCGGCACGGGCATTATCATCCTTTCCCTGGGCATATCCAGTTACGTGCATCGCGCGGTCCTGGAAAAAACCACGGAACTGAACTCGCCCGGGCCGGCAATTGCCGCCCTGCCCATTCCGTTCCTGTGGAAAATCCCGGTGATCGGGCCGATTCTATTCAATCAAAGTCCCATCATCTACACCCTTTTTGCATTGCTGATCATCACGCACATCCTCATGTACAGCACAAAATGGGGCCTGCGCGTGCGGGCGGTCGGTGAACACCCCAAGGCCGCTGACACACTCGGCATCAACGTTTTTCGCACGCGTTATATCAGCGTCCTGATTAGCGGCGCGATCGCCGGGCTGGCCGGGGCGTATATGAGCATTGGAGCGGCGGGACGGTTCAATGAGGGAATGAGCGCCGGCAAGGGATTCCTGGGCCTGGCAGCCATGATTTTCGGCAATTGGAATCCCGGCGGAGCGTTCCTCGGCGCTTTAATCTTCGGCTTTTTCGACTCGTGGCAGGAAAAACTCTCCATTCTGCAAGTCGGTGTTGCACCGGAACTTTTGGGAATGGCCCCCTACATCGCGACGATGATCGTGCTGGCAGGTTTCATTGGACGGGTAAGAATGCCCGCCGCCGACGGCCTGCCCTACGAAAAACAATGACCCGGATGACAGGAGCGCAAGGCTCCTGTCATCGTTTTAGGATAAAAGCGGGGATGATAAACAACAACCCATGCAGTACAATTTACTCAAACGCTCAAAAGAGGAGAAGAGCCATGACGAAAAACCATATCTGGATTCTGTTTATCTGCCTCATACTGGCGCTGTCGGCCTGCAACCTGCCGAATGCCCAGCAGACCGCCACCGAGGACCCGAACTTCGTCTTCACGGCCGCGGCACAAACGGTAGAGGCGCAACTGACACAGGCCGCTCCATTGAGTTCGCCCACCAGCCTGCCGCAACTACCCACAGCCACGACTGCGCCGCTCACCCTGCCTGCTACGGCCACCTCCGTTCCACCCACCCAGCCGCCCACCCAGGAATGCGACAAGGCTCAATTCATTACGGATGTCACCGTGCCGGACGGTACGGTCATGGATCCCAATGAGCCCTTCGTCAAGACCTGGCGGTTGAAGAACATCGGCACCTGTTCATGGACCACTTCCTACGCGGTAGTCTACACCAGCGGCGAACAGATGAGCGGTCCATCCGCCCAGGCGCTGACCGGCAACGTCAACCCCGGCCAGACCGTGGATATCTCGGTCAACCTGAAAGCCCCCGCCTCGACCGGAACCTATAAAGGCTACTGGAAACTGCGCAACGCGGCCGGGGTAACCTTCACGCAGTTTTATGTGGAAATAAAAGTAAGCGGCGGAGGCAGTTCCGGCTTCGACCTTCACAGCCAGGCCCCCTCTGCGCAATGGATTAGTTGCGGCGACCCCTGCGGCGGAGGCACAGTGTTGTCGTTTGGCGGCCCGGATACGGATGCAAACGGCTTCGTAATGTTTCGCAACGGCGCGACCCTGGAGGACGGCTCCACTCCCTCCAAGATTCTCGAGACACATCCCATGTGGGTGGACGATGGCGTCATCTCCGGCCTGTATCCGGCCTACACGGTACAGCCCGGCGAACACTTCAAAGCGAAAATCGGCTTTCTGGGACCGTGCGGTGTCGGCAATGTCGTCTTTCAATTCAACTATAAAGAGGCCGGCACGATCCATCCGCTGGGATCCTGGACCAACACCTGCGACGGAAGCCTGGCTTCGGTGGACGTTGACTTGAACAGCATCGCCGGCCACAGCGTTCAATTCGCGCTGGTGGCACTGGCAAATGGAAGTTCCGCCCAGGACTGGGCCGTGTGGGTCAGTCCCAGAGTGGAAGTCCCCTGATGTTCTCCAGGCGCCCGGCACAAACCGGGCGCCTGTCTTTCCGGTATAATAATCTCCAGCCTGTTCAGGCAGGCTGGAAAGGAATCGAATGAAACGCAAGTTGAGCAGTTTGGTCCTGGTGATCGTCCTCTCGCTGGTTCTATCGGCGTGCGGCTCCGGCGGTGCAAATGAATCGGCCGTTGCCACGTCGGTGGCGTTGACGGTGGCGGCGCAGAACACGCAGGCCGCCGCGCCCACGTCCACGCCGGAGATCACGGAAACGGCTCCGGCCGCGTCCCCGGCCCCGAGCGCGGCGCCCAGCCCCACGTCCGCGCCGGCCGCGAACACCGGACCGAACGCCGGCTGTCTGAGCGCGAACCTGGTCGGCGAGACGATCCCGGATGGCACGATCCTAAAGCCCGGCGAGAGCTTCACGAAAACCTGGACGATCAAGAACAGCGGAACCTGCACCTGGGACGCGAGTTATAAGTTCATCTTCTGGAGCGGCGACCTGATGGGCGGCGCATACTATTACAATCTTCCACAGGCTGTCGTACCGGAACAGGATATCACCATTCCCATTGTACTGGTCGCGCCGGCGGAACCCGGCTCGTACCGCGGCTATTGGCGGCTCCAGTCCCCGAATGGTCTGGATTTTGGAGTTGGGCAATATGACGAATCGGTATGGGTGGACGTGGTCGTCTCCGACAGCGACAAACCCGACTACGGCGTTACCTCGCTCGAGTACAACGTCGTGCGGGACCCGGCGGCGGGCTGCCCGACCAATGTAACCTACACCATTTACGCCACGCTGACCGTGAACGGCCCCATCGAGGTCAAGTATCGCTGGGATCAAAGCGACGGGAACGAGTCCGGCGTCAAGACGGTCGAGTTCGACGCGGCCGGCACGCAGACGTTCACGCGTACGTGGACGCTCCACCTGGGCGCGGCCACCAATCCGCGCTGGGTAGCCTTCGTGATCGTCGAACCGGCCGGGCTGGATTTCGGGCGGGCGACTTTCCTCTACGATTGCCAGTAGGGCACTGAAACAGCCGAGGCGCAGACCTCGGCTGTTTTGAAGCAGGAACCTTTTTATCCGCCGCGCCGTCTGGTACTGAGGATTGACCTTATTCAGGAGAGATATCATGAAAAAGAATAATTTATTCCTGGCCGCAGCCCTCGTTGTGATCCTTGCCGCACAGGCGGCCTGCAACCTGCCGGGCAGCGAACAACCCGACCCGGCCGCGACGCTCAACGCCCTGTATACCCAGTCCGCGCAGACGCTGGAGGCAAGAGCCACCCAGGCCGCCTCCACCGCAAGTCTGGCCACGCCCACCGCCACCGTGATACCCGGCGTGAATAGTCCCACTCCTCTGGCTACCTTTGCATCCAACACACCCGCCCCGCTCACCCGCTGTGACTGGGCCGATTTCATTACCGACGTATCGTATGCGGACGGCTCCGCAGTCGGGCGCGGCGCGTCCTTCACGAAAATCTGGCGTCTGAAGAACATCGGCACCTGCACGTGGACGACCTCATACGCGCTCGTATTCATCAGCGGCGATGCCATGAACGCCCCCACAGCTGTCGCCCTCCCCACAACCGTCGCCCCCGGCCAAACCATAGACCTTTCGGTCAACCTGACCGCGCCCTCCACCGACGGCCACTACCGCGGCTACTGGAAACTGCGCAACGCGGCGGGCAGTGTCTTCGGCGTCGGCAACGCGGCCGACACCGCCTTCTGGGTGGACATCAACGTCAGCGGACCCACCTACGTGGCCTACGACTTCAGCGTCCATTACTGCTCCGCCAATTGGAGCAACGGCAACACGAGCCTTCCCTGCCCGGGCACGGAAGGCGACAACGACGGCTACGTGATC
Organism: Chloroflexota bacterium; assembly: GCA_037445635.1. Lineage (GTDB taxonomy): Bacteria > Chloroflexota > Anaerolineae > Anaerolineales > Villigracilaceae > JBFMCC01. Next base: position 15,639 of record JBBIKC010000025.1, read on the forward strand.
AAACTGGATTCCCCGCACATCGAGAATGGTTCACATGCAGACAACCCCGGGCTGATGACTTACCCGAAAGACGTGAACAACGGCTACATCCAGGGTAAATTCCCGGCTTTCGCCGTCCAAACCGGCGACCGCTTCCAGGCATGGGTCAACTGCCGCGCCAACGCACCGGACTGCAACGTCATCTTTCGCCTCGATTACCAGATCGGCAACGGCGACGTGAAGACCCTCGGCCAGTGGCACGAGGTCTTCGAAGGCAAGCACTACACCGTGGACGTCAACCTGAACAGCCTGGCCGGGCAGAACGTCAAGTTCATCCTGACCGTGCTGGCCAACGGCGCGCCGAAAAAGGATTTTGCCATCTGGGTCTGGCCGCGCATCGTCCGCCAGGGCTCGGCGGCCGCCACCAATACACCCACGCCCACCGCGACATTCACGGCGTCGCCGACGGCTACGTCCACATCCACTCCCACCTCCACGCCGACCGAGACGCCAACACCCACGCCCACGCCGTAGGCTGTGGTACTTTCTGCGCACTTGCCTCTCCTGATGCAGGGGAGGCAAGTGCGTTATAATGACATTAACAATTCGCACAACCGGTTCATGGAGGAGATTCTCATGCAAACCCGCAAGGCCTTCCGGCAGGCGATTTTCCTCATCCTTCTTCTCATTTTGTCTGCCTGCAGCATGCCCGGCCAGTCGCAGGAGCCCACTCCCACCGAGGTGGATGCGTTCGCCATCTTCACCGCCGCCGCCGAGACCGTGGCTGCCTCCTTTACCCAGACGGCCGCCGCCTACACCCCCACACCCCTCCCGACCGACACGCCGTCTCCCACCGCGACCCTCGGCCTGTTCCCGACCGCCCCCGGGCTTGGGACTCCGCTGACATTTCCCACGGCCGCTTTAGGGACGCCGGGCACGACTCCCATCATTCCCCTCGCGACCCAGAGCACTGCCCTTTGCGACAATTTCACTTTCATCGCCGACATCACCATCCCGGATGGCACCGTCGTAAAGCCCGGCGCGGACTTCCAAAAAATCTGGCGCATCAAGAACACCGGCACCTGCACCTGGGACGAAGGCTATAAACTGGTGTACGCCTTCGGCAATGAAAGGCTCGACGGGCCGGGCTACGAGATCAAACAGAAAAACGATTTCATAGACCCCGGCGAGACCGCCGATGTGGGCATGCTCATGACCGCCCCGCTCAAAGCCGGTGAATATACTTCCTGCTGGCAGATGGTGAACGACCGCGGCGTGGGCTTCGGCCCATACGCCCTCTGCGTCATCATCAAAGTGCAAAAATAGGACCTGTCCCGGTAGGCCGTTTCCGTTCCTCAAGAAGTGGAGGCCTCATGAACGTAAAACTACTTACCATCCTTGCGTGTACTGCCCTCATCCTGGCCGCGTGCGGAGGATCTACAACGTCCACCCCGACGCCCGACGTCGGCGCCCTCTTCACCGCCGCCGCCGAGACCGTCATGGTCGAATACACACAGATCGCGCTCTCCTTCACTCCCACCCCGGAACCGACCGCCACCGATACCCCCGAACCGGTCGCCACCGAGACCCCCACCGTGAACCCCGCGGCCACACAGCCTCTTTGCGATGATGCCACATTCGATCCATTTACAGTGGACGTCAGCGTGCCGGACGGGACTCAAATGCAGCCCGGCCAGGACTTCGTCAAGACCTGGAGAATCAAGAACAGCGGCACCTGCATCTGGAGGGCGGGCTATAGCCTGGTTTTTGCCTATGGCGAAAAACTGAGCGGCGTCGCCCAGCCGCTCACGGCAGACGTCTTCCCCGGTGAGGAAGTTGAAGTATCGGTACAGTTCAAGGCGCCTGCCGCAGCCGGGGAATACCGAAGTTACTGGCGCATGGCCAACGCGAACGGCAGTGCCTTCGGCAAGGTCATCTACGTCTTCATCATCGTCCGTTGATGTGACTGAATCCCTCAAACAAAGCATCAAAAACGAAGCACACCGGCTGGGGTTCACCCTGGCCGGTGTGACGACTCCGGACCCGCCGCCTCATTTCTCCGCCTTCGAGCGCTGGCTGTCCGAGGAGCGGCACGGCTCGATGACCTGGCTTGCGGCCGAACGCTCCCGCCGGCGCCGCGCCGACCCGCGCCTCATCCTGCCCGAATGTAAATCCGTCCTCGTGCTTGGAATACCTTACAACCGGTCTGCCGCTCTGCGAAGTCCCAGTGTTCTTCTAGGGAGCGGAGAGAGCGAAGCGAACGAAGTTGAAGCGCGAATGAGAGGCCGCATCGCCGCATACGCCTGGGGCCGGGATTACCACATCGTCCTGCCTGAACGCATGAAACAACTGGTCGCGTTCATCGAAGAGCAAGTCGGCCGCGTGGTGCCGAACCGCTGGTACACGGATACCGGTCCCGTTCTCGAACGCGATCTCGCCCAGCGCGCCGGTCTCGGCTGGATCGGCAAGAATACCTGCCTCATCAACCCGCGCAGCGGCTCTTATTTCCTTCTGGCTGAAATCCTGCTCGGCCTCGAACTCGAACCCGATCCCCCTTTCAAGACCGACCATTGCGGCACGTGCACACGCTGTCTCGATGCATGTCCCACGCAAGCCATCCTGCCCGACCACACGCTCGACGCGCGGCGATGTATTTCCTATCTCACCATCGAACTCAAGGAAGACATCCCCGAAGGTCTGCGCCCGCTGATGCAGGATTGGATTTTCGGGTGCGACATCTGCCAGCAGGTCTGCCCGTGGAATCGATTCGCCGCGCCCGAAGGCGACGCGTCATTCCGGCCCCGAAGCGGATCGCCGCGCCCAGACTTGATCCAAATCCTCGAACTGACTCCGTCAACCTTCAACCAGCGCTTCGAGGATTCCCCGATCGAGCGCGCCAAACGACGCGGGTTGTTGAGAAATGCAGTCGTCGCGCTGGCAAACACCGGCGATTCGTCCAGCCTGCCCGCTTTGGAAAAAGTCCTTGACGATCCAGAACCTCTTATCCGTGAGCACGCGGCGTGGGCGATAAAGGAAATCGGCAAAAGAGCAAATCAGCAAGAGACCAAGAGGGCAGAGTGAAAAAACAGTTATTGATCGCGACCAACAATAAAGGCAAGGTCATTGAGATTCAGGCTCTGCTAGCAGACATTGACTATGAACTCGTGACGCCCGCGCAGATCAACCTGAACCTTGAGGTTGAAGAGGATGGCGCGACCTACGCCGAAAACGCGGCCAAGAAAGCCGTCGCCTTTGCCCGCGCCAGCGGACTGATTTCGCTGGCCGACGATTCAGGCCTCGAAGTGGACGCACTAGGCGGTGCGCCCGGCCTGCATTCCGCCCGCTATTCGCTCAAGCCCGGCGCTTCCGATGCAGACCGCCGCGCCTATCTGTTACAAAACCTGCGCGGCGAGCCTCGTCCATGGATGGCCCGCTTCCGCGCCACGGTGGCCGTTGCAACGCCGCAGGGTGATGTGGAACTGACAGAGGGCACTTGCCCCGGCGAGATCATCCCCGAGGAGCGCGGCATGGGCGGATTCGGCTATGACCCAATCTTTCTCCTGCAAGACATAGGGCTAACCATGGCCGAACTCAGTATGGATGAAAAAAACCGCCTGAGCCATCGGGCGCGGGCGGTGCTGGCGGCAAGGCCGATTTTGATGAAGTTTCTGGGGACGTGAATTCGGGAAACCGCGAAGGGAGATCAATTTCGCGAAGGCTTATACAACTTTGCGGCCTTTGCTGCTTCGCGGTGGATCTTGTTGGCTGCGGCCGGAGGCCGCGTTAGGGAATCGCGTCCAGGAAATCGGCCAGAGCCTCGGTAAACGCCTGCGGCTGTTCGAGCATCAGCATGTGACCGGCGCCCTCGAAGATATGCAGGCGCGCCGCGCGGAGGTGGTCGCGCAGGTATTCCGAATAGCGCGGAGGAGTCAATTTATCTTCCGCGCCGCAAAGAATGAGAGCGGAAACGGCTATTTCTCCCAAACGTTCCATTACATCGAAGTTGTCACAGGCGACGAAGTCGCCGTGCAGGACGGAGGGGCGGGTCTCGGCCATTCGGAGCGCGGCCAGTTCCTTCGTCCGCGGTTTGACATGGGGACCGTAGGAGAAATCGTTGATGAGTTTGACTGTCGTTTCGAACGCGGACGGGTCGGCTGTGCCGTCCAAAATGGCGGGATGTACGCGCAGGCGGGCGCCGCTGCCGACCAGCCCCAGGCCCAGGACGCGGTCCGGGAAATCCAGCGCGAGGGTGAGAGCGATGGCGCCACCCATCGAGTGACCGACCATCACTGCCGCGTTCAGGCGGGCGGCATCCATGAATTGGATGATGAACTCCGCATAGTCCCCGACGCTTTGAAGCCCCACGCCCTGAGACTTGCCGTGTCCCGGCAGGTCAAGCGCAAAGACGCGCTGACCGGGCATGCGGCGCGTTTGAGGCGGCCAGTGTAAATGCGTGCCGCCCGCGCCATGGATCAGGAGAACGGGCGGGCGGGAATAATTTTCCTCTTCGTGGGAAAAATAATACAGTCCGGCGGCGAGAGGCATGACTTACTTCTTATGGTGCAGGCGGTCGGCGGCCTCTTCGGAAAGCGGGATGTAGACCTGGACGCGCGTCCCTTTGCCGGGCGCCGAATCGATACTGAGCAGGCCGTTGACCAATTCGGTGCGTTCACGCAGGTTGATCATGCCCAGACTGCCGCGTTTATCGTAAGCCTGGTTGACGGCTTTCACGTCGAAGCCGATGCCGTCGTCGAGAATCTCCAGGACGGCAATGCCCGTCTCAAAAGGTTTCAGATTGACCCAGATATTGGCGGCGTTGGCGTGCTTGCGCGCATTGTTGACCGCCTCTTCGATGATGTAGAAAATGACCCCCTGCTTGCCCATCTCCAACTGCTTGACGAGTTTTTCGTCAATGTTGACGACCACGTTCTGGCTGAACGTCTCGCGCATCTTCTCGGCCATGGATTGCAGCGCGGCGGTCAGCCCCTGCGACTCGAGGATGAGCGGGCGCAGGGTAAAGAGCATGTGGCGGATCTCCTTGGTGGTGCGGTGCGCCAGTTCCTCGATCTTGACCATCTCGTCCTTTGCCAATTGGACGTTGCGTTCCATCATGCGCCTCGCCAGGTTGATGCGCATGGCCATGGCCGCCACGGACTGGGTCGGGCCGTCGTGCAGGTCACGCGCCAGTTTTTTGCGCGCCTCCTCGTGCACCTCGACCATGCGGTTCTTTTCTTCGAGCAGGTCCTGATACAACCGCGCGTTCTGGATGGCAATCACCGCCTGGCGGCCGATGATGTCCAGCAGGCTGACGCGGTCGGGCGTGAAATAATTCGGGTCGGGATGGGCGAACAGCATCGCGCCGTAGACGTTGAATCCGCTGCGCAATGGAAAACAATACGCGGTGGTGCAGGCGCGCAGGGCGATGATCCGCCCCAGTTCGGGATCATAGCCGATATCGTTCGAGAGGATGGGCTCGCCTTCATCGAAGACCCTCTTGAGCAGGCCCTCGCTGCCCTGCAGGTGGATCTTCTGATCGGCATTGGTAAAGCGGCGCGCCGAACCAACGCGCAGTTTATCCCCTTTGAACAAAAGCACCGCGCTCACCAGGTGCTGGTCTGAAGCCGTTTCAGGATCCGGATTGAGTGCGGTATAACCCATATCCAGCGCGGAATCGAGCACGCGCTTGTAACTGAGTGTGGCATTCAGGGTGGAGGTCAGTTCGTAGATGGCGCGCAGGCGTTCGCTCTGCACCCGCCATTTTTTCTCCTCGTCCTGCAGATACCGGGCGCGCGAACGGCGCAGGTAATTCATCAGGCCGCGCCCGAGAAAACCGAATAACAGTCCCAGCCCGAGTGTGACGACCGCCAGCGCCGCAGCCGGCATCAGCGCCGCCCGCGAGGGATCGCCCGGCCAGGCGCTGGCAATCTCGATCGCGGCAAATGCGCCCGCCGCGCCCAGCGCCCCCCATAATTCGAAATAGACGGAACCGGTAAAGATCGGCAGCAGGAAGGCCCAGGCCGAGCGCCCCGCCACGCCGCCCTGCAACTGGAAGAAGGCGGCCATCAGGGCCAGGTCCACAAGCAGGTTGATCTGCCGGTGATAGGACAAGCGCGTGTTGGCGATCGCCAGCACGGTCATGCCAACGTTCCACAGCAGGAGCAGAAGAATGGGCAGGGCCGTTGCAATGCCCAGACCTCCATCCAGCGAAATGGAGACCAGCAGTCCCACCAGCATGATCCAGCGCAACGAAATGGCGAACCAGTCGGCGATGTAGGGTGAATCGAACTTGCGCATGGTTGAATGATACTCGAAATCTTCTCCGGGCATTCCCCGGACGCGTTACAGGAAAATTGCGATTCGGGTTCAGATCGTGTAACCCATCGCTTCGATGGCCCTTCCAAATTTATCGGCCAGAACGGCCTGCTCTTGTTGTGTATATGACTCGCGGAAACGGCCGATCTTGCCTTTGTAGAAATGCAGACCCTGCTGGCCCTCTGCCGCGCCGGGACGATACTTCTCGATCACCTCGCGGACCTCGGGCCGGTTCCCGCTTAATTTCAGATACTCCACCAGCCGCGCGGCCTCGGAAGCGTAATTTGTCAGCAGGTCCTCGTAGCGGGCGATCAGTACATTCTTCTCTTTTACCCACTTTTCCCAGATACGGACGTAATCCATCATAAAGTCGAGGCTCTTCTGGAAATCGGTCAGGTGCGAGAAGGCGTTGGGACGTCCCTTTTCGAGGGCGCGCCGGCCATAATCGTAGGCCGAGAGCATGGCATCGCGCGGGTCGCGGTAGATGTACGTGATGCGGAGCAGGCCCAGGGTCTGGAGCAGGCGCGAGGCACCCGTCGGACCCGCGTGCGCCTTGATGACGAAGGTGTTGCCCATTAGCGCGGGGACGGTCACCATTGCCAGCCGCCGCGCCGAGAGGACGCCGATGTTGCAATTCACTTCGGTCAGAATCTTTTGCAGGCGGTATTTCTCGCGAATGTCGCGCGCATCGGCACAGCCGGTGGTCTTCATCAGGTCGTGGATCAGGTTGTAATGCCAGCCCGACCCGGCGCGCGGCATTCCCACAGAAAGGACGATCATGCAGGTTCCTCAATCTTCCCCTCTTCCTTCGGGAGAGGGGAGAGGGGTGAGGGGGAAATAGACATCCCCGCCAGCATCCCCGGCAGCAACCAGATGTTTGGTGTAGCCAACGAATCCTGCGTGGCATTATAAAAGGCAATCGCCAGCCACGCAAAGAGTCCCGCCGCGCCGAGGAAGCGAAAGAAACTGCCCCGCGAGAGGAGGCTGAGCGAATCGGCAAGAGAGGAAAAGAGGAAGATCGCAAAGAGAATGAAGCCGGGCAGTCCCGTTTCGGCCAGCAGGCGGACGTAGAGATTCTTCGGGTTGGGATACAGGGCGCTCGACGGATTCAATTGCCTGGCAATCTCGGGAACGGTGGTCAAGGTCCAGTCCGGCAGGTTGTCGTAGATCCAAAATCCGCTCGCGCCGAGTCCCACGCCCGTGACGGGATGTTCCTCGTAGGCGGCCATGGCGCCCGCGGCATAGGCGCTTCGCCCGCCGGCGTTGATGTCCACCAGGTATTCGCTCAGGCTGGAGGCGTCAACTTCCCACAGGCGGCGGAAGTAATTCTTCTGGCCGAGGAAGGACACCGCCCCGGCCAATACCCCAATCACCGCGGCCATCAGGATCACACGCACAAGCCAGCCGCGGCGAAAACCGCCGGAGAACCATGCCCACGCGGCGCGCAGGAGGCCGCGGCCGAGGAGCAGAAAGGTCAGGCCGGAGGCGGCGAGGGCAATCAGCAGTCCGCCGCGCGAGTAGGTGGCGAAAAGCGTCAGCGTGACGAGCGCCAGAAGAACGGGTTCCAGCCATTTCGCCCGCGTGAGGCGGAAGTTCGTCAACAGCGCCGCGAACAACACGGGCAGCCAGGTCGTGGCGATCTGCCCCGCGAGCCAGGCGGGTTCGTACGCCATGCCCGAAATGCGGTTGGTGCGCACGAGTTCGCGCATCGAAAACGCCAACTGCCAGTGCGTGACCGTTTCTTTTTCGAGCAGGCCGGTGTAGAACGTGACGGCCTGCAGGCCGCACCAGGCCAGGTCGAGCCCGAGGCCAACCAACAGCCATTTGATGGTGAATCTGACATCCTTCTCATCGCGGTTCATCCACGCGGCGGAGATGAAGAAGATCAGGCCGATGACGAGCGTGACCAGCGCGCGGACGGCGCGGCCGAGATAGGTTTGCCCGCGCATCGGCAGCGGGTCAATCAGGACCCCGAAACTGGTGACCGTCAAAGCGGCGGCCGCGAACACGAGGAGCAGGATCGCGCTCCCCGTCCATGTGAAGGCGCGCTCGCGGCGAATCCATTGGACGAGCAGGATGGGCAAAAGCAACGCCAGGGGGAAGAGAGCCAGCGGGCGGACGAGTGTGCTCTCGCCGAGGAATGGGAACCAGCGGAAACTGGTGACCGGCAGAGAGATCAGCGCCGCGGCCCACAGGGTTTTCACCACAGAGTTCACAGAGAATGTGGAAGTCTTCATCATGACTTTTCTTTGCGCTTTTGCGGCTCAAAGAATAAAACGGCCAGCGCGCCAAGGAACCACGCGCCGAGCGCGCCGGAGAGCAGGTACGAGCCGAGCGGCTCCCGGCGTTCGACGGGCAGTTCCGCGGCCTGGGTCACTTCGATGCGGATGAACGCGTTGAGGCCGTCCTGCGCGCCGACGTTCGCCTGCGCCGCGTCCGCGAAGGCCTGCGCCCACGCGGAGGCGAGAGTCTGCGCGCGTTGCGCGTCGGAGTCATCGGCATAGAAATGCCAGCCCGCCTCGGCAGGTTGACTCAGAATCAACTTCCCGCCGCGTAATTCATCAATCGTTACCTTGCCGCTCGTCTCTGCCACAGCCTGCATCACTTCGTCCGACCAGGCGATCTCCTCCAGTTTGCGCGTCTCGCGTTCGAGATAATAGAACTGCTGGCGGTCGGTATCCTGCGGCCAGGCCTGCTCGAGATTGAAGTCCACGTTGACGGTTGCCCGCGCCCGATACGGCGGCGGGACAATGAAATAGACCGCCGCGCCGATCAATGCCCCGAGGACGGCGGCGGCCAGCCAGAACCGCCAGGCGCGCAGGAGGCGGATGAGGTCGTCGAGGGTGGGTGGAGAGAAGAGCGGGTTCATCTTTTTCACATTTATGGCCTCAACATCAACCGCCTGCGCCAGTTCCACAGCGGGGCGATGAGTTTGCGGATGTAATATTTTCCCACAATCGGCGCAAAAAACGAACCTCCGTCCCGATAATGGACGCGCAGCATCTCCGGCCAGCAGCGGTCGTCGGCGGCGATGGTCTTGCCCGAAGCGTGGATGCGGAAGTTGGCCCAGGTCTGCCCTGCAAGATATTTGATTGCGGAGCGCGCCGCGATGCGCGTCCACAGGTCGTAATCCATGGCGAAGTAAAACGTCGGGTCGAGCGGACCGATCTGCTTCCACAGATCGGCGCGGAAGAACATGGTCTGCTGGGGGATGTGGACATAACCGGCGCGCAACCGCTTCAGGTCGGTCTGCGCGGCAGGGAATTTGCCGATGACGCGCCCGTCTTCGTTGATGTAATTGCAGTCCGCGTAGACCATGCCCGCTTCGGGATGTTCGAGCAGATATTTCACCGCCTTGCCGACTGCAAAAGGTTCGTAGGTGTCATCCGAGTTCAGCCAAGCGAAAACCTGACCTGTTGCGCGCGCAAAGCCCTTGTTGATGGCGTCGGTCTGGCCCTTGTCTTTTTCCGAGACCCACCAGGCAATCGAATGCTTGAACTCGGTCCGTTTCTGGCCGTTCGACGGCAAGCCGTCGGACTCCATATTTGCATACTTTTTGATGATGTCCACACTGCCGTCGGTCGAGCCGCCGTCCACGATGAGGTACTCGATGCGCGGATAATCCTGCGACAACACGGATTGGATGGTCGCCTCGAGATAGCGCGCCTGATTGAAAGACGGCGTGACGATGGAGACCAGCGGCAGAGCAATAGGCTTCATCGTCACTTCCACTCTTCGTCGGAATAAAACAGATGAGATACGCTCTCGGTGATTTTTCGGATGCGCGCGATCTCTTCGGGAGTCAAGCGTTTCTTCCAGTTGCCCACATTGGCGCGGCTGTCGAGTTTTACCGAATGGACTTTCTTCTTCGAGGGTTCGGCAGGATTCTCGGAACTGCTGGAGGTAAGGATGGTCTTTTCGGCGCGGGGCGAAAAGTCGAGGCCGAGGGATTCGTACAAGGCGCGGAAGCCGCGCACGGGATCGAGGGAAAGGTCTTCGTGGCGGACGACCTGAAAATCGGGATGCAGGCTGCGGGCTTTGCCCTGAGCCTGTCGAAGGGCCGCGTGAACGACGCGGTAGATCATCCGCCACAGCAACGCGGCCTGGCCGACGATGTCGTCCGCGTGCATGGATTCCATATCGGCGCGGTCCGGTTCCAAATGATCGCGCATCAGCAGGGGCTGGTCGAGCAGGTCGCGGAAATCGAACGACCAGCCCAGCCGTTTGAGGCTGCTGGCAAAGCCCGCGGGATGGCGCACGGTGACGACCACCTGGCAATCCAGCCGCTCCGCGAACCACGGCGCGGAAAAGACCGCAAACGGGTCCTTGAGGAGAGGCCGCTCGCCGTGCAGGTTGCCGACGAAGAACGTGTGAAAGTCGCGAATCATGCGCAGAAAATCCTTGCGCGCGCGGATGGAACGAATCTCATCCCACAGGTGATAATCGTAGTCGAGCAGTTCGCGAAAGGCGGGCAAATACCCGGATTCGTTCTCGGAGGTGATGTAGGTGTACCAGCGCTTCACCACGGCGCGGAACACGCCCGGACGATGCAGCACGTTCAGCGGCTCGCTGATGTAGGCCACGCCGTCCTCCGCGGCCAACATGCGTCCCACCCAGGTGGTGCCGCTGCGGTGCGCGCCGGTCACGAGAATGGGACGCTTCACGGAGCCCCCCTGCGTAAATCGTAAACGATGTAGCCGTCGCCCTCGGCGTACACGGGAAACTGCAATAAATATTCCTCCAACCGCGGCTGGCGTTCCAAATCCTCGAAATCGGTCACGAGGAACAATTTTCCCGCGAGTTGGCCGAGGCGCTTTTCAAAATCGTTTCTGCCGCCGCGCGTCTCGCTGTACTCGAAGTCCGCGGAGCGCGGCCAGTTGACCGCCGTCTCCCAGCCCCAGTAGGCCAGCCGCGAGCCGTAGTCCTGCGTCAACGCCACCACCGGCGCGGGATGTCCCAGCCTCTCGCCGATCTCGGCCCACATCTCCGCCTCGGGACGGTAGTCAACGGATTTGAGGACGCCGCGCACGTTCCAGATGACGGCGAACAGGCCCAGGGTCAGGATAGATGCGACAAGCGCTCGTCTCACGCGGGATCCGTAAGTTGATTCCGCCAAACGCGCGAGGGCTTCCTCTGCCGGCGGAGTCAGCGACAATGCCGCGATGGGAATCAGCGGCAGGCTGTAGTAGTCGTGTGTGGAAATGTGATAATTGAAGAAAAGTCCGAAGGCAAGATAGCCGCCCCAGAGACCGAAGGACAACGCGCGTGATTTTTTCTCTCGAACGAAAAAGAGGCCGAGCAGAGCAAGAGCGATGGTCAGGGGACCGAGCACATTGCCGATCATTTGAAGCCAACCAAGATAGTATGAAGGCGAGACCAACAACGACGGGATGAAACGTCCGCCAAACTGCTGGCGGAGAAAACCGCTCGATAATCCGTAGATCACCCAGGCCGCGCCGGGCAACGCGCCGAGGATTGCCATGACATACACCTGCGGGTTGCGGAATATCTCGCGCAGGTTGAACCGTCCCAGCGCCGCGCCCACCGCCCCGCCGATGACGAAGAATACCGCGCTGAGTTTGACGAAGATGGCCAGGCCGCCGAGTATGCCCGCGAGGATGACCCAAATCCAGGGGTTCTCACCGCGAAGGGGGGAAGGCCGCGAAGATGAAGTTTCTCTTCGCGAAGTTAACATCCCTTCGCGCTCTTCGCGGCTTCGCGGTGCAAGATTCGCCCAACGATTAACCGTCCACCAGAAGCCGAGGATGAGAGTCACCATCAACGGGTCGGGCTGGAAACTGCGGCTGGCATAAATGCCGTATGGCAGGAAGAGGTAAAAAGCAGTTGCAAAGAGCGCTCCGTCTGGAGAGAACAGGTCACGGGCGAGCAGGTAGAGGAAGACTCCGCCGATCAGCCAGAAGATAATCGAATAGAGGCGCGCCACCCACAGTTCATCGCCAGTGAATCGCCAGGTGAAGGCCGCCAGCCGTTCGATGATCTCCGGCTCGACGGTCACTCTGAGGTTCATCTGCTGATTGGCCTCGGCGCGCATCCAGTGCGGCAGACCGGTCAGGGACAGATAGTACATGCCGCGCGCCTTGAGCGCCGAAAAGAGTTGCCGCGTGGGGTGGAAGTCGAGCGGCAGGTCGGTGAGATCGTAGAGGCGGATGGCGAGGGCCGCGAGGAACAGGAGGACGAGGGTCAACGTGTGGAGGCGGCCAAAGAACGAAGAGGGAGAGTCTTTCATGAGAATCGCCCGCCTATTTTAACCTAATCGGACGCGGACGAGCGCGGATTTACGCGGAAAGGTATTATCCGCGTCTTCTGTGTTCATCCGCGTCCTGTGTAGTTTTTCCGACGTTGTTCGAGAAATGCTTGACGCAATCTATCCATTCCCGCAAGATTCAACAGCGCCGAGCCAAGGAGATTCAGCCGCGCCAACGCGGTGGGCGGATGGATGAGCAGGGCGCGCGCCCACGCGGCGAGACTGGCGGCTGGCTGGCCGCCGTCGAGCAGGTAACGCGCGTCCACGCGGTGGGCGGAGGCGCGGGCGCGAGGTCCGATAAACGAAACGAGATGAGGCTGGGTCTTTGCCCAATCCAAAATGCGGAAGGCCTCGCGTCCGAACTCGCTGGCTTTGGCGCGGTTCTTGGCCTCGGCGTGATAGCGCGCCGCGGCCCAGGTCTGATTCACATGGACCATCCTGCCCTGCGCGGCGATGCGAATCCACAGGTGATGATCGAGCAGAAAATGGAACGAGGTGTCGAGTCCGCCTGCTTTTTCGAAGGCGGCGCGGCGCATGAAGACGGCGGGCTGGCCGATGATCTGGAAACAGAGCAAATCTTCGAGAGTCAACGGGCGGTATTTGAGTTGATTGATAGTCTGGCCTCCCTCGTCCACGGCCAGCATGTCCGCGTAGACCAGGACCGCGTCGGGATTCTGCTCGAAGGTCCGCACCGCCGCACTAACCGCGCCGGGCAGGTAATAATCGTCCGAGTTGAGCCAGGCAACGATGTCGCCCTGTGCGCGCGTCATTCCCTTGTTGATGGCCTCAGCCTGACCTGAGTCCTTCTCGGAGACCCACCAACTAACGATATGCTTCCAGCTATTCGACGGCAAGCCGTCGGACTCCGAAATTTCTGCATACTTCCTGATGATATCAACACTTCCGTCCGTGGACGCGCCGTCCACGACGATGTATTCGAGGCGCGGATAGTCCTGCCGGAGCACGGATCGAAGGGCTGCTTCGAGATAGCGCGCCTGGTTGAAGGAGGGAGAGACGATCGAGACGAGAGGCTGTTTCAAGTTGGTCGATAGTTGACGGTCAGCAGTTGATAACCGAGGAGGAGATGCCAATCGTAAATCTAAAATAGCGCGTCGTAGTCCACTTTCGGGAAGATGGTCAGTTTGCCGCCGATGGTGGCGTCGAGGATTTCGCGTCCTGCCTTTCGATAGGCCTCGCGCGCCATGGCGTAGCCGATTTCGGAAGTCTCGAGGTCGGGCAGTTGCCAGCGGAAGCCCTTGCCGAAATAAGCGGGCGAAAAATGATTCGGGTCGTCGCCCTGCGATGTGACCGTCGTATTCGGCTTGCCTGTGGCCGTGTAATTGTGGTCTACGCCGATGAGGATGACCTGCTGAAAGCCCATGTGGAAGGCCAGTTGCAGGGTCACGTTGGTGACGGTCGCGCCCTCCCACACGCGGCCGCGGACGTCGGCGGCGAATTTGGGGCTTTGGTAGGTGGTGTATAAGAAGGTTGGAAAGCTTGCCCTGAGCGAAGCCGAAGGGTTGGCAGGTTGCAGATTGCGAGAGAGGAAACGGCGCGAACGCCAGGAGAGAAACTTTGGAATTTCGAGGGCGAGGAGGTCATCCACAGTCTGCTCGATGACGAGGTCGTTGACCACAGTCAGGTAGGTGGTGGGGAAGCCGAGTTCGGGGAACATCAGGTAGATGCGATTCATCCCGAAAGTGAACTCGTTCCGCAACCTCGATAGGTCGGTTTGTTTGAGACTCGGTCCGTTGGCGATGACGAAGGCGCGCTTGCCCTTGTGGATGTCCTTCAGCGCTGCGAGCCGACGGATGCTCTCGCGCCGCCACGGATGCAGATAGGCGGCGGGCAGTTCAGGGACGCGGCGCAGGCTTTGATAGGTCTCGCGCAGGAAATTCCAGGCAGGGGCGGGGACAGCGGATTTGAGAGTCTGTTTCATGGGTTGGAAAGATAGGGCTTGCGGATCGAGAGAAGAATGACGAGCAAAACGAGATCAACGATCAGGGTGAGCAGGTCGAAAGTTCCAAACTGGTCTGTGAAAGTCAAAAGAATGTTCACAACAAGAACAAAGACGGCAAAGTAATACGCCCACGTCTGCCGCTTGCCGAGCATGATCCCGCTGACGAGCATCATGACCGCGTTTCCGAGCATGAAGACGCCGACGAGGACAGCGGAGAGGCGATTGGCATTGATAACGGCCATGTCATAAAGGACATAGGCGGCAAGTCCCAGCCAGATGAGGGTGTTGATGAAGAAAAGTGCCTGGGCGGCCATGATTCTCTTGCCAAGAGATTCCGCTTTTCTTTTGTTCATTCCGTGCTCAACCTCGCGGTCGCGCCGCCGTCCACCACCAGCGCCTGGCTCGTCATAAAGGACGACTGTTCGTCGTCGGCGAGGAAGTAGATGGCGCGGGCGACCTCTTCGGGATATCCCACCTTATTCATGAGAGTTTTTCTTCGATGGTTTTTACAAACTCTTCGGCGGATTTTAGAACTTCATCGGCTTGTGCATCCGTGATGACCCTGGATTTTTGATAATCTCCAGCCTGCCGCATATCAAACGCACGATGGAGAATCCTGCTCATCTCTTTTGCTAATACTCCGCGGCGAATAAACAGCTCATCGAACTTGGCAAGCACACCTGAGTGCTTACTCGGTTCCACGTCCGCAGTCACAAGGAGAGCCAGGGAGGCATAGAAGACAGCATAATAGGCGCGATTGACAATGCTTTTCGGACTTCCCCCATTCTCCTTGAGCAGCCGCGCATCATGCAGCATTTCCCGCGCAGATTCGAGGCGGTATTGGATCAGGTCTTTTTTATACGACTTGTCCTGTGTCATACCGCGATCCCCTCGCGCTCGATGGTTCGATAGAAAGGCAGGAAGGCATATCGCTTCATTTGATCTTTCGTGTCAGGAATGGCAGAAATGACGCGGCCTGCGTCGAAGCCCACCTCCCAGGCAATATCGGATGCGAGTCTGATCGTTTCAGCGTCAACGACGGGGAGAATCACCAGCAGGTCGATATCAGACTCTTTCGTCGCGTCGCCGCGCGCCTGCGAGCCGAACATGATGACTTCGACGGGCCGTCCTAATGCCTTGGTCAAACGAATACGGACTTCCCTTGCAAGTCTGAGGGCGCGTACCCTGGGGCGTAATTTCTTCATAGGTCAATTATAACTTCTGATTGGTCACTCCGTGCTCAACCTCGCGGTCGCGCCGCCGTCCACCACCAGCGCCTGGCCCGTCATAAAGGACGACTGTTCGTCGTCGGCGAGGAAGTAGATGGCGCGGGCGATCTCTTCGGGACGTCCCACCTTCCCGCTGACCGTCTTGCGCGCCAGGTTATCCAGCCGTTCCTGCACATCTCCACCACCGACGTGCCCGCGGCCGAGACCGGCGCGCAGCATGGGCGTATCCACCGCGCCGGGCAGGATGGCGTTGACGCGGATGTTATCGGGCGCGAACTCGATGGCCATGGCCCGCGTCAGGGCCAGCAGTCCGCCCTTGGAGGCGGCGTACGCGGCGATATTGGCCGAGGTCTGGATGGCGTGCACGGACGAGACGTTGACAATCGCGCCGCCGCCCGCGGCTTTTATCAACGGATGCGCCAGTTTCACGAACAAGAACACCGAGCGCAGATTCGAATCCATGACCGCATCCCATTCCTCGACGCTGGTCTCCACCAGCGGCTTGGCAACCTGCACCGCGGCATTGTTGACCAGCACATTCAGCGTGGGATGAAAATCGCGCGCCTGCAGGAAGATTTGCTCGGCCGACTCGGGATGGGAAATATCGGCCTTGATGAAGCGTCCGTTCTTCGGAAAGTCATCACCGAATTCGGCGCGGTCCACGCCGATCACGCGCCAACCCTTTTCGGCAAAGTGATGGATGCAGGCGCGGCCGATGCCGCCTCCTGCGCCGGTGATGAGAACTGTTCTTGGCTGAGTCATTTTATCTCCGTCATAAAACGTAAACCGAAGATGTAATCCCGTTCTACGTTTTCGATTCGTTCAATCCATCCGCTGCCATGCCAAGACCTTCTAAAAGATTCTTGATGGTGTTCCAATGCACGCGTTCCCACGCGGCGGGACTGGAATTGGCGTTGTGCGGCGCGAGCAGGACGTTGTCCATTTTCAGCAAGGGACTGTCCGGCGGCAACGGTTCGGCCTCGAACACGTCCAGCGCCGCGCCCGCAATGCGATTCGTTTGCAGGGCCGCGACCAGCGCCTGCTCCTCGACGATGGGTCCGCGCGCCGTGTTGACCAGCACAGCCGAGGCTTTCATCAGCGCGAAGGTATCCGCGTTCATCAAATGATATGAAGTAGGGTTGAGGTCGCAGTTGAGGGAGACGAAGTCGGAGTTCGACAATAGATATTCGAGACTCGTCATCTCGATTCCCGATTCGCGGATGAAGGCGGGGTCAATCTCGATGATGTCGTTGCCGAGCAATTTCATGCCAAAGGCGCGGGCGCGGCGCGTCACGGCCTTGCCGATGTTGCCCACGCCGACGATTCCCAGCGTGCATTCGTGCAATGCCCGGCCCGGCAGTTTCGCCCACCTGCCGTTTTTCATCTCCCGGTCCATCCACGGGCCGCGGCGGGCGAAGGCCAGCAGGTAACCGAGCACCGTGTCGGCGACCGCGTCGGTGAAGGCGTTCGGCGTTCGGCAGAGTCGGATGTTTAAACGGGAACAGGCCTCGGCGTCAATGGAATCGACGCCCGTCCCCCACTTCGAGATGACCTTCAAGCGCGGCGCACAGGCCTCCAGCACGCGCGCCGTGTAGCGGTCGTCTCCGCAGATGGCGCCGTCGAATCGACCGGCGTATTCGAGCAGGTCGGCTTCTTCCATGCGTTCCTGCACTGTGGGAGCGATCAGGTCGAGGCCGTATTTCTCGAAGACCGGCTTGAAGCGGTCGAGGAAGGGCAGCATGTACGGGGCGGTCAACAGGACGGTGGGCATGGTTCAGTTTCCATGGGGAGGATTATGAATATTATCGAATTGTACCCGTTTCGGGGAAACCCTCAGCGCGAGCCGCAGCGATTGGGGATTTCCGTGAAGTCGTACTGGTTCGGGACCGGCGAGTAATAACTGTGGTCTTCCAGCAACTCGAACTCCTCTCCGAAATATGCGTTGAGAATGACACGAAACGTATTGACCGGGGTGATTGTCTCATAGATTTCTTCGGCATGGCCGGGCAGGTAATACGCGTTCAGGATGGTCAGGCGGCGTTCTTTCGTCTGTATCCACGGCCCGTGATCGCCCTGAATGACGATGACCGGCGGCATGTCCGATTGCTCGATGATCGTCTGCACGATGCGGGTGATCTCGCGGTTGATGAAGGTCAACTGCATCGTGTATCCCGCGGCATACTCCTTGGCGGGATAGATGTCCTTCTCGTTCAAAAACGACATGCTGTCCGCTTCCCCGCCGTCTTCATCGAAAACAAACGGCGGATGCGGAATGATCAGGTGCACGAAGATAAATTTCGGCCCATCCATTTGCGGCAGTGATTCGAGAGTCTCCAGCGCGAAGGAGGTCCGTTCGCGGTATCGGTTGAACTCCGCCTGTTGCAGGTTGACCAGCCCCTTGTCCTGCAGGATGCGGGCGGCGGTGGTGCGCAGGAAGAGCGTCTCGAACTCGGTCAGACCGCTGTGCAACGGATCGGGTTGCAGGTAAACGTCGGCGTCGTCCAGTTCCGACCAGGGATAGCCCGTCGCGAAGGCCACCGTCTTGTAGCCGCGCGCCTCCAGGTATTCGCGCACGGCGCTGTCGCGCATCAGCCGCCACAGCGGCGTACGCGCCTGGCTTTCCGGGTTGATGCGCGGATCCAGGTCGCTCGTCAAATACGTCATGTTCAGCGACGAAGCCAGCGAGAGTTCCGTACGCACGTAATTGCTCATCCCGCACTCGGCCACCTCGAAGCCCATCGCCTCCAGCCCGCCGAGAAAAGCCGAATTGTCGTAGCCGTATGCCGCACTCAGCGTATCGGCGCGCGTGTACGAATCCAGGATGATGTAATAAATATCGGGACGCTCACCCGTCACAACGACGGGCGCCTCGACCGCGCCGTCTTGCATGTTCTGGATTTCGAACTGATGCCAGACGACCTGCGCCAGCGGGTAGAGGACCAGCGCGGCCGTGATCAGATTCAGCGTCGAGGCCCACGCCTCAAATCGGACCCGCGGCCGGGTCGCCGCGAAAAGGGCCAGCGCGGCCATCACGACCCACAACGGCGCAAGCACCTCCGTGCGCGCCAGGTCCAGCCCGAAGACCGGTTCGTCCTGTAGATACGTGAACACGTGGCCGTAGGAAAAGAACAACACCAGCCACAGCATGGACGCGAACGCGGCGCGGTGTGCGTCGCGCAGGAACAGGCGGAACAGAAGCCAGAGCGCCAGTCCGCCTGCCAGCGAGACCAGCATGGGACGCACGCCCACCGACAGCCGCGCCTCATCCAGATTGAAGGACAGCAGAGCCAGCGCGGGGTAACAGGATAGCAGCCAGGGGTACCACGGCCGCTGTATGAGGGTTTCGGATGAATTCATTGAATACTGGAGGCGGGTCAAGCAGAACGTTCGAAGCGGCTGAAGAGAATCTCCTGCCTTTGGCAATACTCGAAATCGTCGCTGTGTCGTCAGCGCAGGCAGCCGGCGTTCACACGATACACAGCGAAATCGGTCGTTTCCGCCAGCGGATTGAAACAGGCCGGGTATCGTAACCGAAGCGCAAAATCGTCCTCGTCATCGGCCGTATAAAGCACATATTCTATTTCATAGGCTTGGATGATTCCGATCTTACTGGAAATGGCGGCTTCGGCAGAGAAGAGATCTCTGAGCGCTCTTCTCCGTATCAGCCTTTCTTTTTCGCCAAGGAAATAGTTCATGGTCACGCCCGAATTTCCTCGAAACAGCATGACGTTGATGCGCGCAGCCAGGCCGGGTAAAGTGGAATTATACGGTTCCGGTCCGGCGCCAATGGCACTGCCTGTGAGAGAACGATCCACCATCTGGCCAATGTAGGCCAACTGTATTATCCTGATTTGTTCTTCCTTGTACATTTCGAATAGCGTCAACCGGCCAGGAACGGTGACCAAAACCAACACCAGACTGCAAATGGACAAGAAAAATGGAAAAACCGCCGCAGCCGGCATACTGCCAAGCAGGCGGTTTCGCTGTCGTCCCGCAAGGGCGCCGAATATCTGCTCTATCAGAAATGCGAGGCCCAGCCCGAATGGAAGAAACCAGGATGCTCGCCACAACATTCGGGGCGTTACAAAATAGCCGAGCAGCCAACCCGTATAAGGTATTGCCGCCAACCCCACGAGGAACAAACTGGCTAATACAAATCTGGCCGCTGGCTCGCGGAATCGAAAGATACTCACTCCCGCCACCAAGACAGCAAGAACGGGAATTGTCCAGTGAAAGAATGGATTAACCCTGAAGTTCCAATCCAATATTTTTCTTATTTCCAGAACGCCCGGATTGAAGCCGTAGAATGGGGTGCCTTCTATGTCCCTGACGGACTCGGAGAGGCCTTCCTCATCTCTTGCCTCCTCTAGAGTGTATGAGCGCGCAGATTCGGATTCGTGACTGGTGAATCTCAAATAAACATGAGGAGATAACAGCACAAGGGAGATAATCATCATAACGCCCGCCTGACGATAGTTTTTTCGAGACAAAGCGTCAAGCAAGTAGTATGCGCCAAGGATGATGAGAGCATAGACAAGAATGATCGGATGTGCCAGGCTCAGGCTCGAACCTGTTAAGAAAAACAACCACGAACCAGGCATGGTATGTTTCTGCAACCGATCGACCGCTGTTAGAAAGAAAACCGGGGCCAGCACAAAAGCCGCCACCGCCTTGTCTTGGTCCAGGTTATTAAAGAAGATAACGCCGGTTTGCAGATTGGGATTGAACAGGACCGCGTAAAAGATAGCTTGTGCAAACACGGCCAGAAGAGCCGCCCGGGGCGCGAATTTCAGCGCGCGCGCTAGTTCGTAGAGACTCAGCAACGAAACAACCGGTAAAAAAATCTGAAGATACCCCCCAAGCAATAAAAGGCCATGCAGCCCGGTTAATTCGGCCAGCAATGCCCAGCCCATCGGAATCATGGAAACCCAAAAGCGGGCCGGCTCCAAGTTCTGGGTGCCGTAGAATATTTCTTGAAAGCCCAATGCTTCCGCGTGCTGCCAGCGGGTTAGATATGCCAAATAGGTCAGATCGTCCCCATTGTTGAAAGTAAACGTCGGGCGAATACCCGCCAGGACGCAGCATATCACCGGAACCAGCAGGAATGCAGACAATAGATATTCATGTCTATCTGGTCCCTGTTCCATTCCATTCTCCTGTCTACGAAGCAGGAAGAATGTCAGCCCGCTGACACCGCCGAAGGCGATGAAGCCATATCTGACAAAATCGAACGGGAGATGGACCACTCGCCCAAAGAAACCGAGCAGCGCCACAATAAGGTACGACAGGCTGAATCCAACCGCCGCCCAGGAATACACCCTCGGCCTGGGAGCAAGCAGCAGGTACAGGAAGCCGCCGGGCATCAGGAATAACGCCAGTCCAATAGCGGTGCGGAGCAGGTCCAGCGCCAGGCGGGTCTGAATCGGACCGTCTCCGGCCTCGAACCATCCCTGCCAGGGCAAAAAATAGAGAAGAAAGACTCCCAGGAATATCCAGAATCCGCTTTTCTTTGCGAGAAAGAAAATATCCATCGGTCTGATGCGTTTCATCGTTATCTTATTTTCGGCCCAGCAGGAAATCGCAGATGGCGAAATCGAGTTCTTCGTCAATGTCCCAGGCCTCGCCCGCGGCGATCTCGAACATCAACGGCCGTTCGCCGATGCGGTGACGCCTCTTCACCAGGTTCTCGCGCGTGAAAAGGTACAGGCAGGAGTTCTCCTCGTAAACGGGAGGCAGGTCCTGGGTCTGGATAAGTTCCGCAGGGTTATGGTTGATGGCGCGGCCGTCCTCGAAATACAAACGGGTTTGTAAACGCGTGACTGAAAAGAGCGAGTCGTATTTGGGGTATTGCGTCAGGAATATTTGAATCCCGCGTGAAATCGTCTCCGCCTTGAGCAGTGGATTCGTGCTGTGCGTCTGCAGATGAAAATCGGCGGGAAACTGCGCGGTGTCGTGTAGCAGGATTTCGTTCATCGGAATGTCGTCGGCGCGAAGGTGTTCGGGACGTTCGATGATCTTCACCTGCGGGAAATTTCGGCGCAGGCCGTCCATCACAGGCTCAGAGTCGGTATCCACGACAATTTCGTCAATTTCGGGAACAGCCAGCAGCGTTCCAATGATATGGTGAAAAAGCGGCTTCCCTGCAAGAAGGCGGTAATTCTTGCCGGGAACACGCTGGCTGTGATGACGCATGGGTATAAAGGCGGCAATTTTCATTGAAACTGCCTCGGACAGGGAGAAAATAAGGGGAGCAGTGGTCGAAAAGACACTTTATTCGTTCCCGGCAGGAGCACCGAAGACCTGTATCTTATAGTACAGCGTGTAACAGGCATTGACCCAGTATTTAGGGTTGTCGTTGAGCACTTCCAGGCCGGCCCAGTTTGGCACGGCGGGAATTGTCACAGAATCATCGCCGTCCAGTTTTGCCTGAATAATCTGTGCATTGGCTGCATCCCATTGGCGGGCATAATCGGTAAAAACAGTGCGGTTGTTGTACAATCCGACAGCGGTTTGCAAAGAAGAAAACAGAATCAACCCGGTTGCCAGCGCAATCATGACCGCCGCCCTCTGTCGTCCCTCATAGCGGGATCGTAGGTGCTTCCCCGCCAAGAAACTCGTAAAAAGGAAGGACATGATGATCGCAAAGGAGGAGATAATCATTGTGCGCGGCGCAGGGGGCTCAGACATTGAATATACTGCCGGCAAAACCACAGCATAAGACAGGAGGATACCCCCGCCTGCCGGAACTGGGATGAGCCAGGGTTCGAATTTGGTGTCATTCTCGCTGTGGATGCCCATCCAGCCGGCGGTGAGCATGCCGCCGAGCAAGGCTGCGACCTTCTCAGGAGCGGACAGGAAATCCAAAAGATATTTCCGATACCCGCCGAACGCGATCGCCAGCACATCTGGCAAATCAGGATGAGGAGGGAAAAACTCTTGCCGCTTCTCGACACCAGGGGATACAAGCATAATGACAAGCGAGACCGCCATGCCCAGCAGCCCAGCCAGCAGGAAATACGATGTTGTATCAAAGGAGCGTCCCCTCTTGGATAATACATGGATCACGATGAGCAGAGAGAAGAAGGCAAGCATGATGGCAGTAAACGTCTCATTATAGCCCCCCAGCACAATAGAGAAACCGAATCCGATTATAGCAAACCAACGGGAATGCAGATTCATGTCGTGCAACACCATAAAGGTAAACCCACAAGCAAGCAACAAGATAAGCGGCAGGGTATACGTACGCATGCCGTTCCACCAGTAAAGAGTTTGAGGCGTACTTGGCCCCACAACTAGAATGAGAAAGAGGAGCAGGGCGCTTGTGGAAAAAGCGGTCAGGAAATTCGTCTGGGTGGAAAACTCACGTTTCAAAAACTTCCAAACCGTCGCCGTTGTGACCGTCAGCCAGATTACCAGTATCGCCGGCGGCACGAAACGAACGCCGTTGGCGCCGATTGGATAGATGAACCAGTCTGATGCAATCGCAGAATAACGACCTCCCCAGGTTAAATACCAATACCAGATATATCGCAGCATCCCCAATCGTTCTGCAAAGTAAACGGAACAAAAATCATCCGCCAGGAGACGCGTATGACTGCCAAGATAACCATGCAAAACGATGACAATGGTGCTCGCAACAAGGATAAGAAAAAGGAATATCGGCTCAGATTTCTTTGTCAAGTTCTGCTCCAAACCGCGTCGCGCACGCATGGCTTAATCCTGGGGGATGATTGTCTCGGCAACCCCGTCCAGTCTGCTCCGTCAATACTAATAGAATAGCGGTTTTCCCGCAAGGAGGCAGTGCCCCGCTTGCATTACTGAATCTGAAATCGCTGGCGAGGCAGGAAGTCATGGCTCGCCCCGCCGGTAACCCTCCCCTAAAATCGTATCAGTGGAAAGTGGAAAAACTCGAAGCGACGCTGCGCGAAATACTCGAAAATGCCGCACGCCGCGCAGCGGCAGTTCCACACGTCAGGTCAGATGCACGCTGTGTTCGGCGGCGTTTGTCAAGATTGTACATGATTTATCAAGATGACGACTGATGGCGTGCGAAATCTTCAATAATTGTGCAAGTGTCGTTGAGTGATTTAATCGGGTCTATTTTTTGGGCATAGAATTTGCAACGCTCCAAAACTTGCTGTGATGCAATCAGCATGTTTAATTTTTCAGCCAATGATTTGCCATTAAATTTATTCGGACTCAATGTTAAGCCGATGCCTAGTTTTTCTACACGGGCGGCAGTGTCGGGCTGGTCGTGCGCCATAGGACGAATTATTTGTGGGACACCTGCCGCAATTGCCTGCGCGGTTGTGCCAATGCCGCCATGATGGACAAGGGCAACTGCGCGTGGAAGTACCTTGCTGAAAGGTAAATAGGCAAAATGTTGAATTCCTAGCGGGAGTTCTTTTGGCAATTGTTCTGGATGTTGCGTAAGCAATATGCCACGTCGCCCAAGCAATTGACAAGCCTGAATACAAACGAGAAAGAATTGATTGCCGTGTTTCATCGCAGTGCCCGCAGTAAAGATAATTGGCGGACTGCCTGTATTTAAGAACGCTTCCAATTCATCGGAAATAGTTTCGTTTGGTTTGTCGTAATAAATAAAACTGGTCAATTGGGTTTGCGAAGACCAATCAGGTTGAGGTTGGGCAAACCAATCAGGAAACAAGCCAAGATTTTTTTGCGGAGAATTCATCCAGCCACCGAAAATTCTGTTGATAGCTGGGAGATTTAATCGTTGCCTAAAGCGATTGATGTTTGGCGCAAATAGTTTGTCCAGCAGAAGAACGTCAATCAAGGTGAATATCCCGCGTATTACGAATGGAGGTAACTTCACAGGCAACAGTGGGAAGTCGTAAACGCTTCGAAAAGCGGCTGGTTGCAAATGGACAGTGATAAATGGAAAGCCTAATTTTTCATGTGCGATATGTGCCGCAAAGAACTGTCCCTGAGCAATAAGAATTGTTTTGGATGGGTCAAAGTTTGCGATAATCTCATACGCAGACTCCATAATCGGAAAAACAACCCGCTCTGCAAAAACTTTAAACCCTTTATCTGGACTCCACAGGTCGGGGTCTTGAATGATAGACTGATAATCTTCTGACTTGCCAAGTCCATAGAATTCTAATCCTGCTTCTTGTGCGTGTGGCATGAAATACTGACTCGTAACAAGAGTCACTCGAAAACCACGCCTTTTTAATTCTTGCCCGACCATAATAAAAGGGAATACATCGCCTGCGCTCCCTATGGTACACAAGAGAATATCAGTAATTGTTTGTCCAGTCATGGACGCGCCTCAAAAAGTCACTGTTTTATCTGCCCACTCAACCATATTCACACAGTCAATCATGGTTGATATAGGGCAAATATCGGTTTCGCTTTGATGTCTCGACTTTAGACATGTGCCACATGCGAGGACAACACCGTTGTTTTTTGTGAGTGATATTTTCTAATTCCACGCTTGCGCTCATTAGAAATATCTTTACCTCATGACCTTGTTTTAGTGCGGCATTGCCGAAACGGACGCCATTCCATGCTTTTTCGGGCTCGTTTGTTTCAAGAATAATTCCAATTTTCATATTTGCTTACCTTCTGAACTTTTGTTGGACAGCTGCCCAACGGTTTGCGTTACCTGCGTGTGGGCGGGCGTGAACAATGCTTGGGAGCAGGAAAAACTCGAAGCGAGAAAAATACTCGAAAATGCCGCAGAATCCCACACGTCAGGTGCACGCTTTGTTGGGCGCATTTTAAGCGACAACTACTCTTTTAAACTTCTCAAGCCATCGCGGAACTGAATTGCGAGATTCATCAAATCTTCTAATTCGGATTCACTCAAACAATTCCATGCCGCAAAGAAATAGCGGTTGGTTAACCCTTCGGCTTCTTCGCGGATTCGTTTGCCTTCGGCGGTTACATGATATTCGCCTGCATTATCTTCAATCCATCCGCACTTCATAAGTTCCTGCAATATTTGGGAATACTCTTCGCGGGTGATTCCGCGAAACCCCAATTCATCGTATAGTTTATCAAGCGTATTGAACTTGCCCAACCAGACTTCGCTGAACACTTCCCAACGATTGCCTTCGATGTTGTGAATTCGCCATGCCGCCATGTGCGAGTCCATACGGAAGAAATCCAACTCCTTGAAATAGTGGATGAAAAGTCTGGAAAAAGGTGCGTCATTTGAGAAGGTGCTTTTGAAATTTCTGTAATGTTCCAGACAGAATTTGGAGGGCGGTTCGGGCGCGGTGAATGAAGATTCGGAAAGTCGCATGAGATAATTCACAAGTCTTTGAATATCATCAGATGATAGAGGTTGTAGATGGGCGATGCCATCAGTCATCGCCTGCAATCCCTGAAATGTAACATCTTTCCCCTTCTCGGTGGCGCGGTAGCCATTACTATCTGAGGTCAAAAACCCGTGTTGCACAGCGGCGGCAAATCGTCCATCAATGACTTGCAATCGTCCGTATGGAAAAATTTTCATGTAATGTGCGGCAGTGACGGACTCGGATGGGAAAAGAACAACGGCAGGATACCACGTACCCCAACCAGCGGGAATCTTTCCTTCATTTACCAATTGCCCAATTACTTTACCGCCTATCTCTTCATACACCCCGTAGGATTCTTCAAGCGCAGACCAGATGGAATTTAGATTCATAGGAAGCCTCCTTGACGTTGTTATACAATTTTCAAGAGTACAAGAATAAGCATTGCCAACCAAAAAATGAAGATACACAGATATAACAACCCAAACATGACCGAATGTGAGAATACGAAACCATTTTCCCTCTTGGCTGACGCTTTTGTGCGCTTACGTAATAGTCGAGGAACAATCTGAGATTGCATCAATATGGAAAATACGCCTTGTTCTTCATTCAGACCAAGAATTTTTTCGATTTCGTACCCACTTTTTAAAAGCTTCATTAGGAGTTGAAGATTGCGGATTTCGAGCATTCCACAAATGAATGTGAGAATAATGCCAAGTGTTGATATGAGTATCTTAGAAAACGTGGGGGAGTCGGTTTGGAATATGGCACTGGCTAGAAAGCCATCTGCGGCAATGGAAAGTCCAGCAACCGTGAAACGAACTTGGACTAGGGTGTTATGGTAATCTACGATGCTAGTGTAACCCGCAGTCAGATCCTCACTCTTGAGATTGGAATTGCTCTTTCTCATGGTCTTATCATCTCCAGGCTATCTCTGAACATGAAACAATTACTTGATCTCTTTTAGTGCAACGTTCTTTAATCCATCTCTATCGAAAGCGCCCAACGGTTTGCGTTACCTGCGTGTGGGCGGGCGTGGACAATGCTTGGGAGCAGGAAAAACTCGAAGCGAGGAAAATGCTCGAAAATGCCGCAGAATCCCACACGTCAGGTGCACGCTTTGTTCGGCGGCTTTTGTCATTCAGAACCACTGACTTTACTGAATTTTATATCTCCTTGACTGTCTGTGATTATTAGAGTTTCGTCGGTAACTGTAAATCTCAAATCCACATCGCAACTTACTTGATTTTCGCCGCCACAAGGCGATTTGTAATGCAGTGTAATGCTTTTTCCTTCAGCGTAGAATTCACCATACCCAACCACTTCGCCAAAGAAATACTCTTTAAAGTTCCCATTTTGGGTAAATTCCAATTCAAAACTTGGGTTTTCTACATCTTGCCAACGACCAACTAGTCCAAGCCATGAACCATCAACAAGACAAGATGTAAGGTTTAACAAAACAATAACTACAAGAGCATAAAATTTCGTTTTCTTCATGGACTCTGCTCCTTGTAAAAATCATATTCTGCTCGGACTAATCTTTTTTCTCTTTAAGTGCTTGGGCGAGTGCAAACGCAAACGCAATTACTTGACCAGGGCTTGTATTTGCGCGCTTTGCAACACTTCTTGCAACCACT
Organism: Chloroflexota bacterium; assembly: GCA_037445635.1. Taxonomy (GTDB): domain Bacteria; phylum Chloroflexota; class Anaerolineae; order Anaerolineales; family Villigracilaceae; genus JBFMCC01. Next base: position 43,289 of record JBBIKC010000025.1, read on the forward strand.
TCCATTTCTTCACCTGCATTGACGCGCTCAAATAATTCGGCTGCATAGGGTTTAATTTTTTCAATAACAGTGTCGGTAAGGAGCGGTTGAGGCACAGAGGAAGGAGATTCTAATCCTAGCGTGCCGAGGTAGCGAATAATGTTATTTGGAAGAATGAATAAAGTAACGATAAACGAAATGACACCCCACCAGCCTAGAAAAAGAGTTGTGCCAGTGAAAGACCAAAAATATTTATTCGTACAATCTTTGCAAAAATGCCCTTTTACTTCTTTTGAAAACCGCATTACAAGAACGCCAATATTTTGATAATACTCTACATATTTCGTCTGAGCCTCTCTTCCACAACTTTGGCAAAAAATCGCAGAAGACACTCGGTTCTCGACATGCCTTTGAGCGGGAATTTCTTGAATGGTTGGAGTTGGATTGTCTTGTTTCACAGGATGCCGCTTTGAGGTTTCGTTCTTAAGTGCTTTTGGATCGCTGGGCTTTTCTCTTGTTGCCAATTTTCTGGTATCAATTGTATCTGTTGATGTACTGATTTTTCTGGATTTTGCCTGTGCAACTAAATGGGAATCGCTGAGTTTTCGCTTGGCACTACTTTCTTTTGACGAAATAACCGCGTGACAATTTGGGCAAGTCCCATCCTGTTTAGGCAAAACCCGAGTCTTGCATTTTGGACAAGTGATAATGCCTATGTTCATAATATTCCTTCCTTTGATTTTCAACTATCAAGCCGCCGAACGGTGTGCGTTACCTGCGTGTGGGCGGGCTGGGATTCGGCTTGGGAGCAGGAAAAACTCGAAGCCAGAAAAATGCTCGAAAATGCCGCAGAATCCCACACGTCAGGTGCACGCTTTGTTGGCTTGCCTTTTGACTTAAGAGCCACCAAACGAATTAATAAGCCCGCTTGGTTGGCACATGTACTCATGGATTTCATTGTGAAAACTAATGTAATGAGCCTTTTTGCTATCTGCCTTGCTATAAAAATATATTGACCAATTTCCGCAATGTTCACATTGTATGAGTTTTATAAATTCAGGCATTAACTCTAGGCGAGATTTAGAAACTGGATTGTACAAGTAAAGTGATTCGGTGTTCAAATCCGTTTCTGTTTGAATATCTTGCTCTGCGTATGGATAATGAGTTCCTTGTAATCGCTTGATTCTGATTGTGTAAAGCCCGTTACTCTTTTTCATCGTTTGCGGATAAATTAAGTCAAGCGCAGAATAAGCATTACTTAATTTTGCAAACACATTCATTGCTGAAGGATGTATCTCACTTACGGCTTTTTGAGCAACAATTTCAGGGACGATACCACCATGCGCCGCACCACCAAATTTATTTCGTTTTTCAGGTATTGCGTCCAAAATCGTTAATACATCTGGATTAGACAGATTGGAATAAAAATCTGCTCCAAATGGTAAGTTGTTTAATATTTTCTCATCGTCTTTTTTCTTTTCATCTGCGATTCTCAACTGCTTGTAAAGATTAGAAAGCCGTCTATAAAGGGCAACCCAAAGACCAAAAGACGCTCTTGAATATTGACTCTTTTTGTCCGCCCAAATCTCTTTTTCGTATTGTTCTCGTAATCCTTGCGGTAGGGCAGAGAGTAAAACGATTGAATTCAAGACAGCAATCATTTCAAACATTTTGAAATAACTATCAAGTTGGCTGTTGATATTTGGGCTACCTTTGGTTGAAATACGAAAAGATGTAGCCAAAGGCGAAATTAAATTTTCAAATGACACATCTTTCTCGTCCGCTTTATCAAATTGCTCAATCAGCGGAAGCAAATCAGAATAATTGAATAACTGGCTTTGAAAACTTTGGCTCGCTATTTGAATGGTTGCCGAAATTTCTGCTAATTTTTGCGCTGTTGAAACAATTTTTATTTGAGTTCCCAAATCAGGAACTTCGATGTAAATACTTTCGAGGTCATGCGCCCTTAATGATGGAATTACTCCACCGCCAACAATTGACAGAAGTTGAATTTTTCCCTGCTCTGAATTTAGATATAACTTCAAATATTGAGGGAGAATTTCATCACCTGACAGTGATAACTCGATATAGTTTTTGGCATTGCTTTTTTCAGGCAATTCATCCTTCATAATAACTTTGGGTTGATTGCCTATTCTTTGAATCAAAATTGTATCTGCTGTGTCGGATTTGCTTTTGCCAATCGAAACCAACTCTGAAAGAAGTCGTAGCGGATATTTAGAATTCGCCTTTTTTGTTTCAAAATCTTTTATGCCTTTGTAGCGTCCATACGCCCAAACTGAATCAGTTTTTTGGATGGTATCAATATCTACCCAAAAACCTTGAGAAAGATTTTTGTTTGATGTTTTCTTTTGGAAATTTGAAACGATAACTTTTAAGGCTTGCGTTTCGGCAAACTCTGCTAAAAACACCTTTTCTGACTGCTTGGAATTTTTAATGATAACTAAAGAAGTCTTTACCCCTGCATATGGCTGAAAGGAATTTGAAGGTAGGGAAATAATTGCTTCGAGTGAATAATTTTGAGAAATATAATCTCTGAAAAAGCGATTAATTTCATTGAACAATAAACCTTCAGGGACTATGAATATTGCATAACCATCAGGTCTGATTGACTGTAAAGAACGAAGAATAAAGGCGGCTTCGGCGCTCCGAATTTTTACGTCATTTATTTCTAATTCAATCCGCATTCCGAATGGCGGATTGCAAACTACTAAATCAAATTTGTCTGCAACAGATGTATGAAAAAAATTGGCATTAATAAGTTGGTAGTTTAGCCCTGATTTTTTCAGTGTTGCTTCGGCTACTTGGGAAACATCTTGATTAATATCAATCCCCACTATTTTTTCTACTTCCTTTTCTTTTGCCACAGCAGTTAATAGCGTAGCAGTTCCGCAAGCAGGGTCAAGGATAGTTTTAGCAGGAATCCCACGAGATATTTCTGCTATAAGCGAAACTAAATTTTCTGGCGTTGAGAATTGACCTGCGATTTTCGGATTATCAAACATTATTTTTTCCCATATTTTGTTATGCAAGGGGCAAGCCAACTAGTGGTTATGCGGACGACCGCCTAATTCCTTTTAGATCACCTCGTCCGCCTAAAATCCTAAATTAAGATAGGCATTAGGCCGACTAGATTAAACGTTCAAAAATATTATAGCACCCCTGTCAAGCCTGCTTCCCCGCCTCCCAGCACGCGGCGAGATGGGATTGTCCAACCGTCACATACGCGGGGTCCTCCGCCCGGCATCGTTCCACCGCGATAGGACAACGCGGGTGGAAGCGGCAGCCGCTGGGCAGGTGGATGGGGTTCGGCGTCTCGCCCTGCAAAATGAGTCTCTGGCGGCGCAGGCGCGGGTTCGGCACAGGCACCACCGAGAGCAGGGCCTTCGTGTACGGGTGTTGTGGATTCGACAGCACCTCGCCCGTCGGGCCGATCTCCACGATGCGGCCGAGATACATCACCGCGATGCGGTCCGCGAAGTAGCCGCACGTCCCCAGGTCGTGCGTGATGAGGATAATGGAAATCTGCCGCGTCTGGCGCAGGTCCGCCAGCAGGTTGAGAATCTCAGCGCGGATGGACACGTCCAGCATCGAGACCGGCTCGTCCGCGATCAGCAGGTGCGGCTCCAGCACCAGCGCGCCCGCGATGACCACGCGCTGGCGCTGTCCGCCCGAGAGCTGGTGCGGGAAGCGCGGCAGGTACGTGGATGCGGGCTTCAGCCCCGCGTCCTCCAGCGCCTTGACCACGCGCGCCTCGCGCTCCGCCTTGCCGTGGGTCAGCCCATGCACGTCCAGCGGCTCGGCCACGATCTCCTCGATGGTCTGGGTCGGATTCAGCGACTCATACGGGTCCTGAAAGACCATCTGGATGCGCTGGCGCAGAAGTTTGCGGTCGTGTTCGCTGGCGTGGGTGATCTCCTTCGCCTCGAAGACGATCCTGCCCTCGGTCGGCTCTTCGAGCCCCATCAACGTCAGCGCCAGCGTGGACTTGCCGCATCCGCTCTCGCCCACCATGGCGATCACCTCGCCGCGCTTGAGTTGCAGGTCCACCCCGTCCACGGCGTGGACGTGCTCCCTGGCGCGGTTGAAGAAGCCCGGCCGCCCGGCCGCGAAATATTTCTTCAGTCTCTGCACTTCGAGGAAGTAATCCTGCATAAGACACCTTTTTAACCACAAAGGGCACAACGGCACACGAAGGGGGTGTTCGTTTTCCTTTGTGTCACTTCGTGGTTAATGAATTTTCTTCCACCAGATGGCAGCTGGCGAAATGCTTCTCGCCCAATTGATGGATGGCGGGCGCTTCCACGCGGCAGCGCTCGAACGCAACAGGACAACGCGGCGCGAAGCGGCAGCCCGCGGGCAGGTCGTCCAGCCGCGGCGGGTAGCCGGGAATCGAAGCCAAGCGTTTTTCGGGATGCGTCAAATCGGGGAAGGCCTTCAACAGTTCCTGGGTGTACGGATGTTTTGCAAGGTTATACACCGTATCCACATCCGAATACTCGGCCGTCACGCCGCCGTACATCACCAGCACCGAGTCGCACATCTCGGCCACCACGCCCAGGTCGTGCGTGACGAAAATGATCGAAAGCCCCAGTTTCTTGCGGAGCGAATCGAGCAGCTCTAACACCTGCGCCTGAATCATCACATCCAGCGCGGTGGTCGGCTCGTCCGCGATCACCACCTGCGGATTGCAGGCCAGCGCCATGGCGATCATGGCGCGCTGGCGCATCCCGCCCGAATACTGGTGCGGGAAATGGTTTTTATGTTCGGGCGAAATGCCCACCAGGTCGAGCAACTCCGACACGCGCGCTTCGAGCGCCGCGCCCTTCATCAGCGGATTGTGTTTGACGATGGCCTCGGCGATCTGGTCGCCCACCGTGCGCACGGGATTCAACGCGTTCATCGCGCCCTGGAAGATGATCGAGATACCTTTCCAGCGCACATCCTCCATTTCGGTCTCGGTCAGTGCGGTCAACTCCCTGCCGCTGAACCAGACCTCGCCGTCCACGATCTGTCCCGCCGCGGGCAGGAGCCTCAGCAGGCCGAGCATCAGCGTGGTCTTGCCGCAGCCGCTCTCGCCGACCAGCCCCATCAACTCGCCCTCGCGCAGCGTGAACGAGACGTTTTCGACGGCGCGCGCCGGAGGCTTGCCGTCGCTGATGTAGGAGATGGACAGGTTCTTCACTTCGACGAGAATCGGCGCTTCGTCCGGGACCCGGCCGCGGCGTTCGTGCAGAAGCGGTTTTCCTGTCGCCTCGTGCCGGACGATGGGGCGGGGTTTCATCAAATGATGGGCTTCCAATCTCGGGTTCAACACTTGCTCCAGTCCGTGGCCGAAGAGCGTGAGTCCCAGCACCACCCAGACGATGCCGAAGCCCGGGGCGACCAGCGCCCACCACGCGCCCGTGGACATGGCGCCGCGCCCGAAGGCATAGTTGAGCATCTGACCCCACGAGAGCGCGGTCGGGTCGCCCAGGCCGAGGAACGAGAGCGTGCTTTCGTTGAGGATCGCCAGCGAGACCACCAGCACCGCGTTGACCACGAGGATCGGCATGACCAGCGGCAGGATGTGATGACGGATGATGTGCCCGTTGCCCGCGCCGATGGCGCGCGCCCGCAGCACGAACTTGCGCGACTTGACCGCCAGGGTCTGCGAACGCACGATGCGCGCGGTCGTCGTCCAGCCGAGCAGGCCGATGACGAAGATGATGTTGAGCAGCGAGGGCTTGGTCAGCGCCACGATCACGACCATCAACGGCAGGTCGGGGATGACCAGCATCACGTCGGTGAAGCGCATCAGAAAGTTTTCGACGCGCCCGCCGTAGAATCCCGCCGCGATGCCCAGCACGCCGCCGATGAAGACAGAGATGAAGGCCGCGAAGAATCCGACGATGAGCGAGACGCGCGCCCCGAAGATGAAATTCGAGAACACGTCCTGGCCGGCGTCGTCGGTGCCGAGCCAGTGGGCCGCGCTGGGCGGCCGGTAGACGTCGGCGGCGGTGGCGTCCACCGGGGCGGTCGCGTCGTAGGGCGCGAGGACTTCCGCAAAGACCGCCACGATTACGATGACCGCCAGCATCGCCAGGCCTACCAGTCCCATCCTGTTGCGGCGGAAGACCCGCCAGAAATCCAGGAAGCGCGCCGCGAGTTGGCGCTGGGCTTCGGTGGTTTTGGTAGAGGCGGCTTCCATGGGCTACTCCGTTTGTACGCGCGGGTCGAGGTAGGAATACATCAGTTCGGCGATCAGGTTGGCGAGGATGACCGCCACCGCAATCAACAGGAACGCGCCCTGCAAAACAGGGAAGTCCCGCCGGTTGACCGCCTCGTAGATGGCGAGTCCCAGCCCCGGCCACGAAAAGACCGATTCGATCTGCACTGCCCCGGCCACCGTGAAGCCCAGGTTGATGGCGATGACCGTCACCAGCGGGAGCATGGCGTTCTTCAAGGCGTGGTCTTTCAAGACCTGGAAGGTGTTGAGTCCCTTGGCCTTGGCGGTGAGGATGTAATCTTCGGAGAGCACGTCCAGCAGGCTGGAACGCATGATGAGCATATACTCGCCCATGTAAACGATGGTGTAGGTCAGTGTGGGCAGGAACATGTGCCGCGCGATGTCGCCCCACTGCACGAGGAGAGGATAACTGCTCAGGCCGGGCGTGGCCTTGCCCCCGATGGGCAGGCCCTGGTTAGAGCCCCAGAAGAGCAGGATGATTCCCAGCCAGAAGGTCGGCAGACTCCACGCCACCAGGCTGACGATCAGCGCGCCGTAGTCAATGGAGGTGCGCGCCTTCCAGGCCGCGAACAGGCCGAACAGTACGCCGATGATGATCGAGAGAATCTGCCCCGCGCCGATGAGCAGGATGGTATTCCACAGCCGCTCCGCCAGAATCTCCGAAACAGGCCTGTTCGTGTGGTAACTGATTCCCATTTCGCCCTTGAACAGGTTGCCGACGTAGATGAAGAACTGGGTCTCCAGCGGGTTGACGCTGCACGATCCAAATTTGAGCGGATTCAACGACTCGAAGCAGTTGATCACCGGCTTGTCCAGCCCGAAGCGCACGCGGATGGCTTCGATGGCGTCCTTTTTGAGGCGCGGGTCGTGCACGCCCGCCCGCGCCGGGTCGCCGGGCAGGACGCGGAATAAAAAGAAGTTCAGGACAAGTACAAAGAGGATGGTGAACGCGGCCCATCCAAGTTTCCCTGCCAGAAAGCGAAAGCGTTTCACTTTCGGCTCCTTTTCGATAAACGGCACAGGGCGGTGGAAACTCGTTCCACCGCCCTGCAAGAATCACCCGCGCTTATTTGACAGGCTCGATGACCACAAGCGAGGTCGTGTCCGCAAGTTCCACTTTGGGCTGGTCGGTGATCCAGCCGGTGAAGCGGTCGGTGCGATAGGCCTGGATGTTCGGGTCGTAGTAAGGGATGATGTACACCACGTCGTTGTGGACGATCTCCTGCATCTTCCACACCAGTTCGATGCGCTTGTTCTTGTCGAGTTCGGTGGCCTGCCGGGCGAACAGATCGTCGAATTCGGGATTCGAGTAACCGGTCTCGCTCGAGCCGGTGGGGATCTGGTCGGTCGTCATGACGCCCAGGAGCAGGTTCGGGTCCGGGTCGGAGCCCCAGCCCCAGATCATGATGTCGAAATCGAAGGCGGGACAGCACTGCGC
>JBBIKC010000026.1:0-47774 GCA_037445635.1 Chloroflexota bacterium
AGATGTTCTACGACATCATCAAGGAAGCCACGAACGCGACCATCCCGCCCATGCCAGGGTCGAGTCGATTCAAAGGCGACATCTTCAATACCATCAACAAAATCTTCAGCAAGACCGAACTGCACAAATTCGAGAATCATCTCACCTTCCCCGAGGTCGCGCCGTTCATCGAGTATGTCCGCGCCTCCCTGAGCGAAGACCGCAAACTGTGGACGTCCATGTTCAATGGCAAAGACGAGTACGAAGCGTTGATCGGCAAGATCGAGGCGGTCGCCGCGCGTTGGTTCGAGCGCGACGGCAAACTGGTGATGACCAAGGTCGTCGGCGGGATCCTGGCGACGAAATAGCACATGCCGTCATTACGAGGAGCGAAGCGACGAAGCAATCCCCCCCTTTAGCGAGGAGATTGCTTCGGGCGGAAGAACGCCGCCCTCGCAATGACGGGGAGACGATATGAACTTCTACGGCAAACGCGTTCTCTTCCTCGGCGCCCACCCGGACGACATCGAACTGGGGTGCGGCGCGCTCCTGCATCACATCGTGGACAAGACCGATGTGTTGTGTGTCACGCTTTCGGACAACCAGAAAAATCCACAACTCAAAAACGTGGTCAAAGAACTGTACGCGAGCATGGTGATTCTGGGTGTGCCGAAGGAAAAGGTTGTGGTACAGGAATTCATCACTCGAAAATTCCCCGACATGCGCCAGGAAATCCTGGAATACCTGCTGGAAATCCGACGCGACTTCAAACCCGAAATCGTCTTCACCCATTCGCGGCAGGACATCCACCAGGATCACAACGTGGTGACCGAGGAGGCTTTGCGCGCCTATCGCGGCATCACCGTGCTGGGCTACGATGTGGTCCGCTCGTCGTATGACTTTTTCCCCCACTTTCTCGTAGAAGTGACAAAGGAGGACGTCGAAAAGAAAATCGAGGCGTTGAACCAATACGAAACCTATCACGACAAGTACTATTTCAACGCGGAGCTCCTGCGCGCCACCATGGTACGTCACGGCGCGCTGGCGGAGCGTCCCTTTGCGGAAGGATTCGATATTTTGAGAATCGTTGGAGACTTTACAAGGTAACGGAGATTCACATGTCGCGGTATCGCATCACTTATTGGAAAGAAATCCCCGCGTCGTTTGTCGTCGAAGGAGACGGGCGCACGGTCAAGAAGCAGCTCTCGCAGAAGATCCAGAACCTGATCGACGCGTACGCAATGGCGCTCGGGCTCACCTCGACCGCGGACTACAGCGCGCAATACCGCCGCGGAGACTGGACCGAGCGCGAAGGCGCGCCCGAGGATGTGGCCGAGGCGCTGCTCGCGGAACTCGAGGCGGAGTTTGCAAAGTTCGAGGTTCCAAGACGAAACAACTCGTGAGAAAACAACAGGTCCCCGTCGTGCAACGGGGACTTTCGTTATTCACTCCTTCGGAATCCCCACTTGAATCATCCCGTCAACCACCTTCACAGGATACGCGGGAATGTCCACCACGGCAGGCATCTGCATGACCTTTCCCGTGCGGATATCGAACTCCGCCCCGTGCCGCGGGCAGACAATGTTATATCCTTCCAGATCACCCTCCCCCACCGGGCCATCGTCGTGAGAACACACATCGCCGATGGCAAAGAACTGTCCCGCGATGTTGAAAATCACGAGCGTCTTATCACCCACGTCCACGAAGAGGCGCTCGCCGCTGGGAAGTTCGGAGGCGGGAGCGATTTCCACAAATTCGATTTTGGATTCATCCAGAGTTGTGTAATTGTACATAGAGATTGTCAGCGATCTATCGCCCGCCGTCTGCGGTCCGATTATTCCACCAATTCATCGCTCGCCTCCCCCAACCCATAGACTCCCGCTTTCAAAACTTTGAGCGAGAGTAACGCACACTTCAAACGGACCGGGCCGAGGTCGATGCCGAGCATATCAAGGATGTCCTGCTTATTCAATTTCTTCACTTCCTCGACGGGCTTGCCGATGATGGACTCCATCAGCAAATCCGCGGAAGCCTGTGAGATGGCACAACCATGACCGTCGAAGCGCGCGTCCGCGACCTTGCCATCCGCGTCCACGCGCAGGTCAATCTGGATGTGATCGCCGCACAGGGGATTATTGTCCGCAAAGGAAATATCGTGCGGGTCCAGTTTGCCGCGATAAGACGGGTTTTTGTAGTGTTCGATGATGACTTCGCGATAGAGGTCGTCCATAGTTCTTCTAGTCTTCTAGTCTGCTGGTCTGCTAGCCTCCGTCTCCAAGACTAGAAGACCAACAGACTAACCTATCCAAACAATTCCTTGACTTTATAAATCCCGTTCACCAGCAGATCCACTTCCTCTTTCGTATTATACAGATAAAACGAAGCGCGGCTGGTGGCCGTGATTCCAAACTTCTCGTGCAGAGGCTGGGCGCAGTGATGACCGGCGCGCACAGCGATGCCATCCTTGTCCAGAATCTGCGCCACGTCGTGCGGATGGACGCCGTCGAGGGTGAAGGCTGTCACGCCACCCTTCTTGTCCGCGGAGGGACCAAACACCTTCACACCGGGGATTTCCTCGAGGCATTCCAAAGCATATTCGGTGATCGTATGCTCGTGCGCGGCAATATTTTCCATTCCGACTTTGGTCAGGTAGTCCACCGCCGCGCCGAAGCCGACCGCCTCGGCAATCGCCGGAGTCCCAGCCTCGAACTTGTGCGGCAGGCTGTTCGGGCGAAATGAACGCAGTTTGACCTCCTTGATCATATCGCCGCCGCCGAGGAATGGAGGCATGGCTTCGAGCAGTTCGGCCTTGCCATACAACGCGCCGATGCCCGTCGGCCCGCACATCTTGTGCGCGGAGAAGGCGTAGAAATCCGCGTCGAGGGCCTGCACGTCCACCGCGAGATGCGGCACGGCCTGGGCCGCGTCCACGAGAGTCACCGCGCCCGCGTCGTGAGCGAGGCGCACCATCTCGGCAACTGGATTGATCGTGCCGAGGACGTTGGACATGTGCGTAAACGAGACCAGTTTCGGGGTCCGCGCGAGAAGCGACTTATACGCGTCCAGATCGAGCAGGCCGTCTTCCGTCACGGGGATGAAGTCCAGCTCGACGCCGCGCTCCGCCGCCAGCATGTGCCACGGGACGAGGTTCGAGTGGTGCTCCATCTCGGTCAGGATGACGAGATCGCCTGCCTTGAGATTCGCCCGCGCCCAGGTATAGGCCACGAGGTTGATCGACTCGGTGGTGTTGCGCGTGTAAATGATCTGACGGGCGGAGGGCGCGTTGATGAATTTCGCGATCTTCCCGCGCGCCTCTTCGTACAGCGCCGTGGCCTCCTCGGCCAGCATGTGCACACCGCGATGGATGTTGGCATTCGAGCGGCGATAGAAAGCGTTCATCGCCTCGATGACAGGCAGAGGCTTCTGACTGGTCGCGGTGGAATCGAGATAGACCACGCGCGTACCGGCGCGTGTCTCGCGCTCGAGTATTGGAAAGTCCCTGCGAATCTGCTGAACGTCGAGTGTCATTAGTATTCAGGCAATTGCTTCTTGCCGAGTTTCTTCTGCGTCCCCGCAGGGCGCAGATGCTCGGAGTTGAGCGGATACCACAGGATGCGGTCGGGCACCATCCAGCCGTCGGTGAGAAACACATTCGAGCGGAACTGCACCGCAGCCATCTTGTTGTCCACCTGCACCACAATGCCCTTGATCCAGCCGCGCACGCGCTCGCTGTTCTTTTCGTGGTCGCAATAGACTTCGACTGTGTCGCCAACCTGGAACTCGTGCATCAGGCCCGGCGAGCGCATGTAAGACGGCGTGACCGTGCGGCTGGTGCGATCCACAGGCGGCTTAACTTTCTGCTTAGTAGGTGTCATGAGGTCGTCCCTCGCAAAAACGGATTCAACTCCCGCGCCCCTGCCGCGGGAAAAAAGCGATTCAAATCGGACCCGGGCCTGTCAGCCGTTAAGTTTGGCTTCGATGGCCGCCTGGAATCGTTCGCGCACACCCTCGAACGGGATGCGCTGCATGATCGGATCGAAGAAGCCCTCGACGACGAGACGCTCGGCTTCGCGCTGCGGGATGCCGCGCGACTTGAGATAGAACAGCGGCTCCTTCTCCAACTTGCCGACCGTTGCGCCGTGCGTGCAACGCACATCGTCGGCGAGGATCTCGAGGCCGGGGATCGAGTCGGCGCGGGACTCATCGCTGAGGACGAGATTGCGGTTGGCCTGGTAGCCGTCCGTTTTCTGCGCGCCGGGCGCGACGTAAATCATGCCCTGCCACACAGAACGACTCTTACCCTTCAACGCGCCCTTGAACAGCAGATCGCTGGTGGTGTGCGGCGCGAGATGGTTTTGCTGGGTGTCGTGATCGAGATGCTGAGTCCCATCGGTGAAATAAAAACCCGACATGCGTCCCTGCGCGCCCTCGCCGACGAGATCGAGGTCGGAGAAGTTCTTGGTCAGGCGCGAGCCCACCGCGCCGAAGATCCAATCGAGCTGCCCGCCGCGGTCCACGCGGACGCGCTCGTGGGTGAAGTTCCATACATTGCGTCCCCAGGACTGCAATTCGACGAACTTCAGATCTGCACCCGCGCCGACCTGGATTTCGACAATCCCTGCGTGCAGGGCGTGACCGGTCTCATCGGGCGAGGCAGATTCATGGACATACGTCGCCGAAGCGCCCTCATCCAGCAGGACGAGCAGGTGTGAGACGTGAGCCAGTCCCGCCCCCGCGCCCCACAACACGGAATGAAGCGGGGCTTCGACGATCACACCCTTCGGCACATACAGCACGATTCCATTTTGTGAGAACGCGCTGGCCAGCGCGGCAAACTTTCCTTCGTCGGCTTTGACAGTTTGACCAATTAACTTGACCAGCAGATCAGGATGTTTCTGTTCGGCAGTTTTAAGATCGGTAAAAATGACGCCTTTGCGCGCGAGACCGTCATCCAGTTGAACCGCCGCGCCGCCGGGCGTGAGGACAATCTGACCACCATGCTGATCCGCGACCAGCGGCTTGAGCAGGTATTCGGGGACAGGCGGCAGATCCTTGTATGCGTCCGGTGCAGGGAACCTGAACTCGTCCACGGGCAGGAGGCGCAGGTCCGTGCGGCGCCAGGGCTCGTCGGTGGTCGAGGGGAGGGAAAGCCGCTTAAACGCATCCCAGGCCGCGGCCCGGTAAGAGCCGAGTCCATTCTTCGAGGCGGGGAGATCGGCCTGGGTGAAAGCAAAATCCTTTGCGGCAGATTCGGTCCGCCGGGTTCTCGAAACGACTACTTTGGGTTTTTCCTGCATGTTATTCTCGTTGAAGGTTTAAAGTTTAAGGTTGAACGTTCAACCTTAAACGTGTAACTTTTAACCGATTGAGCCTTCCATTTGGAGTTGAATGAGGCGATTCATTTCGACCGCGTATTCCATCGGCAGTTCCTTGACCAGCGGTTCGATGAAACCGGAGACGACCATCGTGGTAGCCTCTTCCTCGCTGAGGCCGCGCGACATGAGATAGAAGAGCTGCTCTTCGCCGACCTTCGAGACCGACGCCTCGTGGCCGATGGTCACATCGTCTTCGTCAATCTCGATGTAAGGATACGTGTCCGAGCGCGATTGCGGATCGAGCAGGAGCGCATCGCAGACGGTGTTGGATTTGACGCCCTTCGCGCCCTTATAGATCTTGAGCAGGCCGCGGAACGAGGCGCGTCCGCCCGCCTTGCTGATGGACTTGGACGTGACCTTGCTGGAGGTGTTCGGCGCAAAGTGGTACATCTTGCCGCCCGCGTCCTGGGTCTGGCCGGGGCCGGCGAAGGCCATCGAAAGCATTTCGCCGTGCGCGCCGGGCTCCATCAAATAGCAGGATGGATACTTCATCGTGACCTTGGAACCGAGGTTCGCGTCCACCCACTCATGCGTGCCGCCTTCGAATACCTTCGCGCGCTGGGTGACGAGGTTGTAAACATTCGTGGACCAGTTTTGAATCGTCGAATAGCGCGAGCGCGCGCCCTTCTTGACGACGATCTCGATGACGCCGCTGTGGAACGAGTCGGTGGTGTATTGAGGCGCGGTACAGCCTTCCACATAATGCACCGACGCGCCTTCGTCCACGATGATGAGCGTGCGCTCGAACTGGCCGACGTTAGCAATGTTCAGGCGGAAGTATGCCTGCAGGGGCAAATCCACTTTGACGCCCTTCGGCACATAGACGAACGAACCGCCCGACCAGACCGCCGAGTTGAGCGCGGCGAACTTGTTATCTTCGATCGGAATGACCGTGCCGAAATACTCGCGGAACAAATCGGGGTGTTTCTTGAGGCCGTCTTCGATCGAGAGGAAAATCACGCCCTGTTTTTCGAGATGTTCCTGAATCGAGTGATACACCATCTCCGATTCATACTGCGCGCCGAGTCCCGCCAGGAACTTGCGCTCTGCTTCGGGCACGCCGAGTTTATCGAACGTGCGCTTGATGTCGTCGGGCACATCGTCCCAGGACTTCTCCTGTTTCTCGGTCGGCTTGACGTAATAATAAATATCGTCAAGGTCCAATTCCTTGAGCGTCGGCCCCCAGTTCGGCATCGGTCTCTTCTGGAAATGCTCCAGCGCCTTCAGCCGAAACTCCAGCATCCACTGCGGCTCTTCCTTCATGTGCGAAATCTGCTCGACCACCTCGCGGTCGAGTCCCTTGCGCGACTTGAAGACGTAATGATCGTCGCGGTCATGGAAGCCGTATTTGTAATTGCCAATCTCTTCGAGGATTTTGGTATCTTCGCTCATAAGATTCACCGTTCATTTTCTGCAGACGACGAATCGCTTCGCGCGGGACCCGCGCCTGCCTCCGCCATCGAATCCGAATCTAGGCTGCAGCTTCTTCGTACTTCTCGCGCACCCAGTCGTAGCCGTGCTCTTCGAGATGCAAAGCCAGGTCCGGGCCGCCGCTTTCGACGATCTTGCCCGCGAGCATCACGTGGACAAAATGCGGCTTGATGTAATTGAGCAGGCGCTGATAGTGCGTGATAACCAGCACGCCCAGATCGGATCCCATCAGGGCGTTGACCCCGTCCGCGACCACGCGCAGCGCGTCGATGTCCAGGCCCGAATCGGTTTCGTCTAAGATCGCGATCTCGGGTTTGAGAGTCGCCATCTGTAGAATCTCGGCGCGCTTCTTCTCGCCGCCGGAAAAGCCGTCGTTGAGATAACGGCCCGCGAAATCGTGGTTCATCTTGAGCATGTCCATCTTCTCTTTGAGCATCTTGCGGAATTCTGGAATGGGCACGCCCTTGTCCTCGGGATTCACAGCGCGGCGGCGCGCATTCAACGCGGTACGCAGGAAGTTGGCTACGGTCACGCCGGGGATGGCAACGGGATATTGAAACGCCAGAAACAGACCAAGCCGCGAGCGCTCGTCGGGTTCCAGATCGAGAATATTCTGTCCTTTGAAAATGACTTCGCCTTCAGTGACCGTGTAACCGGGATGCCCCATCAACGTATAAGCCAGCGTGGACTTCCCCGTCCCGTTGGGCCCCATGATGGCATGGATTTCACCCTGCTTTACGGTGAGGTCGAGCCCCTGAAGGATTTCCTTGCCCTCAATGCCGACGTGCAAGTTCCTGATCACCAACTCAGACATAGAATCTCCTGAAAATCGCTTTTTAGCGGGTTGTACAATTCGGCGGGATTATAGCAGGGTTGGGAGTAAAAGTCAATATTTATGATATTTTTCTAGTATATTGACAAACTCCGGGGGGAAAGGTATACTTCCGGCCAGCAAGGAAGAGATGAACAAAGGCATCAAATCCACCCGCGAACGTATCCTGCAAACCCTTCTGCGCCGCCCGCATTCCACCATCAACGAACTGGCCGAGGCGGTGGGTATCAATCCCATTTCCGTCCGCCATCACCTGACCAATTTGCAAATGGAAGGTTTGGTACAGGCGGAAGAGAAACGCCACGGGGTCGGACGCCCGCGCCTGGTCTACGCGCTGACCGAAGAAGGGATGGAGCGCTTTCCCACCCGCTACCTCCGCCTGACCACGCGCCTGCTGGCGCAGATGAAAGAGTCCATGCCCGAGCCGCTGGTCAGTAAACTGTTCTCGCAGGTGGCCGAAGACCTCGCCGCCGATTATTCCGAACAGATGAAGGGACTGAATATGGAAGAGCGGCTCGAGGCCGTGAAGGAATTGTTGGCGCAGGAAGGCTTTACCGTGGAGTGGGAAAAGAAAGACGACAAATACCAGATCCACGAAATTTCCTGTCCGTATTACCAGATCGGCGTTACCCATCCCGAAGTATGCGCCGTTGATCAAACTCTGATTTCAAAGATGCTGGCCGTGCCCGCCGAGAAGGTTCAGTGCATATTAAATGGCAATGCACATTGCACATATGTTGTACAGGCGGGCAGTAGAAACTAACCCGCCCAACAAGGCGGTATTCATAGAGGTTTTGATGGCTGAAGAAACCGTTCCCAATCAAATCCAATGGACGATCCACGAGACGCATCCCGAACTGGTGGATAACGTGCGCGCCAAGCTGGCAGAGGTGGTTGATCCTGAAATCGGAATGAACATCATTCAACTGGGGTTGGTCCGCAACGTCGAGATCGAAAATGGCATGGCTCGTATGAAAATGATACTGACCACGCCATTCTGTCCCTACGGCCCGGCGATGATCGAGATGACCAAGGCCAAGGCTGTCGAAGGCTTGAACATGCCTGTGACAATCGAAATGGGCATGGAGATGTGGGACTTTTCTATGATGGAAGACCCGTCTGCACTGGACTGGGGGATGTACGCGTAAGAGTTGTCAACAAGCCTGCGGAACGAGAGCGGCCTTCATGCCGCTCTCGTTTTTTTATTCCTTTGCCATATGCAAATTGACAGGCCGATCCCCGTCGGAAAAATCTGACAACACGATCAAGGCGTTCACAACCGACCCGCCCGGGTTGCGCCACTTGTGGCGCAGGCGCGCCGCGAACAGCAAACTGTCGCCGGGCTCGAGCACATACGACTGATTCTCCACCTGATATTCCAGTGTGCCGCGCAGACAGAAGACAAATTCGTGGCCGGTGTGTACCATCGCGTTCGGCCCGCTCGAACCCCCGTTTTCGAGGGTCAACACAAACGGCTCCACATGACCGAGAAAATGTTCCCCACCCAGTCCCTCCCAGACGCCGCGCATGAAAGAAACGCGGGGCCGTTCCGGGCCCTTCATAAAAACAACGGATTGCCTGGCGGCCTGCTCGCCAAAAAAGGCTGTGATCGGTAAACTCATGGCATCCGCCAGTTTATATAGTGTGCTTACCGAGGGGCTGGTTTTGCCGCGCTCGATCATGCTCAAAGCATTGGCAGAGAGGCCGCTCCTCTGCGCCAGGCCGCGCATCGAAATCCCTCGCTCCTCGCGCAGCTCGCGCAGGCGGACTCCGACATTGATCGAAGGTGCACCCGTGTCAAACATCCGCGATCTCCTTATCAAACGGCTCGAAACTGCTCGAATCCTATCACAAAATACCCGCCTGGATTAATGCAATATTAATTGTGACATTTTGCACAACAATTTATGACATCGCACACTAATTTACTGTCCAACTAAATGTTACGATATTGTCGCAATTGCATATATACGATTATACATATATAGGTAACCAAATGGTAACTCCCTCCCTTGCACAGGAAGTCTCACAACTCGAAGCCGAGTTGTGTTTTGCGCTGGCAGACCCGACCCGAATCCTAATGCTCTATGCACTGGACGAGGGGCCGCGCAACGTGACGGAGATCGGCGCAACTTTAGGGATCTCCCAACCTACGGCCTCGCGCCACTTGAAGATCCTGCGCGACCGCGGGCTGGTGCGTCCCGAACGCCACGGGACCACTATCAAGTACCACCTGAACGACCAACGCATCATCCAAGCATTGGACCTGCTGCGAAGCGTCCTGCGCGACCGGCTGGTCGCGCACGCCAGCCTGATGGACGAAATCAGCGAGCCCAGTGCATAAAGCCTCTTCGAGGAGAAAGCAATGAAGAATAAGAAACTTGGCTGGGTTGTAGGGTTGTTCGCCATCCTGGCCGTCATTATCATACCGCTGGCGATCTTTTGGCCAAAGAGCGCAGCCGCCAAAAAGGATCCCTACGATTATCTCCCGGTCCACCCAATTCACACAGACCATAAAGACATTGTCAAAGGCCCGTTCGAGACCGGCCAGGATGTTACCAGAGCCTGCCTCGAATGTCATCCCAACGCGGCCGACCAGGTGATACACACCACCCACTGGACTTGGGAAAGCGCCCCATTCGATGTGCCTTGGAGGGACGAGCCGATCACGATTGGCAAGATCAACCAGATCAACAACTTCTGCATCGGAACACAGGGCAACGAGAACAAGTGCATGACCTGTCATGCCGGCTACGGCTGGGAGGAAGGCACACAGGCTACACTGCAAAACGCAGAGAACGTGGACTGCCTGGCGTGCCATGCCGACATGACTGCGTACGCAAAAGGCGAGTACGGCAATCCCGCCGAGGGCGTTGACCTGCTGGCCGCGGCCCAGTCGGTACGCACACCAACGCGCGACAACTGCGGCAAGTGTCACTTCGACGGCGGCGGCGGCAACGGCGTCAAACACGGCGACCTGGACGAAAGCCTGTACTTCCCTTCCGAGAACCTCGACGTGCACATGGGACGCCTCGACTTCCAATGCGTGGACTGCCATCGAACCGAGGATCATCAGATCAAGGGTCGAATGGTGGCCGACAACTACACAGTGGATCCGGCCGAGCAGGTGGCCTGTACCGACTGCCACGACGCGAAACCTCACGAAGACGAGCGCGTCAACCTGCACACCGAGTCGGTGGCCTGCCAGACCTGCCACATCCCGGCCATCGCCTTGAAAGATCCAACCAAGGTCTTCTGGGATTGGTCCACCGCAGGACAGGACCGCGAAGACGATCACTACACCTATTTGAAAATCAAAGGCTCCTTCGTTTACGAGAAAGATTACCAGCCCACCTATCTGTGGTTCAACGGCAATCTCGCGTACCGCTACCTGCTGGGCGATAAGATAGACCCAAGCAAACCCACCTACATCAACCTGCCATCCGGCGATATCAACGACCCAAACGCCAAAATCTTCCCCTTCAAACTGCATGTGGGCAAACAGCCGTACGACACGGTCAACAACATCCTGCTTCAGCCGCGTACAGCGGGCGACGGCGGTTTCTGGACGACCTTCGACTGGCAGTCCGCGCTCGCGCTCGGCGCGCAGGACACCGGACTCGGCTTCTCGGGGCAATACGGCTTCGCCGAGACCTGGATGTACTGGCCAACCACACACATGGTCCAACCCAAGGAAAACGCCCTGCAATGTGACGCTTGCCACAGCGCCAACGGCCGCCTCGACTGGCAGGCCCTGGGGTATCCCGGCGACCCGCTCGAATGGGGCGGCCGAGACCTGAGCCAGTAAGTGCGAGGATGCAAACATGAAAAAACTCTCCATCAAACTCTTTGTGATCGGAATCGCGATCATCGGACTGGCCTTCGGCATCAACGCTGCACTCGCTAAACCCGCCGCGGCCGAAACCCAAGCCGCGTCCATCCACCCGACCTTTCCTCTGCTCGACGAGAATGGCGAACACGTGCTGGAAAGCGGCAAACCCGTCTCGACCATGCAGACCTGCGGCGGAGACTGCCACAACACAGAGTTCATCGTCTCGCACTCGTATCACGCGGACCTCGGCTTGAGCGATTACGCCGCCAGTGCAGAAACGTGGAATGCCTCGGATGGTTTATTCGGGGAATTCGACCCGATTCTCTACCGCTACCTCTCGGCTGAGGGCGACGAACGCCTGGATATGAGCACCGCCGACTGGCTGATGACCTATGGCTGGCGCGTGCCCGGGGGTGGACCCGCCGTCACCAGCCGCCGGGGACAGCCTCTCGTGAGTCTGAGTCCGAGCGCGAAAAACCCCGAAACCAGTATTCTCGATCCCGAAACGGGAAACGTCGAGGCGTGGGACTGGTCCCGATCTGGCGTCGTCGAAATGAACTGCTTCCTGTGCCACACCGTCAACCCGAACAACAAGGAGCGCGTGGCCGCCCTCGAGAGCGGCGACTTCGGCTGGGCAAATACCGCGACGCTGTTCGGCACCGGCATCATCCTCAAGACCGGCGACGGCTGGAAGTGGAATGCAATGGCATTCGACGAAAACGGGGATTTGCGGGAACGCTACGTTAAATTGCAGGACCCGACCAACGAAAACTGCGCGGCCTGCCATGGCGAGATTCACGAGGACCCGATCACGCCTCTGACCCTGAATGCCTGCGACCCTCTGCAAACGCAGACCGCTACCACGGGACAGGTGATCGCCTCGCAAAAGATTTCCGAATCGGGATTGAACCTGAGCGACAAGGATTCGCTGAACCGCGCCTGGGACATTCACGCCGAGCGCGCTCTAAAATGCATCGACTGCCACTACTCGCTCAACAATCCCGCGCATTCGCTCGACGAAAAAGCCGCCAACCCCGACCACCTCATCTACGACCCGCGCAAACTGGAGATCAGCGAATACCTGCAAATGCCCGATCACAACTTTGCGCGCGGCGTGAGCGCGCAGTTCCGAATCGCGCCCGAACTCAAGAGCACCATGCGCCGCTGCGACTCCTGTCACGATACGAACAAATCGCACGCCGGCTGGCTCCCCTACAACGACCGTCACATGCAGGTGGTGGCCTGCGAGACCTGCCACATCCCAAGGATGTACGCGCCCGCGTATTCCTCCGTTGACTGGACTGTGATTCACCTCGACGGCTCCGCCCGGACGGAATGCCGCGGCATCGAAGGCTCGAACACCACCACCGACCTCATCACAGGTTACCAGCCGGTGTTGATGCAGCGCACCGACATCGAGGATGGCAGGACCCTGCTCGCGCCATATAACATGATCACGTCCTTCTTCTGGATCTATGAAGATGGGAATGGCAACCTGCGCCCGGTTCGCAAAGCGGACCTGGAGGCGGTGTACCTATCGAACGGCGGATACGCCCCTGACGTGCTTTCCGCCTTCGACGCGAACGGCGACGGCAACCTCTCCGATTCCGAACTCGTGCTGGATACCGACGCCAAACAGGAACTCATCGCAGGCAAACTCGAGGCGCTTGGATTGACTAATGTCCGCATCTACGGACAGGTGCAGCCCTACTCGATCAACCACAATGTGGTGGACAGTTCCTTCGCCACGCGCGACTGCGCCACCTGCCACAACACCGACTCGCGCGTCACCGCCCCGATCCTGCTCGCGAATTCCGCGCCGGCCGGGGTGACGCCCGAATTCGTGCCGGGCGTCAACGTGGCCGCGTCGGGAAGCCTCTTCAGCGAGGACGGCGCGCTCTATTACAACCCCGTCAACGAGAAGGATAAGACCTACATCTTCGGCCATAACCGCATCGCATGGATTGACTGGTTCGGTGCGCTGCTCTTCATCGGCACACTGGTCGGCGTGGCAGGACATGGCACACTGCGCTATGTCACGGCCCGCAGGCAAGGCGCGCACGCGCCCGAGACCAAACCCGTTTACATGTACGAAGTCTACGAACGCTTCTGGCACTGGCTCCAGACCGTCGCCATCGTCGTGCTCCTGCTCACGGGGCTTGTCATCCATCGTCCCGACATGTTCAGCGCCTTCTCCTTCCGCCACATCGTCGTCATCCACAACGTACTGGCGTCCCTGCTGGCGATCAACGCGCTGATCTCGATTTTGTGGCACGTCATCAGCGGCGAGATTCAGCAATACATCCCGCACCCCTACGGTTTCATTGACCAGATGATCGCGCAGGCCAAATACTACATCCAGGGAATCTTCCGCCGCGAGCCGCATCCGTTCCTCAAGAGCAAGGAACGCAAATTCAACCCCCTGCAGAAGATCACCTATCTCGGCCTGCTGGGCATCCTGCTCCCCTTGCAGGGACTGACCGGCATGATGATGTGGATGGTCCAGAAAATTCCCGCCATCCAGAACTGGTTCGGCGGACTGCCCTTCCTTGCGCCAATGCATACCCTGATGGCATGGCTGTTCGCCTCCTTCATCGTCGGCCACGTCTACCTGACGACGGTCGCGGGCCCGAAACCGCTGGACGCCATCACCGCCATGGTGACCGGCTGGGAAGATATGGAAGTGCACGGAGAAGCGAGTTAACCCCACCCTGCCCCTCTCCCCGCTTCGTCTTCGCTGGCGCTCCGCTCAGCGCGAAGGGGAGAGGGGATGAGTGAAGGAGAATTTTATGACAACTGCCACACCCGCAAAAAAAGGATTGTTCAACCGCCCGGCCAAGCCGTTCGTTCATCCGTACTTCGGCGGGATGGTGCTGGGCATCGTGCTGTTCCTGGCGCTGTTCCTCACAGGCAACGGCCTGGGCTCTTCGGGCGCCACCAGCCGCATCGTGACCGCCATCGAGGACCAGATCGCGCCCGAACACGTGGACCGCACGCCGTACCTGCTCAAACTGGCGGGCGGGGATAAGAATCCCTTCGACGACTGGATCGTGCCGGTCTTCTTCGGCGCGCTGGCCGGTGGATTCGTCTCCGGGCTGATTGGCGGGCGCATCAAACTCGAGACGACGAAAGGCCCGAATATCTCCAACCGCACGCGCTGGCTGATGGCGTTCCTCGGCGGGACGATCTTCCTGTACGGGGCGCGCATGGCGCGCGGCTGTACGTCAGGGCAGGCGCTCACTGGCGGCACCACGCTTGCGGCCGGCTCGTGGGCGATCATGTTCGCCATCTTCGGCGGCGCGTACGCGCTGGCGTATTTTGTAAGAAAACTTTGGCTCTAGACCTCACCCCCAGCTCCTCTCCCCGCTTCGTCTTCGCTGGCGCTCCGCTCAGCGCGAAGGGGAGAGGACAATAAAGGAGGCAGAAAATGCAATTCCCACTCCCTGAATTCGTAGCCGTCAGCGCGCAGAACCCGTGGACGTACGTGGTCTTCGGCCTGATCGGCTTTGCCTTCGGCTTCACGCTGGAGATGTCCGGCTTCGGCGACTCGCGCAAACTCGCGGCGCAGTTCTACTTCACCGAACTGACCGTGCTCAAGGTGATGTTCACGGCCATCGTCACCGCCATGGTACTGCTGTTCGGCGCGGTCAGCCTCGGCATCTTGAATTTCAACCTCGTCTGGGTCAACCCCACCTATCTGGCTTCAGGCGTCCTCGGCGGCGTGATCATGGGCATCGGCTTCATCATCGGCGGCTTCTGCCCCACCACCTCGCTGGCCTCCGCCTCTACCGGCAAGATTGATGGTATGCTCTTTATGTTCGGCGGGTTTTTCGGCGCGTTCCTGTTCGGCGAGACGGAGAAGTATTTCGACCAGTGGTATAACACCGCGGGCTATTACGGCCGCGTCACCCTCGACCAGGTCTTCGGCCTGCCCATCGGCGTGGTCGTCCTGCTCATTGTGTTCATGGCGCTGTTCATGTTCTGGGGCGCGGAACAACTGGAACGCATCTTCGGTAAAAAGGATTTGACGAAGGAACCGAAGATCCGCCTCGCGGGCGCGGGACTTCTGGCTGCCGCGGCCCTGGCGGTCGTTTTCATCGGGACGCCGGATACGGCCGAGAAATGGGCGCGCATTTCCGAGGTCAAGGAAGAAGCGCTGGCCTCCCGTTCGGTGCAGATCCATCCGGGAGAACTGCTCGCCACGATGGCAGACGATCGCCTGCGGACGGTCATCCTAGATGTGCGCACCGAAGCGGATTTCAACCTGTTCCACATCAAGGGCGCGGTCAATATCCCGCTGGCGGAGGTGCCCGCCTACATTCCGACCCTGCTCGAAAGACAGGCAGCGAACCTGGTGTATGTGGTGGTGAGCAACGACGAGGCCGCGGCCACCGAAGCGTGGAAGATCCTGGAGGCTGAGAGCGTGCCGAACGCGTACATTTTGGAAGGCGGCATCAATAACTGGATCGCCACCTTCGGCGAGACTGACCCGCAGATCAAGCCCTTTGCTTCGCACGGTAACGACCTGCTGGCCTATCTCTTCCCCGCCGCGCTGGGTGACCGCTACGAATGCGCCAGTCCCAGCCCGTTGAGGGAGTGGGATATCGAATTCACGCCCAAGATCAAACTCGAACTCAAGCGCGATAAGAGCGGCGGAGGGTGTGGGTAGGGTGGTGAGTGTGGGGCGGTGATCAGTAACCAGTGATCAGTGATCAGTGAACAGAAGGCCTTGCGGAGTTGACGCCGCGAGGCCTTCTGTTCTCTCTTGCCCAAACAGGGGTTTTCCTGTATGCTTATCCCGTAAAGCAGGGATTCGTGCCCACCGAGGCCGCTGGTTGTTGCTTATCTGAGGAGTTGCGCCGAAGGCGGACATTGATGCCGTCCGTGCTGGATAGGGCGTTTAACAGAAAGTTGTGAACGGAGAAAATTATGGAACTAACAAAAGAACAAAAAGAGCGAATTGCCGAATTTGTTCCGATTTTCAAAAAATACTTAAAGAGCCCTGTAAGCAGCGAAGATTTGCAAAGCCGCCACGACCGCTCAGAAATGTACTCTCGTTTATTATCGCATGACGGCATTGAGCAAATGACTGAGATTGAATTTGGGCAGGTTATTAGCTCTCTTTGGGCGAGCTTGATGTGGGGAAACAAAGGGTATCTTGTCGAGCGATTGATTCAATATAACACTTTGCCGCTAATCAAAAGGCAATTAGCGCTTTTGCTTTGGGGCAAAGGCAAAATTGCTGAAAGATACGACGCCTTTCGAAGTGAATTAAAAGGTTTTGGCACCGCCATGATCACCGAAATGATGGCTCTCGTCCACCCAAATGAATGCGGTTTATGGAATGTAAAAGCACGTACAGCCTTGGTTGTTCTCGGGTTTGATACAAAAACTGTCCCTCTGAAAAAGTCCCAAATATCGGGCGATGACTATCAACGCTTTAATGATGTGCTGCGACTAATTCAAAAGGAGCTTGTTGGAAAAGTAGAAGAAACCTTGGACTTACTTGGGGTTGATTATTTTCTTTATGAAATTTGGCGCGCCAAACAGGAACAAGGTGATGAAGGAGAAATAATTCAAACTCCAGTTTCAACCGATTTAACAGATTTTGACCATGATGAGGTAATCGAACAGTTGGTAGCAATAGGTGAATGGATGGGATTTCAATCTAAGAAAGAACAACCTATTGCGCGAGGCGCAAAAGTAGACGCCTTATGGCAGGCACAAATCGCCAATCTTGGAAAAGTCACTTATGTGTTTGAAGTTCAGCGGCGTGGCTCGCTCGATTCGCTGATCCTTAATTTACAGCGTGCTCAGAACAATCCCAGCGTACAAAGATTAATCATTGTGGCGAACGCGAAAGACCTTGCAAAAGTTCGCCAAGAAATAGAAGCGCTCCCTGAAAGCTTTCGACGAATGGTTAGTTACATGGAAGTTTGGGAAGCAAAACGCGCGGCAGAGCTTGTCAGCGAGTTGTCCGAGATTATTAGTAAACTCGAATTGGTAAAGAGTGAATATGGTTCGTAGTAGGCTGGTCGACGCGCTGCGGGAGTTGCAGGTCAAGGGCGGGGAGGAATTGTCTGCGTTGATGCCGTCCGTGCTGGATCGAGCGTTTCAGGGGGAGTTGTGAAAGCCCTAAAGGTTTCCTTGTTTTACTTCTAATGAACTGTTGCCCCTCAAATGGCTTGCATTGGACATGTGTGGGCACAAGACAAAATAGCCGCCCACTTAGATTCAGAAAGGATGTCAAATGAACACGCGTCCCATTTTCAAAGTTTACGTCGTGGTTTTGACTCTGCTCGTGACCGCGTCAATAGTAACGGCTTGCAGTGGCGGCGCGGCCTCTCAATTCCAGGATATACCTGTCCAGGATATTCCAGACATCATTGATATTTGCCACGCCACCGGTGACGCGGCCAACCCCTACGTAGCACTCACCCTGGGATTGAATGAACTCTCCACACACAGCGAACACCCAGACGACATCATCCCCGCCCCGGCGGAGGGCTGTCCCAGCGAAGTTGCCGTCAATGGGAACGATGGACAGATTACCATTTGTCATGCCACTGGCAGCGCCTCGAACCCGTATACGAAGATCGCCATAGCATTCAGCGGGTTGAGCGGACATGCCAAGCACGAAAACGACTTTATCCTGGAGCCTGAAACGGCGGAGTGCCCAACCACCACGGCGACCCCGGTTGGAAGCGCGACACCGACGGTGACGGGAACAGTCACGGCAACAATGACAGCCACCCCCGAAGGAACATCCACTCCAGAGGCAACGCCGGGCAGCGACCAGGGCGATACGATAACGATCTGCCATGCCACAGGGAGCAGTACAAACCCTTACGTGATGATCACTGTCAGCGTGAATGGCTTGAATGGGCATGGCAAACACAAGAACGACATCATCCCCGCCCCCGAAGGCGGTTGTCCATGATTCGTGATCAGTGCCGGGGGAGGAGCTACGCCCGTTCGTTGGACCCCTTCGGGCGCTGATGCCGTCTATTTCCAAGGAGACAAACATGAAATCTTCACTTGTGCACCGCCTTGGGTTCCTGGCTCTGTTGCTTTTCCTCCCACTTGCCATGATTGAGACAGCAATCGCGCAAGAGACCCTGACTCTAACTCTTTCTCCCGAGTCGGAAAACGTCTATACGACGGAAACGACCGAGATCCTTGCCAGGCTGACAACGTCTACTGGCGAACCGGTCGCGGGACAGGAGATCGCTTTCACCGCCGACCTGGGGACTGTGAACCCTGATCGGCTGGTCACAGACGAATACGGCGAGGGCCGGGTCACCTTTACTGCCCCGAACGAGTCAGGCGTGAGTCACATCACGGCCACTGCCAACGGGGTCAGCCAGACAATAGAAATCACGGTAATATCAACCTTCCAATGGATCGTCAACATGATACTTTGTGTGCTTAGTCTGGTTGGAGGCGGCACCGCCGCGGCTCTTTATTGGAGACGCACAAGAAGAGCCAGACAAAAAGGAGAGGCGGGAGGGTCGCATTACGCAGCAGAGGGGTGACAAAACTCACTTTCGCGCAACTCTCCTTTTTAGTATAGTCACGGGGTAAGCATACTCCCAGAATCACTCCTGGGCGAAATCCAACGACGGAGGGCAGTCATGGACTCAATCCTTGCAATAGGCGTGGGCGGCTTTCTAGCCTTATTTGTGCTGTTCTTGCTCCCAGCCATCTACCTGCACGCCGCGGCCAGAATGTCGAAAGTGCGCAGGCCGTTCGGCTCGGCCATCCTGGCGACCATTCTGCAAATCATCGTTCAGGGAATCCTTTCGGCAATTGTCGCGGGCATTTCCGCCGCCCTCACGCCAATGGCGACTCTCCTGCTGGCAATCCCGCTTGTGATCCTCTCTGTGCTGGCTGACGTATGGGTGATCCAGGCCGTGTATTCGGTTGAGTTCGGAAAATCGTGCTCGATCTGGCTGACCATGGTCCTGGAAATCCTGCTCACAGGCATCCTCATCGTCGCGGTTTCGATCGTATCCTCCGAGGCCGCGCATGGGAACCTGCCTGAGTTCGAGTTTCCCTCGTTCGGCTTCAACCTCCCCTTCCAGTTACCGCGTTGGCCCGGCCTGGCGACGGGCGCGGCGGTCATTCTTGCGGGAGGCCTCTGGTTCAAGACAGTCAGAGCCGGGAAGAATAAACCCTTCTGGATTTTGTTCTCACTCGGATGGACACTAATCTGCTTCAGTTACGCGCAGACAAGAGCAGTGGGCATTCAATTGGTCGAGTTCCCCACCTTTGCCCAGGCCCTCTACACCATGGGATATGCCTTGATCGGAATTTCGTTCTGGACCGTCCCGGAAGAGGGGGATGCACGCCAGGCATGGATATTGGCCGGCGTGTTCATCTTGACCGCCTTGATCTTTTGGTCGGTCATCGCACCCGCAATGTCTGTGACGATATATGGGGGCGGGCGCGGCGGCCCCTGGGAGGAAGTGCAAACACTGCGAAATCGGGAATTGGTTACTATCTCCCTCGCCTTGATGACCGCCCTGGTTGTTGAGGCGTGGCTGAGACTTGGAAAAACCGATTCGTTCTGGAAACCCATCCTGGTCTGGCCGACGATCGGCGTGACCCTGGCTGGCGCCGCGGCCTGGCTGACAGTCGCGGTTTGGAAACCAAGCCAGCCTTACGATTGGCAACTTGTCAAGTGGACCGGCGACTTATTCCTTTTGCAGACCGTTCTGATCGGTGTAGGTCTCTATCGCGCCTTTCAGGCGGAGAAAGGAACATCATCGGTGCCGGCGCTCGAAAATACGTGACCGCCGCCTCGCAAGCACCTCCCCCATTTCTGTTTCTTGAAATGGGGGAGGTCGAGAGGGGACTACATATTCAAGTACTTCAACGCTTCATAGACCAACATAGCGGGCCAGACGATGCCCTTGAGGATTCCCAGCAAGCCCATCCAAAATGAAGTTGCCGTGCTAAGGTAGTAGATCCACGCCCCGATCAGGCCAAATCCATACACGGGCGCGGAGGCGTTGTTATAAATCACTTTCCTGGTCTTGGGTTCCGGTTTAGGGGCGGTTGTTTCAGCGGTCATTCTATTCTCCTTTTACTTGTCCGAAATCTCCAGGTGGAACCTTCCACCGAGAATATATACGCCGCCTGCCGGGTCTGGTTTCGTGCGAGAGAGTGGCCAACCTCGCGGGCCTGAGAAAGACTTCATCACAGAGCGCATCGAGATCACGGAGAAAACCTTTGAAGCATCTCTGTGGGCTTCGTGTTCTCTGTGGTGAGATATTCTTCAGCCCATTCTTTTGGATACTCCCCACTCCCTCGTGCAAGCAGAAAACAGAAGGGAAGTGATAAAATAAAAACATCGAACGACTAACCGGGAGCGTATCCAATGAGCAAAGAAGACGATATCCGCGAAGCACTGAGCGAAGCCGCCAAAACGATCTCTGGCGTGCAAAGCAACCCGCGCACCTGGCTCTCCTGGGTGGTCCATTTGCTGGCCCTGCTCGAAGAAAAGGCGACGAACGAAAACCCCGCGAACAAGGAGGCTTTCATCGAGATGCTTTCCGCTTTGCAGGACGCGATTCGTAACCGCCAGAGAACGGGCGGATGGCAGTAACGCCGCACGGCGCAAACCACGCTGGAGCATACTCTTTTCAATCGCCTCGATGCAACCCCTCTTCCGCAAACAGATCGCCCTGCCGCAGGACCACGGTTCATGGGTATTCATTCTCAGTCCGCTGCTGATCGGTCTCTTCTCGGGCGGGACCTTCACGCTGTCGTCGCTGGCGCTGGTCGTGGCCGCGATGGCCGCGTTCCTGCTCCGCCAGCCTGTGACCATGGCGGTCAAGGCGGTTTCGGGCCGCCGTCCGCGCACAGACCTGCCCGCGGCGCGCTTCTGGATCGCCGATTACGGAATCGTCATCCTC
Organism: Chloroflexota bacterium; assembly: GCA_037445635.1. Classification (GTDB taxonomy): domain Bacteria; phylum Chloroflexota; class Anaerolineae; order Anaerolineales; family Villigracilaceae; genus JBFMCC01. The sequence continues at coordinate 21,370 of JBBIKC010000026.1, forward strand.
GCCGCGCTGGGAGTGCTGATTGTCAACGGATTCGGCTTCCTCCTCTGGCTGGCCGCGCCGGGCATACCCATCTTCCTGTGGCATCTCTGGCTGGTCAGCCGCCGTGAGGAACGCAGGCAGGCGGGCGTGGAGATTCTGGCGACGGGCGTGCTGGCATTGACCGCGCCCGCCGCGCTCTGGGTGGGACTCGGTCGCTACGACCCGATGGGCTGGTGGCTGTGGTTGTTGGCCTGGCTGCAGAGTTCGGGGAGCATCGTCTACGCGTATCTGCGGCTCGAGCAGCGGGACCTGGCTGAGGTCCCCGCGCGAAGCGAACGCTGGAAGATGGGGCGCCGCGCCCTGCTCTACACATCCTTCAACCTGTACCTGTCCTTCTTCCTTGGCTGGACCGGCTGGACCCCTCATCTGATTTTCGTCCCATTCGCGCTCCAATGGTTTGAGACCATCTGGGGCATCGAGCATCCCGCCGCAGGCTGGAAACCGACGCGTATCGGCATCCGCCAGTTAATCGTCAGTTCGGTCTGGACAATCTTGTTCATTGTCTGCTGGAGGCCGTGATGGATGAATTGAAATGGGAATTGCTGGTCGAAGTGCAGGGGCGGCTGGAAGCAAATCTGATTCAAAGTTATCTCGAGGCGCAGGGAATCTCGACGGAACTGTTCCAGGAGGCGGTGGGGCATCACATCTATCCCGTGATCACGGATGGGCTGGGGCGCGTGCAGATCTTTGCACCAAAAGAAAAAATCGGCGAGGCGCGCCGGTTGCTGGCCGCATTCGAGGGCGAATCCAAAAACAACACATCGGGAGAGGAGCAACCATGAATTTCGATCTAACCGAAGAACAGCGCATGTGGCGCAAGAGCGTGCACGAATTCGTCGAGAAGGAAGTGCGCTCCAAGGCGCGCGAGGTGGACGAGAAAGGCGAGTTCAACTGGGACGCCGTCCGCAAGATGGGGCCGCTCGGCCTGCTGGGACTGAACATCCCCGAAGCCTATGGCGGCGCGGGCGTGGACGCGGTCAGCGCGGCGATTGCCATCGAGGAGCTTGGCTGGGGCTGCGGCTCGACCGCGCTGGCCATCGCGGCGCACAATGGTCTCGGCACAACGCCCATCGTTCTGTTCGGTTCGGAGGAATTGAAGAAAAAATGGCTGCCGCTGGTGGCGGGCGGAAAAGCCAGGCTGGGATCGCTGGCTTTGACGGAGCCCGGCGCGGGGTCCGACCTGCGCGGCATCCAGACCAAAGCGGTCAGAGACGGGAACGAGTGGGTCGTCAACGGGACGAAGATGTGGACGACCAACGCCTCCATCGCCGAATACATCATCACCCTCGTTCGCACCGACGCCGCGGGCGGCGCGCGCTCCCTGAGCATGATCCTCGTCCCAACCGATTCCAGGGGACTCAAGATCGGCCCGCCCGAAAAGAAGATGGGGCTGCACGGCTCCCCCACCCACGCGGTAACTTACGAGGATGTGCGCATCCCGATCGGCAACCTGATCGGCGAGGAGGGTCACGGCCTGAACCAGACGCTGACGACGCTGGACGGCGGGCGCATCAGCATCGGCGCCATCTCGGTGGGTCTGGCGCAGGCGGCCTACGAATACGCGGTCGCTTACGCAAAGGAGCGCCGCGCCTTCGGTCAGCGCATCGCGGATTTCCAGGCAATCCAGTGGATGCTGGCCGATGCGGCCACGGAGATCGAGGCGGCGCGGACGTTGATTTACAAGGCGGCCTGGCTCAAGGATCAGGGGCGCGGATACATGAAGGAGGCCTCGATGGCAAAGTTATTCGCCACCGAAATGGCCGAGCGCGTCTGCCGCAACGCCATCCAGATACACGGCGGATACGGTTATTCGAGCGAATATCCCGTCGAGCGCATCTACCGCGATGCGCGCCTGATGACCATCGGCGAGGGCACGAGCGAGATCCAGCGCCTGGTCATCGCGCGGGCAGTGCTGGCTTAAATGCGTGGACCGGGCTTTTCGGCCCGGTCCTCTTTCTCAGAACTCTTCCACGTAAATCAGGTCTTTGATCAATTCGAACGTCGCCTCCCCGATGCCCGGCACATTCATAATATCCTCGATTCGCAGGAAGGGGCCGTTCTCCTCGCGATACATGACGATATTCTCCGCCAGGGTCGGGCCGATGCCGGGCAGGGTCTCCAATTCCTCGACGCTGGCGTAATTGATATCCAGCAAGATGGGAGGCTGGGTGGCGACCGGCACCTCCACCCCGGCGGCATACGGGATCTCTATTTTCTGGCCATCCTCCAGCGGCGCGGCCAGGTTGACCCGGGACTTGTCCGCCTCGGCGAGGAAGCCGCCCGCCGCCTGGACCGCGTCGCGCACGCGGCTTCCCTCGGGCAGTTCGTAAACCCCGGGCCTGGGCACCGCGCCCGAAACGTCCACGACGATGGGCGCGGCCGTCGGCGGCGGCAGGAGAGTCACGCCTTCGCCGCGCGGACTGCGCGCCGCGATCCAGATGAGGCCCGCGAGGATCAAGCCGCCCAGCACGCCTCCCAGGACCGGGGTAATCTTTTTCAACAAATCGGACGGATAACTTTCCATGTCCCTATTCTAATCCGGTGTAGAACAAATTGGCAATTTCAATGAAACGCACTTAAGCCTAGGGTGTGTATGCAAATTCAGTCTGTGGTCTCGACACCTGCACTGCACCGAACGCAGTGCGGTGCAAGTGTACGGCGGCGGTCGAGTAGCCCGTAAGGGCGTACCGAGACCCCGCCGCCTACTCGACCACCTTCAAAAGTATTTTGCATACAGACCCTGGCATGGGCCGGCCAAGTGCCGCGAAGTGGTATGCCGTCCAAAACAGCAGGGGCAAGCGTCTGCGCTCCGCAACTTAATCCAATCGCATCACCAGCAGGGTCTGGCCGCGCGCCAGTTTCATGAAGGCCGTCGCCAGGCAGCTCAGGCGGCGAAAGTAAGGCGTCATCTCGCTTTCAGACAAAGCCCTAAAACCGAACTTCGCGTAAAGCGGGCCCAGGCGCGAGGCGCAGGTCAGATACAGCGGACGCGGACTCTCGGCGAGCAATCGCTCGATGATGAGCCGCGCTACACCCTGTCCGCGCCACGCGGGACGCACCGCGATGGAGGCCAGTTCGAGCGTCCCGTCGGCGTGAGGCTTGATTTGTCCGCAGCCGACCATCTCCCCGTCCCGCGTGACCGCAAGGAGGAATCGGCGCCAGTCCAAATCCATCGGGTTGATCTGCACCGAGCGGATGAGCGCCTTGATGGCCGCGTCGTCGGCCTGGGTCGCAGGGCGGAGTGAAATGTCAGCCAAGTTTCCCCGACGCGACGAGAACGGTCAGCGTGAAGATGTACCAGTGAATGAAAAACGGGTAGATGAACGAGCGCGTGCGCCACGCCACCCAGCCAAACAGGAAGCCCCCAAAGATAGTGGACATTGTCTCGAACTCGGGCTTGCCGATGTGCGCCATGGCGAACGGCACAGCCTGTAACCAGAGCGCATCGGGGCCGAACTTGCGGGTGTAACCGAAGAGAATCCAACCGCGAAAGATAAACTCCCAACCGAACAGGTCGAGGAAGGTGTTCCACGGCAGGTCGGCGCTCATGCCGTCGTAGTACGATTTCATGGAGGGATCGCCGTGCACCAGATACCAGATCACGGGCGTCATCAGCAGGACGCCGCCGAGGACCATGACGAGTCCCGCCTTCCAATCGCCCAGCGCAAAGCCGTAGTCACGCGGCGATTCGCGAAAGACAAAGACGATGAATGCCAACGGCACGAGCAGATACAGGATGGTACGATCTATTTCCTCGACAGGTGTCAATTTATGATAGTGATCCACCATCAACAACAACGTGCTGACAATGGTAATCACAACGATCTTCCAATCGAAGCGGATGGGTGAGAAGATGAACTGGAGAAAGGATTTCATCTGGCTGGCTATTAGCGATTAGTAGGAGAAGAAGGTTTGATTTCCTGTCGGGCCGAGCAAGAGGGCCAGTTTGTCCGCGTCGCGGACGAGTTCGTGACCCCAATTAAAGAAAAGCAGGAGCACGGCCAAAACCGCCAGCGATACGGCCATTTTACCAGTCCGCGACTCGCGCCAGCGCGCCGCAAGCGCGCCCCAGCTGTTTACCCAGAAATAGGAGGCTGGGATTGCGAAGAAGGGAGTCACAGCCAGATGAAATCGGTCTTCGGCCAGAATCAGCGCGTGCGGCAATAAGTAGCCTAACAAGATGAGCCAGATCAAAGTAGCCTGCGGTGACTTACGAAGGAGCGCCGCGCCCAGCGCCGCCGAGACGCTCACCATCATGAAGGGCAATAACAATACCGCCGCAATGGTTAGCAATAACGATAAGGGGATATAGCCAAGAAAACCATTGGAATAAAAATAGGTCACTGCGCGGCGCTCAAGTCCGAAGAAATAGCCGAGCCGAGTCACAATCAATTCCAGCGCGTGGACGGGGTCCTGTTTGATGAATTCGATGGCGCGTTGTGTCCCGACCTGGTCGCGAATGGAATCATCCAGGATGGTCAGCAAATCCAGCGAGATGCCGAATTGAAACGTGCCGTTGCCGTCGGGATGATAGCCAAGATACAGGTTGTAGCCCATCGAGGATTCGATGCCCGTCAACCGCCCGTGCAGAAGCGAGTTGCGGACGATCCACGGCGTAACCACAAGCAGAAACGCAAGGGACAACGCCAGTGCGCCGCGCCGCGCGCGCAGCCCGAACCAGACCCACAACGCGGCCAGTCCCGCCGCGGGCAGGATGACGGAACGCGTGAGCGCGGCCAGTCCGAGGACGAATCCCGCCAGCATGAAGCGGAGGGCGGATGGATTCTCCGCCGCCCACAAAAGCGTCAACGCGGAGAGCAGGACGAGGGGAAAGAACAGGTTCTCAGTGGCAAGCGCAATCGGGTAAACCAGCAGAATCGGATAGCAGGCAATCGTCCACGCGGCAAGGCGGGCAGTCCTTCGACTGCGCTCCCCCTCGCCCGACTCGGGTTCGTTCCGCTCAGGGCGAGACAAGAGTTTTACAGCAATGAGATAAGTCAACGGGGCGAGCGATGCGCCGATCACGGCCTGGGCAAGCCGCGCGGCAAAGAAGCGCAGAGGATTTTCTGCGCCAGCGAAGAAATAGATGACCGAAAGAAAGGCGGGATACAGCGGCGCGCGGAACGAGGTGGGCACGCCGCGCGCGGGATCGTAATCCATCGAGGACAGGTCGAATTGGATGTATGGAAGGACCTGCTTCAGGTCCGCTTCGGCAAACCAGCGGAAACCGTTCCCGCCCGCCAGGCTGCGGGCGAGCATGTCGTAGTGGAACATATCGTCCAGGCCGATGCCCAGCGAGCGGGAGAGCAGGGCGGGGATCAGCCGCAGGGCGAGCGCGGCGAGGAAAACGCGCCAGGGGAAAGAGATGCCCACGCGGCGGGACCGGCCGGAGGTCATGGATGCGCCGCCGCCTTTTCGCGTTCGGCAGCGCGCAGCGCGTCAATCCGTCTTTGCAGATAGGCCGAGAAGTAGCCGTCGTAGCGTTCCTGCAATTCGGGAATTTTCCAGTCCTGCGCGGTGACGCGGCCGCGGCAATGGGGCGCGCCGCAGGCGCAGTCGAACTCGTCGTAGGGTGCGCTGTCGCACATGGCATAGTCGAGATGGACTTCCTCGCCCTTTGCGATGTCGCGCATGGCGATCAGTCCAACCTGCCCGATGAAGCCCGCATTGGGATCGCAGGAGTGGTTGAAACAATCGCCCGGCTCGAGGCTGGGAGTGAGCAGATAAAGCCCGTCGTCTATTTGCAGGACGCGCTGGGTGAAATCGGGCATGTCGTAATCCAGTTCGTCCTCGGTGACGACCTTGCCGCCCCACAGGACGAGCAATTCGCCTTTTCGAATCGGCTCGCCAGCAAAGACGCCACAGCCGCCTTTATCAGGATGTGAATCGGTGTATAACTTCGGTGACATGTGCGAGAAATAAAGTCCGCTCATTCTTCTCCAAATCGTTTGAGTTTCTCATCAGCCTTGAGGTCGAAGACATGATAATTGCACGTCAACTCCTCGCCCGCGGGAATATCGCGCGCCGCATACTCGATCAAACCGTCCGGCGATTCGAGCAGGTTCGGTTCGTCCGAGTGATTCACATATTTTGAGTCGTCGGTGGAGAAAGCAAACACCTCCCGCCCGTCGCGCACTTCGACAGAGCAATGAATCAAATAGTATTCCTGCACTGCCGGGGGAAAGGAGGAGATGTCTTCGGGTGTTAAGAATATATCAATCCGAGGATCGAACTGCCAGACGACTTGACCTTTTTTGATCGGCTCGTCAGCGTAACAACCCAGCCCGTGAATTCCACTCGGGCGCAGACTGGTACGGACAACGAACATTCACGCCTCCGATGATTAAGATGACGCCGATTATATCGAATGTGCGCGAAATGACAATGCTAGCAGGAGAATCAATTTGGACGAATTGCCCGCGTCGGACTCCGTTCGGCCTGTTCCTGTTAAATCGGCGAATCCGGCGCCGGGCCGGAAGACACGAAATCGCCGCTGCGAAATTCTGTCAATCGGCTTCGAGACGCTATTTCGTTCCCTCGGTGTCAGCCGACTCCGCCGAGAGTTTTTGCGCGAAGAAAATGGGCAGGAAGGTGATCAGGATGACGAACGTCGCGACCACGTTGGTGACGGGGCGGTCGCGCGGACGGGTCAGCTGGCTGAAGATCCAGATGGGCAGGGTGGATTGCTGTCCCGCGGTGAAGGTGGTTACAATGACCTCGTCGAATGAAAGAGCAAAGGCGAGCATCCCGCCCGCGAGGAGGGCGGTGGCAATATTGGGCAGGACGACGTATCGAAACGTCTGCAATGGGTTCGCGCCCAGGTCCATGGAGGCTTCGATCTGCGACCCCTGCATGCGGCGGAAGCGCGCCAGCACGTTGTTATAAACGACCACGACGCAGAAAGTCGCGTGGCCGATCACGATGGTCCAATACGAGAATGGAATGTCCAATGCACCGATGGCTGAACGAAGCGCGATACCCGTCACGATACCGGGCAGGGCGATGGGCAAAACGAGAAGCAAAGAAACGGCCTCTTTGCCAAAGAAGTCGCTGCGATAAACAGCCGCGGCCGCGAGCGTCCCAAGGATGAGCGCGGCGAAGGTCGCGACCAGCGCCACCTGAAGCGAAAGCGTGAGCGCAGACCAGAGGTCCGCACGTTGAAGCGCCTCCCCAAACCATCTGGTCGTGAGGCCGGGCAGAGGAAATGTAAAGGCGGCTTCGTCTGTTGTAAACGAATACAGAAAGATAAGCCACATGGGAACATGCAGAAACAGCAGCGTCCCAACCGCGCCGAGGGTCAAACCCAGTGAGGCTTTTTCGCCGTAGGATCTAGAGGGCATCGAAGGCTCCCAGTTTGCGGGCAATCAGCAGGTAGATCATCATGATGACGATGGGGCCCATGGTCATCGCCGCGGCCAAGGGAAGATTGCCCGAAGTACCCTGATGAGAATAAATTGCCTGACCGATGAAGTATCTGGAATTGCCAAGCGCCTGCGGGACGATGAAATCGCCAAGCGTCAACGAGAAGGTAAAGATCGAACCGGCCACCACGCCGGGAAAGGCCAGCGGCAGGACCACCTTGCGAAAGGTCTGGGATGCGTTCGCCCCGAGGTCGCCGGAGGCCTCGATCAGGGATTTCGGCACGCGCTCGAGCGCGGTCTGGATCGGCACGATCATGTAGGGAAGCCAGATGTAACAAAACGTGATAAACATACCAATCGGCGAAAACGAAAGCGACGAACCGCCAATCGCAGGGAGCGAGAGAAGCCATTCCAGGACGAAATCAATGTGCAGGAAATGAAAAAACCAGGAGATGATGCCCTCCTTGGCGAGGATGAGTTTCCACGCGTAGACGCGCACCAGATAACTCGACCAGAGAGGAATGGTCACGGCGATGTAAAGCCACGTCTTCAATCGCGGCGAGGCGAACTTCGCGATGTAATACGCCAGCGGAAAGGCGATCAACGCGTCGGCGATGGTCACCGCCAGGGCCATCCCTGCCGTGCGAGAATAGATGTCCAGATTTGCAGGCAGGAGCAATTGAGCATAGGTCGCAATCGTAAACTCGCGTATGACCAGTCCCGTGAATTCGTCCAGGCGATAAAAACTATAGACAAGGAGCGCAAACAATGAGCCGAGATACACGACGAACATGTAAATCATCGGCGGCCCAAGCAAAAGAAGGAGGATAAGTTTGGGCCGCAAGTAAAAGTAAGTCGAGAGTCGGTTCACGTCAGCCTCCCACCTGGCTCATGTGTTCTTTTTCCCAGAACAGGCGCACTTTCCTGCCGCGCGCTTTCAACACATCCATGGAAGTAGTCCTCAAATTCTGTTCGACGACTACCAGATCCACGCCATTTTCCACTTCGACGAGGTAGCGGGTGTACAACCCCAAATACACAACGTCCCGAACGACTCCATCGGCAAAGACCTGACCGGGAGACGCCTGCCCGTTTTGGGGTCCGAGATGGATCTTTTCGGGGCGGATGGAAAAGGTCTGGTTGGAGCCGGTGATTCGCCTTGCGGCCTCGCCCCCCAGGAGGTTGGACGTGCCCACAAAGCCGGCCACAAAGGAGGAGGCGGGTTTCTCGTAGATCTCGGAAGGGGCGCCAATCTGTTCGACTCTGCCTTGATTGAAGACCGCCATGCGGTCGCTCATCGTCAGGGCCTCCTCCTGATCGTGCGTAACAAAAATAAAGGTGATGCCGACCCGCTTCTGGATGGACTTGAGTTCCACCTGCATCTGCTGGCGCAGTTTCAGGTCCAGCGCGCCGAGGGGTTCGTCCAGCAAAAGCACCTTGGGGTGATTGACAAGCGCACGCGCCAGGGCGACGCGCTGACGCTGTCCGCCGGATAATTGCGACGGTTTGCGGGCGGCGAAGCCCGGCAGGCGCACCAGGTCGAGCATCTCGTCCACGCGCTTGTCGCGTTCCGCGCGCGGAACCTTCCTGATCATCAACCCATAAGCGATATTCTCCCCGATGGACATGTGCGGGAAGAGGGCATAATCCTGAAACACCGTGTTGACATCGCGCTCATACGGAGGGAGATTCGAGACATCCTTGCCATACAAACGGATACTGCCCGAGGTTGGCCGGTCGAAGCCGGCGATCATGCGCAGGCAGGTGGTCTTCCCCGAGCCGGAGGGGCCAAGCAGGGAAAAGAACTCGCCATCGCTAATCTCCATGGACACATCGTCCACGGCGCGCACTTCACCAGACTGATCGCGGTGCCGCACGAAAAAGACGCGGCTGACGTTTTTGAATTCGACTGCCGTTACGTCACTCATGATTCACCATAATACGGATCAAGCCGCGCCGTTCGGGACGGCGCGGCTTATTCGAGAACGAAGCTTCCTACCGGCCGCCGATCACAGCAATGTAACCGGTCACCCATTCATGATAGGGCACGCATTCATCCGAGCCGTCCGCGCACTTGGAGGTCGGCGTGCGCCAGAACCAGATCTGATCGAAAGTATTCAGGCCGTTGATGGCACAACCTTCGGGGCCAAGCAGTTCGTTGCCTTCGCATGCGGAAAGCACAACCGGCACCGTACCGAACCAGGAGGCCAGGTCGCCCTGCAGTTTGGGGTTCAAGGAATGCTCGAGCCACAGATAGGCGCAGTTGGGGTGCGGGGCATCCACGGCCATCATGGTCGTGTCCGCCCAGCCGGTCGCTCCTTCCACAGGCACGACGCTGGCAACCGGCACGCCGCTAAGCTGCAGAACGTTGGTCTGGAAGCCCCAGGAACTGGAGGCCACGACGCCCTCATTCGTGAAATCATCCATCTGGATAAAGGCATCGTGCCAGTAGCGGCCCACCAGTCCGCGCTGCTGACGCAGAAGGTCGAGCGCGGCATTGAACTGCTCGCGGTTGAGTTGATACGGATTGGTGATGCCCAATTCGGGATTGTGATACATGAGATACAGCGCCGCGTCAGCGATGTAGATGGCGCCATCATATGCCTGTACGCGGCCTTTATTGGACTGACCGTCGGGCAAAATCGTTTCCTCAAAGACGACCGACCAGCTGTCTGGCGGGGTATCTCCGAAGACTTCGGTATTGTAGAGCAGGACATTGTTGCCCCACTGATACGGGACGCCGTAATGCTTGCCATCCACAGTATGCCACGGAGCATCCTGAAGGCGCGGGTCAACCGTATCCCAGCTTGGGACGCGGCTGAGATCGATCTCCCGCACGCGCCCGCCGGAAATCAAGCGATTGCTGGCATCGCCCGAGGCGGTCACCAGATCATACCCGCCCTCGTTCATCAGGGCTACCATTTCATCGGACGTGGCGGCGGTCTTCACGGTGACTTTACAACCCGTCTCGGCCTCGAAGCCGGTGACCCAGTCGTAATTCGGGTCGGTCTCGCCGCGCTCGATGTAGCCAGCCCATGCAACGATGGCGACTTCCCCCTCAGGCTCAAGCGAGACCGGTGCCTCTGTGGCAACCGGCGCCTCCGTCGCTTCGGGGGCTTCGGCTGCGGCAGGCGCTTCGGTCGCCGCGGAACCGCAGGCCGAAAGTAAAAGGCTGGCTAGTGTAACCAGCGACAACAGAATAAAACGTTTGGACATATCTCTCTCCTTTGGATTGGTCGAACATCGCTATCACGTAAAAGAGTGGACCACCAGATTAGGGACAAGCACCTCCTTGCACATTTTTTCGATACTTATCAAACACCGCGTAATCGGAATTGACGCGCCAAACTGATTTCCGATTCGGAATTTAATTTCGGATCACGCGACGGAAAAGCGCGTCAGCGCGGACGAAGACCGGATTCGCCGCGCCGGCTTTCGCTCCGCTCAAGCGGATGATTCCCATGCTCGAAGCCACATGCTATAATCGCACCAGTTCATCCCCGGAGGAAACCATGAGCGAAAGTCCGTTGTTCCCGCTGACCGACGAGCACAAGATGCTGCGCGACGCCGCCCGAGATTTCGCACAAAAGGAGATCGCGCCGATCGCAGCCGAATTCGACGAGAGCGGCGAGTTCCCCTACGAAACCGTGAAGAAAATGGGAGCGCTGGGATTCATGGGAATCGAAGTTCCCGAACAGTACGGCGGCGCCGGCATGGATACATTGTCCTACGTGCTGGCGCTGGAGGAAATCTGCAAAGTGGACGCCTCGCACGGCGTGATCATGTCCGTCAACAACTCGTTGTATTGCTACGGAATCCTCAGGTTTGGGACGGAGGAACAAAAGCAGAAATTCCTGAGACCCGTCGCTTCGGGACAGGCCATCGGCGCATATTCGCTGACCGAGCCGATGTCCGGCTCGGACGCGGGGACGATGAAGAGCCGCGCCGTGCGCGAGGGCGATTCCTATATCCTCGACGGGCGCAAATCCTGGGTCACGAGCGGACCGGTGGCAGATTACGTGGTCGTCTTCATGATGACCGATCCTGCCAAGAAGCAGAAGGGAATCAGCGCGTTTCTGGTGGACACCAAGACGCCGGGCTTCTCGCGCGGCAAGAAGGAACCGAAACTGGGCATCCGCGCGTCGGCCACCAGCGAATTGATCTTTGAAAATTGCCGCGTGCCCGCGGATTGCCGTCTCGGCGAGGAAGGCGAGGGATTCAAGATCGCCATGACCGTGCTGGATGCCGGGCGCATTGGTATCGGCGCGCAGGCGCTTGGCATCGCCGAGGCCGCTTACGAAGCGGCGCGCGCGTATGCCGTCGAGCGCGAAGCCTTCGGGCAGAAGATTGGCGAATTTCAGGGCACAGGTTTCAAAATCGCGGACATGAAGACGCGCATCGAAGCCTCGCGCCTGCTGATCTACAACGCGGCGCTGGCGAAGGAACGCTCCAAGACCAGCGGTGAAAGATTCTCCCTGCAGGCATCCATGGCAAAGTTGTTTGCTTCGGAAACCGCCATGTTCTGCGCGCACCAGGCCATACAAATCCACGGCGGCATGGGGTACAGCAAGGAATTGCCCGTGGAGCGGTATTTCCGCGATGCAAAGGTCACCGAGATTTACGAAGGCACCAGCGAGATCCAGCGGCTGGTCATCAGCCGCAGTGAATTGGGATTGAAATAAATGTCGTCTTCGCAAAAGGCGTCTGCCGCCGCCCTTTTGCTGGGAGGCGCGCTGCTTGCGTTTTTGGCTCAGCAGGCACAGCAGGACGTTGCCGGGATCGAACGCCGCCTGCCGGCCGCGTGGATGATCCTGGGGATTCTTATCTTCGCCCTCGGCGTCCTCTCCGCCCGCGCGGACGGTCAACCGCGCTGGCTGGTGGCCGCGCTGGAAAAAGCAGGCAGCCGGCTGGGCGTGCAGGCCTGGCAGGTCGTCCTGCTTGTCATGAGCCTGCCGTTTGCGATCCTCGTCCATTATGCGGCCGGCGATGTGGAACGGATGCCCAGCCCGGCCGCGGCCTGGACCGCGTGGCTGGCTGCCATTTCCATTTCGTTGATCGGCGGCTGGCAGCGCGGCGGCCTGGACCTCAAGTCGCGCGGCCGCATGTTCGCCATCGCACTCAGCCTGACTCTCCTTTCGCTCCCCCTGCGCGCCATCGCCACCGACCAGATACCGATTATCCTCAACGGGGACGAGGCCTCGGCCGGCGTGTACGGCGCGCTCTACCTGAACGGGACGGTGGACAATCCCTTTTTTGCCGGATGGTATTCGTTTCCCGGCCTGTATTTCTTCATCCCCGCGGGCGGAATCGCCCTCTTCGGCCACACGACCCAAGCCCTGCGCGTCCCGGCCGCCCTGGCCGGCGCATTGACCGTCGGCGGCGTGTACCTGGCGGGACGCGCCCTGTTCGACAAGCGCGTCGGCCTGCTGGCCGCGATCCTCCTGATCGGTTTCCATTTCCACATCCATTTCAGCCGCATCGGCCTCAACAACATCTGGGACGGATTCTTCTTCGCCCTCACCATCGGCGCAGCCTGGTACGGCTGGTCGCGCGAGAACCGCAACGCACTCCTGCTGGCAGGCCTCGGCATGGGACTGGCGCAGTACTTCTACCCCAGCAGCCGCACACTGCTGGCGCTCGTTTACGGATGGCTGTTCGTCTCCGCGCTTCTCGACCGGACGCGGTTCAAGAGGTTATTCTCCAGCCTGCTCTTGATGAGCCTCACCGCCGCGGTCACCCTGCTGCCGCTGGCCTGGTACTATATCAGACATCCCGAACAGTACCTGGCCCCGCTGGAACGCGTCAGCATCATCGGCCCGTGGCTGGATAATGAAATGCTCATCACCGGCCAGCCCGCGTGGAAGATACTCCTCCGCCAGTTGTGGCTTGGCATCCAATCCTTCACGTACCTGCCGCTGCAGCACTGGTACAGGCCGGCCGTTCCCCTTCTGCGGCCTTTCTACGCCACCCTCTTCCTGCTCGGATGCATTCACTTGATTTCGAAGCCGCGCGAAAGCCGCACGATCCTCTTGTTCCTCTGGCTGATCATGTTCGTCCTGCTCGGCGGTCTGAGCGAATCCACCCCCGCCTCGCAACGATACGTGGCGGCCGCCCCGGTCACCCTCCTGCTGGCCGCGTACGGATTGAGCGAAACCGCGTCCATTTTGGAACGCCTGTGGCCGCAGACCGCGCGCTGGACGACCTGCGCCGTCCTTGCAATGGCCGTTGCCGCAACCGCCAGCGACATTCACTTCTATTTTTACAAATACACCCCCGCCACCCGCCTGGAATTCGCACACACCAACGGCCTGATTGCCCAGCGCCTCGCAGATTACCTGATCGACGCGCCGGCCGGCACACAAGTCGTATTCTTCGGCCAGCCGTTAATGGGTTACTATTCCATCCCCAGCACACAATTCCTTGCGCCCCAGGTCACCGGCCTGGACATCGTCACGTGGAGCCAGCCGGACCATCCCTGGCCGGAGGGTGAAAATCTCATCTTCGTCTTCCTGCCCGGCAACGAAGCCGAAATCCCGCTGGTGCAGGCCGACTTCCCCGGCGGGATCCTCATGGAGGAAATCTCCACAGACGGCCTTCCGCTTTACTATTATTACGAATACTCGACAGATTCATGAAAGCGACACTCTTCCACAAACACGGCGGAGCGGAAGTTCTCGAATATACCGACTTCCCCGACCCGCCCCCTCCCGGACCCGGGCATGCCCTCGTTAAATTGAGCGCCGCGGCCCTCAACCGCGTCGACGTCACCGTGCGCAACGGCTGGCCCGGCCTCAAACTGGACCTGCCTCACATCCCCGGCGCAGACGGCGCGGGCGAGATCGTCGCCCTCGGCTCCCCCCTCCCCGCCGCGCTGCAAAGTCCCGCTATTCCTTTGGGGAGCGCAGCGCCGGGGGAGACGAAGCAGGGAGGGGAGATAACAGTGGGTTCGCGCGTTGTCGTCAACGCCAACCTCGGATGCGGCCAGTGCGAGGCTTGCCAGCGCGGACAGGACAACCTGTGCCGCGACTGGCACCTGCTCGGCGAAACCGTGCGCGGCACGTATTGCGAATATATCCTCCTTCCCGTGCGGCAGTTGTACCGTCTGCCCGACGACTTCGATCCGCACGCCGCGGCCGCAGCGGCATTGGTATTTCAGACGGCATGGCATTCGCTGGTTACGCGCGGCGGGCTGAAGGCGGGCGAAAGCGTCCTGATCGTGGGCGCCTCGGGCGGAGTCAACACCGCCAGCGTGCAGATCGCTAAATTTATCGGCGCCCGGGTCCTGGTCGTGGGCGCGGACGCGGAGAAATTATCGCTGGCCGAATCTCTCGGCGCGGATGTCCTGATCGACCGTTCGAAGGAGACCGATTGGGCAAAGTCTGCTTTTCTCGCCACGAATCGCCGCGGCGTGGACATCGTCGTGGACAACGTGGGTACGACCTTTCCTCTCAGCCTGCGCGCCCTGAGGAAAGGCGGACGCCTGCTGACGGTGGGCAACACTGGCGGTCCGAAGTTCGAGATTGATAACCGCTACGTGTTTGCAAAACATCTTTCCATCATCGGCTCGACCATGAGCACCCGGGCGGAGTTTGGGGAGGTGATGGGGCTGGTTGTGGCGGGGAAATTGAAACCCGTCATGGACAAGACGTTTCCGCTTCGGGAGGCGCGCGCCGCGCACGAACGGCTGGAGGGCGGGATGCAACGCGGCAAAATCACTCTGGAGATTGGCTGAGGTTCCGCATTGACGAAGTTTTCGCGATGGTTCGAAATCGGACTGTTCCTGTTTGTAATGACAATTTACGGATACGCCGCCGCGTCGGATGCGATCAATTTCCCCGGCAGTTGGTTCACGCGCGACGACGCCTATTATTACTTCAAGGTGGCGCAGAACATCACCGAAGGGCGCGGCGCCACCTTCGACGGCGTGAATCCGACCAACGGCTACCATCCGCTGTGGATGCTGGTCTGCATCCCAGTCTTCGCGCTGGCGCGCTTCGACCTGATCCTGCCGCTGCGCGTTCTGTTGGTGATCATCGGCATCCTCCACGCCGCGACGGCCGTTCTGCTTTATCGCCTGGCCGACAGGACCCTCTCGCGCCCGCTGGCCATCCTGGCCGCGACGGGCTGGGCGACCAACCGTTACATCCTCACACATATCAATATGATGGGGCTGGAAACGACGTTGACAGCTTTTGCAATGGTTTTGTTCTTATACTGGGTGGAGCAATTCGAGAGGACATGGCGCGGACAGGCCGTTCATCCTGGGCGAATTGCCGCACTGGCCGGCGCCGGCTTGCTGGTCCTGTTCAGCCGTCTCGATAGCGTCTTTCTGGTGCTTCTCTTCGGCCTGTGGATCGTCTTTCGCGGAACCTCCATGCGCACGCTTTTCCTGCTCGATATGCTGGCGGCTGCCATCGCGGTTCTCGGCGGATTCGTTTTCCGCATCGGCGTGCCCTCGTATTACCCATACAGCAACCTGGGACTTGGCATGATCGCGCTGGCGCTGGTCGTTCAAACGCCGATCTATTTTTTCATGGGTCTGTATCGGCCTGCGAGCAGTCAGGCCGCCGGCAGACTGATCCGTAGAACGGCCCTCGGCGCGGCGGTCGGCGCGGCCGCGGTCGTTGTGATTGTGTTGGTATTATGGCAGGCGGGAGTCATCCAAGCGCTTCCTCTCACCAGTGTCGTCATCGTTTACCCGCTGCTTGCCATCCTGTTGACTGTCCTCGCGCGCCTGCTGGTCAGAATGTTTTCCGGCCGCATATCTACCAGTGAAATCGGTCCATTGGAATTGCTTAAATCCCGCTGGCGGACATGGGCCGCCGAGGGCGCAATCTATTACGGAATTGTCGGTGCCGCGCTGGCGTTCTACATGGGCGTCAACAAATTCCTGTTCGGCACCTTCATGCCCGTCAGCGGTCAGATCAAGCAGTGGTGGGGTACGTTCGACAACGCCTACGGCGGCGCGCCGAAGGATCAACTCGCCTTCTGGGGCATCAGCCCGGACAACGACTTCAACGCCTGGCGCCCGCTTACAACCTATATCGAACGCTGGAGCGGGCCGGCATTCTACCGCACCAACTTGTTCTACATCGGCTTCGATAACACCTACCTGCTCCTCCTTGCCCTATTTGTCGTTGCCGCGGCCGTCTTGTTATACATCCATCGGCGGCGGTCGATACGCGCCCTCGTTCACCTGGGCGCAGTGCCGCTGTTTGTCGGATCCATGGCGCAGGTTTTCAACTATACCGCGCTCGGCTATGCAAACGTCAAGGAATGGTACTGGGTCAGCCAATATCTCGTCCAATTCCTGGCAGCGTTGACGATCGCGGATATATTCCTGCATCCCCTCCTGCGCCGTCTCGTAACGCCGCAGGCCGGCGCGGCCCTCGCGATGGCGATCGGCCTCTTTCTGGGCGGCAATTTTGTGACGAACATGAGCGCCCTCATGCCTCACACGAATCGCCCCGACGACCGCGCCTATCTCGACGCAGCCATCTTCCTCGAAGCACACACTCCGCCTGGCGCCATGATCGGCATGACCGGCGGCGGCAATGTCGGCTATTTCATCCACGACCGTACCATCGTCAACATGGACGGGCTGATCAACAGTTATGCCTACTTCCGAGCCCTGCAGTCCGGGCAGGCCGCGGAATACCTGGAACAGATGGGATTGGATTACGTCTTCGTCAATCCAGAAATCATTGCCACGAACTATCCCTATCGAGGACAGTTCGAGGAACGTCTCGGCCGCGGACCGCGCTTCGGCGGCAAACTGCTCATGCCCTTTTTCACTCTTCCCTGACATGATCTCCGATTCGCGGCCCGCCAGACCTTCCAGTGTAACCCTGCTGTTAGGCGCGGTGTTAAGCCTTACAGCATGGAACGCCGTGCGCGCCGTCTCGGCGGTTGCAAACTGGGATATCCTCCTGAATTTCGCATCCCGCCCCGGCCCGCTCTACATCACGATCAGCGGTTCTTTCTGGACCCTGGGCGGGCTGGCGGTTCTATGGGCATTCCTGCGGCAGACGCGGCGAGCGCGTAACGGCTTCCTGCTTTACGTGTTCTCGTTTGCGCTGTGGTTCTGGCTGGACCGCCTGTTCCTGCAGGCCGCGCGTCCGAACTGGCCCTTCGCCCTGGCCATGACCATCCTTCTGCTCTGCATCGCCGTCGCCTTCACATTCCATCCTCACACGAACCGCTATTTCACCAGAAGAGAGAGCCATGAGTCACCCCCCCAAGATCACACACCTTCGTAACCTGAAAGCCAAGTCCCGCCTCGGCGGAGGCGCGGAACGCATCGAAGCCCAGCATAAAAAGGGACGCCTGACCGCGCGCGAGCGCCTCGACCTGCTTCTCGATAAAGGCTCCTTCCGCGAGGTGGATAGTTTCGTCGTCCACCGCACCAGCGATTTCGGCCTGGACCAGCAAAAAGTCCCGGGCGACTCGGTGGTGACCGGCTGGGGCACCATTGAAGGCCGCCTGGTCTATGTTTTCTCGCAGGACTTCACCGTGCTGGGAGGCAGTCTGGGCGAAGTCCACGCGGAGAAGATCTGCAAGATCATGGACATGGCGATGAAGAACGGCGCGCCTGTCATCGGCCTGAACGATTCGGGCGGGGCGCGCATCCAAGAAGGCGTCGTGTCGCTGGGCGGCTACGCGGACATCTTTCTGCGTAACACGATGGCGTCCGGCGTTATCCCTCAAATTTCAGCAATCATGGGGCCGTGCGCGGGAGGCGCAGTGTATTCGCCCGCGCTGACCGATTTTATTTTCATGGTTCGCAGTTCCTCCTACATGTTCGTAACAGGACCCGATGTGGTCAAGGCCGTGACGCATGAGGAGGTGTCGTTCGAAGACCTGGGCGGGGCAAGCGTGCATTCCGAAAAATCGGGCGTCTGTCACGTGGCGGCGGACAGCGAAGCCGATACGCTTTACCTCATCCGAAAGTTGCTGGGGTATCTCCCGCAAAACAACATGGAAGATCCGCCCTTCATGCCCGGCGACGATCCACTTCGCATGGACGAGTCGCTGGATACGTTCATTCCCGATGATCCCGGCAAGCCCTACGACATGAAGGATATCATCCGTACCGTGGTGGATAACGGCCAGTTCTTCGAAATCCACGAGAATTACGCCATGAATATCGTAGTCGGGTTTGCGCGGCTGGGCGGACATTCGGTTGGAATCGTGGCGAACCAGCCCGCGGTGCTGGCGGGCGTGCTGGACATTGACGCTTCCGAAAAGGGAGCGCGCTTTATTCGCTTCTGCGACGCGTTCAACATCCCCATCGTCACTTTCGAGGATGTGCCCGGCTTCCTGCCGGGCACCCACCAGGAACACCACGGCATCATTCGTTCCGGGGCAAAACTGCTCTATGCCTACTGTGAAGCGACCGTGCCGAAATTGACCGTCATCACGCGCAAGGCCTACGGCGGCGCGTACGACGTGATGTCCAGCAAGCACATCCGCGGCGACTTCAATATCGCCTGGCCGACGGCCGAGATCGCCGTGATGGGACCCGACGGCGCGGTGAACATCATCTTCCGCAAGGAACTCGAGAAGGCCAAAGACCCCGTAAAGCGCAAGGCCGAACTGGTGGCGGAGTACCGCGAAAAATTCGCCAATCCGTACGTGGCGGCCGAACGCGGCTACCTCGACGACGTGATCGAACCCAAAGAGACGCGCCCGCGGCTGATCAACGCGCTGGAGATGTTGAGCAACAAGCGCGACGCCAACCCTGCCAAGAAACACGGGAACATCCCGTTGTAGCCGGAGGGCGACATGTTCAAAAAAGTCCTGATTGCCAACCGAGGCGAGATCGCCGTCCGCATCATCCGTTCCTGCCGCGAACTGGGCGTGGAGACGGTGGCGGTTTATTCAGAAGCAGACAGGAACGCCCTGCACGTCCGTTACGCGGACGAGGCGTATCTGCTCGGACCCGCACCCTCGCGCGAATCCTACCTGCGCGCGGACAAGATTCTCGAGATCGCCCGCAAGTCGGGCGCGGACGCCATCCACCCGGGATATGGATTTCTGGCAGAGCGCGAAGACTTCGCCCAGGCCTGTGAGGAAATGAAGATTACCTTCATCGGTCCCAAACCCTCGGCGATTGCGGCCATGGGCGACAAGGCCGAGGCGCGCGCCACGGTCATCAAGGCGGGCGTGCCCGTGGTGCCCGGCACCGAAGACGTGGGCAACATGACCGACGACGATCTGCTGCGAATCGCGCCGCAGATCGGCTTCCCGCTGCTGATCAAAGCCACAGCCGGCGGCGGCGGAAAAGGCATGAGGGAGGTCAAAAGCCTGGAGGAAATGCCGGCCCTGCTTCAGTCGGCGCGGCGCGAGGCGGAGGCCTCGTTCGGCGACGGGAACGTCTATTTGGAGAAACTGGTCGAGGGCGCGCGCCACATCGAATTCCAGATCATGGCGGACGGACACGGAAACGCCATCTACCTGGGCGAGCGCGAATGCTCGCTTCAGCGCCGCCACCAGAAACTTCTAGAAGAAGCCCCCTCCCCTTTCATGGATGAAGACCTGCGCCGCAGGATGGGCGAGGTGGCTGTGAAATCCGCGCAGGCGGTGGATTACGTCAACGCCGGGACGATCGAATTTTTGGTGGACAAAGACAGGAATTTCTACTTCCTCGAAATGAACACGCGTCTGCAGGTGGAGCATCCCGTCACCGAGATGGTCACGGGCATCGACCTGGTGATGGAACAATTGCGCGTGGCGCGCGGGCGCCAGTTGAGTTACAAACAGGAAAACGTGAAGTTGACCGGCTCGGCCATCGAATGCCGCATCAACGCCGAAGACCCCTATAATAATTTCCTGCCTTCCACCGGCGTGATCAGCCAGAGCATCATCCCCACCGGGCCGGGCGTGCGCGTGGACACGGGCGTTTATCCTGGTTTCGAGATCACCCCCTACTACGATCCGATGATCGCCAAACTGATCGTATGGGGCGAGAGCCGCGGGCAGGCCATCCAGCGTATGCGCCGCGCCCTGGAGGAATTTCGCATCGTCGGCGTGCGGACGAATATCCCGTTCCACCAGGCGTTAATGGAAAGCACGCGCTTCCTGGGCGGACAATATGACACACGCTTCGTCGAGGAGCGTTTCTGGACGCCGGAGTCGAGCGACCGCAACGCGGCCTTGTCCGAAATCGCCGCCATCTTCGCTACGCTGGTCTCCCACCAACAGACCCAGCGTTCCGCGCAGATTGTCCGCCGCGGCGAGCGTGACGCCAGCAACTGGAAATGGGTCGGGCGCTGGGAACGAATGCACCGATAGCGGTCTACTGGTCGGATAGTCGCTGATCGGTAGAGCGGCTATGAGACCACAGACATGGAGTTGCGTTCATGAAGTATGTGACAACCATTGAAAACAAGGAACATATAGTCGAAGTGCTTGACGAGCGGCACATCATCCTCGACGGACAGCCTATGGAAGTGGACTTTCAATCCGTCAGCGGCCAGCCCGTCTTTTCCCTGCTTGTGGACGGGAAATCCTACGAGGCCTACGTTGATCTCGCCGATGACGGCCTGCGCGTGCTCATGCGCGGCGTGCTGTACCATGCCAGCGTCGAAGACGAACGCGAGAAACGCCTGCGCGCGGCCGCCGGAGGAGGAGTGGTCGAAAGCGGCGAGTTCCATTTGAAGGCACCCATGCCCGGGCTGGTAGTTGCTGTGCCGGTCAGTGAAGGCCAAAAGATCGAAAAAGGTCAAGTCCTGCTGGTGCTCGAGTCGATGAAAATGCAGAACGAACTTAAAGCGCCGCGCGATGGGACGGTCGGCCGCGTGCGCGTCAAGGCGGGCGAGAGCGTGGAACAGAAACAGACATTGCTCAGTGTGCACTAATGGACGGGCGGGAAACCGAAGTCAAGTTCTATGTGCGCGACCTGCCAAAAATCGAGGCGTCGTTAATAGATATGAGAGCGCGGTGTATTCAACCGCGCGTCTTCGAGACCAACCTGCGCTTCGACCTGCCCGACGGCAGTCTGCGGAGGGATGGGCGAGTCCTGCGGCTGAGGCAAAGCAGCGACATCCGCCTCACTTACAAAGGTTCGTCCGAAAACAGGGATGGGATATTGACGCGAAATGAAATCGAGTTCACGGTCGGCGATTTCGAATCGGCAAGGGAATTTCTCCTGGGCCTGGGTTATCGCCAGACCGCCGTTTACGAAAAGTACCGCACCACATACGCGATCGAAAACCTGCACATCATGCTCGACGAATTGCCATACGGCAGTTTTGTGGAGATCGAAGGGGAAAACGAGACGGACATCCACAAAATTGCGGACCGTCTCAGACTGGATTGGGAAGCCGCCATCCCCGCGAGTTACCTGGCTCTCTTCGAGCGCATCTGCACAGACCGAGGGTTGGACCCCGCCAAATTGACGTTCGCTGCGCTCGAAGGTCTCAGTCCCGAGGCGAAAGACATTAAAGTCCGCGCCGCCGACGAATAAAAAGAGCAGGTCGGCTTTGCAACCTGCTCAACTCACGAGATGCGCTACTCTGTATATTGCGGCAACTTTGGCAGGGATTGCAGATACAACCAGATCGCCTGCAATTCATCATCGTAGAAGTTGCGGTATTCCTGCGGCATGGCTGCGCTTAACTGCCGTCCGCTCGGCGTGATTCCCATTCGGAGCGCGGTGATGAATTGTTCCTCCGTCCAGGAAGCGAGTTCGCCGCCGGGTGTCAGGTTGGGCGAAATCCATGTTTGCGCCGGGTCGGGGGACTTGCCGCCGTTGAGTTGCGGTCCGTGACAGTCGCTGCAACCGCTGATATTGACGAGATACTCCCCATATTCCTTGGCGACTCCACGCTCAGGCGCGGTCACCCGGGTGGCGTGACTCACCGCTTCGGCTGGCAAATCGCCAAACAGTCCCGCGCCGAGCATGTAGGACAAGATTAATCTTGTCCTACATGCTAAAACGGCTTGGCAGTCATCAACCAGGTGATGACGGCGAATCCGCCGTAGCCGACGACAGTGAGCAGAACGGGATTCGCCTTCGCCAGAATCGCAAAGACCTCTTCATCACTTTTGGCAGGTTCGGGCGGAAACCATTTTCCTTTGACGCTGTAGCGAATCCCCGCCGCTTTGCGCGCTTCGCTGTAAATCCCCGTGCCCAATGACATCATCAAAACGACAATGGCGATGAGCAGGACGAGCGAGACCCAGATCCAGCCGCGCCCCCACCATCCGCCCATGAAACCTGCGATGATTCCGAAAATGAAGAATGCGTACAGCGCGTAGAACATGATGGGGTACGAAGCCGCCGAAAGGTCGAGCAGGGCGCGGACGCGGGCGATGTCGCGTTCTTTTTTGAGGGCGAAGGAAACCGACGCCGAGACTCCGTGCGCAAGCAGGTATCCGAGAACGCTGGCGACGTGCAGGAAGACAACGAGTTGGTAAAGCATGAGATTCTCCTTTGGCAATTATTTTCTGGCGTTATCGAGTCATATTCGCGCGACCGACCATGAAGAACCCGATGGCAACGATCAGCCACAATGTCGGCGGGATGTAGCCAACCGCCGAATCCATGAACACACCGCTCCACTGGGCATAGAAACCGACAAGGCTGATCCCGAAAGTGCCAAGAAAACCTGTCAAGAAAACGGCATTGCGCGCTTTGGACGCAGGTTCGTTGCGATTCAGCAGACACAGGATTCCCAGCGAAATACTGAACACGCTGAATCCGAATGCAGAAAAATCGAATCCTGTTTCCATGAAAAATCCAGTGATGCCTTCGATCAGGAACCAGATTCCACCGATCGTGAGCATGAGTTTTGGTTTCATTTGATTTTCTCCTTTGGTGAAAGATTGTTTGATTCATCTGCGGATGAATCCTTTATCCACTTTTCAAGAAACGATACAAGTTCTTCCATACTTTTGAAGCCAATACGCGCCTCATTCTGCGAATCCTGCAAACTGAACCGCCACGCTTCGTGCAATCCCTCCGCGTCGCGCTCCTCCCACACAAGCAGGACAAAGTGGTGATAACGCGGCGGGCGGGATTGGGAAATGGCGGTCATGGAGTCTGGTCATCCGTTCTTGAATAAGATAAACTTGACTGCATTATAGGAAGTCGGCGTTTAGAAATCATTTATTGTGTGGGACGAACTTAAGTTCGTCCTACGAATACGAACTTAAGTTCGTCCCACCACGACCTATGTCCTCCGAAACCATCTACTACCGCCGCAAACTGCCGCACATCCACCCGCAGAACACCCCGCTCTTCATCACCTTCAACCTGGTGGATTCAATCCCTGCCGCCGTCGTCGCCGAGTTGAAAGCCCAGCGCGAGAAAGAAATCCAAGCCGCCAAAACGCCCGCCGAGCGTTACCAAATCCAGAAAAAATACTTTGGGCATTACGACGAATGGCTCGACCGCTGCCAGCACGGGCATGACTGGCTCAGGCAGGAAGCCATCGCGCAAATTGTGGCGGATGAAATGCAGCGCGCCGCCAGCCATCATTACGAACTGTACGCCTACTGCATCATGCCCAACCACGTTCACCTGCTCATCCAATCGCTCATCGAAAAATTCCCCCCGTCCCAAATGCCCAGCGCCATCTCCCCCGTTACCGAAATCATGCGCCTGCTCAAAGGTCGCACCGCCCGCTACTGCAACCTCGCCCTTCATCGTTCGGGCAAATTCTGGCATCACGAATCGTATGACCACTACGTCCGCAACGAAAACGAGATGGAGCGCATCATTCTTTACATCTTGAACAACCCCGTCAAGGCGGGACTGGTAAAAGAATGGAAGGATTGGAAGTTCGCCTATGTCAACCCAGAAATTGCGTAAGACAAACTTAAGTTTGTCCTACCTGGGCGGAATGCAAATTAAACGCGCCGACCAAACCATAGACGCTTTCATCTCCAACAAAGTCCCCGCGTTGCTGGCGTATCTCGCCGTCACGCGCCGCGCGCACAGCCGCGACAAACTCGCCGCGCTGCTTTGGGGCGAGATGTCCGATGCGGACGCGAAGAACAACCTCCGCCAAGCCCTCGCCAACTTGAAAAAATTTTTTGAAGCCGAACTGACCATCACCCGCGATACGATTGAATTTACGGGGGATTGCGACCTCGACTCGGCGCGCTTCGACTCTGCCCTCCGCTCCGCTTCTTCTCTGGACCCCGAACCTGCTTCGGTTATCCTGACAGATGCCCTGCGCCTGTATCGCGGCGACTTCCTCGAAGGCTTTCACGTCCGCGACGCGCCCGACTTCGAAGACTGGCTGTTGACCGAGCGCGCCCGCCTGCGCGAACTGGCGCTGCAAGCCCTCCACCGCCTTGCCGAAATCGAATTGAGCCGCGCCAATTATCCCGCCGCGCTCGAAGCGACCTCCCGCCTGCTCGCCTTCGACGCGTGGCGCGAAGAAGCGCACCGACAGCGCATGTCCGCCCTCGCCCGCGCGGGACAACGCTCCGCCGCGCTGGCGCAATATCAAACCTGCCGCCGCATTCTGGAAAAAGAATTGGGCGTCGAACCCTCCGCCGAAACGACCGCGCTCTACGAGCAAATTCGCAAAGCGGAGAACCTGTCCCTGCATAATTTACCCGTCAGCACGACCTCGTTCATCGGGCGCGAAGCGGAGTTGGCGGAAATCCGCCTCAGATTGGGAAATGCCGATTGCCGCCTCCTCAGCCTCGTGGGAGAAGGAGGCGTGGGCAAGTCCCGTCTGGCGCTGCAAGCCGCGCAGGGAGTCATCCAGCAATTCATCAACGGCGTGTGGTTCGTCCCGCTTGCCCCCGTCAAAGATATCGAAGGGATGTTCCTCGCGATTGCCAGCGCGTTGAAAATCAATGCGGCGGGCGGAACGGAATTGCAGGAATTTCTGCGCGATAAAAATCTCCTGCTCATCCTCGACAACATGGAGCAGTTAATCGGCGATGCTTCGTTGAAATGGATTGCCGAGACGCTGCGCGCCGCGCCGCAGGTGAAGATTCTGGTCACTTCGATTGCGCGGCTGAACATTCAGGCGGAGACGCTGCTCGAAGTGCGCGGACTCTCGTTTGCCGAAACGTCATCGCCCGCCGCGAAACTGTTCATCGAGCGCGCCCGTCAAATCAAACCCGACTTCAATCCCAACCCCGACGACCTCGCCGCGATTGCGCGCCTGTGCGAACTGGTGGACGGCGCGCCGCTCGCGCTCGAACTTGCCGCCGCCTGGGTGCGCGGACTCTCCGCGCAGGACATCGTGAAAGAAATCGAGCGCAATCTCGACATCCTCGCCGCCGCGCAGCAGGACTTACCGCAGCGTCATCGCAGTATGCGCGCCGTGTTCGACCATTTTTGGAATCTGCTTTCGCCCGATGAGCAAGTTGTCTTTCAAAAGCAGGCGGTCTTTCGCGGCGGGTTCACGCGCGAGGCGTTTCAGGAGGTCACAGGCGCCGACCTGTCCATGCTGGCGCGTTTTGTGGATAAGTCCGCCATCCACTTCAACGAAAACGGACGCTACCGCCGCCACTCGCTGATGGTTCAATACGGAACAATGCGCCTGCGCGAAAACGCCGCGCTCTGCGAACAAACCCGCGCCGCGCACGCGCGTTATTACAGCAAACTGGTCAACGCGTTGGAAAAGGAATTCATCGGCGGACAGCCGCAAAAAGCCATGCCGCTATTTTTAGCCGACCTGCCCAACATCCGCCTGGCGTGGGAGTGGGCGGTGGAGAAGCGCGACGCGGCGATGTTCAACGACATGTCCGATTCGTTCATGCAGGGCTTTGATTTGGCAGGGCTGTACCGCGACGGGCGCGACCTGGCGCTGAGGGCAATCGAAGCGCTGGAGTCGGTCAAGTCTGCGGCGAAGGAAAAGCAAATCGCCAAAGGCAGGGTGATGGGGTTGGCGGGCGCGTTCCTGTTTCGGCTGGGAGAATATCCGCAGGCGATGGCGTGGTGCGAAAAATCCATGCAGGCGTTGGAGAAGTCCCGCCCGCATATCGCGTACGCGCACACGCTCGTCTACGCGGGCGCGGCGGCGTTTGGGCTGG
>JBBIKC010000027.1:0-47640 GCA_037445635.1 Chloroflexota bacterium
CCAGTTCGCGGTTGCGCAGGTCGAGCATCTCGCTGACGATGGAGAAGGGCGTCTCGTCCTTGAGAGCCATGTCGCGCAGGTGCAGGAGCGTGACGAGCGTTTTCGCATCGGCCTCCTGCGGGTCGAGGTGGTTATAGGCCAGCACGATGACATGATCGTAGTCGGGGATGTTCAGCGATTCGAGCAGGGCGCGGTCGGTCGTGTCGCCTCTTTCCACGTCCACGATTTGGTTCGAAAGATTTCCAGCATACAGGCGGATGTGCTCCGCGGTCTTCTGCTGGTCCGACACAACCTTTACCTGCGAGCCTGTGGGGACATAGGCATCCAGTTCGCGGATGATGGTCGCGCCGCAGCGATTCCATCCAAGCACGAGACATTTTTCGGGCGCGGTCTTGGTGCGCCCCCCGTTCGAGCGCATGGCGCTTTCGTCCACCGCGGGCGCCTGCGCCGAAATGCGAACGGTATCGTCGTCTGCCGAGATGGCGACGACCTTGTCGCCGGGCGCGAGGTGCGTCTCCATGGCGGGATTCAGGCTCACGGTCCCGCTCGCGAAGCGGATGCCGATTACCGTGGAATCTTCGAAGGCCAGCAGGGCCTCCCCGTAGGTCTTGCCGGTCAGTGCGGCTTCCTCCTTGAAATAAATCTCGTCGCCGCTGAAATTCATCAGTTCGGTATAAACGACCGAAAGTCCCGACTGACGCGAGGTCTGGGCGACGACGCGGGCGATCAGGTCGTTGGTAAGTATCGGCTGGACGACGTCGCGCTGACCGACCATTTTGACCACGTCCATGTTGCGCGGATCGCGGATCTGCGTCACGATATGATACGGCTCTTCGCGGCGGCCGGGGTTGTTGGTGAGCGCCAGCACGGATTTGATGACGTGCGTATCGGGGTCCGAGCCTTCGGGCAGGATGATGATGGAGCGCGCCGCGTGCGGGTTGACGATCTCTAGGTCGGTCAGGTCAATGGGACTCCCCGAACGGCAGATGACTTTGGTGTTTTTCAGATCGGGCACGCGTTCGCGGATCGCGTCTTCCATCTCGACCTTGTCCTGGTTTGCCAGGACGACGATGACCGCGCCCTCCCTGCGGTTCTCATTGGCGAGCACCAGTTCGGAGATGATATTGAAAATCTGCGCCGACCAGCCGAGGATGACGGTGTGGCCGCTTTCGAGCACGAGCGAACGCCCTTTGCGCAGGCGGTGGATCTGGGCGTCCAGGCCGCTGGAGATCACGCCGATCAGACTGCTGACGATGAAGATGCCGCCGATGGTGACGAACAACATGATAATGCGGAAGCCCCAGCCTCGGTCGCCGCCCATGGTGCCGGGGTCGAGGGTGCGCATAAGGCTGAGCCAGACGGCTTCGAGGAAGCCGGGCGCGCCATCGCCTTCGGGCGCAAACAGCCGACCGCCGATGGCGATGACGAGTCCCGCCAGTGCGACAATGAGGAGCGTGACGAGCGCCAGCCCGCCGATCAGCGCGGGGGTGCCGCGCGCCATGACGTTATCGAAATAGTATTGCAATTTCTGACGAAAGGTGGGGTTGATCGGCATATCCTTCTCCCGGCAAAAATTTTTCTCATTATAAGAGTTTTTAGCTGGAATTAATCTGGCAGTTATATTGCTGGAATTTTCGTCTTTTCCCGCGGGGGCTGTCGGTG
This sequence comes from Chloroflexota bacterium, assembly GCA_037445635.1. Lineage (GTDB taxonomy): Bacteria > Chloroflexota > Anaerolineae > Anaerolineales > Villigracilaceae > JBFMCC01. Next base: position 1,663 of record JBBIKC010000027.1, read on the forward strand.
TAAGATTGGGGCGTCTGACTGCGTCAACAGGATAGCATCCGATCTTCGCGGGTGTTTTATTTTTGGAGAGGAGTTATTCCTATGTTATTCGAAGGCACTGATCGTCGCAAGGAAGAGGAGCGCGTCCGCCGCGAGGGACGCCTGCCGCCCGGCCAGTCGCTTACGCTCAAGTTTCCGGTCCTGCACTACGGGCCGGTGCCGGGCTTCAACCCCGCCGCGTGGGACTTCCGCGTGTGGGGTGAGGTGGAGGAAGAGAAGCGCTGGAGTTGGGACGAGTTCAACAAACTGCCGCGCTCGAAGATTCTAATGGACATCCATTGTGTGACGCGCTGGAGCAAGTTCGATACGGAGTGGGAGGGCGTTTCGGTCAGGCGCCTCGTGGACGAAGGCTTTTTCAAAATCAAACCGAGCGCCACACATGTCATGCAACACGCCGAGTACGGCTTCACGGTCAATTTGCCGCTGGAGGTGGTGTTGCAGGATAATTTCCTGCTGGCGACTCACCTGAACGGCGAGCCGATCACGCCCGACCACGGCTACCCGCTGCGCGGCGTGGTGGGATTCATCCCCGGCCGCGAGGACATGGAGAGCCCCTATTTCTGGAAAGGCGCCAAGTGGCTGCGCTCGCTCGAGTTCATGCCGCGCGACCGCATGGGCTTCTGGGAGCAGGCCGGTTATCACAACCGCGCGGATGTGTGGAAAGAGGAAAGGTTCGGTTAAAAAATGAATCCGTTACAGGTTGAAAGCAAACAGGATTTCTCCATCCATCCCAAAACCGCGATCGGGCACGTTTCGCTCACGGTTGCCAATCTCGAAAACCAGATCGCCTTCTATCAGCAGGCGCTGGGATTCGTCCAGCACTGGCGCGAAGGGAATCGCGCGGGCTTGGGCGCAGGCGGCGCGGACCTGCTTCGTCTCACCGAACAGGCCAACGTCAAGCGCTACCGCCGCGTGACGGGGTTGTATCACTTCGCGGTGCTGTTCCCCAATCGCCGGGAACTGGCGCGTGCCATGGCGCGTCTGTTCGTCCTGAAATATCCGAACGCACCCACCGATCACATCATGACCAAGACCACCTACCTCGATGACATCGAGGGCAACGGCATCGAATTGTATTGCGAATCGCCCGAAGACGGGACATGGTCGCTTAAAGATGGCAGGTATGTCACCCGCCGTGTGGACGGCAGTCTCAGCGACGGCCGCGAGCCTCTCGATGTGGACGCGCTCTTCAGCAATCTAAAGGAGGATGACCGCATTGACATTTCCTTGCCGCCCGAGACGCGCATCGGCCACATGCATTTGCACGTACGCGATCTTCACGAGGCGGTGGATTTCTATCACGGCGTGCTGGGCTTCGATGTAATGGGCGTAGTGGATGAGTATCGTATGGCCTTCGTCTCGGCGGGCGGATACCATCATCACATCGGCCTGAACACCTGGCAGGGCGAGGGCGCGCCGCCTCCGCCCGCGGACGCGGCAGGCTTACGTTATTTCACGGTTGAGTTGCCAGACCAGAAGGCACTGGATGAAGTCATCGCGCGGGTGGATAGGGCAGGCGTCCCCTACAACCAGACCGATGATGTCTTGCTCGTGCAGGATCCGTCGCAAAATGGTGTGGTGTTGACGACGCGCAAACAAGATAAGGGTCAATCGTAGTAACGACTCCAGAGAACGCATCTGCAAAACTGCCCTTCGTCTGCGCTTCACTCCGCTCAGGGCGAAAGATTTGACGCAACAGGACGGTGAAAGCCGTCCTGTTGTTTTAACCCGCATTCGCGAAATACTTTTCCCAGATAGGCCTTTTCTGCGCTTCGGGGATGAAGGACGCTTCGTACGCGTAGCGATTACAAATTGCAATTTCGTCCATGCTCATGCCGAGCACCTCGTGCGCGATGCGATACTCGTTGTTCAGGTTGGTCTCCAGCACTTCGGGGTCGTCGGAGTTGATCGTCACGCGCACGCCCAGGTCGAAAAGTTTTTTCAGCGGATGTTCTTTAATCGTTCGCACCGCGCTGGTCAGATAATTGCTCCACGGATTGACCTCGAGGGTGATGCCGCGCTCTTTGACCAGTTCGACCGCGGCCATGTCCTCGATGATGTGGATGCCGTGCCCGATTCGGTCGGGACTGGCGAGGCGGATCGTGTCCACGACGAAGGAGGCGGGGCTGTCCTCCCCGCTGTGGATCGTCACCTTGAGTCCCGCCTCGCGTGCTTTCATGATCGGTTTGACGAACTCCTGAAGAGGGAAATCTTTCTCGCTGTCGGCCAGGTCCACGCCGAGGATCGAATCCTTCCAGCGGACGGCCCAGTCCACGGTGCGGACGCAGGACGCGGGTCCCATACTGCGCGAGGTGATGGCGATGTAGCCGATGGCCATGTCGAACTCGCGTTCGGCGCGCGCTTTCGCGCGCAGGAGCGACTCCATGCATTGATCCCAATCCAGGTTGTGACCGTGAAAGGCCCAGTCCGGCGAGAAGCGCACCTCGAAGAGTTTGATGTTCTGGCGCGCCGCGTCCTCGAACAATTCCCAGGCGATGCGCTCGACGACCGCAGGCGAGGCGATGCTGTGCTGGGCGATGGTGAAGGCCTCCAGCACGGCGTGCAGGTCGCGCCACTGGTCGAGCACCTTGACGTGCTTATTCAGTTCTTCCACCTCGTACGCGGGCAGTTGCAGGTTGTATTCGCGCGCCACGTCAATGATGGTCTGCGTGCGAATCGAACCTTCGAGGTGGATGTGAATCTCGGTCTTGGGAAGGTCGTTGTAACGCGGGTCGAAGTTTTTCATACGGCCTGCCTCTGCCAATCTGTAATTGCCCTATTTTACACCGCGCGAGGATTCAACCCGGAATGGATTTTGGGAGCGGTCCGGAAGACGAGAGCGAGTCTTCGGGACGGTTCAAAAAGACTTATCCCGAATTCAGGTTTAGGGACAACGAACAGGTTGCGCGCCTCCCTCGATACCCGGTCAAATGTTCATAAGATCGGACAATCTTTTCCACCACTCATCCCTCTCGCCCGGCACGAAGGGAGTGTACAGCGTCAGCCTGTCCGCAATTCCATCATATCTTTTCCTCAGTTGGCCTGCCAGGTCCCTCTCATCCGCCACCAGGCAAAACTCGCCCAGCATCTCATCGGTGATCAGCATGGGCATCTCGGCCCATGCGCCCTTCGCCGCGTGCGCGGACAAGGTCTCCGCGACACCTCCCCAGCCGTGTAAGTCCATGACCGCGCGATATGAAGGTGTGGAGGCATAAAACGCGATCTGTGCGCGGGCGAAGTTCATCTCCTCGGGTGTGGTCGCCGCGAACGCGGTGACCGAGATCTGCGTCTTTTTATTGCCTCCCGCTTTTTTCGCTCCATCCTCAATCGCGGGCAAAATCACCTCGCGCAAATAGCGCGGACTGTGGAATGGATGCGCGTGAAAGCCCTCGCACAGTTCGCCCGCCAGGTGAGCGAGTCCTGTGTTAACACCGGCGATGTAAATGGGAATAACCCCACCCCCTGACCTCACCCCCGGCCCCTCTCCTAAAGGAGAGGGGGGCAAAGGTCCCGGATTGAAGAACGGCGACATCAACGTAATCTTGTAATACTCGCCGCGGAAGTTGAGTTTCGTCCCGTTCTGCCAGCAGTCCCAGAAGGCGCGGATGGACAGAATCTGCTCGCGCAATTTGCCCACCGGCGACTCGGGCCACGGCATCCCGAAACGGCGTTCGATGTGCGCCTTGACCTGCGTGCCGAGCCCGAGGATGAAGCGCCCGCCCGACTGCGCGGCCAGGTCCCAGGCGGTGTAGGCGAGATTTGCGGGCGAGCGCGCAAACGAGACCGCGATAGCCGTGCCGAAGTTCAATCTCCGCGTGTGTTCGGCGATCAGCGCGCAGGGCAGGAACGGGTCGTGCTGGGTCTCCTGTGTCCACAGCGCGTCGAAGCCGATCTCTTCCGCGGCTCTGGCAATGGCAGGGACATCTTTCAAATGGACGAGCGGCAGGGCGGCATCGAACTTCATGCGGACCTCTTTTTACAATGGAAACGTCGGTGGTCGAGTAGGCCGAGTGTTTTTCGAGGCCGTACCGAGACCACACGGTTTCTGGGAATTGATTGCTGGTATGTGTTCCGTTGGCCTCGATACGCCCCAACTTTCACGGGGCTACTCGACCAACAGAGTATTTGAAAAACTCAACTCAACAAATATGCCATCACCCATTGCGTCGTGGCAGTCAACGCCTCGGTATGCATGCGCTCGTAGTTGTGCGAGGCGTCCACACCGGGGCCGATCAGCGCCACTGCCACGTCGCCGCCCGCGCGCCAGAACGCCCCGCCGTCCGAGCCGTAATAGGGATAAATGTCCGTCTTGTATGCGATCCCATTTTCCTCGGCCAGTTTCCGCAGTTTGCTGCTCAAGCCATGATGATACGGCCCGCCGCTGTCTTTGACGCAGATCGTGGCGTGGAACTCGTCCGACGCCTGCCCCGCGCCCACCGCGGCCATATCTACCACGACCAGTTCGTGAACTTCGGGCGGGATGCCCGCCGCCGCGCCGTGGCCGACCTCCTCGTAGTTGCTGAACAGGAAGTAAGCGGTTCGCGCGGGACTTCGGCCTGACCCCGCCATGGACTGGATCGCGGCCGCCAGCGCGGCGACACAGGCCTTGTCGTCGAGATGACGCGAGCGGATGAAGCCCTCGGTCACTTCGACGCGCGGGTCGAAGGCCACGAAGTCTCCCACGCGGACGCCCAGGCCCTCGGTCTCGCGCGCCGACGCGGTGCGCGCGTCGAGGCGGACTTCCATGTTCTCGTCACTGCGCTGGGTCTCGTTGACCGCCGCGCCGTGAACGTGGCCCGAGGCTTTGTCCAGCAGGAGCGAGCCGCGCACCTTTCGCCCGTCGGAGGTGAAGACCCAGCAGCCCTCGCCCTCCACCGTGTTCCAGGCGAAGCCGCCGATCTTCGTCAACTGCAAACGGCCGTTGGGCTTGATCTCCTTGACCATCGCGCCGAGCGTGTCCACATGCGCGGTGAGGGCGCGCGGTGCCTCGCCGCTCTGTCCCTGCCAGCGGACGACCAATCCGCCCTTGCGCGTGCGGTTCATCTGCAAAGCGGGATACGGCGAGAGTTCCTTCTCGACCAGGGCAACGGCCGATTCGGTCAGTCCCGTCGGCGAAGGGGTGTTCAGCAGGCGGACGAGGAAATCGAGCAGATAAGATGTGTTGATTTCGGGCAGGCTCATGATACTACTTCGTATTTGCGGACCGCCTCCCGCCATTCCTGCGGGATCGGGATGGATTTGCCCGCGTGGTAGTCGAACGCGACCATCACCACCTCCCCCTCCGCGAAGACCTCCCCCGTCTCCGCGTGGATCACGTTCTGCGCCACCGTCATGGACTTGTTGCCGATCTTCAGTGTCCGCACGCCCACTTTGACGGGGGTTCCCCACTCGACAGGCTTTTTATATGCAATATGGACATCGGCCAGAATCACGCCAATGTCCATGAAGGATTGGTCCTCGCCGAACAGGCCGAGTTCGATCAGGTAGCGGACGCGCGCCTGTTCGAAGTAGGTGAGAAATTTTGCGTTGTTGACGTGCCCCTGCGGGTCGAGGTCGCCGTAACGGATTTCGATGGGATGATGAAAGCGGAATTGAGCCATGCGGCGATTATAACGTGCATATGTCATTGCGAGCCCCGAAGGGGCGAAGCAATCTCCTCATTGACTTGGGGATTGCTTCGTCGCCTCGGTCTCAATATGACCTCGACGAACACTCGGCCTACTCGACCATCGGCTCCTCGCAGTGACAGGTTACTTCTTCCCCCACAACCCGTAGCCTGCGTTCCTTCTCTCCTCGCGGCGGCGGTGCTGTTCGTGGATCTCGGCCACATGACCGACTTTCTCCTCAATTGCCGCTTCGAGCCACAAACGTCCCTTTTCCGCGGTGGCGTGACTGCCCGCGCCGTAGGCGCCGGTCTTCGTGTCGTCGTCCCAGGGCGGGTTGGCAATGAGACTGCCGCCCTCGATCCAATCCATGTAATAAGAAGGCGTAGCGATGAAATCAGTCTCGTCCACGGCGCGCTCCATGCGGCACAGGTCGGGGCGCAGGTGCAGGAGGAAAGATGTTTCCAATTCGCAGGCGTGGCCCATCCCGCCGATGGGCGAGGTGCGATATTTCTCCAGCGCGGCCGCGCCGATGGGACCCGCTGTGTGCAGGAAAGCCGTCGCGCAAAAAATACGCCGATGGCGCTCCCCCGCGTATTTGACGATGTTCACCAAAAACGACATGTTCCCGCCGTGCCCGCTCATGAAATAGAAACGGTCGAAGCCGCGCGAGACGAGCGTGTCAATGACGCCGAGCCAGAAATCTTCGAAGGCGCGTCCGCCCGCGTTCATCGTCGCCGCGAAGGAGGAGCGGTGTGTGCTGACCCCGTACGGCATGACAGGCAGCGTGTATGCCTGTTCAGGGACTCTCTTTGCGGTGCCTTGCGCGATGGCTTCGATGATGATCGTGTCCACGGAAAGCGGCAGGTGATGTCCATGCTGTTCGGTGTGGCCGATGGGGATGAGGATGACTTTACCGCGTTCGGAATCGGCGGGAATCGGGAATTGGGAATCGGAACTTGGGAGGCTTGCCAACGAATCCCGAATCCCATCTGCCGAATCCCGAATATCGAATCCCGATTCCCGAGGAACGAGGGCGCTCACGCGCGTAAAGCCGTCATCGCGGAGACTATCGAGCAGGTTGCCAATATACGCGGCGAGCAGATGTTCAGGGACGGCCAGTCTGCTGCCGCGCCAGCCGAGGGGGAAGGGCGGCAGGAGCCCGATGCGGGGTGGATTCGCCAGTTGCGCGGCGACCAGGTCAAAGTCCCAGCCTGAGCCGAGCGGGAGGAGGAGAGGAATGTCGCGCGGCAGGTCCGCGACTTCGGGCCAGGTCAGATCGTCGTAGTGGAAGAAGTCTGTCATTCAGAATTCCTTTCAAACGCAGACGCCGCGCGCACGAATTACGCGGATATTTGCACGTCCGCCTAAAAAGGTATCGAAATATTCAATCGCGAGTCGATCGATTAGGAAGATTGCAGGAAGGCGGGTTACAATTTCAAGGTTGACTGGCAAGATATTTTTTAGCCGCGTTCAGGAAATCCCAGGCTTGTTCAATTACCTGACGTACTTCTTCGGATGTGAATTGCGCCACCTCGTCGTAATCGCCCAACATGCGGCGGCGGAACGCGCCTGTCAATAGTTTGTGATACTTCTCTTCGAAAATCTTTGTCTTGATGTAGTGCTGGGCAAATGCTCCGTGCACTGTACCGTGTTTGCTAAAACGCAGATCCTTTTCGTTGAGCAGGGCTTCCGCGATGTAAAAAACGGAGTAGTAGGCGCGATTGACGGCGTCGCGCAGATATTCCTCTTTGAGAAGAACCTCTGCTGCATTCAAAGTCTCCTCGGCATTGATGAGCAACTGCTGGGTAGACTCTTTCATACAGGCACGCCCTCTGCGCGCACGTTGCGAAGCAGGGGTTTGTCTGCGGTCAGCCAGTCCTTTTCGCGTATGAACAGCGGGCTGATGGTGATCAGGTATTTCAGCGAGAGTTCGCTCATCAAATCTTCGGTGCGATCCAGTTCAATGGGAGAACGCTCGAAATCGTTCAGGATCACCAGGATATCAAGGTCGGATCCTTCCCGATCATCCCCGCGCGCATAGGAGCCGTAAAGAATCAACCCGCGAAGGCGTTTTCCGTACAATCGGGAAAGCCCTTTTTTGATTTCTTTCAAGATGTTTTTGACACGGGCAGTCATGGGACTCTCTCTTGCGCAATTATAAACCTAACTGCCGCGCCAGCCGAAGGGGAAGGACGGGAGTATGCCGAGGCGGTCGGGATTGCCCAGTTGCGCGGCGACCAGATTGAAATCCCAGCCTGAGCCGAGCGGGAGGAGGAGAGGAATGTCGCGCGGCAGGTCCGCGACTTCGGGCCAGGTGAGATCGTCGTAGTGGAAGAAGTCGGTCATGCCCTCTTCTCAGACTCTGCAAACAAAAATCCACCGCGAAGAGGCGAAGCAGCGAAATTTATCGCGTTTCGCGCTCTTCGTTTCTTCGCGGTTCAAACGGCTATTGCGCGTCGCCTTCGGCCGGTTCGGTCTCGGTCACCGAGATGGACAGGTCCTGCGGCTCGGGCGTGGGCGAGGGCGGGATGGGCGGCGGGAGCAGGTACCAGTCGAGAAAGCGCTCGATGCGCTTGTAGGCGTCGAGGATGTTTGCATTCTTCTGAAAACCATGCGGCTCGCCAGCGTAGGTCTTATATTCGAAGGTCTTGTTGTGGCGGCGCAGGGCCTCGGCCAGTTCCTCGGAGGACTGCGGCGCGACCACTTCATCGTCGAGACCGTGCAAAAGCAGAAGCGGACTGCGGATGTTCTCCACCTGATTGATGGCCGAACCGTCAATGAACACGTCCCAGTTGGCGGAGGGATGGCCGATCTGCATCTCGGTATAGAGGCGCGTGTCGCGGTCGCATTGCGCCCACGAACTGACGAGCGAGGCGTCGCCGTATTTGCTCACGCCGCAGGCGAACCAGTAATCCAGGTCGCGGGCGAGGCAGGCCACGGTGAGATAGCCGCCGTAACTCGCGCCGAAGATGCCCAACATGCCGGCGTTGATGTCCGGCAGTGACGCCAGATATTTCGCGGCGTGAATGCAGTCCTGCACATCGCCGATGCCCCAGTTGTTGTAGTTGGCGTGCTCGAAGGCGAGTCCGTAGCCGGTGCTGCCGCGATAATTCGGGCATAGAATCGTGTAGCCCTTCGCGACCAGGTATTGAATCAGGATTTCCCACGTGTACCCGAACTGCTCGGTCGGACCGCCGTGTGGATGAACGAGTCCCGCGCCGTTGGATTTGAGCGGTTTATACAGCAGGCCCGCGATTTCGAGTCCGTCATAACTTTTGTAGATCACTTCTTCGGGCATGACCAGTTTGTTGCGCGCCAGCGCGGGCAGGTTGGAGAAGGTCAATTGGGTGGACTCACCGCTCGGCACTTCGACGCGGTAGAAATCGGGCGGCGTGACCGGGTCCTCGTATTCGACCGTGATAAACGATCCATCGGGACCCCATTGCGGGCGCGCGTAGACGCCGCGTCCCACCTTGAGGTCGGTCACTTCGCCGCTCTCGGCGTCGATCAGTGCCAGGTCGAGGCGGCCGCGGCGGTTGACGGTGCAGACCAGCCGCTTCCCGTCCGGCGACCAGGCGATGTCGTCCACGTCCTGGCTGAGGCGCGTGAGTTGATGCAGCCCCGTGCCGTCCGGGTGAACCAGCCAGACGTTGTTGAATTCGGTGCGCTGGGAGAGGAACGCGATCCATTGACCGTCGGGCGACCAGCGCGGGTGCCAGTCCTTGGTCTTGGGCGTACTGATCATGGTGCGGTTCTGCCCGGTGCGCAGTTCCACCACGCGGATCTCGCGGCAATTGCGGTCGTCCTCGGGCCAGTGGACGTACGCCACATACTTGCCATCCGGCGAAGGGCGCGGATCGGAGTCCTCGCCCGCGTCGCGGGTCAGCATCCGCAAAAAGGACCCGTTGCGGTCGGTGAGATACAGCCGCGGCGACTGGTCTGGCTCGAGGGTGACGATCATCCGCTTGCTGTCCGGGAGCCAGACCGGCGAGCCGCTGCCGGTGACCGGGAGCGGCAGTTTGAAGGGAATCCCGCCCTCTGAAGCCACGATGTGCACATTCTCGTTCATGCGGAAGGCCAGCCACTTGCCGTCCGGCGACCACTGCGGAGCGCGGTCCCACCAGTAGGGCGTGCTGATGCGGCTGGTGGTCAGGCGGGCGGGCCAGCCCCCTTCGATGGGCATGACGTAAATATCGGCAAGTTCCTCGCGGTTCCAAATAAATGCAATCCGTCTGCCGTCGGGCGAGAGTTTGTGCTGGTACAAGTGATTCAGGGACATGATCAGCGACAGGCTCCAGCCCGCAGGCGGCGTCAAATCGGGACGGTCAACGGACGGCCAGCCGTTGCGTTCGTATTTCTCGGCAATCGGGACGCGCATGCGTACCTCCTGGGTTGACTTGTAAGGGGGATCGAACGGCTTAAGGATACTTTTCTTTAAGAAAACTGGCAAGCGGATTCAGAATGGACTTTCTAAAATGAGCCTGTTTACACCCACTATTCGTGGCGGTCGGCCCCCACGTCACCGCCACCGCTGGCGGGGAACATTACAATTTTCCCCGATTGGAAAACTCTAATAATTGGCTGTCAACAGCGCCCGGCACGCGCTGCGGCGCTTCTTCCACAGGCTGTGATCCACATCCATTCCGAAGCGTGGCGCAATTTCGCCTCGTCCGCGTTCCTGATATACCAGAGGCTGTTCACCATTAATTTCTGCCCCCACGTCTGCCAGTCAATCAGTCCGCTTTTTGCAAGTAAATAGGACGGTGTGATAACCGCCATGTAAAAGTTCGCGCGCAGTTTGCTCTGGTTGTGTTTCACCCAGTCCACGAGGCCCAGAAACGGCGAACCCGTGGTTAGCGTGCCCATCATGTCCGAAACAACGATCATGTTTACTCCTTTGTGCAGGCAATTATATGGCATCCGTTGTTCAAGAGTCGCGCCGGGTCGCTTTGCCCACCTCTTCCATCAGCCATCGTTCCAATTCGGGAATGTTCTCACTCAGCCGCGCACCCGCCACGATGGGGAGCCATTGATGATATTCTTCTTTTCCATCTGGACTTAATCGAAAATACTCTTTCAAATAAGCGGTGTGAAATAACTTGATGAATAAATTCACGCCGAGTGTTTGGGTTGATGCTGAACCCAAAGCGAGCACACTTGTCCGTGCAACATCCGCCAATGGATTGCCTTTTGTCGCATTGATCCAATCAATGACAACCGGGTCGTTTTCAGTCATGATGAGATTGTCGGGGTGAAAATCACCGTGACAAACTCTATTTCCAACAGGCAACGGCTCTAACGCATCGAGTAATTTTTGTTTGAGATGAATGGGCAAAGCATCGGCTCGCCTGATTTTGTTTTGAAGTTTTTGTTTTTGCAAAGGAACTTCTGTATTGAAATCGCAGGCGTGCATTTGGATGTGATATTGAGCCAGCAATGCGCCGAAACGAAATACTTTCCATGGCTGGCGTTTGAGCGAAGCGAACATGGTTTTGCCGTTTATGCGTTCGTAAATTAAACCATTCCGCCCGTGCACTTGCATGATCTCCTTCACCGCTGGCGATCTGACCCCGCTGGCATGAACTGCCTGTGCGATTCGATATTCGTATTCGACATCTTCATATGGAAACCAGGTGTGAAATAGTTTAAGGACAAAGCCATCCTCCCAGGCATAAATATCGGCGGTCCTTCCGTGTGCAATGGGTTGATCAAGGGGAATTGTTTTCATCCGATTGATTATACAACCTCGTGTGATGATACAATCCACGCATGGGCACACTCTATCTTGTCGCCACCCCCATCGGCAACCTCGAGGACATGAGTCCGCGCGCCGTCCGCGTCCTGCGCGAGTCGATCCTTATCGCGGCGGAGGACACGCGGCACAGCGGCAAACTGCTCAAGCACTTCGGGATCGAAACGCCGCTCACCAGTTACTTCGAGCACAACAAACTGAATAAACTGGATTTCATCCTCGACAAACTTTCAAAAGGGGACGTGGCCCTGGTCTCGGATGCAGGGACTCCCGCCGTCAACGACCCCGGCTACGAACTCGTCCGCGCCGCCCTCGCTTCGGGCTTCGACGTTCGGCCTGTGCCCGGGCCCTCGGCGCCTCTCGCCGCCTTGACCGTCTCCGGCCTGCCCACGGACGCGTTCCTGTATCTGGGCTATCTCCCTCACAAGAAAAGCGAACGCCGAAAATTTGCGGAGCAAATTGCGGACTTGCCCTACACCTTGATTTTCCTCGAATCGCCGTACCGCATCGTTGAATCACTCGAAGACCTGCTCGCGGTCTTCGGCGACCGCCGCGTCCTCGTGGCCCGTGAGATGACCAAGATGTTCGAGGAATACTGGCGCGGCGAATTGAGCGCGGCGGCGGAATATTTCAAGTCCCAGCCTGCCCGCGGGGAGTTTACGCTTGTGGTGGAGGGACAACGGACGACAGACAACGGACGATGGACCGAGAAACAATTGATGGACGCAATTGAAAAGGAAGTGCGCGGGGGAAAATCCGCTTCACAAGCTGCAAGCGAGCTGGCCGAGAAATCGGGCTGGCGCAAGCGCGAGGTATACAGTTTGATCGCCGGGCGTAAATAATTCCTCTCCGGCATCATCCAATTCCTGCCCTTAAAATGCCACCACCGGGTGTCCGTGCCCGGTGGTGGCTTTCGCCAAAGGAGGAGACAGTGAGGAGCATGTTGGAGGTGTCTGTGTTCCGTCTCCGCCTTTATATTACCGCGACTCCTTTTTGTCAGACATCGTCAAATGTCACGGATTACTAGTGACAATATTCACAAATAAGTCTGCTTGACCATCTCCCTTGCCTGTTCCACATACGCCAGGCTTTGGTGGCGGAAATAAGTATTGTATAACTCGGCGTAGTGGCCGCCCCGCGACAGCAAGTCGTTGTGGCTGCCCTCCTCGATGATCGCGCCCTTTTGCATGACCACGATGCGGTCCGCGGCCTTGACCGTGGACAGGCGGTGCGCGATCAAGATGCTGGTACTGTTCTTCAGGATTAGGCTCAACGCCTGCTGGATCTGCCACTCGGTGAACGGGTCAATGCTGGCGGTGGCCTCGTCTAGGATGAAAATGGCGGGGCGCTGGACGAGCACGCGCATCAACGCGACCAGCTGGCGCTGTCCCATCGAGAGGCGGTTGCCGCGCTCGCCGACTTCGGTGTGTAAGCCGTCAGGCAGGGTCTCCAGCCATTCGCCCTCGCCGATGCGGTTTGCCATATCCAGCAGTTCGGACTCGCTGGCCTCCGGTGCGGCGTAACGAATGTTCTCTGCTACTGTCCCCGAAAACAGGAACGGCACCTGCGAGACAATCCCCAACTGGCGGCGGTAGGATTGCAAATCGAACGTGCGGATGTCCTGCCCGTCAATCGTCAGCCGCCCGGACTGGAACTCGTAGAAACGCGCGATCAACTTGGCAATGGATGACTTCCCCGCGCCGGTGTGCCCGACGAGGGCAAGAGTCTCTCCGGGCCGGACGATCAGATTGAAGTCCGAAAGAATCGGTTCGTCATCCTTATAACGGAAGCCCAGATTTTCGAAGCGAATCTCTCCGTTAAGCCGAGTCACTTTGCGCGAGTCGGTCTGAGTCACGTTTGGGTCGGCGTCAATCAACGCAAAGACGCGCTCGGCTGCGTTGAGTCCCTGCTGAATCTGCGCCCAGAAAGAGGACAGGTTCATGATGGGAAAGAGGAAATTATCGAGGCTGAGGATGAAGAGATACCACGCGCCCGCCGTGACCAGGCCGCGCGTGATCGAGAGGCCGCCTGCATAGATCAAAATGGCGACGAACACGCCGCCCATGGCGTTGAGCACGGGGAATACGAGCGAGAGCACAAAGCCGCGGCGGATGTTGACCTGATAGGATTGCTGGTTGGCGCGGTCGAAGGTCTTGAAGATGCTCTCTTCCTGACGAAAGTTCTTGGCGATGGAAATGCCGCTGACGGTTTCCTTGATGGCCGCGTTCACGTCGGCGGTGGCCTGCATACCGCGGCGCGTGATGCGGCGCGCCAGCGTGCGAAAACCCATCGCCAGGCCGAAAACGACCGGCAGGAATGAGAACATCACCAGCGACATGCGCCATTCGGTGCGGACGAGGATGACGCCCAGCAATATGGCCTGAAATACCTGCGCGATGATGTCGGTGATGATGACAACCAATTGACCGAAGTCGGTTGTATCCGAAGTGATGCGGCTGACGATGCGCCCGGAGGAAAACTGATCGTAAAAGGACAAGTCGTGATCCGCGGCAGCGCGGAAGGCACGCGTGCGCAGTTCGAGCACCACGTCTCCCACCGCGCGGACGGTGAGACTGCGCCGGGCCCAGTTGACCCCCCAGTTGGCGACTCCGATGGCGAGCATTCCCAACCCGACGAGGCCGATGGCGGGCAGGGTCAGTTGCGCGGCCAGCAGGTCCACAACGCGGCTCACGAGAATAGGCAGAGCCGCGGTGGTCGCCGAAATGACAATGACCAGCACTGCCACCAACCCGAGGCGGCGCGTCTGCGGTTTGAAGTAGTCCGCGATGCGGCGCGCCAGCACGCGGTCGGAATACTGACGGTCGTATTTTTCGGGGTTGAGTCCGGCGAAGAAGCCCATGGGTGATCGGTTGGTGGTTGGCAGTAAACGAAATTCGATATTCGTTATTCGGAAACGGGAATCGAGTATCGAATATCGCTATTCTCGAAATATCCTCGAATACGCCTCGGAGGTCTGCATCAATTCCTCGTGCGCGCCGATGGCGGCGATGCGGCCCTTGCGAAGCACAATAATCAAATCCGCCCAGCGAATCTGGGACAGGCGATGCGTGATGATGAACGTGGTGCGTCCCTTCGAGGCGGCCGCGATGGCGCGCTGGATTTTGTCCTCGGTGGCGCTGTCAATGGCGCTGGTCGAATCGTCCAGGATCAGGATGCGGGGGTCCGTTAAAAAGGCGCGGGCCAGGGCCAGGCGCTGACGCTGTCCGCCCGAGAGAGTCACACCGCGCTCGCCGATGACGGTCTCGTAGCCGTTCTCGAACTCCATGATGAACTCGTGCGCCTGCGCGGACCTCGCGGCGGATTCGATTTCCTCGCGCGTGGCACCGGGCTTGCCAAAGGCAATGTTCTCGGCGATCGTCCGCGAGAAGAGGAAGATATCCTGCTCGATGATGGAAATCTGCGAACGCAGAGAGGCGAGGTTCCAGTCACGGACGTCCACGCCGTCCACTTTCACCTCACCGCAGGGCGCGTCGTAGACGCGGTTGATGAGTTTGACCAGCGAGGTCTTGCCCGCGCCGGTCTGGCCAACGATGGCGACGGTTTGTCCGGGCTGGACACGGAAGGAAATATCCTCGAGCACTCTTTCGCCTCTCACCCCTGTTCCCTCTCCCGTGGGGAGAGGGGAATATTCAAAACAAACATCCTTGAATTCCACTTCGCCGCGCATCTGCCCGGCAAAGCCTGCCGCGTTCTGGTCGAGGTCGGTCTCGCGGTTGATCAGGTCGAGGATGCGGCGCGCCCCCGAAATGCCGAGCGAAATCTGGCTGTAGGCGAAGGTCGAAGCGAAGGTGGGGAACTCCAACAGGCGCAACAGACCGAAGTACCCCACCACATCGCCGACCGTGATCTGGCCGGCGCGAAACAACAGCAGGGCATGGAACAATCCGCCCGCGTAGGCGATGCCGAGCAGGAGCATGGGCAGGAAACGCGCCTCCAAATCTCCCTGGCGGACGAAGGCTCCGCGCACGCGGCGGGCGTTGGTCACGAAGCGCTCGATCTCGGCCGTTTCCTGCGCCGCGCCTTTCATCGTCTCCACACCGTCCAGCGACTCGGACAGGTGTGTGTTCATCTCGCCGAACGTCTTGCGCACCTCGTCGGTCACGGGCGAGAGACTGCGCAGGTACTGCCACAGCGCGATGAAATAGGCAATCGTGAAAATAATCGGGGTGAGCAAAAGTTGCGGGTGATAACGCGGCGCGGCAAAGAACGGCATGACGAGGAAGAAGAACGAGCCGATCACCAGGTTCAGGCCCGGGCTGAACATGAAGTTGACCTCGCGCACGTCATTGGTGGCGCGCGCCATCGTGTCGCCGACGGGTTGGAGGTTGTGGAAGGTCATGCTCTTGCCGAGCAGGGACAGGTACAGTTCGTCGCGCACGTCGCGTTCGATGCGCTGGGCCATCAACTCGGCTCCAAAATTCCTTCCCAGTTGCAGGACGCCGCGCACAATCTGCGATCCGCCCAGGATCAGCGCCAGCGGGACGAGCACGCTCGTATCGGGCGGCGTCGCCAGCATGGAATTGAAGGCCTGTCCCACCAGCGCGGGGACAACCGCCGCCAGTGCGCCGTTGCCAATCGCGCCGACCAGAATCATGATGATCAGGCCCCAGTGCCGCCGCGCGTGCGAAACGACCCAGCGGATGGGATCGCGGCGGTCCGAGACATGGCGGCGCGCCAGCGTAAATTCAGCGGGAAGGGAAAGGCTGGTCATGGCAGGAAAAAAGCCTTCCGCGGTCTGCGGCAGGCTGAAAAACTGGCTGGATTCTACCACGCGCTGCGCAACCCCCAAATCGGATGCGGGTTATCTTAATTAGCGAGCTGGATTCAAAAATCCCATCCCCAGCCGCTAGTCAAAGGAGAATGAAAGATGAGCATGCCCAAAACCGTCTCTGCCTGGTGCCTGATTCTGTTCTTCCTCTGGTACGGCCTGGGCTCCTTTGTGCCCATGCTGATGGCCGCCCCGTTCCCGATGATCGGCGGTATTTTGGCCCTCGGCTTCGCCGTATTCAGCTTCCTTGGCAGATAGTTCGCCGAGAAGCTGATATTTTTTAAAATAACAGCCTCCCGAACGGGAGGCTGTTATTATTTTCGCTGGTTTAAGCGGGGAATAACTTCTCGAACACCTCGGGGCAATACTTCTGCACCATGTCAGACGAGAGCCCGTTCTCTTTGCAGATCTCCGCGTACAGGTCCGCGCTGGGGCGTTTGGTTCGTTTTTGGGTTTCGGGATCGAGTTCCCACAATCCGAAGCGCTGCGTCCAGCCGCGCTCCCACTCGAAGTTATCCACCAGCGACCAGTGGAAGTAGCCCTTGATCGGCCAGTTGAAGTTGACCGCGCGCCACATCTGGTGGACATGTTGCGCAAGGTAGCGGCGGCGGAACGTGTCTTCGCGGTCGTACACGCCGTTCTCGGTGATAAGGATGGGCGTATTCGGAAAGGTGCGGACAGACCACTTAATGGCCTCAAAAAATCCTTCGGGGTCGTTGGCGATATGGAAGTGTCCCTCGCGGATAGCATCTGCATCATCCGGCAGGAATTGCCGGCCGAAGAGTTGCCCGGGCAGGCGCGGGTCGAAGGCCACGCGATAGCGGGTGTAATAATTCAACCCGAAAAAGTCCTGCGTGTTGGCGGCCTCGGGAATGCGCAGGCGGCGGAAGGGGAGCCGCAGGATGCCGTCTTTCAACGCCAGCGGCATGATGGCATTGAGCAGATGAAATTGAATATTCCGCGCCCATTTATCCAAAGGCGAGATGGAATTGGGAGTCAGGCCGCGGTAATGCTGCGCGATTCCCACGCGCGCTTCGGGCTGTATCTCGTGAATGGCATGATACGCGGCCGCATGGGCGCGCACGAGATTCTCCATGACTTTGAAAGACAGATTGATGTCCTTTTTGCCCGGCGGATATATGGCTAACGTGAAGCCCAGGACGGCATACCCATTCGGTTCATTGATGGTGCACCACAGTGTACAGTATTCCTTCAAGGCTTCCACCGTCTTGCGGACGAATTTCTCGAATAGCGGGACGACGGCCTCCGTCTCCCAGCCTTGCCCTGAGCCTGTCGAATGGGCGCCGAATTCCTCCAACCAGAGCGGATCGGTGTAATGATGCAATGTGACCATGGGCGTCATGCCGCGCTCTTTGAGTCCGCGCAACATGGCGCGGTAGTGCTCCAATGCGTCCTCGTCCCATCGGTCGGGCGCGGGCTGGATGCGGCTCCACTCCACCGAGAGACGGTGCGCGTTCTGTCCCGCCTCCGCGGCGCGGTCGAAGTCCTCGCGCCAGCGTCCGCCCCACCAATCGCAGGCCAGGCCAGACCTTCCGTCCGTGCGGCCTTCCTGCTCCCACTTCCACCAGTTGTTGTTGGTATTGTTCCCCTCCACCTGGTGCGACGATGTGGCTGTTCCCCACAGAAAACCTCTTGGAAAGTGATAAGTAGTCATGTAGTCTAATAGTCTCCTGGTCTGATAGTCACTCTAGTACTGCAACATTTATGTTGCATCACTGGCAAGATAAATCTTGCGGTACTACGTTTTCCTCGCCAAATACGCCAGATACAACGCGACCGATCCCGCGACCGCGGCGTTGAGCGATTCGACTTGTCCGCGCATCGGCAATTTGAGCAGGATGTCGCACTTCCTGCGCGTCAACTCGTGCAGGCCTTCGCCTTCCGAACCGACCACGAGTCCCAGCGCGCCGCGCAAGTGGCGCGAACCCGCTTCCACCGCGACCCCGGACTGGTCGAGGCCGACGATCCACGTTTCCGCGTCTTTGAGCGACTCAATCGCCTGCGCGAGGTTGGATCGTGCAATGAGCAGATGCTCGCTCGCACCCGACGAGGCGTTGACCACCGCGGGCGTGACCTCCACCGTCCGCGCCAACGGGATGACCACGCCATGCACGCCCACCGCCTCCGCCGTGCGGAGCAGGGTCCCGAAGTTCTGCGGGTCTTGCAGGGAATCGAGCAGAAGCACGAAAGGCGGTTCTTTTTTCCGGGTCGCGAGTTCGAGAATGTCAGTCACATCTGCGTATGGATAGCCGCCAACCTCGAGCGCCACGCCCTGGTGGTTGGCGTTGAGCTTATCCAGGCGGGCGCGCGGCACGCGGCCCAGTTTTATTTTTCGCTCATTGGCCCGTTTGATAATTTCGACAACGCGGCCCTTTTCCTGCACACCCTCGGCAAGGAGGAGCTGGAATGCCTCCCTGCGCCCGGCGCGAAGGGTTTCATCTACTGCATTGCGCCCGTAGAGGAGTTCCTTCATGGGGCTATTGTACTACCCGCGCAAGCCAGCGTGCGGTGACAACCATCCACGTCAGGATCGCGGCGAGAAAAATGTAGAAAGCGATTCCTTTCAAAGCAAAGGTGGGAATAGTCAGCGCGGCGGTCAGAAAGGTGTACGTACCCAGCCCCCGCCACGCAGATGATCGAAGAAACGCGGCCCCAAACGCCAGCATGGAGGGAAACAGTGTCAGGCCGAGGGCCACGAACGAGGCGTCGTGGATGCGCCCATGCCAGGTGGCGGGCGTGGAACGGATGGTCGGGTCGGTGGTGAAGGCCAGTCCGCACATGGCAAGCCCCGCCAAAATCATGAGCAGCGTGCCGAGGCGGGATGCCGCGCTGGCAGGCGAAGCCCGACCGAGCCCGAAGGCGAAGAGGCCGATCATCACGCCGTTGACGACGAAGGCGCCGGTCATGATCCAGCCGAAGCGGCCCAGGGAGAGGCCCGAAGGCCAGTCGAAGGTGGGCGCGGTCACAGGGTCCCAGCCGAGGCCGCGCAGGAAATTGTATTGTATAATCGTAAGCGTTAGCAGGACGAGCCCAAACAGGGGCGGGCCAAACGTCCCGACTCGAATGGCAAGTCTTGTGATTTGATTCATGCCTCGATTGCGGGTGATGCGCTTTTTGTCTTTGAGCATCCACCCGATTATTCTGTTAGCCTCTTGATAGGATATTGCAAGGCCCGGCTGGTTGCTTTTCCGCCCGGCTTGTGCTAGAGTGATTGCAATCCTGATGAAAGGAGGTGGTCTGTTTGAAGAAACGCTTTGGTCAAGGCGGACAAGGTCTGGTCGAGTATGCGTTGATCCTCGTTCTGGTCGCTATTGTTGTCTTTGCTGTTTTGTTGCTGCTCGGCCCCATTATTGGAAATACGTTCAGTTCGATCAATAACAGCCTTTCGTCCGTATGACCCTCGAAACTCCCGCGGCGGCGGGAGTTTTTTTACAAAGTAATCAGTGCAGGCTGTTTTTGCAGGCTGGCCTGCATGGACCAGGGGCCCGTCCACGTGACGGTGACGGAGAGGAGACGGCCGCGCAGGTCGTCTTCTGATTCAACAAAGACCAGTTTGTTGTTGGGGGTGCGGCCTTTCCAGCGATTTTTGACCTTTTCCTCGAATAGGACCTCAACGGTCTGACCAAGATATTTCTGGTTGATCTCGGCGACGATCCGTTCCTGTAATTCTTCGAGCAGGCGGAAACGGCGCATCTTTTCCTCGTCGGTGACGTTATCGTCCATGCGGCGCGAGGCCACGGTTCCCTCGCGGGGGGAGTAGCGCGCCAGGTGGGCCACATCCAGCCGCAGGTCGGAGAGGACGCGGTAGGTCTCCATGAATTGTTCCTCTGTCTCGCCGGGGAATCCGACGATGATGTCGGTAGCGATGGAACAGTCGGGCAGTTTCTCGCGGATTTTGGCGACCAGGTCGCGGTAATCCTGCTGGGTATAACCGCGTTTCATGTTCGATAGAACTTCATCGTCGCCTGCCTGAATCGGCAATTCGATGTGCGGCATGACGCGCGGCAGTTCGGCAATCGCATCGAGCAAATCGTCGCCGAAGTAGTTGGGGTGCGAGGTGAGAAAGCGGATGCGCTCGATGCCCTCGACCTCGTGGACGAGCCGCAGAAGTCCCGCGAGATTCGGACCGTCGGGGATGTCCCTGCCGTAGCGGTCCACGATCTGACCGAGAAGCGTGACCTCCTTGACGCCCTGCCTCGCCAGCGAACGGATTTCGGCCACGATGTCGCCGACGGGGCGCGAGCGCTCGACGCCGCGCTGGTAGGGGATGATGCAGAAGGTGCATGCGTGCGAACAGCCGTAGACAACCGGCACGTGCGCGCTGACGAGCCTGCCGCGCTCTGCCGCGGGCAGGACTAGTTCCTCGTCCATCATCAGGAAGCGGCGCGCGGTTTCGGCGTTTTCCAGCGAATGGATTTCACCCTGAGTCAGGTGCGAGATCAACGGCCCGGGGTCGGAGGGAGGCGAGAACACGTCCACGAAAGGCAGGCGCTGGCGCAGTTTGTCCGCGCCGCGCACGCCCACAAGACAGCCCATCAGATTGATGATGAGGTCGGGATTCTTTTCCTTGAGCGGGCGCAGTTGATGAAGACGGCCGAGGGCCTTATCTTCCGCGGACTGGCGCACGACGCAGGTGTTTAGAACGATAACATCCGCTTCCTCGGCTCGATCGGTAAATGAGTAGCCCAAATGCTCCAGCGACGAGCCGACGCGCTGTGAGTCGGCCACGTTCATCTGACAGCCTTCGGTCCAGATGTGGTATTTCATAGGGTTGGAATTATACCAAGCATGGTCGGGATTTGACGGTGGACAGCGGATCGCGAACGGCGGCGGGCGCAGCGGTCTGCCGTCCGTCGTCGCCGGTCTGAATCATGGTAAAATCCTCGCGCCCGGAGGGATGGCCGAGCGGCTGAAGGCGCATGTCTTGAAAACATGTTGGGCGCAAGTCCACGTGGGTTCGAATCCCACTCCCTCCGCTCGTCATTCTTCGAGTAAAATAGAAAACGCACCCGGGGAGGTGCCAGAGAGGCCGATTGGGCTCGCCTGCTAAGTGAGTGCTGGGGTTAAACTCAGCCGAGGGTTCGAATCCCTCCCTCCCCGCCAACACAAAGACCCGTTTTCATTGCCGTGAAAACGGGTCTTTGCTAATTGCCAAAGGAGAGCATATGAAACGTTCACTGATCGCGCTGTTGGTTGTATCGTTCCTGCTTTCGGCCTGCACCATGCCGAGCGGAACCGCTTCCGAAGAGACCGCCGTGGTGGACCCGACTGCGGAGCCGACCGAACCGCCCACAGCCGCCCCGCCTCCCGTCGACACGATCGTTTCAATGGGACAGAAATATCTGCACCAGCAATTGGCCTACATCCCGCCGCCGCCCATCACGCCCATCCCCTCCAGCGTTCAAAACATCTACGGAAACACCTACCTTGTCTATCACACCGAGCCGGACCCGTTTCGCCTCGTCTGCCCGCAGGAGGGGTGCGGCCTGGACGAACGTTTGATTTACGCCATTTACGCCGGGATCAAAGTGCGCCTGCAAAAACTGATCCGCGTGGCGGGTGTGGATATTGTGGACGAATTCAAGCCGATTGAGATTCACCTCGTCACCGATGCCGATTGCACGCGTCCCGCCGGGGAGTGGGGTTCGGCGGGTAGTTATGAAAACAATCGCGATGATGTGCTCATCTGTCTCTATGTGGATGTAACGGACACCTTCCGCGAGGCTGGCGCTTTCGGACCAATTCAGGTGGACCCGCAAAATCCGCTCACACCCGAAACGGCCATTCGCCTTGGCGGCGCGGGGGTGGTTGGCCATGAGTACGGCCATGTGCTCTTCTTCAACCGCCACCAGTACTCCACCGAGGAATACGTCAACACGCTCGATTATGCCGCCATCCTGGGGCCGAGCGATGCGCATTACCTCGACCTGTGCGACCTCGTCTACGAATATTCGGCCGGGCCGCTGTACCAGCTCTGCAAACAACACGGTTTCACCCTCGCCGACTTCCGCACCACATTGATCGAACTCGACCGCCTCGACCGCGCCGGATACAGCGAAGCCTACGGCGCGACCAGCATGAATCAAATGCGCGCGGTCATCCAATCGCTCATCGGCGCCGACCCGTTTGACATTTACAAAGCGGCAGGCTATTACCGCGAAGGCGACTCCACCGAACCTTATCAATCCCCCTTTGCCGACGAAGCCTGCACCAACCGCGCCGAGATCGTGGAAGACGTGACCGTCCCCGACGGAACGATGTTCGATGTGAACACACCTTTTGAAAAAACCTGGCGCATTCAAAACACCGGCACCTGCTCGTGGGACGGCTACTCGCTGGTTTTCATTGGACAGGAGCAGATGTCCGGTCCCAATTCGATCCCCGTCCCTGCCACCGCTTCCAACGCAACGGTGGACCTGAGCGTTCCATTGCAGGCGCCGTCCACCGCCGGCGTTCACGTCGGTCACTGGCGATTGCGCACGGCCTCCGGCGAGTTCTTCGGCCCCATCATCAACACCACCATTTACACGCGGCCCGGCTGCTCCGTTGCGCCGCAGATGTCGTTCTTCAAGGCCACGCCCGAAACGGTCGGACCGAACGCCATCGTCCTGCTCGAATGGGGGCAGGTCACCAACGTGGATAAAGCGGAGATCAGCCCCGAGATCGGCGTCGTGGACGCGAACGGCGGGCGGGTTTTAATCGAACCCAAAGAGACTACCACATTTACCCTCACCGCCACCTGCGGAGCGCAGACTGCCCGGCAGCAGGTCACGGTCAATGTGGACCCCAGCCTGCCGCCTTTCGCCATCACTTCGGTTACCGCGCAGGCCTCACCCGAGCAATACGTGGGCGCCTGCGTCAACGCCGAGGGCGTTGCCACCCGCATTGACTTTGCCGCTACCGTCACCGCCAGCGGACCCGGCGTGATCGTCTATAACTGGAAGCGTAGCGACGGCGCGCTTGCTTCTCCCTATTTTGCGGTGGTGGATTCCTCTCAGCCTCTTCTCGTCACAACCTATTGGTCCCTGTCTGCCAGCTTCTCCGGATATCAGGAATTTGAAATCCTCGCGCCGCAGTCTGACCTGAAACCGCCACGTGCCAGTTTTATTCTTGCCTGCACACCATAAGCAGACAAAGAGACCAGGTTTCTCGAAGGAACCTGGTCTCTTTTTTATTCCGTGACTCTACTGTAAAAACCTTTTCCAAACACGAAGGACACAAAGATCACAAAGGTTTTTGAAGTGATCGTACGCCAAATTTCAAGATTCTGAATTGTGTCTTTCGGAATTCCTTCGTGTACTTCGTGTCCTTTGTGGTTAAAGATCTTTTTTCAGTGGACTCTTCCGTATCATTGGATTATTTCCTTCCTCGCGCCACAACGGCAATGAATTCCATGATGATCTTGAGCGCGGCGAAGACGGTCGCTTCGGAGGGATCGAGCGGCGGCGCGACCTCGACTACGTCTAGGCCGACGAGGGGGAGTCCCTGCAAAGATTTGATCAGGGTCAGGACCTCGCGGCTGGTGAGGCCGCCGAATTCGGGGATGCCCGTCCCCGGCGCGGCGGACGGGTCGAGGCAATCAATATCCAGAGAGATGTGGATCGCGTCGCAGCGCGAGAGGATTCGGTGCACATCCGCGGCGATGGATTTCATGCCCAGTTCGGCCACATCGGAGGCGGTGAATACGTGCAATCCGCCGTTCTCGATCAGGTCAATCTCCTGATCCTCCCACGAGCGCAGGCCGACCATGCAAATATCCTCGGCGCGGATGCCGAATTCCATGCCGCGCCGCAGGACACAGGCGTGAGAAAGACGCGAGCCGTCGAACTCATCGCACAGGTCGGGATGCGCGTCCACCCACAGCACGCCGAGACGTTTCCCCGCGTATCGTTCGCGCTGGCCCTGGAAGATGGGAATCGTCACGGAGTGATCGCCGCCGAGCAGGATGGGAATGTTCGGGAGGCCTGCCACTTTTTGGGCGACCAGGCTGAAGTCCCGCGCGGGATCGGTTATTTGGATGTCGCCCAGGTCGCAGATGGTCATCCCCGCCAGCCGCGTCCGGTCTTCGCTGAACGGCGTCACATGCCGCGACCAGAAGCGGATGCGCTTGGGGGCGAGCGCCGCGCCTTTGCGCGCGCTGGCCAGCCCGTCGAAGGGAATGCCGAGAATGGAAAAATCCGTTTGTTCGGGCTGGAGAGCGGGGCGGTGCAGGTCGCCCCACAGTCCATGTGTGCCTTCGATGGTCATGAAAGGCTCCTCCGGTTTGCCCCCATTGTACTACCCCGCCCGCGCTGGAATCGGACATTGACCCGCCCCAACTTTGCTTTTACAATACCTTTTATGATGGAACCCCGTCGTTCCCCGGCTGGCTTCTTCCGGCCCGATCACGACCCTCCGCGGCGTTCGTACGTGCCCCCTTTAGCATTCCCTGAAATCATTCCCGGAGGATAATAACATGCCAATCCCCTTTGTATCGAAACGCGCGCCGATCTATGCTGATGTGCCCAATGAAAAATGGAACGACTGGCGCTGGCAGTTGAGCCACCGCCTGAACACCGCCGAAGAGATCGAGAAGGTCTTTCCACTTACAGAGTCCGAGCGCAAGGCGCTTCAGACGCAGGGCCTGTTCCGCGTGGACGTGACGCCCTACTTTATTTCCCTGATAGACCCGAACGATCCCGACGACCCGATTCGCAAGCAAATCATCCCGCGCGCCGAGGAGATGCAGTCCTTCACCGCCATGATGGAGGACTCCCTGGCGGAAGACCGCCACTCGCCCGTGCCGGGGCTGGTCCACCGGTATCCCGACAGGGTGCTCATGCTGGTGACGACCCAGTGCGCCTCGTACTGCCGTTACTGCACGCGCTCGCGCATCGTGGGCGATCCCGGCCAGACGTTCTCGCGCGCCGAGTTCGAGATGCAGATTGAATATCTCAAGCGCACGCCGCAGGTGCGCGATGTCCTGCTCTCCGGCGGCGACCCGCTGGTGCTGGCGCCCAAGATCCTGGAAGAGATTCTCAGCCGTCTGCGCGAGATTCCGCATATCGAGATCGTGCGCATCGGCTCGCGCGTGCCGGTCTTCATGCCCATGCGCGTTACGCAGGAACTGTGCGACATGCTGGCAAAGTACCATCCGCTGTGGATGAACATCCACGTCAACCATTCGAACGAGATCACGAAGGAACTCGAAGAGGCTTGCGACCGTCTTACGCGGGCAGGTATTCCGCTGGGCAACCAGTCCGTCCTGCTGGCCGGCATCAACGACAACGTCCACGTCCAGCGCAAACTGGTGCAGGATTTGGTGCGCATCCGCGTGCGCCCGTACTACCTCTATCAATGCGACCTGGTCGAAGGCGCGGGCCACTTCCGCACGCCGGTTGCCAAAGGCATCGAGATCATGGAAGGTTTGCGCGGACATACCTCCGGCTACGCGGTCCCGCTATATATCATCGACGCGCCGGGCGGCGGCGGCAAGATCCCGGTCATGCCAAACTACCTGTTGAGCATGTCCGACCATAAAATTGTCCTGCGAAATTACGAAGGTTACGTGACCACCTACGAGGAACCAACCGATTATCTCCCCAGCGACGCGGCGAAGTTCAAGGGCGAGAAGCGCCCGGAGCCCGGCCAGACCGGCATCCATGGCCTGCTCGACGGCGAGCAGATGTTCATCAAGCCGGAAGGCTTCGACGAGATTCACGACCGTCAGGGCATTCAACACCGCCTGAAGGACGAGAAGAAATGGCAGCCGCTGGGAATTGGACCGGGCGAGGAAAAGTGACCCGCGGTTCTGCTGGAATGGGCCGTCCATTCAGCAGATGAACACTAGACGAAGGAGAGTGATATGTTTTCGAAAATAACCCGAGCGGTTTATGCCCTTGTCGCGTTGACTTTGATGCTGGCGGCCTGCGCACCGGCCCAGCCGACCCAGAGCCCGGAGGAGATTCAGTCGCAGATCGAGACGTCGGTCGCGATGACAATCGAGGCGGGCGACGCGGCGACGGCCGCGGCCGAGGCGGCCTTCACGCCTACACCGACGTCAACGCCCGAGGCCACGAACACGCCGTTCGTTCTTCCAACCGCACCGCTGCTGGCCTCGCCGACGCCGTTCGTGATCGTGCCAGGCGGTGGCGGGGGCGGCGGAGGCGGAGGCGGCGGGGGCAACTCGACCAGCGCGTATTCCTGTACGGTGGTGGACGAAAAGCCTTACGACGGCGCCGAATTCAAACCGGGCGACTCCTTCGATAAAAAATGGACCATCAAGAATACCGGCACCGTCACCTGGGAAGCGACCTGGGACTTTGAATACATCGATGGTACCGACATGTCGCCTACTGCCGACATGAAGATCGGGCAGACTGTCAAGCCGGGTGAAACCATCACGATCATGGTCGAGATCATTGCTCCCGCTATCCAGAAGAAGGAAAGCGGCAAGGTCTTCGTCATGACCTGGTCGCTCAATCACGGAACCCATTTCTGCACACCCTACGTCGCCATCCGCGTGATCTGGCCGCCGGGACAGAATTAATCGAGGAGCGCAGTGTGCTTGCCTTCGGGGAGGTGGACGATGAAATCCACGCGGTTTCGCCTGTTCTTGGGGGTTGTGGTCGTCGCGCTTACGCTGGCCTGCGCGCCGACCCTGCCTTTGACGGCGCCTCTTCCAACCCAGGGCCCCGGCTCGGTGGAAACGATCATCGCCGCGACCGCCAACGCGGCCGCGTCCCAGACTGCCGTCTTTCTTCCATCCGCTACACCCACGGCGAGTGAAACGCCCACCCCCAGCCGCACACCCACAGAGACGCCTACGCCAACCGTCACGGTCATATTCCGACTGCCGACCTTCACCTTCACTCCTGAGCCGACCTCCGTTGTGGATACCAGCCCGGGTGGAGACTATGACTGCGATCTTACTTCGCTGAGTCCCGCCAACGGCACAATCATGGCCCCGCAGACGGATTTCGATGCAAAGTGGACCGTGAAGAACACAGGCACCAGGGTCTGGGACCGCAACAGTGTGGACTATATCTACGTCAGCGGCGCCAAAATCCATAAGACCAAGGCGTACGATCTGCCGATCACTGTCGCGGTGAATGACGGTGTGACGCTGACGGTGGATATGATCGCACCGGCCAATGCCGGTTCGTACACCACCACCTGGGGCCTGCGGAGGGGTACGGTCTTCTGTACATTCAGCCTGAGGATCGAAGTAAGGTAACCGCAAATTGAGGCGTGGAATCAAATCGGGCGGACCTAGGTCCGCCCGATTTTGTTTTGTCAAGGCTCATGAAGCCGGAGGAAGCGGTTCGTTACTGACCGGCGCCTCGGGCTTCCTGCGTAACGTGACGAAGCCAACGATGACCGGCACAATGATTGAGATCACCGACAGGCATAGGAACACATAACCGTACGTGGGCGGCATCCGTTGAACGGTGTCGCCTATGGTGATGGTGCCGTTGCCCGTGATGGCGCCGAATCCCATGATGCAGGCAAACAGGGCGCAGCAGCCGCATAACAGGGCAGTGACGATGGTGATAATCATGCTGGTGTTTCTGTTCATTTCACATTCTCCTCTGGCGAAGTGATTTTTCCAAGTATACCGGCGGCTGTCGTGAAGCGCAACAAGTGGATGTGCCCCATCCGTACTGTCAACTCCTCAACTTCGCGCCGACCTCATGCTCCAGCCGTTTCACGATCTTGTTGCGGATCGCGGCGGCTTCGGCGTCGGTCATCGTTTTGTCGGCGGCTTGATACGTCAGACTGTACGCCAGCGATTTCTTGCCCTTGCCGATTTGATCTCCGCGATAGACGTCGAACAGGCGGACGTCGGTCACGCTTCGGCCTCCCGTCTGGCGGATGAGGCCTTCGACGCGCGCCGCGGCCACCGATTCGTCCACGATGACGGCGATATCTTCATAGATGGGCGGAAACTCGGGGACAGGAACGATTCCATAGGCGGGGTTCAACGAGCGCAGAGTCTCGATGTCGAATTCCGCCACTAGGACGGGACGCGCGCCCACTTCGTATTTTTCCTTCGTCAGCGGATGCAGTTCGCCGAAGACGCCCACGACCTGTCCGTTCACGGTCACTTGCGCGGCTTTGCCGGGGTGCAGGAACGCGGCGGAGTCGGTTGGGGCGTAGGAAACGTCCTCGAAACCGAGTCCCGCCAAAAGGAGTTCGATGCGTCCTTTCAGGTCGTAGAAGTCCAGCGCGGGGGAGTCTTTCACGTCCCACGCGGAGGCGATCCGCAGGCCGGTCATCACGATGGCGAGACGCGGCAGTTCGCGCGGCAAATCATTTTTGACAGGCTCGAAGACGGGGCCGAGCTCGAACAGTTCGAGCGTTTCGGCGCGCGCGTTTTTCTCCGCGGCATCCAGCACGGAGGCCAGCAGACTGCGGCGCAAGACGTTACGCTCGGGCGTGATGGGGTTGGCGATGCGCGCGTAGTCGTCGTGCGCGGCGAGGCGGCCTTCGCGTTCGGGCGAGGTCATGCGATAGGTGACGACTTCCTGCAAGCCGAGGCGGACGAGGAGATCGCGAACGCGTTCCTCCCACTCGAAGGCGGGATTTCCAATTTGAGGCGGAAGCGGGTCGGCGAGCCGCGTTTCGGGAATGCGGTCGAAGCCGTACAGCCGCGCGATTTCTTCCATCAGGTCAGCCACGCCGACGATGCCTTCGCCGATGTCGAGGCGATGGGGGGGAGCGGTGACTGATATTCGATATTCGATGTTCGATAATTCGATATTCGATAATTCGATATTCGATAATTCGATGTTCGATAATTCGTTGTTCGATTTTCGAGTATCGAGTATCGTCTCTCGAATATCGCATTTAAATTCGAGCCGTTCGAGCAACGATGCGATTTCCTGCGCGGAAAGTTCGATGCCGAGGATGCGTTTGACATCGCGCGGCGAAATTTCCACGACCGATTCTTTCGGCGGGAGGGGATAGCTGTCCACCAGGCCCGCTTCGATTTTGCCGCCCGACCATTCGGCCATGAGTTGCAGGCCGCGGCGGACGCCCGTCTCCGCGAGCGCGGGATGGACGCCGCGCGAGAATCGGAACGAGGCTTCGGAGGGCAGGTTGTGCTGTTTGGCCGTGCGGCGGATGTTGATGAAGTTCCAGGCCGCGCCTTCGAGCAGGATGGTTTTTGTGTTCTCGGACACTTCGCTTTCCGCGCCGCCCATCACGCCCGCGATGGAGAGAGGTCCCTTCTCGTCGCACACAAGGACGTTGATCGAGGAGAGCGTGCGTTCCACGTTATCGAGCGTGACGAGTTTCTCGCCGTCCTGCGCGGCGCGGGTGATGATTTTGACTTGCTTCTTCCCCGCGCGTTTCTTTAGCACATCGTAATCGAATGCGTGCAACGGTTCGCCGAGTTCGAGCATGGCGTAGTTGGTCGCGTCCACGATGTTGTTGATGGGACGCACGCCCGCCAGCCGGAGTCTGCGCTGCACCCAGTAGGGACTGGGGCGTATCTCCACGCCGCGAATCAATCCAAGCACGAAGCGCGGGTTCAACTGCGGATCGGTAATCTCGATCTCCGCAAACTCTCCCACCTGTGTACCTGTGTACATGTCTACCTGTGTACGCATCTTTCGTCCCGTCATGGCGGCGAGTTCGCGAGCGAGTCCGTACACATTCGCGTTGCGCGCCATGTTCGGGTTGATTTTCACGTCCAGCACCGCGTCGCCCATGTAATCCACGAGCGGAGTCCCAACGGGCGCGTCGTCATCGAGCAGGATGATGCCCTCGTGTTCCTCGCTGATGCCCAGTTCCTTCTCCGAGCAGACCATCGAGTAGGATTCCACGCCGCGGATCTTGGCGCGCTTGAGGGTGGTGAGGACGAGTCCCTCGGCGTGGCCGTCGTAGATCGTCGCGCCTTCCTTCGCGTACGCGACCTTGATCGGCTTTGCGAGTTTGCCCGTCCCTTTCAGGTGGAAGATGTTTGGCGCGCCCGTCAGGACGACTTGCTCCTGCATCCCGTCGAAGAGATCGAGAAGCGTCAGACGGTCCGCGTTGGGATGCGGCTTCACTTCGCGGATCTCGGCCACCACGATCTTGTCGCGGTCCCAGCCGATACCCGAAGTTTTGAATTCATTTGCGGCGTTCTCCTTCGGCATGGGGAGGCCCGCGTAGCGGATCTCCTCCACTTCCAGTCCGCCGAAGGTGAATACGCGCGCGATGTCTTCGACGGGGAGATCGTCAATGTCAACGAAATCTTTTAGCCAGGAGATTGGTAGTTTCATAATAATTCCTTCGGAGTTCGATATTCGTTATTCGATATTCGATATTCGTTATTCGATATTCGAGTCTGACAATGGTAATGCGTTATCTTCAACAATGTAGTCAGAAGCCGCTTCGCGGATAATGTAGTTCGCGCCTGGCTCGTTGGCTCCCTGTTTGCTCTTTTTCAGGAAACCGATATAACCATTGATGAGACGATTCAGGTTTTCTCCATCAACAACCAGGTTTTTGTAAAGTTCATCGGGCAGGTAACCAACTCTGTTCGCGTAAACGATATGGCTGAGGGTTTCTTCCAATGAACCGCGAGCGATGTAGCAAAACCGTACATTATCCTGAAAGTAGAATCGTCCGTGTCCTTCGGCGATATTGGCAGGGATGCTTTGCGAAGAGCGCCGCATTTGTTGGGAAAGCGCGTATTTTTCTTCCAATGGCAACAAAGGTAAAACAACTTTGTTGATACGTACAGCAAAGTCGCGCGCCTTGCACCAGGCATCCAATTTTTCCAATCCGCTCACGCTCATTTTCTTCTCCTTGACACCGAATATCGAGTATCGAGTATCGAATATCGAGTATCGAGTATCGAGTATCGAATATCGAGTATCGAGTATCGAATTATCGTTCCTAAAACTGCCCCAAGAATCTGACATCGTTCCCCCAGAAATAACGGATGTCGTCAATCTTGTAGCGCAGCATCAACTGTCGCTCGGGACCCATGCCCCAGGCGAAGCCGGAATAACGCTTCGGGTCGTAGCCGCCGTTTTGCAGCACCACAGGATGCACCATGCCGCATCCGAGAATCTCCAGCCAGCCCGAACGCTTGCAGACCGAGCATCCCTTTCCGCCGCAGACGAAACATTCCACGTCCATCTCGGCGGAAGGCTCGGTGAACGGGAAGTGGTCGGCGCGGAAACGCGTGCGGGCATTTTGCCCGAACATGCGCCGCGCGAAATCGCTCAGCGTCCCTTTCAGGTCGGCGAAGGTGATGCCCTCGCCCACGGCGAGTCCCTCCACCTGGTTGAACTGCATCTCGGAGCGCGCCGTGATCTGCTCATAGCGGAAGCACATGCCCGGCAGCGCAATGCGGATCGGCGGCGGGTTCTGCGGATTGGTCGCGGCGAACTCGCGCATGGCGCGGATCTGCCCGGGCGAGGTCTGCGTGCGAAGCAAAATGGGGTTGTCTCCCCTTCCCTCGGCTTCAACGTAAAACGAGTCCTGCATCTCCCGCGCGGGATGGTGCGGCGGGAAATTCAACAACTGGAAGTTATATTCGTCCGTCTCCACCTCGCGCGAGGTGTACACCTGAAAGCCCATCTCCTTCAGGATGTCCAGCACGCGGCGCAACTGCTGGGTGGACGGATGCAGACGCCCGACGTTGACCCGCCGCCCCGGCAATGTGACGTCGAGCGCGTCCTCCTCGAGCGACCTTGCCAGCGCCGCGGCCTTGATCTCCGTCTCGCGCGCCGCGAGAGCCGCCTCGAGCGCGGCCTTCACTCGGTTCGCCGCCTGACCGACCGCAGGCCTCTCCTCCTTCGAAAGTTTCCCCAGCCCTGCAAAGACCTGCATCAGGGGGGAACTCCGCCCGAGTTGGGCAATCTTCCACGCCTGAAGCGCCTCCTCGGTCAAGGCCGAAGCGAGCGCGTCCAGCGCAGATTTTTCGATATCGTTCAATTGATCTTGCATTCGTGCCTCCGTAGATTCGATATTCGAACTTCGATAATTCGATACTCGATATTCGAATCGAATTATCGAATATCGTTTGTCGAGTATCGGTCTTGAAAACAAGAACTCCCGTCCACCAATGGGACGGGAGACGGTTCCCGCGGTACCACCCAAGTTAATCACGTAAGTGTGATTCGCTTTACGCCGACCAACATCGGCTCTCCTTCTAACGTCGGAGTCACGGTTTGGACTACTTGTACTGCAAAATTTATTTTGCGCAAGATGAATCTTGCGGTACGTTCACCCGAACGGCTCGAGAGGGAACTTCGACTGGGTTCGACCGGGCGCAGGTTTCAGCCTTGCCTTGCGCCTCTCTGGCGGCGTCCGCCAGTCTACTTTCCTCTGTCACAGCCTTTTTGATTGGCTCGCCTGTTGGACTTTATTATCTGCAAAACAAATGGAGTGTCAAGGGCCGGCTTTCAACGGATGCCGCTGTCGTACGTCACGGTGATGTGAGTAAATTGCCCGGGCAGGACTGTGAAGGTCTGCTCTGCGGCGAAGGGAAGAGGCATTCCCTCGGGAGATTCGGGATGCAGGATATATTCGCCCGGGGCGAGGCTGATCCGGAAGCGCCCCTCCCCATCGGTTTGGAACTCCGTCACTTTCCGACCGTCGAGGCTGTTGACCGTTAAAACGGCCTGATACGGCTGGTCGGGACATTCTTGGCCCGCCTGCACGACGGGGCAGGTCGGTCCGATGAAGACCTGTCCCTCGATGCCGCTGCCGGTCGGCGCGGGCGCGGTCAACGGCGCGCAGGCAGTGGGAAGCAAAACGAGCAGGGAGAGGAGAATCCGAAACATGTTGCCTCCTTTTCCTCGAACGACTCTCCGCCCGATGAATAAGTTCCCTTATGGGACCAGTGTGCCGCTTTCGGTTGGCGTGATACCGGGAACGGGAGTCGCAGGAGGCACATCCGTCGGGATATAGGCAGGGTCGCCGTCCCAGGGCAGATAACCGATGAAGGCTTTCATATCGAAATTGCTTTGCACCTCCCAGCGTTGCAGGAAGAACAGATTGCCCTGGCCCTGTTCGGCAGTGTAACCCAGCCCCATGGCGGCGATGTAGCCTGCAAAATGGACGTAATCCACGGTTGCTCTGCCTGCCTTGCCGAAGGGATAGGCAAAGGTGCGCACGGGCACGCCAAGCAGGGACTCCAACTGCTCTTTCGATTCGACGATCTCGGCGCGCTGGTTATCGGGCGATTTCACCAAGTCGGTATGATTCATGCTGTGACTGCCGATCTCCCAGCCCGCGGCGGCCATCTCCTGCACCTGTTCGACCGAGATGTAATTCGGCTGGCCGACGAAGTTGCTGACCAGGTAGAACACGCCCTTGAAACCGTACTTTTCCATGATGGGAAAGGCGTTTTCGTACACATCCACGTCGCCGTCGTCGAAGGTGATGAGGATGGGGCGCGGCGGCAGGTCCGCGCCCTCGGTGATGGCCTTGACCAGCAGTTCAGTGGTGATGGTCTCGTAGCCCCAGTCGTGGAGCAGTTTCATCTGTTGCTCGAATCGTTCGGGCGGGACGCGGTAGCGGCTGAA
Organism: Chloroflexota bacterium; assembly: GCA_037445635.1. Lineage (GTDB taxonomy): Bacteria > Chloroflexota > Anaerolineae > Anaerolineales > Villigracilaceae > JBFMCC01. The sequence goes on from JBBIKC010000027.1 coordinate 35,377, forward strand.
ATAGTCTGTGGACTGGATGTGATGGTAGAGGAGAATGGGGACAGTGACCAGTCCCGGTCCCTGGGCGACGCGCGTCGAGGTGGGCGTGGGTTGGGGGGTGAAGGTTGGGGTGGATGTGAACGTTGGGGTAACGGCGGCGGGTCCGGTGGGGGGCAGAGACGGCTCCGCCTCCACCGGGTGAGAGGCGGGGGCGGGAGTCGCGGGCGCGAATCCGTTGCATCCGCTGAGGAGCAGCGCCAGGGTCAGGAAGAGAAGCGGGAGTTTTGTCTTCATGGGAATCGGCGCATTGTACCCCATTTGTTTTGCCACAACGAGCACGGAGTTTTTTTGTTGCTCTCTGTGTGCTCCGCGATCTCCATGGTGAAGATTATTGGTTGAGTTCCCAAATAATCCGCAAGCCGTCGAGCGTGAGCCACGGAGCTATGACATCTATTACGTCGGTTTCCTTCGCGACGATCTCGGCGAGTCCGCCCGTGGCGATGACCTTCATGTCGCCGCCGAGTTCGGCGCGGAAGCGGGCGACCATGCCTTCGACCATCGAAACGTAGCCGAATAAAAGACCCGACTGCATGGCGTGGACGGTGTTGCGGCCGATGACCGACGGCGGGCGCTGGATGTCAACGCGGGCGAGTTTGGCGGCGCGGTGGAAGAGGGCCTCCGCGGCGAGATTGATGCCCGCGGTGATGGCGCCGCCGAGATATTGACCGTCGGCAGTGACGGCGTTGAAGGTGGTGGCTGTGCCGAAATCCACGACGCAGGCGGGGCCTCCGTACAGCGTGTGGACCGCGACCGCGTCGGCGACGCGGTCCGCGCCGACCGCGCGCGGGTCTTCATAACGGATTTTGATTCCCGTCTTCACGCCTGCATCCACGATGAGCGGCTCGCGTTTGAGGTACTGGCGGCAGGCCTGCGCGACGCGCCCGGTCAGCGGCGGAACGACCGAGGCGAGGCAGATTCCCGTCAGGTCGGCGGGGGTCTTGCCGATGTGCGTGAGCAGGCCGAGAAATTGCAGGCCGTATTCGTCGGGCATGCGCGCGTCCTCGGTGGCCAGTCGCCAATGATGGACGAGCGTTTCGCCTTCATAGAGGCCGATAGTCAGGTTGGTATTGCCGAGGTCAATGGCGAGGAGCATGGGATAAGTATACACGGAAAAGGTGCACAGGTATGCACGTGCGCAGGGAAGCGCGCTTAGCATATTCGCGCCTTTCGCGTTAGAATCATTCCACGATGTCGTCCCTTAATGGTCTCACGCGCCGCGATTTCCTCAAACTGACCGGTGCCGGCCTGTTCGGCCTGTTCCTCGCAAGTCAGCGCGTGGACGAGGTCCTCGCCGCCCCGCCTCAGCAGGGACGCGCCACCTTCAGCGGCGTACCGGTCTACGATCAGCCCGCCTTCTCGGCCGGCCAAACCGCCCTGCTTGGCCGGGATGCCGTCGTGGATATAAAATTCCTTACCATCGGCGAGGGCACCTACAACCGCGTCTGGTACCGCCTCGCGGACGGGTTCACATATTCGGGCTGGCTCCAACCGGTCAAGACCATCCCGCAGACTCCGCAAACCAAATTGGCGCGCTCCAAAATGCTCGGCGAAGTGACTGTCCCGTTCCTCGACACGCGCCGCGCCGCATCCATCAACTCGAAGCGCAGTATGCGCCTGTATTACGGAAGCACGCACTGGGTTACGGACGTGGCGGTGAACGAGGACGACGGCAGTGTCTGGTACAAAATTTACGACAAAGTTCTGCGCTTGTACTTTTACGTCAACGCCTCGGAAATGCGCCTCGTCCCGGATGTGGAACTGACGCGGCTCTCCCCGGACGTCCCCGACGCCCTGAAATCCATCCATGTGGACCTGGCCACACAGACCGTCACCGCCTTCGAGGGCGAGAGGCTCGTCCTGCACTCGCGCTGTGCCAGCGGCGTCAAAGGGACGCGCACCCCGCTCGGCGATTTCCAGACCTATCACAAAGGCCCGTCCATTCACATGACCAACCAGGGCGACGAAGAATTGAATATCTACGACCTGCCCGGCGTGCCGTGGGTCAGTTTCTTCACCGGGCTCGGACACGCCCTGCACGGCACGTACTGGCACAACGATTTCGGCAAGCCGCGCTCGCACGGCTGTGTGAACCTGCCCAACAGCGCCGCGAAGTTCCTCTACCGCTGGACCAGCCCCACGGTCCCGCCCGAAACGGAATATTTGCACAAGCCAAAAGAGGGCACAACTGTCCATATAATCGCATCACAGGAGTAATCATGCATTCCGCATTCAGCCAGAATTACTATCTGCTCAAACGCCAGGTCTTCGCGCTGACCGGCAAGTTCCGCTTATACGACCAGAACGAAAACCTGCTCATGTTCAGCGAGCAGAAGATATTCCGCCTGCGCGAGGACATCCGCGTCTTCGCCGACGAGAGCAAGGCGCAGGAATTGCTGGTGATCAAGGCGCGCCAGATCATTGACTTCTCGGCCGCGTATGATGTGATTGATGCAACCGCCAATCAGAAAGTTGGTGTGTTGCGCCGCAAGGGATGGCAGTCCATGCTGCGCGATGAATGGGAAGTGCTCGACGCGGACGACCAGCCTCTCGGCCTGCTGTTCGAGGACAGCATGGGGCTGGCGCTCCTGCGCCGCTTCCTGCTCGGATCGCTCCTGCCACAAAATTATGACATTACTTTCGGCAACGAGCGCGTGGCCGACCTGCGTCAGCGCTTCAACCTCTTCCGCTATGAACTCGAAATTGAGCTGAACGCGGCCGTCTCGCGGCGCATTGACCCGCGCCTGGCCATCGCGGCGGGCATCCTGCTGGCTGTGGTGGAGGGGAAGCAGAGCAGTTGAGATGCGAGATAGGAGGTAGGGGATAGGTGATAGGTGGTAGGAGATAGGTGATAGGAGATAGGTGATAGGGCATGGACGAGAAGTTTGTGAAATTTGAGAATTGGGAGAAGACGGTTCCCGGTTACGTAAAGAAAGACCCATTGTGGGAATCACTTTACTATCGCGTTGCTTTGTATCTTTATGACCTTGTATTGGAGGATTGCGACCTTCTGCAAAAGGATTTCCGCATCAAGCACAACATCGGGCAGATCATCCATAGTTCGGGAAGCGTCAGCGCCAATATGGAAGAGGCTTATGGCCGCGGCGTTGGCACACCCGATTATGTGCGTATAATTCGAATCAGCCTTGGTGAAGCCCGCGAAACGAGAGGTTGGTACTATCGCTCTCGTTGTGCTTTGCCAACAGATTTGCTGGAACATCGTTATACTGTGATTGACCACCTCATCTCACTTATTATCAACCTCCTCAACTCCCACAAAGGCAACCTCAGCAAAAGGTAGCCATCACCATCAGCCTATCCCCTATCCCGCATCCCCTATCTCCTACTATGAAAAAACATCTCTTTGCCGGTTTAGTGTTCGATGAATCCAACCGTCCCGCGGAAACCGCCTACGTCGGCGACGAACCCTGCTACGTCGTGAACGACGCGGGCTTCAAGCGTCACATCCCCTCCGAGCAGGTGGATCGAGCTGTGCTCTCGCAAATGCAGGAACTCATCAAGGGGAGCGAGGACCTCGTCAGCGAGCAGGCCGCGAAAATGATCGGGCAGGACGATCCCTTCAGCGTGGCGGCGCTTGCCAACCAGATCAAAAACATGGACAAGCAGTTCGACCAGATGTTGCAGGTCGGTCTGCCCGAAGAGGCGCGTGCCTATCTCGGCATGTTGGGATTCAAGATCATCGTCAATTACCACGGCGATGTCGTCAGCGTGGAACAGCCAGGCATCGCCAGCGATGACGATGATGGTGGGGGAGAATAAAAGGGATATAAACACGAAGGACACTACGGACACAAAGGAGGCCCTGTGACTCGTTTCGCGCGCGAGATTCCTTCGTGACCTTGGTGTCCTTTGTGTTTGGAATGATTTTCCGCAAACATCGGAGAACAGAATCTGCTTGACGGGGGATTTGTTTTATGTCATAATATTATCGAAAACCGATAACGAAAGGCGAAAACATGAAACTTCCCCGCGATCTCTTTCTTGGCTTTGTCAAACTGCACATCCTCCACCACGCGCAAAGCGAACCCGTCTACGGCCTGTGGCTGATCGAAGAATTGAGCGGGCATGGCTACCGTCTCAGCCCTGGCACGCTCTACCCTATCCTGCACGGAATGGAAGAGTCCAACCTGCTCACCAGCGAATCGCGCGTCGTCGAAGGCAAGGCGCGCAAATACTATCGTCTCACCAAAGCCGGCCGCGCCGCGCTCGCAGAGGGAAAACAAAAAGCGCAGGAACTGTTGGAAGAAATCACGTAACTCGAAATCTCGTAACGCGAAATTCATTTCGCAAGGAGTCTCCATGTCTCTTCTCCCCATCATCCTCGTCGCCGCTCTCCTCGTCCTCGCGTTCGCCTGGTTCTTCTGGCGATTTGCCTCCCAGCGCCGCCACCTTCCCTGCCCGCGTTGGTTGGGCTTTCTGCTCGACAACCCCATTGCAGGCAGCGAAGCCAGCCTGCAAATCACGCGCGCCGAAGTGAAAGCGGGAATGAGCGCGCTCGACGCGGGCTGCGGCACAGGCCGATTGACCCTCCCCCTGGCGCGCATCGTCGGCGACCAGGGACGCGTTCTGGGCGTTGACATCCAACCAAAAATGCTCGCCACCGTCCGCGCCCGCCTGCACGCCGCGGGCTTGCAAAACGTCACGCTCCAGCAAGCCGCGCTCGGCGAGGGAATCTTTCGAGAACAAAACGTTTTTGATCGCGCCTTCCTGACCACCGTCCTCGGCGAGATTCCAAATCAACTGCAAGCCCTCGAAGAAATTTGCGCCGCGCTCAAGCCTGGCGGAATTCTCTCGATCTCGGAGATCATGTTCGACCCGCACTATCAAAGCCCAGCCCGCGCGCGGGAACTGGCAGAGAAGGCGGGTTTCCGTTTCGACCGCCAATTTGGCAACGCCTTCAAATTCACAGCGCATTTTGTCAAACCTTAAATCCATCGGAATCCCATGCAAACCCCCTCCCTCAAAAAACTCCCCCGCAACGTGTGGATCGTCACCGCTACATCCCTCCTCACCGACATCTCCTCCGAGATGATCGTCTACCTCGTGCCGCTCTTCCTCGCCAACGTTCTCGGCGTCCGCACCGCGATCATCGGCCTGATTGACGGCGTCGCCGAGACCACCGCCAGCCTGTTGAAAATCTATTCGGGCGCGCTCAGCGACAAACTCGGCAAACGCAAGTGGCTCACTGTCGCAGGCTACGCGCTCTCGACCATCGCCAAGCCATTCCTTTACATCGCCAACGCGTGGGGCTGGGTGCTCGGCGTCCGTTTTGCGGACCGCGTCGGCAAGGGGATTCGCACCGCGCCGCGCGACGCGCTCGTTGCTGATTCGATTGATTCGAATCAGCGCGGACTCGCCTTCGGACTCCACCGCGCGGGCGACACCCTCGGCGCCTTTCTCGGACTTGGGGCGGCCGCGGCCATCGTGGGCCTCACCCAATCCCAGGCGGACCTGCTCACGCGCTCCACGTTCCAACTGGCGATCCTCGTCAGTATCATCCCCGCCGTCCTTGCGGTTCTCGTCCTTGCCCTCGGCGCGAAAGATGTTGCCAAAGCGAATCCGTCCGCGCGGCCGACTCTCTCCCTCAAAGGATTCGACAGCCGCTTTAAAACCTTCCTCGTCATCATCGTTCTCTTCACCCTCGGCAACTCGTCCGACTCGTTCATCGTGCTGCGCGGCCAGGAGCGCGGGCTGAACGTGTTACAAGTGATGTTGATGGTGATGACGTTCAACTTCATCTACGCCGTTCTCGCGGGTCCCCTCGGCGCGCTCTCGGACAAGATTGGCAGAAGGCGACTCATCCTCTTCGGCTGGCTGGCATACGGATTGGTCTACCTCGGGTTCGCATTCTCGCAGACGGGCTGGCATGTGTGGGCGCTGTTCGGTCTGTACGGAATCTACTACGCGGCCACCGAAGGAGTCGCCAAAGCGCTGATCGCGGATCTCGTCCCCGAGTCCATGCGCGGGACGGCGTATGGCCTGTATGCCGCCGCCGTGGGACTCACCGCGCTGCCCGCCTCGTTGATCGCAGGCATATTGTGGCAGGGCATCGGCGCGTGGACCGGCTTTGGCGCGTCCGCCCCGTTCGCCTTCGGCGCGGCGATGGCGCTTCTGGCGGGAGTTCTGTTCGCGAGGCTGGTGAAAGCATAGAGCCATACGCTTGAAAGCCATGCTATACTCTTATTGTCAATCCGTTTTCCTCGCGAAAGGAGCATCCAATGGCTGAGAGCGTCTACAAGGTCATCGAATTGGTCGGCACCAGCACGGAATCGTGGGAGAAGGCCGCCGCGGCTGCGGTCGTGACCGCCGGTAAAAGCCTGACCGATCTGCGCATCGCCGAAGTCGTCCAGTTGGATATGCAGATCGAGGACGGCAAGATCGCACAGTACCGCGCCAAGATCAAGTTGTCCTTCAAGTATCATCAGGACGGAGAGTAGGTAACAGGCGCAGGGGTGAGTCCCTGCGCCTCGCGTTTTTATTTTAGGGTGTGTATGCAAATTCAGTCTGTGGTCTCGATACGGCGGCGGTCGAGTAGCCCGTAAGGGCGTACCGAGACCCCGCCGCCTACTCGACCACCTTCAAAAGTATTTTGCATACAGACCCTAGAGGTGACATGACACAAGAAGATTTCGCCGCCCTATTGGCGCGCCTGGCAAAAGAAGAATATTGTTATGTGACCACAACAGGACGGATCACCGGTAAGCCGCACGAGATCGAAATCTGGTTTGGGATGCAGAGAAGCACGCTCTATCTCCTCTCCGGCGGCGGCGACCGTTCGGACTGGGTGAAGAACATGCGCGCGGATCCGACGGTCACGGTGAGGATTGCGAAGCATACGTTCACAGCTCAGACGCGGATGGTCAGCGACGAGAAGGAAGACGCGCTGGCGCGGCGATTACTAGCTGCGAAGTATCAGGGCTGGCGCGAAGGCCGTAAGTTAAGCGAGTGGGCGCGGACGGCTCTGCCGGTGGCGATAGAACTGACAGAATAGGACGTTTCGTACAGGAGGGAGACAAACACGATTTCCCCGAGTACCACTATTGTCTTGCAGCGTGATTCTGCACTTTGTTCAATTTGATGACCAGTCTCAACGCCTCATTGACAGCCTTCTCATTTGGAAAGGCCTTGGCCACGTCTGGCGCCAGAAGAACGAGATTTGCCCCTTCGCGGCATTTCTTTACATACTTTCCGCGCACGCCGCCCTTGAGCAGGGTTTTCATATCATATTCGGGGCGCAGCTCATCGTTGGATTTATTGGTTTTCTTCTTCATAGGCTTTTCGCTCGCGGGGTCAATTCACGGGTACTGATAATAAGGATGTGGTTATCGCGATCTGTATGGGCCACGATCAACAGCCTGCCGTGGCTTGACCGTCCAATCGTAATGTAACGATCTTCAACATCGGAATGATCAGGGTCAGGAACAGTAATTGCCAAGTCATCGCCAAAGACTGTGCCCGCTTCCAGGAACGACACGCCATGCTTGCGCAGGTTAACCTGTGCTTTGCGTGGATCCCATTCAAAATTCATGCAGGCATTCCCTTGCGGCAACTATACAACAGTTCAGCCCAACAGGCAAGCGCAATCGTGGGAAGGTGTCTGCCACAACGCATCGGAGACTTTCGGTCATTTTCTTCCCCCATTTGCGAGTAAAATTGCTCCAACTTTTTGAGGAGCAACAATATGGGCGTGATGATGCAAGCCTTCCACTGGGATTGTCCGCGCGAGGATAAGAAGGAATTCCAGTGGTGGAATTACGTGCGCGAGAAGGTCCCCGCGCTGGCGGCCGCGGGTTTTACGTCGCTGTGGCTGCCGCCGGTGCACAAGGCGGGGAATATCTTCGGACCCTCCATGGGCTACGATCCCTACGATTACTACGATCTCGGCGAGTTCGACCAGAAGGGCGGCGTCCCGACGTGGTTCGGGACGCGCGCGGAACTAAGTCAACTCATCGAAACGGCGCACAGCCACGGGCTGAGTCTGATCGCCGACATGGTCATCAACCACAACAACGGCGCGGACGCGCAGGAGGTCAATCCCATCAGCGGTCAGTCGCGTTGGACTCTGTTCAATCCAAAGAGCGGAAAGTTTCCGCGCAACTGGGAGTCGTTCCACCCGAACATGTACGAGAGTTGGGACGAAATGACCTTCGGCGACATGCCCGACCTCTCGCACCGCAACCCGGCCGTGTACGCCGAGATTTTGAAACTGGCGCGCTGGCTGATCGAGGAGGTCGGCTTCGACGGCTTCCGCTACGACTTCGTCAAAGGCTATAGCGCCAACACCATCACAGCCATTCAGGAATATCGCTACATGCGCGGCGGACAGTACGTCAAACCATACGGCGTGGCCGAGTTCTGGGACAGCGCCCACGCCATCGAGGGCTGGGTGAACCTGGCCAACTTCTCCAACTCGAATCCCGTGGACGCCTTCGATTTCCCTCTGCGCGAGATGCTCAAGAGTCTGTGCGACCAGTACGGCTTCAGCCTCGAGACCTTCGCCAGTTGGGACACCGTGCTGAAGAAACAGCCGCAGACCACCGTGACTTTCGTGGAGAACCACGACCTGCGCGACGAGGGCCGCCCCATCATCAACGACAAACTGCTGGCCTACTCGTACATCCTGACGCACGAGGGCTACCCGTGCGTGTTCTGGAAGGATTACTACAATTTCGGACTCGCGCTGGAAGGTACGCCCAACGGGATCGCCGCGCTGGTGCGCGCCCACGAGACCTACGCCGGCGGCGCGTCCGAGACGATCTACCTGGACCGCGACCTGTACCTGATGCAGCGCACGGGATTCGGCGACCAGCGCGGACTGGTGTACGTGCTCAACAACCGCGGCGACCGCTGGGACGGGGCGCGCGTCCACACCCGCTGGCCGAACGCGGAATTCTTCCCCGTGGCCTGGTGGAGCAAAGCCGATATGAACCAGCCTCAAAACCAGCGCACAGACAGCGCCGGACGCGGCCAGTTCTACGCCCCGCCGCGCGGGTACGCAGTGTACGCGCCCAAATAAAAGATGAGCGACATCCACGAACGCCTGCGCGCTTTGCTCGACGAACACGGAGCGGTCTACCGCGTCGTCGAACACGAACCCGAGGGACGCACGGAGTTCATCGCGAAGATCCGCGGCAACCGCCCCGACCAGGCCATCAAGTCCATCGTAGTCATGGTGCGTTTCGGTAAGAAGGACAGCCGCTTCGTCCTCGCCAACGTGCCCGGCGACTGCCGCATTGACCTGAACGCGGTGCGCGACCTGTTCGGCGGGACGCAGTCCGCGTTCGCGCCGCGCGAGAAGGCCGAAGAGTTGACGGGGTGCGTCATCGGGGCCATCCCGCCCTTTTCGTTCAACGACCAGTTACCGGTCCTGGCTGACCCGTTGATTCGGGAAAACGAGGAAGTGGTCTTCAACGCCGGGCGGCTGGACCGCTCTATTTTCATGAAGTCCGAGGATTTCTTCCGCATCGCCCAACCGCAGGTGGTGAGAATCGCTTGGCGCGGCTAAAATCAGGACGTGACCGAACTCAAGCCAATCCACTTCTTCGATCAACTCATCGAACCCGTCTTTGACACGCCGCCTGCGCGTGAGAAAACGCCCGATTGCCCCAATGGATTCATCTGGGAAGGGAAGGCCTTTCGCGTTGTCGAGATGCTCTCACAGTGGAGCGACTTCACCCGCCGCGGACGAATGGCGCGCAACATGCGGCCCGCACACGCCGCGGCCGCGGCCTCGCGCGGCTCGTTGAACGTGGGCCGCTTCTACTTCCGCGTGCGCGTGAATTCAGGGCAGGTCTTCGACATCTACTACGACCGCGCCGTGCAGGATGTGAATCGCCGCAAGGGTCAATGGTTTGTGTATCGCGAGTTGGCTACCGCGCCTATTCCCTCGTAATCAGCCTCACCTGATTCTCGTAGAACAGGTAATCCCACGCCCAGTTGACCAGCACCAGCAACCGGTTGCGGAATCCGATCAGCCGGTAGATGTGCAGGAAGACCCAGATCAACCAGGCGATGAATCCGCTGAACGACAGCCCCCAGATGCGCGCCACAGCCGCGTTCCGCCCGATGGTGGCAAGCAGGCCAGGGTCCTTGTAATGAAACGCCGCGGGCGAAGTCCCGCGGAGGATTCGCAGCAGATTCTCCGCGGCCGCCTTTCCCTGCTGAAGCGCGACCGTCGAAAGCATGGGCAGGGGCTGACCTCCGCCGTTCTCGACGTAAGCCGCGTCGCCGATGACAAAGACCTCGGGATGACCGGGCAACTGCAGGGTCGCCTCGGTCACGATTCGACCCGCGCCTGCCTGCCGCGCCCCCAGCCGGTCCGCCAGCCCGGCCGCCCTCACGCCGGCCGTCCAGATCAGCGTGCTGGTGGGAATCCGCGTCCCATCCGCGAGCGTGACCTCCTCGCCGTTGTAATCCATCAGTTTTGTATTCAGCATGATCTCTACGCGCTTGGAACGCAGAAGGTCGAATGTAGCCTTGCGCAATTCGTCAGGATACGCGGGCATGACACTGCCTCCCGCTTCGAGCAGCAGCACGCGCACATCGTTCAACTCCATCGTCGGATAATCCTTCGTCATCACATGGCGGATGAGCTCCGCCAGCGCGCCGGAGGTCTCGACCCCGGTTGGTCCGCCGCCGACGACCACGAAGGTCAGCATTGCGCGGCGTTTCCCCGTATCGGCCTCACGGCTGGCGCGCTCGAACACGGACAGCAAATGGTTGCGTGTCTCGACCGCGCTTTCGATATTCTTGAGATCGAAACTGTTTCGCTCCACCGACTCCAGCCCGAAGAAATTCGTCTGCCCGCCGAGCGCGAGGACGAGATAATCGTACGCGATGACCGAGCCGTCCATCTTCACGTAACGCGCTTCGAGGTTGACCTCGGTCACTTCGCCCATCTGGAAGGTCAGGTTCTTCTGTTTGCGGAAGATAGTCCGCAGCGGATAAGCAATCTGCGCGGGGAGCAGCCCCGCGATGGCGACCTGATACAACAGAGGCTGGAACAGGTGATAGTTTTGTTTATCAATCAACGTGATGCGCACGGGCGCCTTCGCCAGCCGCCGCGCGGTTTCCATGCCGCCAAATCCTGCGCCGATGATGACGATGTGGGGGGGATTCATCTCTCGACTCCTATGATTGTGAAATATTGCACTAATATTATAACCAAAGTAGTCTGATTTGTAAAGATTGCTCGCTGCTCCTGTTAGCCCAAAGTTAAAAATGGGCAGGTTCAAATGAAGTGAATATGGTAGAGTAAGCGGATGGTCATAGCAGTCATCATGCACAATTGTCGTCGCTGCGGAAGCCAGAACATTGTGAGAAACGGTCATCCTGCAAACAGCGGCATCTAACGCGCCTTGGGCGTCAGCCGCAACATGTTGGCCAGTTGGCTAAGGAAAGACGCTCAGAACACGAAACTGCAAGAGACACTATTCCCAGCGTAAGTTGAGGATGCCTTGGATGCAGCGAAATGTGGTCTTTTGTCCTGTTCAACGCCGGTGAATTGCACGAAAGCGCAGTCAGGCTTTGTGTCGTTCGCTGCAACCTGTCACTTGTTACCTGACCAACCAAAAATCCCTTCTTGGAGGAAACCATGACAGACTACGACGTGATCATCATCGGCTCGGGCGCGGGAGGGTTGACCGCCGCTGTTGCGCTCGCACGGGCGGGGAAGAAGGTGCTGGTTCTCGAACAGCACGACCGCCCCGGCGGGTGGACGCATTCGTTCACGTTGAACGGGTATCGGTTCAGCCCTGGGGTGCATTACATCGGCGATTTGCAGGAGGGCGGAGGCTTGCGTCGGATTTATGATGGGCTGGATGTGTCGCAGGATTTGGCGTTTGTGGAACTCAATCCCGATGGGTACGATCACATCGTTGTTGGCGAGAAGCAGGTTGATTTCCCCAAAGGCAAAGAAAATTTAATCGAGCGGTTGAAGAGTCATTTTCCGCATGAGGCAGAGGGGATTGACGGTTACTTCCGCGACCTGACGAACATGATGGAAGGGTTGCGCAACATCGGCAGGCTGGATAAACCATTGGCGGCGGCAAAAGGCGCGGGAAGCATTCTCAAGTGGATGCGCGCGACGGGCGCGGACCTGATCAACGCCCACGTCAGCGACCCCGTGCTGCGCGGCGTGCTGGCGGGTCAATCGGGCGACCACGGACTGCCGCCGTCGCGGGTCAGCGCGTTCATGCACGCGGGCAT
>JBBIKC010000028.1:0-46831 GCA_037445635.1 Chloroflexota bacterium
GCATGACCACTTATTGTGACTACTGCAACTCTCACCCTGAGGATACTTATAATCGGATCTACCACGATACACGGTACGGGTTTCCCCTCCAAGATGACAACCTGCTTTTCGAACGCCTGATTTTAGAGATCAATCAGGCGGGACTTTCCTGGATCACGATTTTGAAAAAAGCCGATAAATTTCGTTCTGCATATAGTCAGTTTGATGTTGACAAAGTCGCATTATATGATGAAGCAGATCGGGTCCGATTGCTCAGTGATCCTGGCATAATTTGGAATCGGCTGAAAGTGAATGCAGCGATTGAGAATGCACGTCGCATTCAGAACTTGCGGAATGAATACGGGTCCTTCAAGGCTTGGCTGGATCGTCATCACCCCCAAACTTTGGAGAAGTGGGCTGTATTGTTCAAACACAACTTCATTTTTACAGGCAGGGAGATCGTCAAAGAATTTCTAATGAGCGCCGGATACCTTCCCGGCGCTCATACACCGGATTGCCCCATTTATGTAGTGGTGATTGCCAAGCGACCACCGTGGCATTCACTGTGATCCTGATTTGCTTATTGGAGAATTATTTCTGTTGAAAGTACCAAACCTTTCTCGTAGTTATTGTGTTCAAGTCTTGAAACAGACCTTCGTCTTCACAGGCGGCGAGATCGTGAATGAATTCCTCCTGTCCACGGGCTACCTGCCCGGCGCGCACGAAGAGACCTGTCCCATCTTTAAAAAAATCGCCGCACAAAAACCCGCCTGGATGTCGGCGCGGTGAGGGTTTTATGATCATCCCCACTGCCGAACCCTTCTTCTTCCCCGGCAACCGAACGGGCTGCCTGCTCATTCACGGATTCACCGGCGCGCCCAAGGAAATGCGCTGGATGGGGGAGCATCTCCATCAACAGGGATACTCCATTCTCGGTGTGCGGCTGGCTGGACACGCCACCGACCCCGAAGACATGATTCGCTCGAACTGGACCGATTGGGTTGCCTCGGTGGAGGATGGTTATCATTTCCTGCGCGGCATGGCCGACCGTGTCTTCCTCGTCGGGCTTTCGATGGGCGGGATACTGTCTTTGCTGATGTCCACGCGGCTCGAGGTGAAGGGCGTGATTGCCATGTCCACGCCGTATAAATTGCCCGACGACCCGCGCCTGCGGCACATCGAATGGATCAGCAAGATCGTCGCCTACATGCCGAAGTCCGATGAGGAGCCCGGGGCGGGCTGGTTCGACAAAGAGGCGTTCGGGGATCACATCTCGTATCCGCAGAACCCCGTCCGCTCGATCGGGGAACTGAACAAATTGCTCGGTGAGATGCGCGCCGCGCTGCCGAACGTCCGCGTGCCGGTGCTGTTGATCCACTCGAAGGACGACAGATATGTGCTTCCCGAAAACATGGAAATGATCTTTGCCGATCTGAACAACGCGTCGGACAAGACGAAAATCTATTTAACGAGATCAGGCCACGTCGTCACGCGCGACGCGGCGCGCGGACAGGTCTTCGCGGCCGCGTCCGATTTCATCCGTCGAGTCAGTCAATCGGACGCGGACGAGCGCGGATGAACGCGGAATTATCCGCGTGCTCCGCGTTCATCCGCGTCCCAGCCTTGAGGTTATCTTGAATCGCAACCTTCTCTTCATCGCCATCGCGTTGTTCAGTTGGGGTATCGGCGAGGGCATGTTCTTCAACTTCCAGCCCATCTATCTCGAACAACTGGGGAGCAATCCGCAGGAGATCGGATTCATCCTGGGCGCGTTCGGCGCGGCGATGGCGGTCACGCACATCCCCGCGGGCCATCTCGCCGACCGACTCGGACGGCGGCCTCTGCTGGTCTCGGCATGGACGATGGGCCTGCTCTCGACTCTCGTGATGGCAGCCGCGCGCGACCTGCCGCTGTTCGTGGTCGGGATGCTCGGCTATGGCCTGACCGCGTTCGTGGCCTCGCCGTTGAGCAGTTATACGACCGCGGCGCGCGGGACCTGGAGCGTGGCGCGCGTGCTCACGCTGACGACCGCCACGTTCAACCTCGGCATGGTGCTCGGCCCCGTCACCGGCGGCTGGATCGGCGACCGCTTCGGACTGCGCTCGGTGTATTTCGTCGCGGCCGCCATTTTCCTGGTCTCGACCGCCGTCGTCTTCCTCATCGAAGACCAGCCGCGCGACCATCACGATCCCGAGTCGCCGCCGCCCGGCCTGCTCTCGAATCCGCGCCTGCTGGGTTTCCTCGGCGTGTACGCCTTCGCGGTGCTCGCCATGTACCTGCCCGTTCCGCTCACGCCCAATTTTCTCGAAGGCGTGCGCGGCCTGTCGCTCACACAGACGGGAATCATCTTCACCGCGGGCGCGCTGGGCAACGCCCTGCTCAGCATCTTGATGGGACGCTTCTCGCCGCGCCTCGGCTTTCCGCTTTCGCAGGCCATGGTTGGATTGTTCTCCCTGCTCGTCTGGCGCGGCGCGGGCCTGCCGGTCTTCGCGCTGGCCTATTTCCTGCTGGGCGGTTTCCGCGCCGCGCGTCCGATGGCGATGGCCGAAGCGCGCGCTCTCGTCCACGATTCGCAGATGGGACTCACTTACGGTACGATGGAGACCATCGCCTCGGTCATCTTCATCATCGCGCCGCCGCTGGCTGGATTCATCTTCGAGCGCGAGCCAATTGCCCTCTATCCGCTTGGTATTGGACTGGTGGTCGTTTCGATTCTGGTCAGTGTGATCTTCGCTCCGCGCAAGGAGGCCGTCCATGCTTGAGATCGTGACTTTGACTCTCGGTCCCGCGCAGACCAACGCCTACCTGATCGCGGACTCGGAGACGCGCGACGCGGCCGTCATCGATCCCGCCTGGGACGGGAAGTTGATCCTGTCCGAGGCGCAGAGACGCGGCTGGCGCGTCGCCCACCTATGGTACACGCACGCGCACTTCGACCACATCGGCGGCGCGGCCGAGATCGCCGACGCGTTGAATCCCCTGCCTCTCGTTGCCCTGCATCCCAACGACCACGTCCTGTGGCGCGCGGGCGGAGGCGGCGCGCTGTTCGGCTTCAAAATTGACCCCGGCCCCGAGCCGACGATTGACTTCGTCCACGGCCAGATTCTGCGGCTGGGGAACGTGCAGTTCGAGGTGCGCTTCACGCCGGGGCATACGCCCGGTCATTGTGTGCTGTATTGTGCCGATGTTCGCGCTGAGCGGAGCGAGCCTGAAGGCGAGCGTAGACGAAGCGAAGGCGTCTGCTTCTGCGGCGACCTGATTTTCGCAGGCTCCGTTGGCCGCACCGACCTGCCCGGCGGCGACTTCGAGACGCTGGAAAAGAGTATCCGCGAGCAGATATATTCTTTGCCCGATGAGACGCGGCTGTTATCGGGGCATGGTCCGGAGACGACGGTGGGAGAGGAGAAAGCGTATAATCCTTTTGTCAGAGGAGATTGATTCATTTGCTGGAGGGCAAAATGAAGCGAGCGGTCAGCATTAGCCTGGGGAGTTCGAAGCGCGATAAGAAAGCGACGGTCAAATTCAAAGGCGAGGATGTCCTCGTCGAGCGCATCGGCACGGACAGGGATGTGGCTCGCGCTTGCCAAATGTATCTCGACCTCGACGGCAAAATGGATGCGTTCGGCGTCGGTAGCGTGGACCTCTAGACAATCACCACCACTCCGCGCTACGATGGCCGTTCCTTCGGAACGAATATGCTGGAGGTCGCGCTGACCGCGTACGCCGGGAAGGGGAGGAGGCTGACGGATGGGGAGTTGGATGGGTTGATTAAGGAATTGGAAATAAGGCCGAGTGTTGTAATGTCTTAAACAGAAACGGCCTGGAGGAGACAGGCCGTTTCGATTGAGGAAGGATATTCAGCCCATAGTGGACCTCCTTAAATTGATTTTGCGGTGCGAATTCAGCGATTTCTTGTCCGTTCTTTCTGCTTACGAGGCAGGAGTGGTTGGATTGTGAACCGCGTCCCTGACTCGGTGGGCTCAATCGCCAGCAAGTGGCAGTTTGTTGCGTTTGTCGCCGCTCATCTTCACAGGATCCGTGAAGTATTTCATGCGCGCCGCCAGCAGTTCCGCTTCTTTTTGCTTCTCGTGCTCGGCGGCAATTTCCTGTAACCGTTCATTCAAGCGGTTCTCGAACAAGACCTGCTTTGGATCAAGTGCATCATATGGCTGGCGCTCAGGCAGGTTGGGAATCCACTGCTTGACTGGGGGAACATACTTTGCCATAGGAACCTCCTTTGGTAGATTGGACTGGACATATACTCGCGCCCTCGAACCGACCCAGATGGTCGTGCTGAGCAGTAGCGTGAGGGCAAATGCACCTGCGAGGATGGGGATCACTGTCATCCAGGTTCGGAATGCCAGATCTCGATGTGCCAGATCCTGGCTGAGGGCTTGGATGTCGTGCTGGTACTGGGCATCCAGCAGAGCCTGTTGGCGTTCGATCTCGCGGATTTCGGCTTCGGTCTTGGCAGTCGCCAAGCGTATTTGTAACTCATAGGTCTGCTGTTGATAGGTATTCTCAATGCTGATGCGATCTGCCTGAGCAGCAGCGATGTCGGAATTGAGCCAGGTGGCATCTTTGACGTTGAAGCCAAGAGCAACCGCTCCGAAGAGAATTACCATCGCCAGGAAGAAAAACCATTTTGCGCCTGTCGCAAGACTGTTTTGGTTGTACATGGTGTCTCCTTTCTTTTGTTGCTGCGGAGTATATGTCCCCTTTTGGGCGAGGCGCTCACCTCTGGCTTGCAGATTTATCATTTGTGTCTATGCTTTCTCTCACAGTTTTCTCTCAAAAAGAAAGGTGGATTGGAGTAACTCCAATCCACCAAAAGATGTGAATTATGTTTGGTCTATTGGCTGTTGCTATCCGCTTGAAGCAATTGCAGCGCCTGCAGCCTGACCAATTCAGGGTAGATCGCTTTATATACACTGCAATACGGCGATGAAACATTCGATGTCCCCATAATGTTCTTGGCGTGGATGGGACATCCACCCGCACACCAATAACGCCATTCGCAGGTGTTGCATCCGTTGCGGTGGTCAATGGGCGGGTTGGGGAAGTTGTCGAAGCGCGGCGATTCCAGCATCTGAAGTGGAATACCCGGCAGGTTGTACCCTGTCAGCATGTGACATGGAAGGACGCTTCCGTCGGTGTCAATGCTCAGGTAGTTGCGCCCCGCGCCGCAGATGTGCTGATGCGCCGCGCCGAAGTTGCTGCGGTCAATCAGCCCTTCCATAAAGTTGTAATCGGGCAGGTTGGCTTCAATGACTTTCAGAGCATCCCGCAGGGCGCGGGTCAGAGAGGCGTTATCCGCTGGCAGGGTGTCGTGCGGATGATGTGGGCGGTAGAAGTTCAGGTTCAGCATGAGGCGGTGTTCGAGCGCAAACGCCGTCAGCGCGGGGACTTCATCCACATTCAGGCGCGTGATGGTGATGATGAGGTAGGGCTTGAGTCCCATCTCGAGCGCGAGCAGAACGGATTGGAAGACCCGCTCGAAAGTCGGGTTGCCGTTGCGGACCGGGCGCTGACGGTCATGCCCTTCGCCGAAGCCGTCCAGCGAAATGGAGAGGCGGAAGCCTTCGTCCTTGATGAATTGCAGGCGCTCGCGGTTGAGTAATGTGGCGTTCGTGACCAGGACTTCGGTCAGTTTCAGACCCGTTTCCCGCGCGCGGGATTTCGCCCGTTCATGCAAAGCCGGGATCAAGTCCCAGTTCATGGTCGGCTCGCCGCCTGCGTATTTGATTTTGACCTCAGGATGCCCGTGAGTCTCTGCCAACTCGAACAGACGATCCACCGCCTGCAAACCTGTCTCCAGGCTCATGCGGCGCACGTCTTTGCTGACGAAGCAATGCGCGCAGGCAAGATTGCAGGCGCGGGTGAGGTACAGCCAGGTTTCGAGAGGTGCCGCGGTGTTTGTGAACTCGGGAAGCGCAGGTTGGACAGAGACCTCCCGCAGCAGCCCCAACTCATAGAATTGAGCGATGGCGGTTTGCGCGTCTTCATAGGCAATGCTACTGGTGCGAGACCATTCGGCAGGGCCGCGTGGCTGGGAGAAGAAAGCGAGTATCTCTTGCGCGGGGGCGTTGAGGACGAAGAGGGACGCTTTGGCGTTTGCAACCAGCATGGCGCGCTGGTCGTTTTGAAAAAAGACAGAGTGTTGTTGTCCTGTGGTTTGTTTTAGAATTTTGCCTGCCAGTGTGTGATGGAATTGCAAACTTCCCCCTCCGCCGCCATCGCAGCCATCGCATCCGCTATCGTAGATTTCACTGCCCATGCTTACAGGAACTGCCCTGGACCATGCTCCATCTCCGTCACATCCGCTATCGTAGATTTCGCTGCCCATGCTTACAGGAATTGCCCTGGAACATGCTCCACCTCCGTCGCATCCATCGCAATCATTATGCTGAGTTTCAAGGGTGGATTGAAAGAATAAGATTTTTGGTTTCATGGGTCTCCCCAATTTTTTTAGGTGGACCGATCCAGTTGAGCATATTCATTATAGGCTAAACCTTATAAAAATCAATCCCCGATTTGCGTCGGGGATTGATAAGCGCCGAATTTGTCTATATCAGTTAATCCACAAACCACAGGGCATGATCTATCATCAGCGTTTGCAACGCGGACGGCTTCTTCGGGATTTTTTCGTCTTCTTCGGCTTGCAATATGTAGTTGCCAAAGCGCTTTAATTCGTCGGGGTTGAGAGTTGCAATCTCCTGCCGAAGCGTGCGGCGACCCTCCCGCAGACCGCGGTGGTCTTCGGTAAAGGTCGTACTGTACGTTAAGCCCAGCATCATGAAGTGCGCCGCGTCTTTGAAGTACTCTTCCTTCTTTTCCTTCTTCAATTTCGCCAGCGACGCCATACCGCGCCCCACATAATACTTGCCAATCTGCGACCAGAGTTGTGGGTTTTTGCGCGCCTGCACCTCATCAACGAATTTTCCGTCTTTGAGCCAGTAGGGTTTGAGAACCTCGAGCAGTTCGAATTCTTTGGCGGCTTGTTCCGCATGATCCATATCATCGGCATAATATCCCAGCCAAATGCGGTTGCACATGGCGTCCGCCTGCCTGTAGGGTATCTTCGCCCCTTCCGCCTCGTTGGCAACCTTCTTGAAGAGGGTATCGGCTTTTTCGAACCAGGCTTTTTTCTTTGCGGGGTCCGTTTCGATGCGCAGACGGTCACGGTACAGGCAGGCTTGCTCCAAGCTGGCGTCAATCTGGCGAGCAGCTTCGCTGAGATTGTCGAGGGCAATTTCGATGGCGTCCTGTGCCTCCCGCAGGTATTCCTCCTGATTGGAGGGTCCCTGCGCCGAGAAGGCAAAGCGCCGCGCCGCCTCTGCCAACGCCAGATTGCCAAAGCCGATGCCGCGGCGGTAGCCCACTGTGCCCGCGATGCGGACAGCGAATTGGGCGTGTTTGCGCGCTTCCTCATACGCGCCTGTGGCGATGAAGTGCTGCGCCAGTGAACTGTGGCTGAGCGCAATCCGAGGCCCGACCGCCAGTTTGTATCTCAATTGCAAGCCATCCCACATATTTTCGAAGGCGGGTTGGAACCTGCCTGCCAACATTTGGGCGTAGCCCATGTCGTTACGCAGGGTGGCTTCTTCATGGTCAAAGTGAATAAATCGGCTGTAAAACAAACCCTGCTTGAAATCTTCGATGGCATCCTCGAATAAGCCGCGGATGCGGCGCAGATAGGCCCGCTGACGGTATGCCAGACTGATGACGGCGTTTTTGAACCACTTCAGGTCTCCATCAATGGTCAATTTTTCTGTTTCTTCGAGGACGTTTGTAAAAATGTCCTGCGCGCGGTCATAGTCGGGCGCCCCAAACACCAGCCCTGTCCCCAACCAGATTTCCAATAGCGCATGCAGGATGGCTTTTTGATCGGTTGCAAGACTCGTGATGCCATCTAGATTTTCTTCAAACTTGGGAACGTCATCCCAATAGTTTTGTCCCGTTGCCACCTTGAGCCAGATTTCGTGAATTAATAGTAGTCCTTCGATGAACGGTTTCCAGAAATTCCCATCTTCGAGGCTAAGCCAGAAATTGGTCAGCTCGATCTGCAGGGGGATGAGAATTTCATCGTTATTGCTAGTCGCGGCTTCGTGAGCATAGCGGTAGTACATCTTCAAGCCCGCGAAGACGGGATCATCCTCATGCGCCTTTCTCTTGCCTTCCTTCTCGATTTGAGAACGCAGGCGGTAATGGATGAACTCCGTTTTCAACTGCTGGCGTTTGGTTTCAAGTTCGCGAATCCTGGCGACATAATCTTCTGAAGACAGGACCGACTGCTCGGCTTTTTCCGCCGTCAGGCTGGCGAAAATGTCCCTTAATTCCTCGTTTTTCTTTCTGATCTCATCCCTGTAATACTCGTAGATGGCTTGCGCCGCGGCTTGACGGTCCGCGGCATCGGCAGGGTCGGCGTAAACGTGATGTTCGAACAGGGTATACAACTCATCGTGTAAAAAGATGCGCTCATCATCGGGAAAGGACTTGGCAAACACCCTTCCTTTGAGTGCTTCGAGCGCGGCTTTTG
Organism: Chloroflexota bacterium; assembly: GCA_037445635.1. Classification (GTDB taxonomy): domain Bacteria; phylum Chloroflexota; class Anaerolineae; order Anaerolineales; family Villigracilaceae; genus JBFMCC01. The sequence continues at coordinate 8,519 of JBBIKC010000028.1, forward strand.
CATCCTTCAACGAGCTGCCGCGTATCCTGGCGAGCAGGTCGGCGCTCATGCCTTTGCGCGTGCGCCCCGCGGCTTTGAGCGTCTCGCCCAGTTCTGGCTCGGAAAGCAGGTAATCAATGATGTCCTGCGCGAACGTTTCTGGTTTCAGCGCCGAGAGGTCTTTGAACGCCTGCGGGTTGCGCATGCGCAGTTCGAGGAAGATGGCCAGCAGGATCGGGCGTCCCTGGCTCAGGGTATGCAGTTTTTGAATGTCATCATCCGCAAAGGAAATTGCCAAACCAGTTTCTTTTTTATAGCGCTCTGCAACTGCCAGCAGGTATTGGCGGCTTTCCTCAGGGCTGAAGAAACCCAGTGGAATCGTGGAAAACTTGCCCTGAGCCTTGTCGAAGGGTGGAAATTGTTGAAAGAGGGCGGAAGCAGCGGGTCGCCCTGCGAACAGGACCGCGCCTTTGGGCAGGTCAGCAAGCCAGCCTGTGAGCCAGTCCCAGGCGGGAGCGAAGCGCGCTCCAGTGGGATAAACAAACTGCTCGGTGGTATCGAAGAGGAGCAAAACGCCATGTTCGGCGCTCAACTTTTTCACGCCCTCGGCACAGCTATCCTTCAGGGCTTGCAACTGTTCGCGGATGGTTTTGCTGTCGCCTGCGGCGCGCGCCGCCTCCAGTCTGCGCCGCGCGGTGATGAAGGGGTTGAAGTAGTGTTCGTTATCGGTGCCTTTGAAGCACTCGAAAATGTCAACTGCCAATCCTTCGGGCGAGTGCTGGCGGAAGTGATACAGGTCAATCAGGCGGACGGGCGCGCCGTCATATTTCTTTTCCAGTTCGAGAATCCGCTGGAGCAGGCGCGTTTTACCGATGCCGTACTCACCGCTGAAGAAGGCAAGGTGGAATTTGCCGTCTTTCAGCCAGCCGCGCACATCGTTGAGAATGGCTTCTCGCCCGATGAATTCTTCAAGCCTCTTGAGGGAAAAATCTGGATACATGGGTCAACTCCCCGTTCCTAGGCGGCGTATTGCGTCTTGCCCAGGTTCGATGAAAAGAAGGTGTGATCTGAGGGTGAACCTTGCGCGGGTATCATGCGCTGATACCATGTTTTTGCAGAAGGATAGGATTTCTGTAAGCCTTCGCTTACTTTTGTTAATTGAACGAGATAATTGTCATACTGTCCTTTGCGCTCCAGCCATTTGCGGAGGGGATGCACAACCGATGGATTGAGTTGATAGCCCTTCCCTTCATAGCGCAATAGATTGCTCGCCAGCAGTACATTAACCAGTTCATTTGTTTTTGCCCGCCGTTCAGGGTCATCAGGGAAGAGATATGCTTCGACATCTGGAATGCGGAAGGGAATATCCACAAGCGATAATTTTTCGATTAACGGGCGGGTTTGCGAATATTTTTTCTCCTCCCGCTCAGGTTCTGGCAGGGTATCCTTGATGATAATGTCTATCGCATCGTCCAAAGCGTCAGCCAGCGATTTTTTTTCCGATTCCGCCATGACGCGCACAATGAGTGGATAGCCGCAGCTCAGGTCTGCGATGTCGTCATATTCGGATTTGTCTCGCCTATTCGCTTGTTTGAGTTTCGCCAGTTGTTTTTTTACGTCGTCTTTTTCAAGAGGCTCAAGATTGAAAATTTCAGCCGTTTGCAATTCGGGGCTGGACCAGATGGGGCGTTTGCCGCGCCCCGATAAAATGAGGAAGACGCGCTCGGAGGCAAGCAGCGGGGCGAAAATATATTTCTCGATTTCGATGCGCACCTCGTCGGGGCATTCATAGACCGAATCCACCAACAGGACGGGAACGGTTTTAGACTTGCGGTATGCTAGCCCGCGCGCAAAATAGTCCTTTTGAAAGTTGAGGTCCCCCGATTCGATAAAGTCAATTTCGAGCGAACGGGCGAGACGGTTCAATACATCGGGAATATCCTGTTGTTGAAATGCTCGTTCTGAATTGAGCCAGAGATTTTCCTTCCCTTTGAATTCCTCGGCAGAATAAGGAAAAAGACTAATCAAAAAAGGACGAGTTTCGCTTTGCTCATGAAGGCGGCGATAGAGTTCGAGTAAAAATGCGCTCTTGCCGCTGCCGCGTGCGCCCTCAAATATGAGGGCGCCTCGGCTTTTTTCTTTCAGGATCGTGATTACGTGTTCAATCTCCGAGTCCCGATCCGTGAACTCGGTGGAATTGAAAATGTTATATGGCTGTGGCATACGATGGCTCCCTTATGGAAGATAAATCCTCTGGCAAAATCTCTTGTTTGTTGGATTTGATGATCTTTTGAAGTAATTCCCTGCTTCTTAGAATAATCTGGCGCGGCAGTTTTTCTTTTTCCCCCAATTGACGGGCAAGGGTCAACTCGACGTTGCGCACGTCGGGCGCGCTGACGGCGTCCAGGCTGTCGAAAGCGCCGCGGCTGGCGACGAACACGCGGCGGCGGACGACTTCTGCCAGCAGGTTGTCGTCCCAGGTCAGCGCGGCGGCGCGCAAAACGCCCTGATCGGTCAGGGCGGGCGCGTCGGAAATATCCATGGGCAGGAAAAACTTGAGGTAAATATTCTTCCTGTGCCAGTCTTCTAACACGTTCAACAGCGGTTCGATCCAAGCCAGTAATGCCTGTGAGGCATGTGTTTCTATAAATCCGTCCAGTCCGTCTATTAGGATGTGGATGGATTTGGTGCCAAAGGCGTCGGTCAGCAGAGCAAAGCAGTCATCTAGAGTGAGAGATTTTGGGAGTGCGGATTCTTTTTCCAGTTCGTGAGCCAGTTGACGGTGCGCGCCGCCCAATTCGGGGAGGTTGGAAAAGGCCGGGGCGACAACAGCCTGCTCGAGGTCCGAAAGGAAGCGGGATTCGATCAAAGCGCGGAGTTGGAAGTCCAGTCCGTAGGGTAAATCCAACAGCAGGGTTTTTATCGTTCGTTTTATCTGGGGCGTTAAAGCAAAAAACAGATCGGGATACGAAGCCAGGTACATGAATGCAGCGCGGGCGATGGCGCGTTGAATCCCCTGAAAGTGAAATTGACGAGCATTGGAATAGGTTTCGGGTGTGTAGGTGAGGGGAAGTTTGAGACCGCGGCTGTCTCGGTAGAACTTTGCCGCATAGATTCTCAGCGCGCTCTTGCCGCCGCCAGGCTGGGCAAAGACGGCAACGGGCTGGTCGGAGAGGGCAATTTGGACGGTTTGAGGGATGACCAGATATTCCTGTAGATGAGCATCTTTCGTACTGTCGAGATGTTCAAATGGGTCAAAAGTGAATCCGAGGGTGGCAAGCCCTCTTGCGGCAGATTTCATATCCAAATTTCCCTTGTTTACAAAGAGGGAATTTCCTTTCCACTCAAATGCATATACAACAACTGGTGTGCGTCCATTAGAACTGCAAAGGTTGGTAGTTCTGTTACGAACATCTTGCAACTATCTCACAGTTTTCTCTCACGTCTCAGCGTGAAGCAGCTCGAACCCTTTACCATGATGGGTAATGAGATAAATTGGCGCTTTGGGGTTGGGTTCGATTTTTTGCCGCACCCGCCAAAGCAGGGTATCCATGGCGGCGCGCCAGGTATCTTTGGAAGTCCACGCGGGTTCTCCCTTGTCTGGCACGGTTTCCAGTTCTTTGTAGGCGTAATAATACAGTTCTTCCAGCGAGCCGATCTTGCCCGGGCGCAGCGCGAGATATTCCAGGACTCGAAATTCGGGCGCGGAACCGATGGGAACACATTTCCTTCCCATCCAGGCCTCACGCCGTTCGCGGTCGAGCCGCAGGGGGGCGGGATGCTGGCGGATAAACTCGCGCGTCTGGGCGGCGGTTAGCCGTTTGCCCTGCTGCTGGTATGCGTTGATGAGCGGGGCGGTAAACTCCAGCCAGGCGCGGGGTGAAGCGCCGCTGTATTCCCCCAGCCACTTCACAAACTCGCTGCCTTCGCACAGCGTATCCAGCGTGACCTTTTTGGTGGAAGAAAGCGCGTACGTGATCCGTTTTTCCAGCATGGCTTTCAGGTCTGCCGGCGACCAATTCAAAGGTACTTCTTCTGCCCGATGCCGCTCCACGCCGCTGGTTTTATGCAGGAGGCTTTTGAAAGAAGCGGGAAGGAAGAACTTATAGGCGACGTTGGGCAGATCGAAGAAGACCAACGTGGAAAGGACCGCTTCGAGCAACGCCTGAACCTGTTCGCCCGCCTGACGCGGAATCCAACGCTCGAGTCCGTCTATTGCCAGCCACAGCCGCTCGTACTTGGCGGCGCGCAGGATCATCAACAGCAGGCGAATCTGGTCTTTGAGGCTGGCTTGTCCGGTGATGACCATTGGAAGGGGCTGTTCCAGCAATTTGAGATACCACTGTGTTTCAGCCTCAGACAAACGATCTGCCTGACTCTGAAGGTAAAAGACGGGGTCGAAGGGCAGGTAATTTTTCAGAAACCATTGCAATGCAGAGGCGATGTGACTCGACGGTTCTCCCAACCGCTGGGGCAGGCTGCCCTCCAAGATCAGCCCTTCCAGGCAGGCGCGCACGGCTTGCTTCATGGCTTGCTGGGCGAGCGCCGTCCCTGCGGCGGGATTTTCAAGGATGGGTTCGGGAAGCCACAGCGCAGTAAAAACGTTTTCTGGTTGTTCCCTTGTCAATGCCAGCCGCATTGCGGTTTTGCCGCTGCCTGTCTCTCCATAAAGAATGATTGAGTGCCCCTCGTTGAGACGCTCAAGGGCGGGCAGGGACACGAGCACGTCGCCCAGCCAGGGTTCGTTTTCCGCTTTCAGCGTCTTGAACAAGGTTTCGGGAGAAGGGGTGTTTTTCATGCGAGGGCAAGCAAATCTTCGATGTGCAGCAGTTTGTCAGGGGGATATTTTGCCGCGTGTTGAAGCAATAACTTCTGACCCAATCTTACCATTTTGCCAGGAGAACCAGCGGCTTTTCGGGCGAGGATGAGGTCGGCAGGTGCTTCAGAGTGCGGGTTGAACAAACGCTCCAGCGCTTCTAGTGGCCCATTTGAGCATATTTGCACTCTTCGCTGGCATTGCTGTTCAAGTTTCTCTTCTGCAATCTGCTGAGGATTAACGTCCGAAATCATGAAATGAACCAATCTCCAGCCATGCGCTTGTAGCCACTCGGCTTCGCCATCCAGCGCTTCATGCACGGCTGGGGGCATCGCGATGCTGGCGGCAAAATCCCAATCCACCGCAGAGACCAGCGCCAAGGTGAATTGCTGCCGAGACGAAGGTCTCAACTGAAGCAAGGCAGGGATTTCTTCCTTGCGCAGGTCAGCGCTTTCGGTATTTTCCAGCCAGGCTGACACATCTTCAATGAATTTTTGTGTGCCCTTTTCTTCTTTCTTCCAGCCAAGGGTTTGCTCCAGGTTGCGGACGATAGCAGACGACGAACCGCCATGCCAGCGTAGCAGACGTCCCGCCAGTGTGAGCTGTGATTTTCCGAGGGAATAGTATAGTGCAGGCGCATCCGCCAATGTCCAATACCAGCCTTCTGCCAGGGCATGCAACAACAGATGGCGCGGTTGCTCTACGCCAAAATCGGCAATCATGGACGGCGTCAGCGTTGTTACAAAAGTCTCGTTTTTGATTCTTTGCGGAAGATTTCTGACATATTCAAATAACGCCGCGCCAGCATCCCAGCAATTTGCAAAGGGGAAGTTTTGGGTGGACCGCTCAAAAGTAGGCAACGAAAACCCTGCAGAAACTTGCTCGATCAGTAATTTTTCATCGCCGGGCATCGAAGTGTAGGGGCTGAGCGCATCCGCAAAGGGTGAACAGCGTAGACCTTGTCTTTCCAGCCAGGCGGCCAGGCGCGCCTCTGCCTGATATGGAACGGTATAAAAACGGAACTGGCTTTGCAGCGGGAAACTTTCTGTGTCGGAGAAGCCCAACTCCTCTTTGAGAAGAATAATTTCCTGCTGAAATTCTTTTATGTACCTTACAGGGATTTCATTTTTCAAATCATCAGGGAGGTTTCTCGCAATTTGTTTTGCAACGCCAATGCTTTCAGGGTATTCCCTCAGCATGGAAAGCAAAGCACGGGCATCGTTTTGAAGGGCTGCTTGCAGCTGCCTTATTGTGGAGATGGGCTTGCTTTCTTTGTCCTCAAAAATTTTCTCAACTATCTGGCAAAGAAGATTGATAATTTCTACTTTGTCCTGTGTTGTGGTTGCAATTACTTCCCACAAATCCTTTTCTACGAACGAAGTATATTTGTTGCGAAATTGGTCTTGCAAATGTTTATCCCATTCGTTCCAATCCGCTGCAAGATTCCGTTGCTTCTTCAATGCCTCCAAGAAATCCTTTTTTACTTCGGCATCAAAAGCGCTCAGCGATTGCTTAATTTGCTCCGCCTTCTGTCGTTTTTTCTCCTCTTCTAATTGTTTAACCCCCACAAATACCGCAGTGATCAACGAAACAATAGTGCTGCCTGCATCCAGAAAATTTGTTTTCCAGCCGCGAATTTGAGAGTCTTGTTTGCTCTCGACAAGCATCTCCCAATCTGACGTTTCCAAATTTTTTCCGCCATCATCCAGATTCAGCTGAACGGTTTGAGAATCTATTTCCGGTGGCTTAGACGGCTGCACCAATAGGGTTATCGCAGTCGTCGTTCCATTAAACTTCAAAGTAAGTTTGTCGCTCCACTGCAAAGGTTCATCAGATGGTGGTTTGACGGCGAAGACAAGCCCATCGGCGGAGATTTCCAATTCAACGCAATTGACTGTCCCGGTGATCCATAAGCGGATTTCAGATGGTTCTACATCATCAAAGAAAATTCGATGAGGATATTCTGCATGAACTCGAAAGCTATCTGGCGGTGTTGCGTTAATGTCACTCTTTTTCAAACTCGACGTGGAAAGTGTTGACTGTGCCCAAGATGTGTCAAAAAGAAAGAGCAGGATGATTACTGCCGGGGCAATGATCCAGCGGTAATCCCGCCAAACTTCCCCCCTGCGATAGTCCTGTTGCGCGTTCTTTTTATTGTGCTTGTTATCTTGGTGTTGGTTTGTCTCTCGCTTGGAGCGGTTGCGAAAGGCAAAGAAAACAAGAATCAGCCATATTCCAAGAACAACCAGATTGGTCAACAACAAATTGAGAACCGCATCTGCCCAAAGCTCCTCTACGTCATACCCAAAGAGCCAGGTGAAGATACCCATCAGCAGGAAGGCTAATCCGGGGGCAATGCCCACCTGCCACCCATATCCAATCCAATAATTCCATAGACTGAAAAGTACGGGCATGCCAAGCCCGACAGCGATGAGAAAAATCGGTGTCCCAGGGTCCTTCCAAAGGGCGGGGAATATCTGCCAGATCACAACGACGACAGCAACAATCACTCCCAGAACAATGATCTGGGAACGATTATCGGATAAAAAAGATTTTCCCCCGTTGGTCTGATGATCTTCCTTTGCCATGGCGCCAACCCTCACTGGTGACCCGTAGAGCGGAACGACGGGGTCATTATACAACACGCAGGTCACGCTTGATGACATAACCTGCTGGCCTTTCTCCGGCGGCGCCCGGCTGCGGGTGTTCTGCGGGAAATGTAAGGGAAAGAAGTGAAGTGTGAATGGCAACATGGGATTGCCTTATTTGTGGCTATGGTTTGATTGATGTTCGAGAGTCTAAATGGATTTAGGCGATGCCCCTCTACGATTTTCTTTGAATTTCCCCACCTTCTTCTCACGATCTTCTCTAACAATGCTCCCACAATCAAAGCGGGAGATTTTCACTTTACAGGCAACTCGATATGAAACCTCGTCCCTCTCCCCTCCTCCGACTCCGCCCAGATCCTGCCTCCATGCGCTTCGACCAGTTGACGCGCGATGGCCAGGCCCAGGCCGCTGCCTGCGCCCGCGCCGCGCGTGCGGGACTTGTCGCCGCGCCAGAAGCGGTCGAAGATGTAGGGCAGGTCTTCGGGCGGGATGCCCTCGCCGGTATCCTCAACAGACAAGATGACTGCTTCGGAAGGATGGTCTCGATACGGCGGCGCCGGTCGAGTAGGGTTGAGTAGCGAAGCGTATCGAAACCCGTATCGAGACCCGCCGCCTACTCGACCATCCGAAAGCACCGCGCGCAAAGTGACTCGTCCGCCGGAGGGAGTGTGGCGCAGGGCGTTGGCTACCAGGTTGGACAGCACCTGATCGAGTCGGTCTGGATCGGCGTGGAGGGTGAGGTCGCGCCCATCGTTCGCCGCGTCCACCTCAAGTCCGATGCCTGATTCGGCGGCCTGTCCCGCGAAGGATGTGACCACGTCGGCCAGTAGGTCCGCAACGGGGAAGTCCATTTTGTAGAGCGGGAGTTGTCCCGCCTCGGCGAGCGAGAGGGTTTGCAGGTCTTCGACCAGGCGCGCCAGCAGGCGTGTCTCCTCCAGCGTGGCGGTGATGTGATCCTGCGTGGGTTCGTACACCCCGTCCAGCACGCCTTCGAGATTGCCCTGAATGATGTGCAGGGGCGTGCGCAGTTCGTGGGCCACGTCGGCGGTGAGATTGCGGCGCTGTTGCTCGGCGCGCTCCAGTTCGGCGGTCATTTTGTTGAAGCGCTTGACGATTCTCTGGAATTGCGGCGAGTTATCCTCGGGAACGCGGACGGTGAGATCGCCTTCGGCGATGGCATCAATGGCGCGGACGATTTGCTCAACCGGCCGGCCGTAGCGGGTGTATAAAGTGATGATGGTGAAGAGGACAACGACAATGAGAAGTACCGGCGCGCCGCAGATGAGCAGCCAGATGTTCCTGACGCCGGAGTATTCACTGAAGGCCAGATAGAGCAGGGCAGACCCGCCGCCGATACAGAGGAAAATGCCGATGAAGAGGAACAGGAGGATCGGAAAGAACCGAAACTCACGATGCTGTTCGTCTTCGGATGAGGACGTGGCCGGGTCTCGTTCGTTGCGCATGCCTGGTCGCGGGTGGGAGTCGAACATCGGATTAATTTTCGACCAGGCGATAGCCGACGCCGTACACCGTTTCGATCATAGCCCGGCCGGAAGCGGCTTCGAGTTTCCTGCGCAGGTTCTTGATGTGAGAATCCACGCTGCGGTCCATGCTGGAGGCGGCTCCGTGCAGGTTCTCCAGCAGCCCTTCGCGGGTGAGCGTCTGGCCGGGGCGGCCTGCAAGAATATAAAGTAATTTGAATTCGTTCGGCGTGAGTTTGAGCGGACTGCCGTTGAATGTGACCGTATACCTGCCGGGGTCGATCTCAAGCCCGCCCACGCGGAGAATGCCCGCGGCCCTTACTTCGCCGCGCGCCCGGCGCAGGTGCGCCCGCACGCGTGCCACCAATGCGCGGACGGAAAACGGTTTGGTGATGTAATCGTCCGCGCCGATTTCGAGACCCGTGACCTGATCGATTTCCTCCGAAAGCGCGGTGAGCATGATGATAGGCACGTCGCTTTCGCGGCGCAGGATGCGGCAGACTTCGCGCCCGTCTATGACCGGGAGCATGAGGTCGAGGATGATCAGGTCGGGTCTCTCGCGGCGGGCGGTTGTGAGGGCGGATTGACCGTCTGCGGCTGTGACGACGCGGAAACCGTTCTTTTCGAGATAGTCGCGGGCGAGGCGGGTGACCTTGGGCTCGTCGTCCACGAGGAGGATGAGTTGGGGCATGAGGAGAGTATAAAGTATTAAGTGTCAAGAGGAAAGTGATGGAAATTTCGAGAAACAGGAGTGTCTGCTTTTTGCGCTTTCCAAAACCTGGCCGCGTCCAGCGCCATCCTCGGCGCTGGATTTACCGCCGGAGACGGCATCTGGAGTATTTAGCCCGCCGCGTTAGACACTCTCCAGACATGCAAGCACCGAGGGAGGAAATTTTCCTCGGTGCTTGCTCTTTAATAGGCAGATTCAGCCGTGAGCCTTTTCCACTGTTCGGCGTTTATGCCTTTGATCAAGAGCCACAGGATATACGATATGCTTCCAATGAGGCCGATGACCATGATGTATGGGAGTAATTGGTATCCAAGCGGTGGATACAGGAAGGTCAGCCAGCCCAAACCTCCAATGACCGACAACACCCCCAGAAAACGAGGCAGGAAGGCGGATTTGAAGATCAAAAAACCATTCAGGAGTGTGGAAAATCCGAAAAAAGGAAGCGCCATCCCGGCGGCCTGGTTATTCATGTTAAGCAGCAGGAGCGCCAGCGCTTGTAACTGGACGTCGCTAAACACACCCAGGTAGTTGACGTCTCCCAAGACGAGTAGGGGAGCGAGATAGAAAAGGCGGCTCAACATCTTGATGACGCAACCGGCAACTCCAAAAAACAGTGCCACCAGCGAGATGCTTCTGCTCACTGGTCTAAGCAGGAGATAGAAAATAACCGTCTGTGCGATCTGGGCGGACATTTCGATGATGTAGATGGTGAAGCCCAACTGAAACAGGTTCTTATGTGTCTGGATGTTGGCTGCCGTGGCCGCGGCGTCACCCGCGACAACGATCCTCCCGCTGATGAACATCTGGGCGATGATTCCCGCGACGATGACGAGCAGATACAGCGACCCGCCGGCCCGTGCATACACTTGCGGTGACACTTCAGTGGTTCGAGTTTTCATTTGATTTATTCTCCAGGATTCTGAATGCTTGAGATGAATAATAGGATCACTTTGTAATGGTGACAGCGATCTTCCCTCTGGCATGACCCGCGCCCAGATGGCGCATGGCATCAGCAATGTTTGCCAGCGGGTAGGTTTTCTCGACATAGGGTCTCACCCTGCCGGTTTCGAGAAGGTTCTTCAAGACCAGCATATCCACCCGGTTGAACTTTGCCACGAAGAAAATTACCTCCCGGCTCGAGCCCAGCGATGCAAGTTTCATCATGATGACGTGACTAAGCGGACCGATTAGCGGAGTCCTCGGTCCTCCGACGATGACGACGACCGCATTCGGTTTGAGCACGCGTTTGTACGCAAACCATGACTGTCTTCCGTTGACATCGAGCAGCAGGTCATATTGTTGACCGCTTCGCGTGAAGTCCTCCTTGGTGTAATCAAAAACATGGTCGGCTCCAAGCGAACGGGCGCGCTCGACGTTCTGGGTACTGCACACGGCAGTGACTTCGGCTCCAAATGCTTTTGCAATCTGCACCGCGAACGTGCCTACACCTCCTGATGCGCCGTTGATGACGACCTTCTGCCCCGGCTGGATTTTTCCAAAATCGCGCAGACCCTGCAATGCGGTGATTCCCGCCGTGGGGACCGCCGCCGCTTCTTCGAACGTGACGTTGGCCGGCTTGTGCGCGATGCCCTTTTGTACGGTGACATACTCGGCGTACGCCCCGCTCCGGCCTCCGAAGACTTCATCGCCGGGCTTGAAATCCGAGACGTTTTTGCCGACCGCCTCGACCACCCCGGCATAGTCGGTGCCAAGCCGTATATCCTTGGGTTTGAGGAGGCCGTTGCCGACGCGGGCAAGGAACAGGCCTGTCATGGCGTACCACTGCGCGATGTTCACCGATGAAGCGTGAACTTTGACCAGGATTTCGTCATCGTTCGGTACAGGTTTTTCGACATCTCGTATTTCAAGGACATCGGGGGAACCATAGTTTGGGAAAACGACCGCCTTCATAAACATTTCTCCTTTCTGTATGTGCGCTCATTATTACCGGGGAACTACACGGATATTTTCTATGGCACAGCGATTCCCCTGACGAGCAGCCACAACGAAAGCGCCACTTCGTACGCCAACATCGGCAGCCACACCAGCCATGTGATCGAATCGGACCAGCCAGTATTCGTGAGTATCCCGCCGAGTTGCAGAGGGAGAATGGCAACCAGCAGAGCCGATGCAATCACTCCCAGCCGCGCAAGCCCGGTGGGAATTGACTTTCCCCGCAGGAGGAGCCAGCAGAAGAGCAGACTTCCCACTGCGAAGAAGGCCGCGCTTTCTTCGTGAACCGCTTCCATGATGCGGCAGGTCAATGCCAGGAGGGCGAGGGCAGAACCGTGTTCGCGCGTGAGCATGTAGAGGGTCACGCCCAGTACGAGCGCGGAGAGGTTTTGTAGAAAGTATAGCAAGTTCGCGAACTGCGACTCGCTGCCCAATGACAGGCTGCTGATTCCGGCGGCGATGTAGAAGAGGAATGTGAACCCGGCAACTCTGGCATATATTGGGCGTGAGGCTTCGGCGGGATTCATGGATCGACAACTCCTTGGAAAGAATTTTTCTGAGGGTATCAATCCTTTGTAGAGAAAATGTGGAGGAAGCCGTCAGGGTTTGTGGAGTTTATTCTGGCTCAAGAATTCCGCCTGTGGAATCGCCCTGATAAATGTAATGAACTGGCTGCATGAATCGTAGTAGCGACTCTGCGAAGCGCCCTGTAGGTCGGTTGCTCGAACAACTAAAGTCGCTACTACGGATTGAGGGACTTACTTTGCTTGAGGTTTGTCTTCGGCCTTCGGCTCGGTCTCACCCTTTTTGCCTTCCTCCTTCATCCACGGGGGCGGACCCCAGGGACCTCCCTGCCATCCATGCGGGCCGTGGTGATACCAGTACGGACGGAAGAACATGCGCGCCATGCCGAAGAAGAACAGCGGCAGGAGTCCGAACAGGCAGAACAGGCCGAGGAAAGGCGGGAAGAAGCCGAAGTGATGATACGGCATCCCATAGCCGTAACCCGGGTAGCCCCGATAGAACGGCATCACCTGATCCGGCGCGGGGGAGTCGCTGTTGACCTGCGCGGCCGCGTATCCCTGTGCCAGGCCCATGCGGTAGAGACTGTATCCGCCGAACGCCAGCCCGCCAAGGATGAGGACGATCAGCAGGACGCGCCACAAGATGGAACCAAATCGGAACATGTTAACCTCCTGCGGTTAATTGGATTGTGCCCGTATTATGGCAAATCCGTGTGGAGGAATTGTGGACGCGGCGGTCAGGCTTTATGGAATTTGTGTAGGAGGAATATAAACACTGACCTGAGTTTTGCTCAGGTCAGCAATCGTGTGTCATCTGCTTTGTTGGAGACGTTCCGCCAGCCACATCTTTATGATGGATTGGCGCGTAACGCCCATCCGCCTCGCTTCGCGATCCAGGGCGGTGATCATCCATACGGGAAAATCCACGTTGACGCGCTTTTGTTCCTGCGCGGGGCGGCGCGCAGCGTTGATGTCAAGTTCATCAACAATGTTTTCGTTAGCATCAAACTTTTTGTCGAACTCAGAGGCTTTCATAAATTTCTATCTCCTCGTCTCTGGAGCGGCGCACAGAAATGATTCGGACATTCTCGTTGCGATAGGTGATTACCACTGACCAGAACTTGCCTTTGATTTGACCAATGACAAGGTATCGGGGTTCGTCAATCGTTTTGGCTGGGATTTCGAGACGATTTTCATCCTGCCAGAGGGCTTGTGCCTCATCGAAATCAATCCCGTGCTTTTCGCGATTGGCCTGACTCTTGCCGGCATCAAATTCAAAGGGCATGGTGTTAAAATTATATCATTTTTGTTCTGAAATTGGTAATGCCAGGGATATTTTCGTCCCTTTTCCCACTTCCGACTCCGCCCAAATTTCTCCGCCGTGCGCCTCGACCAGCGCCTTTGCGATGGCAAGACCCAGACCGGATGCGCCGTCCTCGTCCGCGCGGGATTTGTCGGCGCGGTAGAAGCGTTGGAAGATGTGCGGCAGGTTCTCCGCGGGGATGCCGGGGCCGGTGTCTTCCACAGATAGGACGACAGCCTCTTTGTCCCGCGCGGCGCGTAGGATGACTTGTCCTCCCGCGGGTGTGTAACGAAGCGCGTTGGTGATCAGGTTACCGAGCACCTGCCCAAGGCGGGATTCGTCTCCCGAAACGGCAGGCAGCCCTTTGTCTTCGCTCAGGGCGGAGTCGGATTCGACGCGCAGGGTCACGCGCTTTTGTTCGGCGGCGAGAGCGTAGGCCGCGGCCATTTCATCGAGCAGGGACTTCACGTCCAGCGGCTGGAGGTTGAGGCGCAGTTCGCCCGCGTCGGTAACGGCCAGCAGGCGCAGGTCCTCGACGAGGCGCTGCAGGCGTTCGATCTCCGTGTAGATGGTGTCCAGCCGTTTGGGTGTCGGGGCGAGATCGCCGTCGCGGATGGATTCGACGTAGCCTGCAATGACGGTGAGCGGCGTGCGCAGGTCGTGGGCGATGTCGGCGGTCATCTGCTTGCGGAGCATGTTGGCGCGCGCCACTTCGCGGCTCATGCGGTTGAAGGACTCGGCCAGTTCGCCGATTTCGTCTTTCGTTGTGACGGGCACCTGTTGTTCGAGTTCGCCGCCTGCCATTTTCTCGGTGGCGGCGGTCAGTGCGCGCAAGGGACGCGTGAGACTGCGCGCCAATAACAGCCCGACGATGAGGGCGAGAAACGCCGCGCCGAGGGCGGCGAGGGTGAGGGCCTGATTGGTGCGCTCGAGGTAGGCCTGTTCCTGCGGCGTCAGGTCCACGCGCAGAGGCAGGGAGAGGATCGTGCCGAGGAAAACGCCGTCCACTTCGAGGGATTCGTTGCGCGCCAGGACTTCGGGCGGCACGCGCTGGCCGATCTGAAACTGTTGCGCGAGCGGGACGATGACGATGCCTTGCGCGTCGGCAAAACCGAACAGGTTGCGGCGCTCGGGCAGGGGCGGGAGGGGATTGACCGGGTTAGGCTGGGGCGGCTGCGGCTGTTGCCGGGCGAGGTCAATCTGGCGCAGAAAATCGTTAAGCCCCGCGAGGGAACCCGTCTGCTGATAATAGTCCGTGACCATCGCGGCGAAGTCGGCGCGCTGCTGCTCGAGGATGAGTTCGTTGAGGCGGTCGGCGCTGGTGAGACGGATGAAGAGCGCCACCAGCGCGGCCGCGGTCACTGCGACGAGGAGGAAGGCGAGGGCGAGTTTGCGGGAGAGGGTCATTGATTTTTTGAACCGCGATGAAAGGAAGAGTGCGAAGGCGGATTAACTGCGCGAAGTTAAGTCGCGGCCTTGGCCTTTTCGAGGTGAAATCATTCTGCACGAAAACGATAGCCGACCCCGAACACGGTCTCGATGTATTCGGGCGCGGCGGGATTCGATTCGATCTTGGCGCGCAGGTTGCGGATGTGGACGTTGAGCGTACGCCCCAGGCCCGCGAAGCCGTAGTCGGTCAGCCTGTCCGCGATCTGTTCGCGCGTGAAGACGCGCCCGGGCGCGGACATCAACAACGCCAGCAGGTTGAACTCCAGCGGGGTCAGGTCAATGTTTTCGCCGCGCGCGGTCACGCTGTGTGCGGCTTCGTCGAGGACGAGGTCGCCTGCGCGCAGGACGCGGCTTGGTTCGGGCGGAGCCTCCCCGCGTCGCAGGACGGCGCGCACGCGCGAGACCAGTTCACGCATGCGGAAGGGTTTGATCACATAGTCGTCCGCGCCCAACTCCAATCCCAGCACCGCGTCGGTTTCTTCTTCTTTTGCAGTGATGATGATGACGGGCGTGTGGCGTTCCTTGCGGTACTGGCGCAGGAATTCGTAACCGTCCATGCGCGGCATCATGATGTCGAGCAGGATCAGGTCGGGCTGGGCGCGGCGCGCTTCGTAGATGGCCTCCTGCCCGTCGGCCGCGGTCGTGACGCGGAAGCCCTGCTCTGTCAGATATTCCTGGAGCAGTTGCCGCACGCTGGCCTTGTCGTCCACGACGAGGATGGTTTTCATGGTTGCATCTTACCTGCTGGAGGTTCAGATTTGATATAGGAATTGTAAACGTAAAATCGTCGTTTCACCCCGCAAAATTTGACAGTGAATTTACTCTGCCTAAATCACTTCTGAACCAGCCCCTTCTACAATGACGATAATCCATTTAGAGGAGTCTCTTATGTCCGCTGAAACTCTCTCGCCTCACAAGAAATTTCTAACGCCCGCTGTTTGGGCCGTGATGGCGGCCATGATCCTCTCGGCGATCCTGCATTTCTGGAAAATAGACACCATCGGCGATTCGAACGCGTATTACACCGCGGCCGTCGAAGCCATGACCCAGTCCTGGCACAACTTCTTCTACGCCGCGGCCGAACCGGGCGGCTCGGTCACGGTGGACAAGCCGCCGCTGGGCCTGATGATCGAGACCGTCTTCGCGCTTGGGCTGGGCGTGAGCGGATTCTCCACATCCCTGCCGAATATCCTCGCGGGCATTCTCAGCGTGCCGCTGATGTATCACCTCGTTAAAAAGCATCTTGGCGAACTGGCGGGCGCGGTCGCCGCGCTGGTGATGGCGCTCACCCCGGTTGTTTTCGCCGCGGACCGCAACAACACCATGGACGGTATGTTGACCTTCGTCCTCCTGCTGGCCGCGTGGGCCTTCATTACGGCAGTAGATACGGGCCGGGCGCGCTGGCTGTTCCTCGGCATGTTTATCGTTGGTCTCGGCTTTAACATCAAGATGCTGCAAGCCTTCCTGCCTCTGCCTGCATTCCTCGCCCTTTATTTCTTCGGCGCGAAGGTTGGCTGGTTCAAGAAGATCGGCCTGTTGAGTGCCTCGATGGTTGTATTGCTGGTCGTCTCGCTTTCGTGGGCGCTGATCGTGGACTCCGTCCCCGCGGACGAGCGTCCGTACGTCGGCTCGACGCAGGACAATTCCGTGATGAGCCTGATTCTCGGCCACAATGGGACGGCGCGTCTGTTTGGCGGGCGCGGCGGGAATCGTTCCACGCCTCCCGCGGGACAGGGGGCCGGTCCCGCCTTCGATGGGCCGGACGGCTTCAACCCCTATGCCAGCCCCGACGCGGGGATCGCTCCGCCCGGGCTGGCGAACCAGCCTCAGAACGCGGCCCCGGCCCGGGGTCAGGGCGGAGGCGGGAGTATGTTCAGCAACGAGACCGGCACGCCGGGCGTGTTCCGTTTCTTCGAGCCGCCGCTCGGTGCGGAGATGTCCTGGCTGCTGCCGTTCGCGTTGATCTCGTTGTTCGTCCTGCTTTTTCAATCGAAGATTCGCCTGCCGATCGAGTCGGACGCGCATCTCGGTTTGATCCTTTGGGGAGGCTGGCTGATGACTTGCGTGGTGTTCTTCAGCATGGTTTCGGGAATCTTCCATGCCTATTATGCCGTCATGCTCGCGCCGGGGCTGGCGGGGATGGTCGGCGGCGGGTTTGGCGTGTTGTGGCAGATGCGGTCTCGCAAATGGTCGGGCTGGCTGCTGGCCGTTGCCGCAATCCTGACGATTGTGTTTCAGATCTACCTGGCCTGGCAGTTTGGCGTGACCGCGTTCTGGCAGCCGCTCGCGCTGGCGCTGGCCGCGCTGGGAACGATCCTGTTGATGATGGGTCTCTTCCGGGTTTCGTCGTTCTGGGCGCGCGCGGCGTATTCCGTATTGCTGATCGCGATGCTGCTGGTGCCGTTCGTCTGGTCCGCGCTGACCGTTTCGCAGGGCGCAGATGCCAACCTGCCGGCCGCGTATGGAGTCAGCGGCCGCGCCGCTGGAGGGCGCCCGGGGAATGCCGCGGACGCTAATCGTCCGGTCAACCAGCCGGTCGCGAATAACAATAACACTGGCGGCGATACATTACTGGCGTTCCTCGAGGCCAACACGCAGGATGTGGAATACCTGGTGGCTGTGCCCAGTTCGCAGGTGGGCGCGCGCTATGTGATCGCCACCGGCCGGCCTGTGCTGTATATGGGCGGGTTCAGCGGCGGCGACCCGGTGGTGGACGCGGCCGATCTGGCCGGGATGGTCGCGAACGGCGAACTGCGCTATGTTTTGTATGGCGGTGACCAGCGGAACAGGAGGCAGGATATTTCGAACTGGCTGGCAGCCTCTTGTTCTGTCGTCGAAGAGTTCAGTCAGGGACAGGTTGCCATGGTCAACCCGGGCTTCACGCGCCCGGTTGGCCCGAACGGACAGCAACTTCCTGCCGGTCCAATCGGTCCATTCCCCGGCGGACCGGGGAACGACGCGAATATACTGTACGAATGTGATTAAACAAAACAGGGCGGCCCGTATGGGTCGCCCTGATGCTCACTGCTCATCAAAGCCGACAGCCAATCGCTACTTGGCGTAATCCACCGAGCGAGTCTCGCGCACCACGGTGACCTTGATCTGACCGGGATATTGCATGGTCTCCTCGATCTTCTTGGCCACGTCGCGTGCCAGGCGGCTGGAGGCGAGGTCGTCAATCTCTTCGGGTTTGACGATGATACGCACTTCGCGTCCCGCCTGGATGGCGAAACTCTGTTGCACGCCCTTGAAGGAACTAGCGAGGTCTTCCAGGCTTTTGATGCGTTTGATGTAAGCCTCGAGGTCCTCCCGCCGCGCCCCGGGCCGCGCCCCGGAAATGGCGTCCGCGGCTTCGGCGATGACCGCCTCGATGCTCTCCTGCTCCACTTCGTGATGGTGCGAGGCGATGGCATTGACCACCTTGGGGTTCACGCCGTAGCGTTTGCAGAACTCTGCGCCCAGCATGGCGTGCGTACCTTCCTGGTTGTGATCCATGGCTTTCCCGATATCGTGCAGGAAACCGCCCTGCTTGGAAATTTCCACATCTGCCCCCAGTTCCGCGGCCAGAATGCCCGCCAGTTTGGAAACTTCCACCGCGTGCGCCAGTTGATTCTGCCCGTACGAGGTGCGGAATTTCAAACGTCCCATCATGCGCAGGACTTCGGGATGCAGGCCCGCAATGTTGGCGTCGAAGGCGGCCTGTTCGCCCGCCTCGTTGATGATCTTCTCCACCGCCTTGGTCTCGTCCTCGACGATCTTTTCGATGTGCGCGGGGTGGATGCGCCCGTCCACCGTCAGGCGGACGAGGGCGCGGCGGGCGATTTCGCGGCGCACCGAATCGAAGCACGAGATGGTCACCGATTCGGGCGTATCGTCCACGATCACGTCCACACCGGCGGCCTGCTCGAAGGCCTTGATATTGCGCCCGTTGCGTCCGACGATGCGGCCCTTCATCTCCTCGTTGGGCAGGTCCACGCGCGCGCTGGTCACTTCGGCCACGTGTTCGGAGGCGACGCGCTGGATGGCATCGGCGATCAACTTGCGGGCGCGCTTCTCGCCTTCCTCCCGCGCCTCCGCCTCGATCTGGCGGTAGATGCGCGCCATGTCGGCGCGAGCCTCTTTTTCCACCGCCGCGAACAGTTCCTTGCGGGCCTCCTCCTGCGACATCTGCGCCACCTGTTCCAGCTTGGCGACCTGCTCTTCGTAGATTTTCTCGATCTCGTTGGCGCGGCGGTCAACGGAAGACTGCCGCTTGTTCAGGTTCTGCTCGCGCTGTTCCAGTTTTTCCGCGCGGTTGTCCAATTCGGTGCGGCGTTTGTCCAGCCGTTCGGTCTCGCGGTTGAGTTCGGCGCGGCGGTCCCTCAATTCCGCCTCGGCCCCCTGCACGATTTTCAGGGCGTTGTCGCGCGCCTGGATTTCGATCAGGCGCGCCTGCTCGTTTGCGCCCTTTAGAATGTTATCGGCTTTTTCCTTCTGGTCGCGAAGAGCCTTTTCAACCTGATAGCGATGGAACAGGTAACCGCCCACCAGACCGATGATCAAAGCCACAACAGCATAGACGAATGGCGTCATAAGATTTCCTCATCAAGTTTGTTTTTCCTGCTCGTCCCACAGCCGCTTGATGGTCGGCGCGATGACCGAGTAGGGGAATCCGCGGCGGGCAAGGAAGTCGCCCAGTTTACGGCGGAAGTCCTGCCATTCGAGACCGGCCAGTCTGCGAACCTTCCGGCGGCCCGCCTCGTAAGCCAGGGCTTCGTCGTCTGCCGCCTCCAGCGCGGACTGGATGGCGGTCTCCGTTAAACCTTTCTGTTTCAATTCTACGGCCAGCGCCCGTTTACTGCGCGGGCGGAACTCGTTACGGTTCGCGACCCATGTGCTGGCAAACTGGCCGTCGTTCACGAACCCTTCCGCGCGCAGCCGTTCGAGAGTCTCTTCGATGACCGCCTCGGGGATGTCGTGTTTCTGCAACCGCTGGCGGATCTCCGCCTCGGAGCGGGCGCGGTAACTCAGGAGATTCATGGCCCGCAGATAGGCGGCCTCGCGCGCGTCCTCTTTTTGCAGGGAGGCGATCTTCTCGTCTGTCAGCGCCTGCCCGACCTTGAGCCACGCGGCGGCGATGCGCGCCAGCCCGAAGGCGAACTCCCCGTCCAGGTACACGTTGACCCGATTCGGGTTGTTCTTCTGGGGTTCGAGGGCCGTGATCGTCTTCATCGGTTAAACGCACGCAGCCGCAGGCCCGGAGGCCACGGCTGCGAATCGGTTTGGGTTGGATACGACAGACCCACGTCCCGCGCGAGGCGGAACGGGTAAAAGTGGATTTAGACCAGGCGGCGACTCAATTCGTGCGCGATAACAAACACATCCTGGCAGAGATCGTTTTTCATCCGCCTAGATCAAAGGGGGCGGAGTCGTACCCAAAAAGTCTCAAAGGTCCGTTAGCAGATCGTGGCCGCAGTCGGGCGGCAGGAACAGGCGATGATATTGTCCTTGCGGACTGGTCTCGATTATACATGAAAAATGTAATTTTGTTTTAAGGTTTAATCCCAGAGACAAGCCTTACAATCCATTTATATTTCGGCTATGCGGCCTTTCGATTGGAAATTCGGATAAAATTTAGCCGGATGTAACGATAAGGTAGTTTCCCCTTTTGGGAGTAGTTTGGTTCTCACCGCGAAGAGACATTCTTCACGATCCAAAAGATCCCTTGGCTCTTCGTACCTTCGCGGTTTCATTTCGTTCCAATCGTCGAGAACTGCTCTCGCCAGGGAGACCACCAGCGACAATCGGGAAGATTTTTGTGAGGAACAATGGATAGCGTACAGCATGATGAAAGCACCGGCCTCAAGCGATTTCGCCGTTTCAGTGCGTTTTTGGCGGTTTTCCTTATATTGCTTGGGCAGTATTTGATCTTCTCCTCTCCTGTGTCTGATGAGAGAACGGTCATTCCGCCGAATCTCTGGCTGGGCATTCTTGGCGTGATTATTTTTATAGCGGGTCAGGCGGTCCGCCCGCCCGCCTCCGTGTTGAAGTTTTTGGGGCGGTTTTCCAGCGCGGGCACCCCAGCGTGGATCGGGGCGGCGGTTATCTTTTCCCTGTTGACAGCTTTCGCCAGCTCGGCGTTCGAAAAATTTACCCGCGTGAATTATATTCCGGTACTTACCCTGTGGTTCATCAGCATCGCCTGTTACGTTGCGGCATTCACGCAGGGTGCGGTCTCGAAAGGCTCGTGGAGGGACTGGTTTCGCCAGTATCGCTGGGAGGTTGTGGCAGTCGCGGTCATCATGGCGCTGGCCGCGGCGGTCCGCTTCTACAAACTGGGTGTGATCCCGCGCGTGATGGACGGCGACGAGGGGCGGCTGGGACTAATCGCCCAGTCCACGATCGCCGGTCCACTGGCCAATCCGTTCGCCTTGTGGGAAAACTTCGGCGCGATCTACCTGCAGGGCATGAATTTCCTCATCCGGCTGTACGGCCCGACTATGTTCGCATTGCGCTTCCTGCCGGCTGTGGGCGGCGTGCTGGCGGTTCCCGCAGTGTACCTGCTGGCGCGGCAGATGGCCGGCCAACGGGTCGCGTTGATCTCCGCCGTCCTCATTGCAATTTCCCACACGCACATCCATTTCAGCCGTATCGCCTCGGTGGCATATATCCAGGACACGTGGCTCGTTCCGCTCGAATTGTATTTTCTGTTGAGCGGCCTCGAGAAACGCAACGCCTGGCGGGCGGCTGTGGGCGGCGCGATCCTGGCGATCCATTTTGGAATCTATCTTTCGGCCCAGATCGTCATTGCCACGCTCCTCGTCTATATGCTGGTGGCCTTCATCTTTTTGCGTTCGTGGTTCAGGCCGCTTGTGCGGGTGGGGCTGGCTTTCTGGGGCGGTTTCCTCATCGTTGCCATGCCGGAAACTGTATATATCTGGAATCACCCGAACGATTTTCTCAACCGCCTGGGCGCCGACGGCACTTTCCAAAGCGGCTGGCTGACTCAGACGATGGCGGCGACGGGGCAGAGCGCGCTCGAGATATTCTTCGGCCGCGCCGTGCATGTCTTTTTGTCGCTTATTTATTATCCGGCGCTCGATTTCTACGGCTCACCGGTGCCGCCCCTCAGCCTGATCACTGCCGCGCTCTTCCTGTTGGGGGTGGGGATTGCCCTGTATCGGACGCGTTCGCCCGGCTTCCTGCTGTTGAACGGCTACTTCTGGGCGGGCGTCCTGGCGATCGGGATTTTCGCCACCCCTCCATCCGCCGACTCGTATCGAATCCTCTTCATTTTCCCGGCCAGCCTGATCATGGTTGCGGTCGGCCTGGATCAGATCCTGGAATTGTTCGGCCTCGGATGGGAAAGCGCGAGACGCGCCTACGTTCTTTCGGTCGTCGGCATCTTATTCAGCCTGTTCTTCTTCAACATGGGCACCTATTACGGCGACTTTGGCGGCAAATGCCGCTACGGCGAGAACCTGGTGGGCCGTTTTGCGTCATACCTGGGCGATTATGTGAGAACGGTTGAGAGCGAATCGTCGATTTATCTGTTGAGCAACGATCTCTATTTTTATGGCTCTCACGCCTCGGTGGACTTCTTGAGTCAGGGACGGCCGATCGTCAATTTTCCCGGCTCGCTCGACACGCTGAATCCCGTTTCCGGTGAGACGATCATCGCCAGCCCGGACCGAATTGCCGAACTGGAGGCCTGGGTGCGGATCCATCCCGGCGGCAAGATCCACTACGAATATGACTGTACCACGACCATAATGATGGTCTATTCATTGCCGTAGAGGCTTATTGGACCTACAAGAATATGAACTCATGTATCGAGCCGAGGATCGTCACTGGTGGTACCGCGGGATGGATGCCATCACACGGAGGACCCTTGGCAACTGGTACACGGCGGACGCCCGCCTTCGCATCCTCGACGCGGGCTGCGGGACGGGCGCGGCGTTGACAGCCTGCCTGGCCGAATACGGCGCCGCGACCGGCGTGGACATTTCGCCCGTCGCCCTGCGTTTCTGCCGCCTGCGAAAGGCCGAACGGCTGGCGCGCGCTTCCGTTGTCGGGCTTCCCTTTTCGGCAGGAAGTTTCGACCTGGTAACCAGTTTCGACGTACTTTACGAACGTGCCGTGATGAGCGATAGTCTCGCGCTGGACGAGTTCCACCGAGTCCTTTCCCCCGGCGGGCGCGTATTTCTGCGCCTGCCGGCCTACGACTGGCTGCGCGGCCAGCACGATGAGGTCGTCCACACCGCGCGCCGCTACACATCCGCGCAGGTTGCGGACCTCCTCCAGCGGAGCGGATTTACCGTGGAGCATCTCTCGTACGCGAACATGTTCTTGTTTCCCGTCGCATTGGTCAAACGATTGGCGGAGAGGCTCTGGCCGCCGCGCCGGCCGCAGTCCGATCTGACGCGGGGCGCCGGGCCGTTCAACGGGATTCTGAAATTCATCCTGTCAATGGAAGCGCCTCTCGTCGCTCGAAGCGGCCTGCCTTTCGGATTGAGCGTGATCGCAGTTGGAAGGAAGGCGGGCGGCAATGGATGAGCGCCGCACGCAGAAACGCCTGTCCAGCGTCAGCGCGGTATTTCCCGCCTACAATGATGGCGGTACGATTCCCAGCATGGTGTTGACCGCGCTGATCGCTCTGCCGCAGGTGACGGACGATTACGAGGTCGTCGTCACGGACGACGGCAGTACGGACTACACCGGGCGCGTGCTGGACGAAATGGCGGGACGTTATCCCGAACTGCGCGTGATTCACCACCCCTCCAACCGGGGATACGGCGCGGCTCTGCGCTCGGGCTTTTCCGCCGCGTCCAAAGATTGGATCTTCTATACCGACGGCGACGCCCAGTACAATCCGTTGGAATTGATTGGCCTGGTGCAGGCGCTTGGGCCGGGCGTGGACGCGGTGAACGGCTACAAGGTCACGCGCCACGACCCGTTGATTCGGATCGTCGTCGGGCGGCTCTATCACCACTTCGTCAGTCTCCTCTTTGGCATCCGTCTGCGGGATGTTGACTGCGATTTCCGTTTGATCCCGCGCAGGGTCCTGGACGAGATCGGCCTGGAAAGTAATACGGGTACGATCTGCCTGGAAATGGTCAAGAAGATACAGGATGCCGGCTACACCTTCGCGGAGGTGCCGGTCGATCATTATGCCCGCCGGTACGGCGGTTCGCAGTTCTTCACCCTGCCGCGTTTGTTCCGCACTTTTCTGCACTTGGTCGAGTTGTATTGGAAGTTGGTCATTCGCAAAGAGCATTTGATCCCTGTGAATAAATGACTGTGAATGCTGCAGCTGTTTTTCAGGGAAAACGGGTTCTCGTCACCGGCGGGCTGGGTTTCGTCGGAAGCAGCCTGGCGCGCAGGCTCGTGGACCTGGGCGCCGAAGTCTCTCTCGTGGATGTTCTCGATCCAGGTTCGGGCGGTAACTTGTTCAACATCGCCGGTCTGGAAGGGCGTGTGGATGTGCATGAAGCCGACATCGGTGACGAGTCCGTGATGAACGGCCTGGTACGGGACCGGGATTACCTGTTCAATTTAGCCGGTCAGACCAGCCACCTCGGCAGTATGCAGGATCCGTTGAAGGACTTGAAAGCCAACACCCTCAGCCAGCTCAAACTGCTGGAAATCTGCAGAAACCAGAATCCCCATATCAAAATCGTCTATTCCGGCACCCGCCAGATCTACGGACGCCCGAAATATCTTCCGGTGGATGAAGGCCATCCGCCCGCGCCGCTGGATTACAACGGCGTCAGCAAACGGGCGGGAGAGATGTATCACCTCGTCACTCACCGCATCTATGGCGTGTGGACGACCATCCTCAGAATGACCAACGTCTATGGGCCGCGCATGCGCGTCCGGGACGACCGCCAGACCTTCATCGGCTGGTGGTTCCGCCAGCTATTGGAGGGGGAGGAGTTGAAAGTGTTCGGCGATGGACAGCAGGTCCGCGACCTCAATTATATTGACGACGTAGTGGACGCCCTGTTGCTGTGCGCCGCCCACCCATCCGCTGAGGGCCAGATCTACAACCTCGGCGGCGAGCCGATCAGCCTGCTGGACCTGGCGCGCACGATGATCGAGGTGAACGGAAGCGGCAGTTACTCCCTCACGCCGTTTCCGCCGGGCCGCAAGCGCATTGACATCGGCGACTATTTCGGCGACTACACCAAAATCCTGACCGCCCTCGGATGGCAGCCGCGCGTGCCTCTGCGCGCGGGCATCGAACGGACGCTGGATTTCTATCGCCGCCACAAGGAGCATTACTGGTAAATGGCCGGCATACCCATTGTAGATCTGAAGGCGCAATATCACAGCATTCGCAGAGAAACAGACGAAGCCATCGCCCGCGTCCTCGAACGCGGAAATTTCGTTCTGGGAGAGGAGGTCGCCGCGTTCGAACGGGAATTTGCGAATTACATCGGGACGGCCTTCGCGGTCGGCGTCGACTCGGGCACGTCCGCGTTGCAATTGGCGCTGCTGGCCTGCGGGATTGGAAGCGGCTACGAAGTCATCGCCCCCTCTCACACGGCCGTCGCGACGGTTGCCGCCATCGAAATGACCGGCGCGCGTCCCGTGCTCGCGGATATTGACCTTCCCCGCTTCACCCTGGACCCGGCGCGGGTCGCGCCGGCCATCACGCCGCGCACCCGTGCGATTGTTCCCGTCCACCTCTACGGCTGTCCCGCGGATTTGGAACCCCTCCTGCAACTTGCCCGGCAGCATGATTTGTTTGTGGTTGAGGACTGCGCGCAGGCGCACGGCGCGCTCTATCGCGGTCAAAAGGCCGGGACCTGGGGCCATATCGCCGCGTTCAGTTTCTACCCCACGAAAAACCTCGGCGCGGACGGCGACGGCGGCGCGGTGGTCACGAATGATCCCGCCCTGGCGGAGCGCGTTCGCCTCCTGCGCCAATACGGTTGGCGGGAACGCTTCGTAAGTATCCTCAAAGGAATCAACAGCCGCCTCGACGAGATGCAGGCGGCCATCCTGCGCGTCAAACTGCGGCATCTCGATCGCTGGAATGCGCGCCGCCGCGAACTGGCCCGGCTGTACGGTGAACTGCTGGCTGATACCGGCTTGACCCTGCCCGCCCAACCCCGGGACGCGGTTCATGTT
Source organism: Chloroflexota bacterium (assembly GCA_037445635.1). Classification (GTDB taxonomy): domain Bacteria; phylum Chloroflexota; class Anaerolineae; order Anaerolineales; family Villigracilaceae; genus JBFMCC01. The sequence goes on from JBBIKC010000028.1 coordinate 34,478, forward strand.
TACCATCAGTACGTCATCCGCCATCCCCAGCGCGACCGACTGAGGGATTTCCTGAAAGAAAACGGCGTCCAGACTATCGTCCATTATCCCGTTCCGGTCCATCTTCAGCCTGCCTACCAGGACCTCGGCCATTCTCCCGGAAGCCTGCCTTCCTCCGAATTGGCCGCCGAACAGGTACTTTCCCTGCCCGTTTACCCGGAGATGGACGAGGAGGCTGTCAGGCGGGTAAGCCACCTTATTCACACTTGCCTGACGGATGAGGCCTCGCCGCCCACCGGCTGAAGCGATTCGCCCCCTTCAAAACTTTTCCCTTGCCCGGGGGTAACAATATATGACACAGGAAGGCCTTGTGCCAAACTGATGACAAAAGGAACTGCCTGAATCGGGCGACTCGTGCCATAATTCCCGCCTGTCAAATTCCCCCTATCCTTTTTGGAGGCAACATGGCAAAAATCACACGCGAAGACGCACTTGAATACCATCGTCTTAAAGGCAAACCCGGCAAAGTGGCGATTATCCCCACCAAGCCGATGGACACCCAGCGCGACCTAAGCCTGGCGTATTCGCCCGGCGTAGCCGAACCCGTTCTGGAGGTCGAGAAAGACGCCGAACTGGCTTACGAATACACCTCGAAAGGCAACCTCGTGGCGGTCGTCTCGAACGGCACGGCCATCCTCGGCCTGGGCGACCGCGGCGCGCTGGCTTCCAAGCCCGTCATGGAAGGCAAGGGCGTGCTCTTCAAGAAATTCGCCGACGTGGACGTGTTCGACATCGAAGTCAATTCGCACGATCCCGATGAAATTATCAAAGTTGTCGCCGCCATTTCGCCCACCTTCGGCGGCATTAATCTCGAAGACATCAAAGCGCCCGAGTGCTTCTACATCGAAGAAGAACTCAAGAAGATGCTCGACATCCCCGTCTTTCACGACGACCAGCATGGGACAGCCATCATCTCCTCCGCAGGGCTGGCCAACGCGCTGGAAATCGTCGGCAAGAAACACAGCGAGATTCGTCTGGTCATTTCGGGCGCGGGGGCCTCGGCCATCTCGTGCGCGGAATTGGCGATTTCTTGGGGTGTGAAGCGCGGGAACATCATGCTGGTGGACTCGAAGGGTGTCGTCCACAGCGGGCGCACCGACCTGAATAAATACAAACAGCGCTTCGCCATTGACACCGACGCGCGCACCCTCGCCGACGCAGTGCGCGGCGCCGACGTGTTCTACGGCCTCTCGGTCGCGAATGTGCTGACTCCCGAAATGGTCAAGTCCATGGCCAAGGACCCGATCGTCTTCGCCATGGCAAACCCCGACCCGGAGATCAAACCCGAACTGGCGAAAGAGGCGCGCAAGGATGTCATCATTGCCACCGGCCGCTCGGATTATCCCAACCAGGTCAACAACGTGCTCGGCTTCCCGTTCATCTTCCGCGGCGCGCTGGACGTCCGCGCAAAAGCGATCAACGAAGAAATGAAATTCGCGGCATCCAAGGCCCTGGCCGCGTTGACGAAAGAGGACGTCCCCGATTCGGTCCTGCGCGCCTACGGCCTCGACAGTCTGAAGTTCGGCCGCGACTATATCATCCCGAAGCCGCTCGACCCGCGCGTCCTGCTGTGGGAATCGCCCGCCGTCGCCGACATGGCGATGAAGACCGGCGTCGCCCGCAAAAAGATAGATATTGACGAATATCGCGAGCAGCTTGCCTTCCGCCAGGGCAAGGGCGAGCAGGTGCGTTACTTCTTCCAGAACAAGGCGCGCGCCAGCGGCGGGACGAAGCGCGTGGTCTTCGCCGAGGGCGAGGAACCCAAGGTCATCCGCGCCGCGTATCAAGTGAAAGAGGAGGGCATTGCCACGCCCATCCTGATCGGCAACCCCGAAGTCATTCAACAGCACGTCGGCGAGCTCGGCCTGCCCTGGTTCCCGGAGATCGTCAATCCGTCCACGTTTTCGCGGCTCGAGCAGTACGCACAGGCCTATCACGAACTGCGCGAGCGCAAAGGCGTCACGCTGACCATCGCTCGGAATCGCGTCCGCCAGGTGAATATCTTCGGCCCCATGATGGTCAAGATGGGCGACGCCGACGCATTCGTCTCCGGCCTGACGTACGAATATCCCGATGTGATTCGACCCGCCCTCCGCATCCATCACACCGCGCCGGGCGCGACGCGCGCCGCGGGCGTCTACATCATGATCGTGGACGACCGCGTCTACCTGTTCACCGACGCCACGGTCAACATCGAGCCGACCGCCGAGGATCTGGCCGAGATCGCCTGCCTCGCGGCGGACTTCGCCCGCAGGCTGGAACTCGATCCGCGCGTGGCCTTCCTCTCCTTCTCGAACTTCGGCTCCACGCCGCATCCGCTCTCGGACAAGGTGCGCAGGGCCGTTGAACTGGTCAAGGCGCGCCGCCCCGATCTGGTGGTGGACGGCGAGATGCAGGCCGATACCGCCGTCGTGCCCGAGATCGTGGAGGAGCGTTATCCGTTCAGCGCGGTGAAGGACGCCAATGTGCTGGTGTTCCCCTCGCTCGAATCGGCCAACATCGCCTACAAATTGCTGGCGCGGCTCGGCAACGCCAAGGCCATCGGCCCGATCCTGCTCGGCATGGGCGCGCCCATTCACGTCCTGCAGACGGGCGATGATGTCAATGCCATCGTGCAGATCGCGTCCGTGGCGGTGATGGATGCCATGGGGCGGACGGAAAAGGGCGCGAAGAAGATGGAGAACAAGGCCAAGAAGACGAGAAAGACAGCAAGCAAAAGGAAGAGCAAATCGTAAATTGCGAAGCATGAGTGAAAGAAGAGACCTCGGAGCAATCCGAGGTCTTATAATACGGACATGAACAAACGCTACCTTCCCTTCCTCGCCCTTTCCCTGCTTGCGCTTCTCTTCGCGCTGTGGGCGGGGCTCCTGCGGCTCGGCTGGACCCTCCCTTCCACGCGCGGACTGGCGCTCGCGCACGGCCCGCTGATGGTCTCCGGCTTCCTGGGCGCGCTGATCGCCCTGGAGCGCGCCGTCGCGCTGAAATCGCGCTGGATGTTCGCCGCACCGCTTCTCGCGGGACTGGGATGGTTGTCCAGCCTCCTCGCGCCGACTCTGCCCTTCGGGCCGATCCTGCTCACCCTCGCCAGTGCGGTGACTGTGGGAATCCTCGTCGTCATCGTGCGCCGCGAGACAGCCCTGCACACGGTCACGATGTTGATCGGCTCGCTGGCCTGGCTGGCCGCGAACCTGCTTTGGCTGGGAGGCTGGTCCATTTTTCAGGTTGTCTACGGCTGGCAGGCCTTCCTCATTTTGACCATCGCGGGAGAACGGCTGGAACTCAGCCGCGTCCTGCGCCCCTCGAAGACCCAGCAGAATCTATTTGCCGCGTTGACCGCGGTTCTGCTTGCGGGCGTCGCGGTCACAGCGTTCGATATGCAGCTCGGCGTTCGACTCGGCGGCGCGGGGATGCTGGCGCTGGCGACCTGGTCCATGCCCAACGACATCGCCTGGCGGAACCTTCGCCACAAACTTCCGCTCACGCGATACATTGCATGGTGCCTCGCTCTGGGGTTTATCTGGTTGGGGATCGGGGGCGGACTCAATCTCGTATTTGGCGCGCAGGCCGCAGGTCCAAGATATGACGCGCTCCTGCACGCGGTCTTCGTCGGCTTCGTCATCTCGATGATCTTCGGGCACGCGCCGATCATCTTTCCCGCCATCCTGGGAGTTCCGATCAATTTCCAGCCTGCGTTTTACCTGCAACTGATTCTGCTCCACCTCTCCCTCGCCCTGCGCGTGGTGGGCGATTTGATGAATTGGACTCAAACGCGAATGTGGGGCGGACTCTTAAACGAAATCGCCATCCTCATTTTTCTGGGGATGACGATTTATTCAGTGAGGAAGGGAATGATCGCTGCTCACTGATCGCTGCCCTACTCCTGCCACTCCAGTTCGAATTCCCCGATTGCCACCGTATCGCCCTCCTGCACGCCTGCCCTGCGCAGGGCTTCGTCCACGCCGAGTTTCTCCATTAACTTTTGAAATCTTCGCAATGAGCCGTCGTGTTCCCAGTACGTCATGGATGCGGCGCGTTCGATGGCTGCGCCGTTCAGGCGCCATTGATTTGCCCCCTCGCGCGTGACGACGAACTCGCGCGGGTCCTCCTTGGGACGATAGACGGGCATCGGCGGCTCGACCTCTTCCAACGCGGGCGTCTCGGCCAGTTTGTGCGCGGCCTTGAGCAACAATTCGTGCGTGTTCGTGCGCGCCAGTGCGGAGACGGTCGTCAATTCCACTTTCTGTTTTTTGAATTTCGCCTCTAACACTTTGAGACGCGCCTGCACTTCGGGCTGGTCAATCTTGTTCACGGCCACGATCTGCGGCTTCTTCGCCAGGTTCGGGTCGAAGAGCGCCAGTTCGGCGTTGATCTGGCTGAAGTCCGCCAGCGGATCGTCGGAGAGACCGTCGAGCAGGTGAATCAGGACTCGGGTCCGCTGGATGTGGCGCAGAAAATCATGGCCGAGTCCCGCGCCTTCCGCCGCGCCCTCGATCAGACCGGGGATGTCGGCCAGCACCACGGTCGTATCATCGTCTATGTTTGCGACTCCGAGATTCGGTTCGAGCGTGGTGAAGGGATAGGGCGCGATCTTCGGCTTGGCGTTGGTCAGGACCGAGAGCAGGGTGGACTTGCCTGCGTTCGGCACGCCGACCAGCCCGATGTCGGCGATCAGTTTCAATTCCAGCCTGAGGCGTTTTTCTTCGGCGGGTTCGCCCTTTTCGGCGGTGCGCGGCGCCTGGTTGCGCGACGTGGCGAAATGCTGGTTGCCGCGTCCGCCGCGCCCGCCCTTGCAGACGACCAGCCTCTGGCCGGGTCGCGTCAGGTCGCCGAGCAGGGACGGAGGCTCACGTGAGATGTCAAAGACCGCCGTGCCGGGCGGGACGTAAATGACCAGGTCCTCGCCGTTCTTCCCGGACTTTTGGTTGGATCCGCCCCCGCCGCCCGGCTGCGCGGCGAACTTCTGATTCTGGCGGAAGGCCGAGAGCGTGTTGAGCGTGGCTTTGACTTCGATGACAACGTCGCCGCCCCTGCCGCCGTCGCCGCCGTCCGGTCCGCCGCGCGGCACGTACTTCTCGCGACGGAAATGAACCATGCCGTCCCCGCCCTTGCCAGACTTGATTTGGATCTCTACCTGGTCAACAAACATATGCTCGAGACCGCCTCGCGGTCAGCGGTTGAAGTCCACCAACTGAGCGAACGTTTCCAGTTCTGTGGACAGGGTGGGCAGGGTGATCGAGATGACCAGCAGGATGAAAAGTCCTGCAAAGGCCCAGCCCAGCGCGCGGAAGAAGCCCTTCTTAAGTTCCTTGTTCATGACGATGATCTGGGCAATCGGAAGCCAGAGGAAGGGCAGGAGGATCAGTCCCAGCGCAAACAGCGAACCGGCGAGAATGAAGAGGGATTCGAGCAGGTCCCCGGTTCGTGTGTCCAAAAGACCGCTTTCCAGAAGATATGAGCTGACCGCGAGCGCCATCCCGAAGACCGCCTGGAAGACACCGAACACCAGCATCTGGATGTAGAAGGGTCGCCTGAACACGTTGCCGTCCAGGTGGATTCCCTGCGCTCTGAGCATGACCACAGCGAACGCTTCCGGGAAGATAATGAAGATGACCAGAAAAACGATGAATTCCTGGAAGGTCGATTCGGTTTCTGTGGTGGCCACGCTCCACAACATGATGAGAATCGAAAACAGCCAGACGATGAATGGGTTAAGGTAATTTTTGAAACGGCTGGCCTGGTCCTTGGCAAATTCCTCGCTGACCCATTCCTGAATCCAGGAAGGTTTGAAGAACGCCCTCAGGAACGTCTTGGGTGCCAGCGCGATCCAGGTTGCAAATTCATAGAACAGTTCCTCGATCACCTGATTGATATTTCGCAGGTCCATGGTTTCTCCTCTGTGTCTTTGGCGGTACGGTGATTATACAAGACGATTTGACCATTGAGACCAATAAGACTATCTGACCAGCCTCCATGCGGCAGGCAGGGCCAGCGCGGCCGCAGCGAGTTTGACGGCGTCGCCGACCAGGAAGGGAAGCAGGCCCGCGGCGACTGCCTTGCTCAAACTGCCCAGCACGACGGCCAGCCACGCGACTCCGAAGATGTAAATGACGACCGTCCCGGCAAGGAAGGGAATCAGCGACGTACGCACGCTTCTTTCCAGACCCCGTTCGGCCAGCAGGCCGATGACGTACGCGGCCATCACGAACCCGATCAGGTAACCGGCGGTCGCGCCCGTGAGGTGACTCAGCCCCGATGCGCCGCCGGAGAAGAAGGGCAGGCCGAACGCGCCCTCGGCCAGGTATAGCGTCAGCGCGGCCGCCCCGCGCCTGGATCCCAGCGCGGCGCCAACGAGCAGGACCGCGAAGGTCTGCCCCGTGATGGGCACGGGCTGGAGGGGTATCTCGATCTGCGCAAAGAGCGCCACGAGCAGACTCCCGGCGAGGATCAGGGTCAGGTCGCGCAGCCAGGCCGAGGTCCGCGGGAAGAGGCGGGTGGAGAGGGTGGGGGCTAAAGTAGTCATGATTTGATATCCTTATAAAGAGGAATCCGTTTCCCTATTATACGCGTGAGGTGTATCATTGGTTGGTTTTGCCTGTCACAGTTTCCCTGTTACTTTTCACGCACAATATGCAACATTCTCGATAGTGACCTCATGAAAGCAAATCGAATTTCCACACTGATCGTCCTGCTGCTGCTTTGGCTTTTTGCTTTTTCCTCCTTCCATCCTGTTTCTGCCAGCCCCCGCGTCGACCCGCCCCGGCAGGACGAACCTCCAACCGGAACGCCGACCCCTGGTTCGCTCACGCCAGCCGACATCATTTCCGCGGTCAACTCCTCGCGGACGGTGCATGGACTCAACACCCTAACCGTCCATCCTGCGCTGATGGCGGTGGCTGCAGACCAGGCCAGCGCCCTGGCTCTTTCGGAAGGTTCCGTTGGGCACGAACGTCCCTGCGGCATGTCGCTCGGTCAGGACCTGCTCTCCCGCGGGTTCCCGCTCCTCGGCGATCTTTCAATGGATGGATACCGCTCGGAAAACTGGGTCGAGACCGACAGCATGGAATCGGCCATGGCTTTCTGGATGAGCGATGAAGCGCACCGTGATACCATCCTCGACGAGAACCGCAGCCACATTGGCGCGGCTGTGGCCACCTCGGCAAGCGGGGCTGTTTTCATCGTTTTGGAGACTGCTCTCAGCACCAGCAGCGGACAGATGCAATATGACGCCTATTCCATCCTGACCGGCATCCCGCAAACGCAAGCCGCCTGCTACGGCATGTACACGCAGGCCGCGACCATGGGCGTCTCCGTGGACCAGATGCTGCCGGTCGTTCGCAACACCGCCCGCCCGGACGGGGATGTGATTCACGAAGTCCAATATGGACAGACGTTGTGGAGCATCGCCATCCAATATGGGACGACCATCGAGCAGATCCGCCGCCTGAATAACCTGCCGCTCACGCCCGTGATATACCCCGGCCAAAAGTTGTTGATCCAGAAAAATGCCACCCAGCCCGCGCCGACTGTTGCGGGAACCGAGGCCAGCCCGCAACCATCCGCTTCCACGCCATCTCCAACAGTCAGGGCAACCTTCACTGCGACGAGCGCGGCAAATGCCGATCCCGCGTTCATGACGGGAGGAGTCAGCGGCTCGGCGATTGTGGCAGTCGTCTTCGCGTTTTTGATTTTGGCGGGAGTGTTTGTTATGTCTGCGAGAAAGAGAACAGGTTAAGGCCTTCCCCACGCCCGCGGCTTAAGCAAGAGATTGCATGCTTAGCAGGTGGCTGATTTCGATCCCGTCGTCCAATTCCTCCCAATAGATCGCAAAGCCGCCAGGCTCGATCTTCCATTTCGTGCGTTGTTCGGGTGTGGCTTGTGCCAGCCACTTGAGCCAGTGCATATGTTCAATGGAAAGGCTGATTTCGCGTCCGTCGCTGAGCAGAACGTGCAGAATATCGCCATCGAAGCGGAGTTCTTTCGCTTGAACTTGAGTCTCAATATTACTGGTCGAAGTAATCATTCCAAACCTCCAGCAATCTTTCCTGGTTTTGAAGCGCCAGCCTCAAAATACGATTAAGTTCGGGCCGATTGTAGCCACGATTATATTCAACGCTCACCGGCACGAGCCAGATTTTGGCTACATTCTCGCCATGAATTACATGCACATGAGGCGGCTCCTGAATGTCCGATGAATAAAAGCGGAACTTGTAGCCGCCAATAAGAATTGTGGGCATGATGTCTTGATTCTACCCTATCGCACCTGATTTATGAGAGGGCGAGGACGGAATCATTTGTTTCGGAAGAATGTCTCCAGAACCGCCGTTCCTTTTAATAGTGAACGGCGGAATTGCCACAGGGCGAATCCGACCGCCGCGGTGAACATCAACTCGGTGGCCTCTTCCCAGAACTCGAACCAGACCAGGTTATCCACAAAGACGGCGTTCAACGTCACGCGGAAGAATGAGAAGCCCAGCGCGCCCAGTCCCGCGCAGACGAGGACTTTCGTGAGGAATGGAATCGGCGGCTCGCCTTTTTTCAGCAGGGGAAGCCAGGCAAGGACGAAAGCCGCCAGAGCCAGGAGAGGCAGGACGCGGCGTTCGTAGATTTCGTAAACGTCCAGCCGCGTGTACGAATACGGAAATCCAAAAATAAACACGGCATACGCGTTCGGTTGAAGAGGCGAGAGGAAGGGGATGAACGTCAATGCCGCGAGCATGGGGATGACGAATTGCGCCGCGGCCCTTGCCTTGCATCCTTCCGCCTCGTGGCGCGTGCATCGTCCGCAAACGCGCAGTGCTTCGCACGCGGCTTTCGAACTGGTCAAGCGCAGAAGACGCGTATCCATCCCTTCGAGCAGGGCAAAGCAAATGAGTCCAAACGCCACCGCCATGCCGTAACTGTGGATGTATTCAGAGAGAATCGATTCGTGTCTGTAAATATAAAAGTTGATGGCGCAGAAGACTTCCCCGACGAGAAACGCGATCAATCCCCATTGCAACGCGGCGACGTCAATATCTCTTTGTCCGATAAGCAGGATGATGAGGGCCAGACTCAGCATCATGTAAAGAGGCTTTATAACGAGGCCCGCGAGGGCTTGCGCCATCTGTCCAGACGGAGGCAGACTGCGGCCCGGCAAGGACTCGAGATCGGGGGCTTGTGTAACGCCCGCCTCCAGCCAGTAACCTGCTATGGGGATAAGTCCCGCCAGGATAATCAAGATAACGATGAAGGCGGTCTTGCGGTTTGTCGTCATGAACATATTATAGACCGAATACCCAAATTGAGAATTGCCTGTTCCAAACCCTGCTCCGAGCGCCGTCCCGGTGTTGAAAAATTGCCTGTTTTCTTTTATTCAATTCTGATATAGAATATTGCCAACGTCCGAATTGCCGAAGGAGGTGCGCATGGTTCCGATCCTCTTTACGATCAACGGGGTGCCGATTTATTCGCACGGCTTTTTCTTCCTGATGGCTTTGCTGGCAGGCACTGCGTTGCTCGTCTATGAAGCGCGTCGCAGACGCTGGCCTAAAGAGGAAGTGATTCCCATCACGCTGGCGGCTTTCGTCGGCGGGATGGTCGGCGCGCGACTCTCGATTCTGTTCTTCAACGGATGGGAGACCGCGCCGATCGTGCTTAACTTCTACGGTCTGTTCGACCCTCGCATCGGACCGGGCTCCATTCTGGGAGGCGTTGCGGGAGCGTATCTCGGCGGATACATCGCCTCCAAAGCCATCGGCAAGGACGGCTGCGCCTGCGACGCGTTCGCGCCCGCCATGGCGCTCGCGACCGCCGTTGGGCGCATCGGCGACTTCCTCGCCGCGGAGGACGGTCTTGGCAAGGCGACCACACTTCCGTGGGGTGTGCCCGCGCCCGGCGTGGACTATCTCGTCCACCCCGCGCCGCTGTATGATATGACCTTCAATCTGATCTGGCTGGTCGTATTGCTCGGCCTGCGCGACCATCCCAAATTGCAAAATGGGAATCTGCTCAAATTCGGTGTCGCGGGGTATGCCGTATTTCGCTTCTTCGTGGAATTCGTGCGGAACAATCGTGTGCTCGCCTTGGGGCTCACAGGCCAGCAATTCGCCTGTATTCTGATGCTGGTTGCGCTGGGAATCTATTACGCCAGGCAGTGGCAGCCCGCGCAAAGAGCGGCGATTAGATAGCGGCGCGAGAGGAGACTTTAAAAATGAATCAGGAACCTGACATCGAAAGACCGCCCGGCGAAGGGATGCCCTCCAGCCCCGCGCCCGATCCCGAGGTGAAGAAAAAGCGCAGGGATTTCTGGCTCGGCGTCGGATTGTTTTATTTGTTGAACATCGTCTTGTGGGGGCTCAACGCCCTCTTTTTCGGCGTCTTGTCCAATTTGGATATCCCTTACAATGTGATGGACACGATCACGTTGATCGCTGGCCTTCTTCCGTATGCCATCAACATCGGTCTGATCATCTTTCTCGCCTTCAAACGTCCCCAGATGGCGCTGGGCATGCTGGCGGGATTTGGAATCGCAATGGCCATCGTCGTTTGCCTGGGATTGATTTTCATGGCGGCCTGTTTTGTCATCATCGGCTCTTCGGGGCTCGGCGGGTGACGCGTCAAAGTCGTCGAATTGCAACTCGGAGGAATCATTGATCCAGCCCGCCGTCAGGGAAGACCGCAGGGAAATTTTCTGGGAACTGACCAAGTCCATCTGTCCCGAATGTAAAAAGGTGATTGACGCGCGCATCATCCTGCGCGACGGAAAAGTCTTCATCCGCAAGTGGTGCCCCGACCATGGAAAGTTCGAGGCGCTGTTCTTCGGCGACGCCGAACTGTACGTGAAGATCGCACCGTACAACAAGCCCGGGACGATTCCCCTGAAATTCGCAACCGAGGTTCACGAGGGCTGTCCGCTGGACTGCGGTTTGTGTCCCGATCATCAACAGCACGCGTGCCTCGGGCTGATCGAGGTCAATCAGGCCTGCAATCTCGATTGTCCGCTGTGCTTTGCCAACGCCGGGACGCATCTTGCCCAGGATGGATTCGAGTTGACCTACGAGCAAGTGGAGTTCATGATAGACACGTACATCGCCGCGGAGGGAAACCCCGAAGTATTGCAATTTTCTGGCGGCGAGCCGAGCCTGCATCCGCGCATCATTGACTTTATCGAACTGGCGAATCGCAAGGGCATCAAATATGTGATGCTGAATACCAACGGCATCCGCATCGCCCGTGACGACAAGTTCCTGGCCGCGCTGGCGAAGACGAAGGCGCACGTCTATTTGCAGTTCGACGGCTTCGACCCGCGCACGAACGAACTCCTGCGCGGCAAAGCGGATTTGCTCGAGACCAAACTCAAGGCGCTGGAGCGGCTCGCTCAGGCGGACATGCGCGTGGTCCTGGTTGCGGCGGTGGAGCGCGGCGTCAACGAGCACGAGGTCGGGAGAATCGTCGAGTTCGGGCTGCGTCATCCCGCGGTGTTCGGGATCAACTTCCAGCCCGCCTTCCGCGCCCAGAGACACTTGCCCGCGGATCCGCTCGAACGCATGACCATCCCTGATGTGCTGTTGCGGTTGCAGGAGCAGACCGACGGTCTGATTCGACTCGATGACTTCGTGCCCGTCCCGTGCTGTATGCCCACCTGCAACTTCGTGACCTACGCCATGATCGAAGGCGATTCGGTCACACCCATCACGCGCATGTTGGACGTATCGTTCTATCTGGATTACATCAAGAACCGCACTCTGCCCGCGCTCAACGACGATCTGCTGAAGACGCTCGAAAGCCTGTGGAGCAGTTCCGCCAAGGTCGGCTCGGACGAGGCCGCGCACAAGATCACGGATATGTTGAAGGGAAAATATGGCGGGAATGGAAAATCTGTTGAAGCCACGCGGGCCGAGGAGCGCTGTACTTCGTGCCATGCCCATCTGCCTCTCAGCGAGCATTCCCCGCGCGATCTGGGCCGTCACGTGTTCATGATCAACACGCGCGACTTCATGGACCCCTGGACGTTCAACGTGAAGAACGCCATGAAGTGCTGTGTGGAATTCCTCACGCCCGACGGGAGGATGATTCCGTTTTGCACCTATAACACGGTGGGGTATCGCGAACAGGTGACGGGAGAGTTGAATTCCAGAACAAGGAATGCCAAAGTTTGAAAGGATCTGAAGCAAAAAGAGTCGGGCAAAGGTTGCCCGACTCTTCATTTTCTTCTTGCTCTTGAAACTTAATCCAGCATATTCGCCGGGATATTGCCGCCGTTCTGGGCAATTCTGCGCAACACTTCCTTGTGCAGCCAGACGTTCATCTTGGAATAGTCGCCGCCGATGAGATCGG
>JBBIKC010000029.1:0-43250 GCA_037445635.1 Chloroflexota bacterium
TTTTGCACAGTAATTGTACCTGCCTCTTTCAGGATTCGTTCGGTTGTGAGTTTGGCGGACAGCAGAACGATTGGCAGTCCCGTGCCAGGGTGCGTGGACGCGCCCGCGAAGTAGAGATTTTTGTATTTAGCGTGACGGCTGTGCGGGCGGAGGTAGCCCACCTGCCAGAAGTTGTGACTCAACCCAAACGCCGCGCCTTTTTCGAGATTGAAGCGTTCTTTCCAGACTTTGGGCTGGTACACGATCTCAAATTTGATGTGCTCCCTCAGGTCTGTGACGCCCATCTCTTGGGCGAGGCGGTTGAAGACGGTTTCGCGCGCGCGGTCCACCAGCGCCTCCCAATCCTGCGCGGAGCGGGCGTCGAGGTGACCGACGGGGACGAGCACGTAGAGCGTCTCCTGTCCCTGCGGCGCGGCGGAGGGGTCGGTGCGGGCAGGCGCGTGGACGTAGAACGACGGCACTTCGGGCAGGGTGTGATCTTGGAAGATCTGGTCGAACGAGGCTTTGTAATCGCCGCCGAGGAAGACGTTGTGATGCGCGATCTGCGGATACTGCTTATCAACGCCCCAGTAGAACATGATGGTGGAGCAGGTGTACAGTTTTTCGTCCAGTTTTTTCGCTGGCGCGGGGTCGGGCAGCAGTTCCTTGTAGATGTAGGGCAGGTCCGCGTTGCCGATGAAAATGTCGGCTGAAAACTCCCGTCCGTCTTCGAGTGTGGCGCTCTTGATTCGTTGAACGTTAAACGTTGAACGTTCAACGTTCAACGTTTTCACAGGCGCGTCATATACAAACGTCACGCCCAGTTTTTCGGCCACCTTTACCAATGCCTGAATGGCGGCATACATCCCGCCCATGGGATACCACACGCCCTCCGCCAGTTCGGTGTATTGGAGCAGGGAGTAGGTGGCGGGCGCGTCATACGGACTCAAGCCAAGATACATATTCTGAAAGGTGAAGGCGGCTTTGAGTCTTTCATCTTTGAAGAAGCGGCTGGTGTTGGCGTAGTGCTTTTGCAGCGCTTTAAGTTGGAAGATCAGCGGCAGGTTGCTCAGGCTGAAGTATTCAAAGATGCTGTAGAAGTTGCGTCCCACAAATTTCTCGAGCGAAATTTTGTAATGCTTTGCGCCTTCGGCGATGTAATGCAAGAAACCAGTAAAGGCAGTCGGTTCAACCTTCTCCAGTTGGGTCTGCATGTCGCCAATGTTGGAAGTCAATTGCAATTGCAAGCCGTCTTCAAAGTGGACTTTGTAGGTGGGGTCAATGCGGCGCAGATCGAGGTGGTCGCTCAGGCGTTCGCCGAGCGAGGCAAAGGTCTCCTCCCAAACTTCGGGCATGAGGAACAGCGTCGGTCCGATATCGAAGCGGTGACCGTCGCGGACGATCTGGTTGCAGCGTCCGCCGGGGGTGGATTCCTTTTCCAGCACGGTCACGTCATATCCGTTTTTGGCGAGGCGGGCGGCGGCGGCGATCCCGCCGATTCCCGCGCCAATCACAATCGCAGTTGGTTTCATTCGTTCTCCTTGGTAAACAGGCAAATCTTAGACTTCCCCTACAATATCAGATTGTCTAATTTTTGTCAAGTTAATTCTTTTCAAAACCTTGACAAAGTGGACAAAACCAGTAAAATATGCCCATTCAGAAAAGGAGATCAACATGCAGGCACATTGGGAACGCCACTTAATCCACCTTGCTGGCAGCGAACCGCATCCTTCCGTCCGCCCGCTCTTTTCTTACTGGGCTGGCGACCATGCGCTCCAGTCTGCGTATAGGCACGCGGCGGCCGTCACCCGCGCCCATAGCAAATCCTTTTATCTGGCCTCCGCGCTTCTGCCCGAAGAGAAACGCTCCGCTGTCCGCGCGCTCTACGCCTTCTGCCGCACAGTGGACGACATTGTGGATGAGTCCTCCGACTACGACCGCGAAGTCCAACTCGACTATTGGCGCACGGTGACAAAAACCGCTTCCGCCTCGACCGAGGACCGGGTTGCCCTCGCCTGGGCCGATACCCTCGCCCGATACCACATTCCCCGTCACTATGCCCTCCAACTGATAGACGGCGTCTCCCGCGACCTGACCCAATCCCGCTACCAGACCTTCGATGAACTTGCCACCTACTGCTACGGCGTCGCTTCCACGGTGGGACTGATGAGCATGTATATTGTCGGCTTCAAGAGCAACGACGCGATTCCCTACGCCATCAAACTTGGCGTCGCCCTGCAAATGACCAACATCCTGCGCGACGTGGGGGAGGACTATCGCAACGGACGCGTCTACCTGCCGCGCGAAGATATGTTGCGATTCGGTATTTCGGAAACGGACATCGAACTGGGCAACGTCACCAATCGCTGGCGGCAATTTATGAAATTCCAAATTGACCGCACCCGCCAGCTCTACGAAGAATCCTGGCAAGGCGTGAAACTCCTCGACCGCGAAGGCCAGTTGGCCATTGGCGCCGCGTCCGTGTTCTACCAGGGCATCCTCGATGAGATCGAAAAGAACGACTACAATGTCTTCAATCGCCGCGTCTCACTGAGCGCGATAGGCAAACTCAGCCGCATTCCTGCGTTGTGGCTGAAGGTGTCATCCACGTAGCTCATCCATTTTTCCTATCGCCCGGCACAGACGCGCTCGCGCGCGTTTGTGTGGTTTAATCGGATAAGAAGGCACAGGTTATAATACGGACAGTCGCTGAACCATTCTGGAGGAACTCCCATGTACACCCTCGCCCCTGATGAAAAAGCCTCGCTTGTGCTGGTGTACACACAGGACATGCTGGCGCGGGGGGAACTGGTCACCAAAGAGAACGTGCGCGTCAGCATTTGGCTGCGCACACAGGGCGTTCCTGAGCACATTCAGTTGTTGAATGTGCAGGTCTTGAGTCTGGCCGTCAGTCCTGCCAGGACCTTCTCCTATTCGGAATACTATCTGCCTGCGGGACAGATCGTGGCCATGCACCTCGCCCCGCCGCAGGCCGACCCGCTGGATTACGATCCCACCGAGGCAAACCGCAAGATGGTCCCTCTCAGCGCGCTAATTGGTTCTTTCCTGTTCAAAGGACAAATGCGCATTTCCACGCAGACGGGAGGGTTGGGTACTTCGCTGGATATCGCACATGCGCCCTGGCTCTCCCTCTACGACGTGGAAATCACCAACCCTTCCCTGCCGCAGATGCCTGCCATGCGAGTGCCGATGGCGCTGGTGAGGCCCAGCCTGATCAGTATAGGACTTGACAATGGCTGAGATCAATTATTCAAAGGTCCAGGATTATCTGGCCTCCCTCGTCCCTGCCCGCGAGGCTGAAATGCAGGAGATGGAAAAATATGCCGAGAAGCACAACTTTCCCATTATCGGTCCTGCCTGCGGGTATTATTGTTACCAACTGGCGCGTATGATAAAAGCGAAGTCCGTGTTCGAACTCGGTTCAGGATACGGCTATTCCACGGCATGGTTCGCGAAAGCAGTCAGAGAGAATGGAGGTGGGGTGGTGCATCACACCGTATGGGACGCGGACCTGTCGAAACGCGCGGCAGGCCATTTGTCGCGGCTGGGATACGGGGATCTGGTCCAGTATCACGTCGCGGAAGCGGTCGAGACTCTTCGCCAAACCGGCGGGCTGTTCGACATCATCTTCAACGATATTGATAAAGAGGCTTATCCCGATTCGTTTCCCATCATCAAGGAGAAATTGCGGCACGGTGGAATCCTGATCATTGACAACATGCTCTGGCACGGACAGGTCCTCGACCCGAATGATCGCGAAAAATCCACCGAGGCCATCCGCCGCTTCACGCGGGACATCACGACCGATTCCGATTGGATTGTTTCCCTCGCCCCCGTGCGCGATGGGATGATCGCGGCCTACAAAAAATAGGGTATCCAATGGCCTACAATTTCGACCGCGTCCCTTCGCGCCGTTCGTCGGTTTTCCTGAACAAATGGACATGGTATCCGAAGAATGTGCTTCCGTTGTGGATTGCGGACATGGACTTGCCGACCGCTCCGCAGATTATGGATGCGCTTCACAGACAGGTTAAGCATGGTGTGCTCGGATATGAAATGCCCTCCAAAGCATTGCACGAAACCATTGCTGGTCGGATGAAGAAATTGTATGGATGGGAGGTCGACCCTGATTCAATCGTCTATACGGCGGGCGTCAATAACGGATATAACATCGCAGCGAGGGTTTTGTGTTCGAAGCAAAAGGGGTATCTGCTTCAGACGCCGGTGTATAACGAATTTCTCGAAACAGAACATAAGACGGGCATACCCCAGCGCGTCGCTCCGCTGGCGAAAAGAGTTTCGGGAAACAGAATCGGTTACGAGATTGACTTCGACGCGTTCGAAAAAGAGGTGAAAACGTCTGGCATGTTCCTGCTCTGCCATCCGCATAATCCCGTTGGGCATATTTACTCCCGCGCGGAATTGAAGCGCATGGCTGAGATTTGCATCGAGAACGGCGTGACGATTGTCTCGGACGAAATCCACAGCGAGTTGCTGCTGGGCGGCGCGAAGTTCATGCCGTTGGCGAAGACCTCGCGTGAAATCGAAAAGCATACGATCACCTTGATCTCCGCATCGAAGGCGTTCAACGTGCCGGGGCTGGCGTGCGCGTTTGCGATCATCCCCGATACGAACTTACGGAAGCGCTTTTACGATGTCGCGTACGGCATGTCGTTTGAAATATCGTCGGTGGGGTTGACCGCCGCGCGGGTGGCGTATTCGGGCAAAGCGGATTCGTGGCTGAAAGCGCTGCGCCTTTACCTGACCGCCAATCGTGATTTTGTGATCGAGTATGTGGAGAAGAACCTGCCAGGCATTCGTGTGACCAAGCCCGATGCCACCTACCTGATCTGGCTCGACTGTTCGGAATTGAAACTCAAACCGACGCCTTATGAATTCTTCTTGAAAGATGCGAAAGTTGCGTTGAGCGATGGCGGCAAGTTTGGGAGGGGTAGTGAGCAATTCGTGCGGCTCAATTTCGGCGCCCCGCGCCGCACTGTCCATCAGGCGCTGGAACGAATGCGAAAAGCATTGCAATAAAAAGACGGATGGGGGATCACCCATCCGTCAAACTTTCTATGTGCAGGAAGGAGGGGGGAAAAGCGGCCTTCCTTTCGTTCGGGGAACGTCTGGTTCTAAAGCGGGGCTTTGACCAGGTCAGGGCGTCCCCGTCCTTCCGTGGATGTGAATTTCAGGCGGTGTCTCTATGGGTACCTCCTTTCACTCACCGTCATCTTACTACCGCATTCTTGGTCTTGCATTAAAACCAACATACGATTTCATTAAAAAAATCTGTCGGTTTTGTCAACCTTTTACTTCGGCTCGATATTGACGTCCGCGGGATTGCGGCGTTTGAACAGCCTGGCGATCAATACGCCTGCGGGCGCGGCCAGCAGAAACGCGAGGATCGCTCCAGCCGCGAGACCAACCGCCGCGATAAGCCCAATCCATAAAAATGCAAAGACAATTGGATCTTCCTTCACGACTTCCCCGCTGGCGTCTATACAATGCAACTCGTATGCAGTGGAAGGCTGCCGATTTCCATACTCGTCTGTTGCGGTGGTCGCATAGGAATAACTGACCGGCTTCGTTCCCTGCGGACAGAGGAATTGCCCCGTGAAATCAATTGCGAAATTACTGGCCGAGGTGAAGCCGCCGATCATCATCGCCGCTGGGAGCAGGCATGAACTGATCACGGCAAAAACGATTGCCCACACAATGCATCCCGAAACGGCCCCGGCCGTTGTTGATTTCATAACGTCTCCTTCACAGAATAAACTTACGTCCAAAGATACCACAACCTGTCTGCCTCGATTGTAGCATGTCCGATTGTGCGATATAATACAAATTGTCAGACAACTTTGTTTCGGGAGAGACCTATGACCACGATTGACCTGACCATTGACAAGTCACGGCGCAAGAATGCTATCCAGCGCGCCCGCGAACGCAACATCATCATCCCCACCTACGCCCAGATGAAAGACCCTTCGAAGATTCCCGCAAAGATCAAGGATGAATTGAAGGGCATCGGACTTTGGGACATCCACCCGCGCAATCTCTTTCGCATCAACTGGCACAACGAACCCGTCGCCTCGGGCGGGACCTTTGGCGGGGTCAACTACCTCGAGCTTCCCTCCTCGCTGACGGGCGTCCCGGCGCGCATCGTCGTGCTGGTGGGCAAGTGGTTCCCCACGGGAGCGCACAAGGTCGGGGCCGCGTTTTCCTGTCTCGTGCCGAGGCTGGTCACGGGTCAGTTCGACCCGACCACGCAGAAGGCAGTCTGGCCCTCTACAGGGAATTACTGCCGCGGCGGCGCGTATGACTCCGCGCTGCTTGCTTGTGAGTCCATCGCCATTTTGCCCGAGGGGATGTCGAAAGAACGATTCGATTGGCTCTCCAAGATCGCGGGCGAGACGATCAAGACACCGGGTTCCGAATCGAACGTCAAGGAAATCTTCGATAAATGCTGGGAGTTGCGAAAGTCGGGCCAGGACCTGATGATCTTCAATCAGTTCGACGAGTTCGGCAACTACCTGTGGCACTACGAAGTGACGGGGCACGCAATGGAAGAAGTGTTGAAACGAGTCATGGGTCCGAACGACCGCTACCGCGGCATGGCCTCTGCAACGGGTTCCGCAGGGACGATTGCCAGCGGCGACTACATGAAGCAGTTATTCCCCGATTCAAAGATCGTCGCCAGCGAAGCGCTGCAATGCCCCACCTTGCTCGAAAACGGATTCGGCGCGCACCGCATCGAAGGCATCGGCGATAAACACGTGCCTTGGATCCACAACACGAAGAACACGGATGTTATTGTTGCGATTGACGATCAGGCTGTGGTGAATATCTCACGGCTGTTCAACGAAGAGACAGGCCGCGCCTATCTGGTAGAAAAGGGCGTTCCAGAAGAAATTGTCGGCCAATTGGATTTGCTCGGCTTCTCTGGCATCTCGAATGTGTTGAGCGCCATCAAGGCGGCCAAGTATTACGAGATGACCGAGAACGACATCATGCTCACCGTGTTGACCGACTCGATGGAACTCTATCGCTCGCGCCTGCATGAAATGCACCAGGAATTCGGTCAATACACCGAGCGCGATGCCGCCGCCGATTTTGCGCGCTACCTGCATGGACAATCCACCGACAACATGCTCGAACTGCGCTACACCGACCGCCGCCGCGTCCACAACCTGAAGTACTACACCTGGGTCGAACAGCAGGGCAAAACCTACGAAGAGATTCAGGCGCAATGGTACGAGCCCAACTATTGGACCGACGTCCAGAAGCAGGCGGACGAGATTGACCACCTGATCGAAGCCTTCAACGCCGAAGTCGGCCTGCTCTAGCGCCCTTGACAGCCCAGCGGCGGAATTTTTAAAATCACCTCCAACACCATGAGTTGGAGGTGACGTATGGG
Source organism: Chloroflexota bacterium (assembly GCA_037445635.1). Taxonomy (GTDB): domain Bacteria; phylum Chloroflexota; class Anaerolineae; order Anaerolineales; family Villigracilaceae; genus JBFMCC01. The sequence continues at coordinate 7,418 of JBBIKC010000029.1, forward strand.
ATACCATGTCCGGCGCAGACACGAACTTCTGCGCAGACGGCACCGCCGCACCAAGATCGAGAAACTCAAGAAGAAACTGGCGGCTGCGGCGGCAAAATCCGAACGGGAAAAACTGATTGCGAAAATTCACCGCATCAGCCCCTTCGAACCCGTGCCCGAAAACTGACCCTTAATTGCTTGCAGGAAGTGGAAAGCGGCAGGTAAAATCCAATTGCTGCTTTCCACTTTCCATTCTCCACTCACTCCTCCTCATGCCCCTCACTCCCACCTCCCTCATCCTCGTCTGTCTCCTCCCCGCGCCGCGTGACCTCGAAATTGCGCGGCTGCTCGGCTGGTACCGGATTCCGCTTCGCTCCGCCCCGAAAGTGGTCGCGGTGGATTATCTGGCTTTTTACCAGCCCTCGGCGTTTGCCGAACGCGGCGGGCAGATCGAGTACATCGCCGAAGTGCGCGGACACGAACTCACCACGCGCGGCGAATTGCTCAAGGATGAAACAGACCATCCGCGCGCCGGAGAGGAATATTACAAGATCCAGATCGGCGCGTTGGAGAAACTGCCCCAGCCCATCCGCGCGGACAAATGGAAACGGTTGACCTTCCTGTATTCGACAGGGGAATACTTGTTGAAAGCACGAACGTTGAACGACCTGGTCGTGGACGGCGGCGAACGCCAGGTGTTGTGGCGCAGTCTGCGCGAACGGGCGGAGAACAGTCAACTCTACAAGACCGACCTGCCCGAAACGGACATCCCGCCCGAGGTGTTGATGGCGCTGCTGGGGATCAAAGAGGCGCCTGGACAATACTCATCTGAGGAAGAATGGTAAAAGTAAAAAAGGAAGGACAGCGTCCTCCCCCCGAACCTGTCTGGACCTATCGCGGTTACGAATTGAAAGCCAGCGAGTTCACGACTGCCATGGTGCACCTGTTCCGCGCCGAAGTACAGCGCGCCAATGCCTGGCGCCAGCGGTTGGACACCACGACCAACTGGGCCGTCGTCACCACGGGCGCGGTCATTTCGTTCGCGTTCACGCAAGGGGAGAGCAGTCATTTGGTCATTCTACTCAATCTGATTTTAGTCACCTTCTTCCTCGTGATCGAAGCGCGGCGCTACCGCTATTATGAACTTTGGTCGTATCGCGTGCGCCTCATGGAAACCGACTTCTTCGCGGCCATGCTCGTGCCACCCTTTCATCCTTCCGCGGAATGGTCAGAGTCGCTGGCCGAGAGCCTGCTCCATCCACAATTCCCCATCTCGGAGTGGGAGGCGCTGGGTCGCAGACTGCGGCGAAACTATCTCTGGATCTATGCCATCATTGGCCTCTCCTGGGTCGCGAAGGTCGGTCTCTTTCCCGAGCAAGCCGCGAGTTGGGAAACATTTATCAAGCGGGCTGCGGTCGGTTCGATCAGCGGCGAATGGATCGTTCCGCTGGTGGCGGCCTTTTTTGGAGCGTTGCTTTTGTTTGGCCTGGCCACCATCGGCCTGCAAAGATCGGCCGGGGAAGTCCTGCCGCGCTTCGGTCTCGGCGAAACGCTCCTTGGCCGCCTCGGAAAAGGCCAGGCCTGGTTCCGCCCGGTGACGCGCCGACAACAGTTGCTGGCTCTCATCGTCACGAGCGATTCCAAAAAAATCTCCAACCGCATCCTCGAAGACATGAATCGCGGCGTGACTATCCTTTCAGGGACGGGCGCGTTCACCGGCGAGGCGCGCCAGGTGCTCATGGTTGCCCTCACGGTGACGGAAGTGGGACAACTGCGCGCATTGGTCGCGAACGAAGACCCGAACGCGTTTGTCATCGTCTCGCCCGTGCAGAGCGTGTACGGTAAGGGCTTCCAGCCTTTGAAGGAGGAATGATGCCCACACTCATCAGGAACGGGACCCTGGTCACGGCTTCCGAGACGTTCAAAGCGGACATCCTCGTTGAGGACGAAAAGATCGCCCGCGTCGGCGCGGACCTCGCGCCTGATTCCGCGCAAGTGGTGGACGCGGCGGGGAAGCTGATCCTGCCCGGCGGCGTGGACCCGCACACACACTTCGATCTGCCCATGTTCGGCACGGTCTCCTCGGACGACCATTATACGGGTCACAAAGCCGCGGCCTTTGGCGGGACGACGACTGTTATGGACTTTGTCGTTCTCGAAGAAAAAGGTTTTCAGTATTCGGTAGATTTGTGGATGGAGAAAGCCGCCAAAGCCGCAATTGACTATTCTTTCCACATGAATTTGACGAGGTTCGACGAGAGAATCGCGAAAGAAATTCCGAGCCTTCGAGACATGGGCATCACCACGCTGAAAGTTTTTACCGCCTACAATGGACGACTGCGGATTGACGATGGCAGTATCTTCAAAGCCCTGCGAATCGCAAGGGACAACGGTATGCTGGTCATGGCGCACTGCGAGAACGGCGACGTGATCGAAGCCTTGATCCCCGAGGCGCTCGCGGCGGGCCACACGACCCCCGAATACCACGCGTTGACGCGGCCCGCGCCGGGCGCGGTGGAGGCGACTCTCCGCCTGGCCGCGATGTCCGAGACTGCCGACGCGCCCGTGTACATTGTCCACATGAACGCGGGCGGCGAAGTGGATATGCTCCGGTACGCGCGCGGGCGCGGCGTCAAGGTCATGGGCGAGACCTGTCCGCAGTATTTGTTTTTCACGATCGAGCACCTGCGCCGCGCCGACGGCGCAAAATGGATCTGTTCCCCGCCGATGCGCACGAAGCAGGACAACGACCGTCTGTGGCAGGGGCTCTCGGAGGGGATTTTGCAGACGGTCGGCACGGATCATTGTCCCTTCTTCTTTGACGGGACCAGGCCCATCGTCTATGAAGGACGCGAGGTGGCCATCCCGGGCAAGGAGTTGGGCGCGGACGACTTCACCAAAATCCCGAACGGCCTGCCCGGAGTCCAGGATCGGATGCCCGTCCTGTGGACGTACGGCGTGCGCGCGGGAAAGATCACTGCCAATCAGTTCGTGGCTTACACGAGCACGAATCCCGCGAAGATCTTCGGCCTGTATCCGCGCAAGGGCGCGCTGATGGAAGGTTCGGACGCGGACATCGTGATTTGGGATCCCGAGAAGAAAGTGAAATACGGTGTGGCGCTGTCGCATCAGCGTACGGATTACAACCTGTACGAGGGCTGGGAGTTGACGGGTTACCCCGAAAAGGTCTTTCTGCGCGGGGGGTTGATCGTGGATGGCGGCGAGTGGAAGGGCAGGGCAGGGATGGGTCAGTTTTTGAGGAGAGGGGAGGGGATGATTCTTTAACCGCGAAGAACACGAAGGGCACGAAGGATTAGGAAGTAATCGGGTTATTGCATTTCAACCGAGGAGTGTTGTTATGAAAAGACAAACGATTTTTCTCGCGCTCGTCGTATTCGTCGTTTCGCTGGCCTGCCAGTTGTTTTTCCCCGCTAGCAGGGAAGGGATCATCATCTCCGATTGCGCGGAGACCGTGGCCGCCATGCGCCGCGCTCAGCCGGGACCCGTCCCTGAGCACCTGGAGCAGACGGGCATCAAGCAGGGGGATGAGTTCGACGCAAACGACTATTTCGATGCCCTGACACATATTTTCATGCAGGAGGGATATACCCTGGATTACGTCTATTCTGTTGACTTTCTTGGCGCGTATCCCATCCTTTACGCCCGCCCCGAAGACCAGCCGTCGTATGCTTCGACGCAGGATATTCCTGCCAATACGGAGTTGGCGGATTTCCACGACCATCTTGAAGTGGAAGATGTGGGGGAAGGATATTTTGAATATGTGCTAATGGACATCCTGGCGGGACAGTTCTACCTGGTCTGGCACGCTTACTACAATGACGCCCAGATCGTCTGCAACAGGGACGAGGTCAATGCCATCATCGCGGACGTCAACGCGGGAGACTTCGGTAATCAGTTCGATGTTGCCCAGCAGATGCAGGCGCGCGCCATGAAAAATATCGAGCCGCTCGTACAATTGACCGAAGATGCCGCCATCGTGGAAGTGGTCGTCTTTACCAAATGGGGCGGCTTTTACCGCCAGACCTACACCATCAGCCGGTCATTCCCGCATACGATTCTGGATGTCCAGTCGGAGAACCTGGTGGAGTATGATTGCGGGATTTTGTTTTAGAACCCAGCCTCTACGCCTTGAAAGGCATGAACAAACCGAAAAATACCCCTATCTGCCCAGAATCACTCTGGAGTCATCCGGTTTTCTGGCGTATTTCGGGAGCAGGCTCCCTGATTCCATAGTCGCGATTAGAAGTCATCTCAAAAATAAGCGGTTGCCATTGCGAGGAGGGCATAGCCCGACGAAACAATCCCCAATTCTACGTGGTCACCTCGTTTTCAAGGAGATTGCTTCCCTTCGACAGGCTCAGGGCAAGCGCTTCGCTCGCAATGACGGGGCCGGTCAGTATTTTTGAGACAAGTTCTAGTTATCCGGATAGGCTGTAAATCCATCCTTGCCGGTCGACGATTATTTGGATCACTTACCTGGAAATTTCCACGATCTGTTCACGCTCCGGGCCGAGCGAGACGAGGCGGATGGGCACGTCCGCCAGCGCGGCGATTCGCTCCAGATAGGCGCGGGCGTTCTTCGGCAGGCCGTTCCAGCGGCGGATGTGGGTGATGTCCTCGCTCCAGCCGGGCAGTTCTTCGTAGATGGGCTGACAACTCGCCAGATTGGCGGGCTGAAGGTCCGTGTCGCTCACGGTCTGGCCTTTTGCATTTTGATAGCCGACGCAGAGTTTGAGGGTCTTCATCCCGGAGAGGATGTCCAGTTTCGTGATGACCAGGTCGGTCAGGCCGTTGATTCGTACCGCATACCGCAATAGGACACCGTCCAGCCAGCCGACGCGGCGCGGCCGGCCGGTGGTGGTGCCGTATTCGTCCCAGGGATTCGCGCCGGTGCCGCGCAGGCGCGCCGCCTGCCTTCCGGTCAACTCGGTGGGGAAGGGACCCGAACCGACGCGCGTCTGGAAGGCCTTGGTCACACCATAGACGCAGGCGTCGCGCGCCGCGTTTAGGCCGAGGCCCAGGCCGGTTAGTGCCGCGGGGGCGAGCGTGGAGGAACTGGTCACAAAGGGATAACTGCCGTGATCAATGTCGAGCAGGGTGCCCTGCGCGCCCTCGGCCAGGACCGTTTCTCCCTTTGCCAGTGCCGCGGCCAGTTCGGCGGATGTGTCGGCCACGTACACGGTCAGGCGCGAGACCGCGTCCAGGAAGGAATCCAGCGTGGGCTGAATCTCCAGCTCGGGCGCGCCGAGCAGGCTGAGGGTCCGATTGGATTCGCCGAGTTGCGCGGCGAGCCGCTCGCGGAAATCGGGCGCAGACAGGTCGCCCATACGCAGTCCGCGGCGGGCGGCTTTGTCCGTATAGGCCGGGCCGATGCCGCGCCCGGTCGTGCCGAGCTTGGCTTTGCCCCGCGCCGTCTCGTGGGCTTTGTCGAGCGCCTGGTGCGCGGGTGTGATGAGATGCGCCGAGGGCGAGATGCGCAGCCGCTGGGGGGCAATCGAGACGCCCGCGTGGCGCAGGACGGTCATTTCGTCGAGCAGGGTGCGCGGGTTGATGACCATGCCGTTGCCGAGCACCGCGGTGACATGCGGATGGACGATTCCCGACGGGATAAGATGAAGTTTGAAGATCTGACTGCCGACCGTGACGGTGTGGCCTGCATTGTCGCCGCCGTTGTAGCGGGCCACGTAATCGGCCCCGGCGGCCAGGTAATCCACAATGCGGCCTTTGCCTTCGTCCCCCCATTGCGCGCCGACTACGATGTTTAAGGGCATACCTTCCTCCTCGGACGATTCGATTATATCAGAGGGGCGGTAGTGTCATTGCGAGGTGCGCAGCGACGAAGCAATCTCCAAATCGAGTCGGGGATTGCTTCGCTCCCTGCGGTCGCTCGCAATGACGAATAGCCCTTTCTGATATAATCCCGCGAGCATGAAACTCAATCTCCTCTCAGCCTTCGGAATCATCCTGTTGATTGTCGTGTTATTCGGGCTGGCGCTCCCGGCGCAGGCCTCGCCCGCCCCGCAGGTGGTGCAATATGCCACGCCCACGCCCGGCCCCGACGGCCGCATCATCTATATCGTCCAGGAGGGCGACACCTGCATCAGCATCTCGCTCAAGACCGGTGTGCCGGTTGACGTCCTGCGCGGACAGAATCCCACCCTGGACGAGAACTGTACCTTGATCACTGGTCAGACCCTCCTGCTCGGTCTGGGCGGACCCGCGGCTGCCACCCCGACCGCCGGGCCTTCGCCCACGCCCACGCCGATCCTGCCCACGCCCACGCCTTTCGCCGGTACGACCGAACTGTGCGTGATGCTCTTCAACGACATCAACGGCGACGCCCTGCGCCAGGAAGGCGAACTGGGCATCGCGGGCGGCGCGGTCAGTGTGACCAACGTGAACGGCAATTACTCGAAGACACAGAACACGGTCAGCGAAGTTGACCCCGATACACTGGAGCCGGTGCGCACCTGTTTTACTGACCTGACCGAGGGCGAATACAACATCTCGATGGCCATTCCCGATAACTACAACCCGACCATGACGTTAGCCTACACGTTGAAGGTTCAGGCCGGTGACCGCGCCTCGGTGGACTTCGGCGCACAGGTCTCGGCGGCCGGCGGAGGCGGATCCACGGAGACGGGCGATGAAGGCGGCAGGTCGCCGCTGATGGGGATTTTAGGAGCGTTATTCCTGCTGGGCGGCGGCGCGCTGGGCTGGTACGCCCTGCGCATGAGAAAACCAGAGAGCAGGTTCAGCGGGAGAAGTTTGTTGAAGAAAAAATAAGACATGTAGAAACCAGGTTTCTTGGAGAAACCTGGTTTCTTTTTATCCCATCGGATACTTCACGTGCTGTCCCCCGATCAGATGCAAATGTAAGTGAAAAACGGTCTGCCCGCCGTTGAAGCCGGTATTGGTGATGATGCGGTATCCGCTCTCGGCGATGCCCTCCTGCTCCGCCAGTCGACGCGCGACGAGTAGTAAATAACCCGCAAGGGATTCATCTTCTTTCTCCAGTTTCCCCACGGATTCAATGTGTTTGTTCGGCACGATGAGGATGTGCGTCGGCGCGACGGGATGCACGTCGCGGAAGGCGGTCACCTGTTCGTCCCTGAAGACGATGGTCGCCTTGGCTGTGCCCGCCACGATTTTGCAGAAGATACAGTCACCCATATTGTAGTAAATCCTCAATATAGATTGCGCAAGAAGTTGAAGGAAGCGCGACTTACGGAGCCGCGGCAGGAATCGGTCCATACGTCGGCGCGCAGACGATGTCATAGTATTCCAGTTCGGCGGCCTTATTCTGCTCGGCGTAAGCCGCGGCTTCGTTGCCGATGATGCGGATCGCGTCCAGTTTGGCGCTGGCATCCGTGTCCCAGTAACGCGGCAGGGTCATCAGCGGGTCGTCCACCGGTCCCTCGGCGATATCGAATGGATTACCGGGGTCGTCCGTGTCGGCCTGGGGAATCCAGTTGAACATGATCGGTCCGCGCGGGTTGATGGTGAATCCCAGTTTGTAGCCCAGTTCGCGCGCCGCCTGCACCGGGCGCACACCGAATCCCCCGCCGGGCCAGATGATGGCGATGGGCTTTTTACCGTAGTACTGCTGGAAGACGTCTATTGAGCCCTGGAGTTCGCCGCGGATGAATTCGTCCGATGAACTGTCGCTCATGGGCGTGTTATGCACCACGCCATGCGCCTGGTGGTCCACCCAGCCTTCCTGTTCGAGGACCACGTTCTCGGCCAGCACGTTATCCTGCCCACCGAAGGCGCTGATCCAGCCGTTGACCACCGGCCAGCCCCATTTCTCCCAATATGGACGAAACCAGGTATTGAAGTTCTCGGCGTACTTGCGGTCATCCACGACCAGCAGGACGGAGCGCTGTGGAATTTTCGCGTTCGTGTAAAGAAAGTCCGCCAGTTGCCGGGTGTTGATGGCCTGAAAGCCCAATTCGTACAGGTCATTCATCAGTTTTTGGAAATCTTTGGAACTAATGTTGTCGGGATCGCTGGCGCTGACGCTGGCCTTCTCGATGCCGTGGAACATGATGACGATGGCGACGGTACCGGGCGCGCTGTTGTTCGGGTCCCATTTGGCGCGCAGGTATTGGCAGGTATCGGTGATGTAAGCGTGGGGGGAGATGTATGATTCCAGATTCGCGGGCCGGTACGCCGCGGGCAGCGCGGGCGGCGTGCGGATCGCGGTGGGCGAGGGGGCGGGTGTCTCGGTCGGCTGGGCGGTCTGGGTGTAGGAGGCGTTGACGGTGGCGAAGGCCGCGGTCATGGCTGCGTTCACGTCCGCCGCGGGCGCGGTGACCGCGTCGGGCGAGCAGGCGGCCAATAAAACGGCAAGCAGGCTGAGGCTTAGAAAGAGGCGAGTCGGCATGGTGGACAAAGTCTATATGATGTGATGCGTGTTACCCAACACGCGTTAGTCATTGCTCTCGCCCTTGACGAAGGCTTCCACTTTTTCACGGCAGACATCGTCGCGGAATTGTTTTGGGGGGGATTTGAAAAAGTATGAGGAGGGGCCGAGGATGGGACCGCTCAGGCCGCGGTCGAGGGCGATCTTTGCACAGCGGACCGCGTCGATCATCACGCCGGCCGAGTTGGGACTGTCCCACACTTCCAGTTTGACCTCCACGTTGAGCGGTACATCGCCGAAGGTTGTGCCTTCCATGCGCAGGTAACACCATTTGCGGTCGGTGAGCCACGGCACGTAATCGGACGGGCCGACGTGCACATCGCTGGCGGGCAGTTCGTAGGGAAGCATCGAGGTGACCGCGTTGGTCTTGGAAATCTTCTTGCTCTCGAGGCGCTCGCGTTCGAGCATGTTGAGGAAATCGGTGTTGCCGCCGAAGTTGAGTTGATAGGTGCGATCCACGCGCACGCCGCGATCCACGAACAGGGTGGTAAGCACACGGTGCAGGATGGTCGCGCCGACCTGCGATTTGATGTCGTCGCCGAGGATGGGCAGGCCCGCGTCGCGGAAGCGTTTGCCCCAGTACTCGGACGAGGCGATGAAGACCGGGATGCCGTTGACGAAGGCGCATCCCGCCTCGATCACCTGCTCGACGTACCATTTGGTCGCCATCTCCGAGCCGACGGGCAGGAAGTTGACCACCACGTCGGTCTTCGTGTCCCTGAGCAGTTTGACGATGTCGGCTGTCGGGCCGGGGGCTTTTTTGATGACGCCGCTCAGGTATTTGCCGAGTCCGTCGTGGGTCATGCCGCGCACCACGGGCACGTTCAGTTTGGGCACGTCCGCGAATTTGTAGGTGTTGTTCGGCTCGGCGAAGATGGCCTCGGAGAGGTCCCTGCCGACCTTGGCGGCGTTCACGTCAATGCCGAGGGTGAACTCGATATCGCGGATGTGATAGCCGCCCAGGCGGGCGTGCATGATGCCCGGGATGACCTGGTTGTCTTTGACGTTCTTGTAGTATTCGATTCCCTGTACGAGGGACGAGGCGCAGTTGCCTACGCCGATGATGGCGACACGTACTTTTTTGCCTGGCATGAAGGTTCTCCTTCTTAGGGGTGTGATATTTGGAGGTTTCGACTCCGAACCGCGGAGTTTGTAATGGACTTGTTGTTTTGGACGGATATTCTCTTACTGCCGCTAAAGTATAATCGGTCTGCCATGACTACCGCCGAACGTCAAAAACGCCTGGAACGCCTGCTCGAAGTCACGCGCAACCTGAGCGCCGCGCTGGACCTCGAGCCGTTCCTGCAATCCATTATTTCGGTCGCCTGTGAACTGACCGAGAGCGAGTCGGCCTCCATTCTCGAATTCGACGAAACAGGCCGCAGCCTGCGCTTTCTGGCCGTGCCCTTTTTCCATCGCGAGATTCTGCGCGGGATGCAGGTCCCGTTGGAGGGAAGCATCGCGGGCTGGACGGTCCAGAATGCCCAGCCGGTGATCATCCCCGACACGGCCGCGGATAAGCGTCACTTCAAGGAGGCGGATCGTCACAGCGGCTTCTCGACCCGCAACCTGCTTGCCGTCCCGATCCTCTTTCGCGGCCAGCCGGTCGGCGTGCTCGAGGCGGTCAACAAAGCCGGCGTCCATTATACCGAGGATGACCTCACAATTCTAGAGACGCTCGCCTCGCTGGCCGCCCTGTCGCTGCGCAACGCCGCGCTGGAACAGCGCATCCGCACCTTCCACGACGAAATGGCGGAACTCGACCGTTTGAAGAACAATTTCATCGCCATCACCTCGCACGAACTGCGCACCCCGCTGGGATTGATCCTCGGTCACGCCACCTTCCTGCGCGAGCAGTTGGAGGGCGTGCACCACGATCAGCTGGATACCATCATCCGCAACGCCACCCGCCTGAAGGACATCATCGAGAATCTCGCCAACGTGGACAATTACGAGACGGGCGCGGCGCGCATCCGCCAGCGTTCGGTCTCGGTGGCGCGCATCGTGGAGGAGGTGGTCGAGTCCTTTCGGCCCGACGCGGAGAAAAAAGGCGTCACCCTGCGCGCCAACGTGGGCCGGAAGAACGATTTGCCCGTCGAAGCGGACGGCGGCAAGATCGCCATCGCGCTGGGCAACCTGGTGAAGAACGCCATCATTTTCACCAACAAGGGCGGCCACGTCTTCGTCACGGCCGAGCCCGTGCCGGGCTACGTCAAGGTCTCGGTGGTGGACGACGGCATCGGCATTCCCGCCAAAGACCTGCCGCGCATCTTCGAACGATTCTTCCAGGTCGAGTCGCATCTCACGCGGCGGCACGGCGGCATGGGGCTGGGGCTTTCGGTGGCCAAGGTGATGATCGAAATGCACGGCGGACGCATCTGGGCCGAGAGTGTGGAGGGCAAGGGAAGCAACTTCACCTTCCTCCTGCCGATCAATCCCGAACAGGCCAGCGCGGCCCAGCGCGTGTTTCTGCCGTAACAAGATTGCTCACGCCGCCGTCACCGGCGGCGGAATTGAATAAGAAAACTGTGGAACCCACATTCGTTCTCATTGGTCATCTTGCACGCGAATATCTTCTCCCGCCCCTCGGTCCGCCGCGGCTCGACGCGCCCGGCGGCAGCCTGCTGTATGCCGCGGGCGGGCTGGCGGTCTGGGATAAACGCATTGGTCTGCTGGCGCGCGTCGGCGAGGACTATCCGCGCGCCTGGCTGCGTAAGATCAGGGAGTGCGGCCTGGATGTGCGCGGCGTGCGCGTCCTGCCCGGGGCGCTGGATGTGCGTTCGTTCCTCGCCTACAGCGAGACGTTCGAGGCGACCCGCGTCGGGCCGGTCTCGCAGTTTGCCCGCCGCGGACTCCCGTTTCCGAAGGCATTGCTCGGGTACGGGAACAGGAATCGGGTCCAGAAAGGCGCGCAGAAATCCGATCCGTCCGCGCCCGCGCCGCAGGATATCCCGTCCGCGTATCTGGAGGCCAGGGCCGCGCATGTCTGCCCGATGAATCTGGACAGCCACAAGCAATTGGTCGAAGTCCTGCGGCGGACGATCAACACGGTCACGCTCGACCCGTCGCCCGCGTACATGCATCCGCCGTCGTTTCGCGGGCTGCGCGGTCTGCTCCACGGCCTGACCGCGTTCCTGCCCTCGCTCGAGGAATTGCAGTCTCTCTTCTGGGGCGAGACCAACGACCCGTGGGAAATGTGCGCCGCGCTGGGTGAGTTCGGCTGTGAATATATCGTCGTCAAGTGCGGCGGGCGCGGCCAGTTGTTGTATGATTCGGTCAGCAAGCGCCGCTGGGAGATTCCCGCGCACCCTTCGCGCCTGGCGGACCCGACCGGCGCGGGCGACGCGTTCTGCGGCGGGTTTCTTGCGGGCTATCTGAAGTCGTACGATCCGCTGGAGGGCGTGATCTACGGAAACGTTTCGGCCTCGCTCAAGGTGGAGGGCGTCGGCCCGTTCCACCCTCTCGAGGTGATGCCCGGCCTGGCCGAGGCGCGCCTGGGCGCCGTGAGGGAATATGTGCGTGAGGTTTGATTTAACCGCGAAGAGAGGAAGAGCGCGAAGAGGAATTGTCTTCGCGAAGGCAGGAGGTCTTCGCGGCTTTGATTTGTTCGCGGTGAGAAAAATCCGATGACCCAATTTCTATCCGACCTGCTCGACCTTGCCGTCCAAATCCAGCAGATCCCCGCGCCCACCTTCGCCGAGGGCCCGCGCGCCGAGTTCGTGCGCCAGCGCTTTCAGGCCGAGGGCTTGAAGGACGTTTCGCTCGACAGCGTGGGCAACGTCTATGCGCGCCTGCCGGGGAAGAACAAACGGACGCCGCCGCTGGTGGTCGGCGCGCATCTCGACACGGTTTTTTCGCAGGAGACGAACCTGCGCGTCTCGCGGGACTCTAAGCGGATTCACGGCCCCGGCATCGGCGACAACTCGATGGGGGTCGCGGCGCTCTTCGGCCTGGCATGGATGCTGCGCGAGCGCGGTGTTCAATTGCCCGGTGACTTGTGGCTGGTTGCCAACATCGGCGAAGAGGGTTTGGGCGACCTGCGCGGCATGAGGGCGGTGGTCGAGCGCTTCGGCAAAGACGTGACGGCTTACCTCGTGCTGGAGGGCATGGCGCTGGGACACGTCTATCATCGCGGCGTTTCGGTGCAGCGCTACCGCGTTACTGCGCAGGCCGCGGGCGGACACGCCTGGTCGGATTTCGGCCAGCCCTCGGCCATTCATGAATTGTCCGCGCTGGCGGCGCAAATCACGAACCTGCCCCTGCCGCCGAGTCCGCGCACGACGATGAACATCGGAAAGATCGCTGGCGGTACGGGAATCAACGTGATCGCGGCCGAGGCTTCCCTCGAATTGGACTTGCGCTCCGAGTCTCCGTCTGTTCTCGCCGATCTTGTTTCGCGCGTGGACGAACTCATTTCTCTCGCGAACCGAAAGGGCGTGAAAATGACCGCCGAAAGCATCGGGACTCGTCCGGGCGGGGAGATGCCCGCGGATCATCCGTTCATCGAACTCGCGCAGGACTGCCTGCACGCGCAGGGACTGGAGTCGGCGTTGATCGCGGGCTCCACCGACGCCAACCTGCCGTTGAGCAAAGGCTACCCCGCGCTCGTGCTGGGGGTCACCACCGGCGGCGGCGCGCACACGACGAAGGAATACATTGATGTTGCGCCAATCGAAAAAGGGATGGAGCAGATATTTAGTTTTGTGACGAGGGTGTGGAAATAAAAAAACAGAGACCAGGTTTCTCCGAGAAACCTGGTCTCTTCTTATTTGAGACCAACCACCTCATACACTTCCACCGGCTGTGTCTTCCCCTTGACCATCAGCGGGGCGTAGGGTTTGGCGTCCACATCCTTCTTCACGCGCTCGAAGGCTTCCTTGCTGATGAGGATTTGATTCTTGGCGGCGTTCTCCTGAATCCGTTTGGCCGTGTTGACCGAGTCGCCGATGGCGGTGTATTCGAGGCGCCTCTCCGTGCCGATCAGGCCCAGCACCGCGTCGCCGTAATGGATGCCGACGCCGAAATCCAACTGGGCCGCGGCGGGCAGTTCGCGGTGCAACCTTGCGATGGCATCGCGCAGCGCGACCGCGGCGCGCACGGCGCGCAGGGTATGATCCTTTTGCGGGATGGGGGCGTTGAACCAGGCCATGACCGCGTCGCCGAGGAACTTGTCAATCGTACCTTCCTCGGCGAGCACGGCTTCCGCGGCCGCGGCCAGGTGTTTGTTAAGCACCGACACCAAATCTTCGGGCGATTGTTTTTCGCTATAAGTTGTAAAGCCGCGGATGTCGGCGAACAGGACGGTGATGTCCACGCGCCTGCCGCCCAGCGCGAGACTGTTCGGGTCGAGTTGATTGATAACCGCCGGCGAGACCATGCGCTCGAAGAGTCTCCGCTGGGCCTCGAGGCGCTTGCGTTCGGTCAGGTCGTCGAGCACGATGGCCACGCCCTGGGTCGTCTGGTCGGCGTCTTTGAGAGGCGAGAGATTCAAGCGCCAGTCCACGTTGCCGCGTTCGGGCAGTCTGTGGCTGATCTCGAGGCCGATGACGGGCGTGTCCGTTTTGCGGACGGAGGCCAGATGCGGCTGAATCTCCTTCGAAACGGAAGCCAGCACCTCGTCCAGGCGGTGACCGACGATGTCCGGCGCGGTGTGTCCCAGAATGGATTCGGCGGCGCGGTTGCACAGGGTGATCTGATCCTGGATGTCCGCGGTGATCACGCCGCTGGCGATGGAGGCGAAAATATTGTCCATCAAATTTTTCAAGCCGGTCACTTCGGCCAGGGTCTTCTTCAGGGACGAGAACAGGCGCGCGTTGTCAATCGCCACCGCGGCCTGGTTGGCGAAGGCCAGCAGGAGGTCGCGCTCGGTCTCGGTGAAGATGCCCGAGCGGATGCGGTTGTCGGCGTAGATGACGCCGATCAGGTCGTTCTTGACCTTGAGGGGCACGCACAGGATTGAACGCAGGTTGTAGGCCACCACGCTTTCCTGTTTGCTCAGGCGCGGGTCCTCCTGCGCGTTGGTGGTGAGGATCGCCTCGCCGCTTTCGATAACCTTTTGCACGACCGTACGGCTGAGGGCCGATTCGGACGAGTTGATCGATTCCTGTTCCCAGTTGCGGGCGATGTGCGAGACCATCTGACCGCTTCCGTCGCGCAACATCAGGAAGCCGCGCTCGGCGTGGGTCAGGCGCACGATGGTATCCATCACCACGCGCAGGACCTCGTCGAGTTCCAGCGTCGAATTGACCACCTGTCCGATCTGCGCCAGCGCCAGCAGTTGGCCGTACTGGCTTTCGAGCGCGCCCACCTGTTTGCTCAACTGTTCGAGCGTGCTCTCCAGTTGAGACAGTCCCGTGAGCGTGGTGGACGGCAGTTCGAGGCGCGTGCTCTGCAGGGTGGTGCGAATCTTGTTGGCCGAGACGCGCAGGGCCTGCATTTGTTCGAAGACGGCGGCGGGTTTGGTTTTCTCAATGACCATAGGCGGATGGTGCGATTCGGTCCCTGATCGCGGATAATATTCCGGCAATGATAACACGGAACGCGTGCAGGATGACTTTCAAAGCGGACAGCCGCGCCGCGGAGATCGAGACCGCCTCCCGCCCGAACAACGCGGCTTCATGCTGTCCGGTCAATTTCTGGACTTCGGCCTGGGCGCGCGGCATCAGGCGGATCAGCCGTTCGGCGCGTTCGCGCGGCGTGGCGTGAGAGGGCGCGGGTTCCTCCAGCCAGTGCAGGGACAGGTTGACCGCCTGAAAGGCGCGCTCGATGGGCGTGAGGCGCGTCCACGCGGCCCACGCGCTGATCCAGCGCGGCGCGCGTCCGCCCGCGCGTTCCGCGCGCGACTCGATGTAAACCGGGACGCGTCCCACCCAGCCGGTGCGGCGGTCCAAAAGCCAGAGGAAAACCGCAACCACGAATCCGCTCACGGCCCACACCCAGCGCGGGAGCGTCGTTGGAGCGGCGGCGGTGACGCCCTCTTCGTCCCGCGCCCGATCCTGTTCGGCGAGGGGTTCCGCATCGGGGGTCGGCGCGCTCTGCGGCGTGGGAACATTCCCCGCGCCGGTGGATACGGGTTGAGGCTCCAGCGGTCTTTGCAGGGCGCGCTGGCTGGCGGTCGGCTCGAACTCCACCCAGCCGATGCCCGGGAAATAGACTTCGGGCCAGGCATGGTAATCGAGACGGCGGACGATGTAGAGGTTATTGTCTTCGTCAATTTCTCCTTCCGAAAATCCCACTGCCAGGCGCGCCGGGACTCCCAGCGAGCGCAGCATCATGATCTCGGCGGTGGCGTAATAGAAGCAAAAACCTTTTTTATATTCGAACAGCACCCAGGTGAGCGGGTCACTGTCCTCGGGCGGAGCCGCGAGCACCGGCTCGTACTCGATCTCGCGGCGAAGCCAGGCGGTGATGGCCGCGGCCTGGTCGTAAGGAGTTTCCTCTCCCGCCGCGAGTTCGGCGGCCAGTTCGACGATGCGCGGGGAGAGGTCCTCGGGCAATTGCAGGTAGCGCGCAGTGACCCACGCGGGATAGTCCGTTCCGGCGGCGCGCAGTTCCTGAATGGAGGGGTTCGCCAGCGCGGCGCGGGATTCGTATGTGTCCCCGCGTTCGAGCGCGGGATCGGCGAAAAAGGCGAAGATGTCCTGTTTGCCCGCGTCGGCCGGCGTCGAAAGCAGCGAGCCTCCTTGTTCCACCCATACGGGCTGGGCGGCGGTGTAAAGCAGGGACAGCCTCCCGGCGGCCCGCATGGTGAAACGCGCCTCGATGCGCGCGCCCAGGTCCGGAATGGACAGGTCGCCGGCGGACGGTGTGTATTCGCTGGATGCGGCGGTCGAATTATCCCATTTGCCGTTCTGGTAACGGTCGTATACGCGTCCGCGCCAGTAAAAGCGCGGCGGGACTTCGACTTCGTCCAGCAGGCTTACCGTGAACACGATTTCGTCGGAAAGAGGCGTGCCGCTTCCCAGCGAAAGCGTTTCTCCGTAAAAGTCGCCGCTTCTCTCGGAGCGGCCGCCCGGCGTATCCAGTCCCTCCACGACGTTGTTCAGATTTTCGCGCAGGGACTCGAACGGCCTGGTCAGGTTGCGCCAGCCGCGCGCCGCAGATTCGAAACTGGAGATGGACAGCGGCAGCGACCAGGCGATCAATACAATGACGGCCGCGCCGGCCAACGCGCCGTTTGCAAGTTCCTGGATCGCGTCGGGCATTTGAAAAATTCCATGCTTGTCCCACGCTTCCTGATTCTTGAGGAGATTCATCCGTCCGAGAAGGAGGAGGGAAATGAATACATAGACGGCCAGAAACCACAGGCGCGACGGTTCGACCGTATCGTAAACCTGGATGATTACGATCGCGGTGCCGGCCGGCAGGACCGCGGCCAGGTAATTCCCGTGCCGGGCGAGGCTGTAGCCGGCGTACAGGCCGATCAGCCAGAAGCCGAGCGTGACGAACATCAGGAACAGGACGGTGTCTTCCACGGCCTCGCGCCGGAACAGGAGCGCCAGCGCCGCACCCAGGCGTTCGCCCAGCACAACCAGGCGTTCGCCCACAGGCAGGCCGCGACCGCTGGCCGCGGTCATCTGCCAGGGCAGGAGCACGACGGTGTACGCGAAGCTCAGCCATCCGACCGCGCGCGGACTGAAGCGGCTTACACCCAGGCCGAGTCCGAGCAGAGTTCCCAGCAGAGCCATGGTCTCTGTGAAGTACAAAAAAGGCGCCCAGTCCGTCGCGACCAGCCGCGCCGAAGCGGTGAGAATCGCGACAAGGATTAACAGGACCGATAACCCGTCCCTGCGCCATGTGGATGACGTTTGCATAGTTTGAGTGTACAATACTCCTTGCGCAAACGTCAATTCCTCAGGAGGAGCGATTTATGAATATCCTCGCGCAGAGCGGCCTTCCGTTGGTCATCGCAGTTCAAGGGGCGGGGGACTGGCTCATACCGGTCATGGAGTTTTTCTCCTTCCTCGGTTCGGAACAATTTTTCCTGCTCGTCATGCCGGCCCTGTATTGGTGTGTGGACGCCGGGCTGGGATTGCGCGTGGGGTTCATCCTGCTTGCGAGCAGCAGCCTGAACACCGTGCTCAAACTGGCTTTTCACGGGCCGCGCCCGTTCTGGGTCAGTTCGCACGTGAAGGCATTCGCGATGGAGACGTCGTTTGGAATGCCCTCCAACCACGCGCAGACCGCGGTCGGCGTGTGGGGAACGCTGGCGGCGCGTCTGGGTCGGACCTGGGCCTGGATCGCGGCCGCGGCCGTGATCGCGCTGATCGGTTTCTCGCGCGTGGTGCTCGGCGTGCACTTTCCCCAGGACGTGCTGGCGGGTTGGTTCATCGGCGGGATTCTGTTGTGGGCTTTCCAGAAATTCTGGACGCCCGTTTCTGTCCGCGTGACGCGAATGACGTTTGGCGCGCAGGTGACTCTTGCCCTCGTCGTTTCGCTGACCCTGATCCTGCTCGGCGCGCTGGTCAATCTCGCGTGGGCCGACTGGGTCATGCCGCAGGAGTGGATCGTCACAGCCGCGGCGGCTGGCGGGGCGATTCCCGATCCGCTGGCGTTGAGCGGGCTGATCTCTTCCGCGGGCGCGTTGTTCGGGCTGGCGTTCGGCGTCAGCTGGCTGGCGGCTCGGGGCGGGTTCTCGGCTTCGGGTCCGGGCATGAAACGGGCGCTTCGTTACGTCGTCGGTGTCGTCGGCGTGCTGGTCCTCTGGTACGGCCTCGGCGCGCTCTTCCCGCGCGGCGAAGCGCTGATCCCATTCGCGCTGCGTTTCATTCGTTACGCTTTGGTGGGCGCGTGGATCACTGCCGGCGCGCCGCGGTTGTTCGAAAAATTGCAGTTGACTGACAAGGCCAACCTGTAGGGGGCGTTCTGTTATAATCGGCACGCCTACGGCTATTTCAGATTCATGGGAATGGGATGACTCTCGAACGCGGCACATTGTTGCATAAACGCTATCGCATTGTGGAGATCCTCGGGCAGGGTGGGATGGGATCCGTCTATCGCGCTGTGGACGAGAACCTGGGCGTGGACGTGGCGCTCAAGGAAAATCTTTTCACCACCGACGAGTACGCGCGTCAGTTCCGCCTCGAGGCGGTCATCCTGGCAAACCTGCGCCACCCAAATCTGCCGCGCGTGACCGACCATTTCGTGATCGGCGACCAGGGGCAGTATCTGGTGATGGATTACATCGAGGGAGAGGATTTGCGCCAGCGCATGGAACGCGTCGGTTCGATCTCGGAGGATGAAGCCATTCTGATCGGCGCGGCCATGTGCGACGCGTTGTCTTACCTGCACACCCGCAAGCCTCCCATTTTGCACCGCGATATCAAGCCGGGCAATGTGAAGATCACGCCCGACGGCCATATTTTCCTGGTGGATTTCGGCCTCGCCAAAGTGGTGCAGGGCAGTCAAGCCACCACGACCGGCGCGCGCGCCATGACGCCCGGTTATTCTCCCCCGGAACAATACGGCACGGCCCGCACCGATGCGCGCACAGACGTTTACTCGCTCGGCGCAACGATCTACGCCGCGCTGACCGGCATCATTCCCGAAGACGGCCTGGCGCGCGCCATGGACAACGCCCAGTTGACTCCGCTGCGCAAGCGCAATGCCAAGGTCTCGCGGCGGCTGGCGGCGGCCATCGAAAAAGCCATGGCGGTGGACCCGGCCGAGCGCTTCCAGACCGCCGAGGAATTCAAGAAGAGCCTGCTGGGTTCGAAATCCAAAACCCAGCGGCTGGCGGGTGATTATGTCGTCACGCCGCCGCCCTCCGAAGGTGATAAGGTCTCCAAGCCGAAATCCCAGCCGCCGGCCGGGCCGAGCAAACCGCCGACGGGTCCCATTTTCAGCGGCAATCACGAAGATCCGGAATTCAAGCCGCCCAAACTCAAAAAACGCTCCGGCGGCGGGTGCCTGCTCCGATTGTTCCTGCTGTTGCTCATCATCGGCGCGGGAGTCGGCGCGTGGTATTATGTGCCCGGCTTTCCCGATCAGGTCAACGGCCTGCTCGAATTGGTGCGCGGGACGCCCACGTCCCTGCCGACCACGTCTCCGACGGAGACACCGCCTCCTCCTCCGACCGAAACTGTCAGCCCCACCCCGACGCACCTTCCCACTTCCACGCCGACTCCGCTTCCGACCTTTACGCCTACACTGCCTCCCAATCAAACCCCTCTGCCGACCGAGACTCCACAGGGCGGCGGATACGGGCAATTCGCCTTCGCCTCGGACCGTACCGGCGTGCCGCAGATCTATATCGCAAACCTCGACGGCTCCAACGTCCATCCGATCACCAATTTACCGAGCGGCGCGTGTAGTCCGTCCTGGGCGCCGGACGGATCGCGGCTGGTGTTTGTCTCGCCGTGCAGCGGTGAATTCGACACCTTCGAGAATGCCAGCCTGTACATTGTCGACGCGGATGGCAGCAATCTCGCGCCTTTGCCAAGCGAACCCGGCGGCGACTACGATCCTGCCTGGTCGCCGGATGGAAAAAAGATTGCCTTCACCTCATTGCGCGACGGCCATCCGCAAATCTACGTGATTGACATGACCACTTACGGCGTCACGCGGCTGGTGGATACCGGTCCCGACCTGGAAGCCAGCCAGCCGGCCTGGTCGCCCTTTGGCAACCAGATCGCTTACACTGTGAAGCGCGTTGGCGTTTATCAGATTTGGGTGATGACCGATATCGGAAATAACGAAGATCAGATCGTCCGCAGTGGACAGGAGTACTGGGACTTCGACCCGGTCTGGACCATGGATGGACAGGTGATTGTCTTCAGTCAGAAGCGTGCCAGCGGATTCTCCGAGGCCTGGCTTATGCGCATCCGTTACGAGGACCGCGGCACTTCCAAAGCCACTCGCCTGGACATCGGGCCGCTTCCCATCGAAAATGTCCAGTTTTCGCCGGACGGTTTCTGGATGATCTTCGAGAGCGAGGATTCCCAGGATAACCGTGACATTTATATTATGACAATCGATGGCGCCAGCCGCACCCGGCTGACCACCGACCCAGGCGCCGATTTCGATCCCGTCCTGCGGCCCATGACCCCCTAGCAGTTTGTCGGAAAACCCGCCGGAACCCCGTTTCTGCGCTTGCCGAATGGACTTCTCGGCTGTTGGCGAGTTCTGAATCTTCCCTGCCTTGTTGTCTCTTTGGCCGCCGCGCGTCTGTGCGGCGGCCAAATTTTTTAATTCTTACGCTCCTCTTATTGACGCTCATTTTCTGCCATGTTATCATTGTTCGAGTTTGATTAGCACTCACTTTACGCGAGTGCTAAAAGGCAGTGTAACGTGGCAGACTTGACTGAACGCCAGCAGACCATCCTCTTATTAATCACCCGCGATTACATTGACACGGCCCAGCCGGTCGGCTCCAAGCGGCTGGTCGAACATTATCACCTCGACCTCAGTTCCGCCACCATCCGCAACGAGATGGCCGCCCTGACCGAAATGGGCTATCTGCGCCAGCCGCACACCTCGGCCGGGCGCGTCCCCACCGAGGAGGGCTATCGCTTCTTCGTGGGCCAGATGATGCACCAGGCCGAGTTGCCGGAGGCCATCCAGCACACCATCTCGCATCAGTTCTACCAGGCCCGCGCGGATGTGGATCAATGGATGGCGCTGGCCGCGTCCATCCTCGCGCACCAGTCGCAGGGCGTGTCGGTCGTCACCGCGCCTCATGCCGAGACGGTGCGCTTCAAACATGTCGAACTCATCTCCACGCAGGGGCGGCAGGTGTTGATGGTCATGGTGCTCGCGGGAGGCGAGGTCTCGCAACAGATTCTCACCCTGGCCGAACCCGTTTCGCAGGAGCGACTCAGCCAGACCGCGGCGCGTCTCAACGGACTTCTGGCTGGTCTGGCGCTGGACGCCGTCGCGGCCCTCCCGGCCCGTTCCGACGCGCTCGACCAGGATATCCTGACCCTCATTCTCGCCGATATGCGCCGCATCAGTGAAAGCACCTCGGGCCAGATCTACACCGACGGCCAGACCAACCTGCTGGCCGAACCCGAATTCTCCGAATCGGACGAGGCGCGCCGCGCCCTGCGTCTCTTCGAGGAACGTTCCACGTTGAGGGATTTGTTGGCGCGCACCGCGGCGAACAGCAGCGTGGGCGGTTTGCAGGTGCTGATCGGGAGCGAGGGCGGCTGGGAGGAACTGCGTCAATGCTCGATGGTGCTGGCGCGCTACGGCGTCCCCGGGCTGGCCACGGGCACGCTCGGTGTGCTGGGACCGATGCGCATGTCCTATGCGCGTACCATTCCGACCGTGCGGTATGTGGCGGACCTGTTGAGCGACATGGTGAACGATACGATCGGCGGCAATGATTAACAGCCTATCCGGGCACCATGGAATCAGGGTGCTTGCTCTCGAAATGCGCCGGCAAGCGGGCCGACTCCGGAGTGAAGCGGATAGGCTCTAATTCACGTTTCGTTGAATGGATTTCCACTACGACTCGGGAAAGGCAACATGAGCGACAAGAAGAAACACAAACATCATCCTGAAGAAGTTGACGAGACTAACGCCGATGCGGCGAAAACGTCCGAAACCGGCGCGCCGGCTCAAGTCGAGATCGAAGCGCTGACCAAACGCCTCGAGGAGGCCGAATCCAAAGCCTCCGAATATCTGGATGGCTGGCAGCGCGCCCAGGCGGAGTTCGTCAATTACAAGAACCGCGTCCAGCGCGACAATGAGATAACCTATATCTCGATGAAGGGTGACGTCATCCGAAAAGTCCTGCCCGTGCTGGACGATTTGGAACGCGCCCTGCAGAACCGTCCCGCGGACGATGCCTGGACGAACGGCATCGAATTGATCGCGCGCAAATTGCAGTCCGTCATCGAAGGCGAGGGTGCGAAGCGCATCGAAGCGGAGGGTGCCCTGTTCGATCCGAATCTGCACGAGGCCATCTCACACGAACCTGCCGACGGCGTGGAAAGCGGACACGTGATCGCGGTGGTGGAGAACGGATACATGCTGGGTGAACGGGTCATTCGACCCGCAAAGGTCAGGGTGGCGCAATAATTGGTCGGGGCACAGTGACGCTGCGGCTCTGCTCAGTGCGATGCTGCACCCCTGCTGGAAGCAAATAGGAGAATTTATTTCATGGCAAAGATCATCGGAATTGACCTCGGCACCACCAACTCCGTCGCGGCGGTGATGAGCGGCGGCGAACCAATCGTGATTCCCTCTGCGGAGGGGGAACGGCTGGTGCCTTCGGTCGTCGCGGTCAATAAGAATCACGAACGGCTGGTGGGGCGCGTGGCGCGCAACCAGGCCATCACCAATCCGCAGAACACGGTCTTTTCGATCAAGCGTTTCATGGGCCGCCGCGCCGACGATCCCGAGGTCAGGCGCGCCAAATCGCTGGTGCCGTATTCGGTGACCGAGGCCAGCAACGGCGATATGCGCGTGACGCTGGACGAAAAGGATTACAGCCCGCCTGAAATCTCGGCTATGATTCTGGCCAAGATCAAGCGCGATGCGGAGGCCTATCTTGGCGAAACGATCACGCAGGCGGTTATCACTGTTCCCGCGTATTTCAACGACGCCCAGCGCAACGCGACCAAGGACGCAGGCAAGATCGCGGGGCTCGAAGTCCTGCGCATTATCAACGAGCCGACGGCTTCGTCTCTCGCGTATGGACTCGATAAGAAGAAAAACGAAGTGATCGCGGTTTACGACCTGGGCGGCGGCACATTCGACATTTCGATTCTCGATGTGGGCGACGGCGTCTTCCAGGTGCGATCCACGAGCGGCGATACCTTCCTCGGCGGCGACGATTTCGACCAGCGCATCATGGATTTCCTCGCGGATGAATTCAAGAAAGACAACGGCATTGACCTGCGCGGCGACCGCCAGGCGCTCCAGCGTTTGAAGGAAGCCGCGGAGAAGGCCAAGATCGAACTGTCCACCGTCATGCAGACCGAGATCAACCTGCCGTACATCACCGCGGACGCCAGCGGCCCAAAGCATCTGGTGACGACGCTGACGCGCGCAAAAATGGAACAACTTACCGCCGATCTCATCGAACGGACGATCGCTCCCGTTAAACAGGCCCTGTCCGACGCGAACCTGACCGCGGGCGACATCCACGAAGTGGTCATGGTCGGCGGCATGACGCGCATGCCCGCCATTCAGGAAGTCGTCCGCCGCTTCTTCGGCAAGGAACCGCACAAGGGCGTGAATCCCGATGAGGTCGTGGCGATCGGCGCGGCGATTCAGGCGGGCGTGCTCGGCGGCGAAGTCAAGGACATTTTGCTGCTCGACGTGACGCCCCTCACCCTCTCCATCGAAACGCTGGGCGGCGTTGCCACGCCGCAGATCGAGCGCAACACGACCATTCCCACGCGCAAGAGCCAGGTCTTCTCGACCGCGTCCGATAACCAGACGCAGGTGGAGATTCACGTCCTGCAGGGTGAACGGCCGATGGCACTGGACAACAAGTCGCTGGGCAAGTTCATCCTCGACGGAATCCCGCCCGCGCCGCGCGGTATCCCGCAGATCGAAGTGACCTTCGACATTGACGCCAACGGCATTTTGAAAGTCACTGCGAGCGATAAGGCCACGGGACGCAGTCAGCACATCACCATCACCGCCTCCTCGGGATTGAGCGAGAGCGAAGTCGAAAAGATGAGGAAAGACGCGGAGGCGCATGCCGAGGAGGACCGCAAGCGCAAAGACCTGATCGAAGCGCGCAACCAGGCGGATAACACCGTCTATACCGCGGAAAAGGCTTTGAAAGAGTTTGGCGATAAAGTCCCTGCGGAGATCAAGAGCGAGATCGAGGCCAAGTCTGCCGAGGTGAAGAAAGCGGCCGAGGGCGAGGATGCGGCGGTCATTCGGTCCGCGACCGAGGCGCTGGGGCAGGTCATCCAGAAGATCGGCGCGAGCGTCTATCAACAGCCCAACGTTGGCGGCGCGGGCGATAATCCCAATCCCGATGTGGTGGATGGCGAGGTTAAAGAATAGTTGAAAGTTGCAGGTTGGAAAGTTAACATGCAAACCTGCAAACCTTCCAGCTTGAAAACTCGAAGATGAGCAACCGCGATTACTACGATATCCTCGGCGTTGGTCGGAACGCGTCGGACGATGAGATCAAGAGCGCGTTCCGTAAATTGGCGCGCCAGTATCACCCTGACGTGAATAAGGAGCCCGACGCCGAGGAGAAGTTCAAGGAAATCAACGAGGCTTACGGCGTTTTATCGGATGCAGAAAAGAGAGCCCGCTACGACCGCTTCGGCCGCGAAGGCCTCGGCAACATGGGCGGCTTCCACGATTACACCGCAGACTTCGGCGACCTGTTCGAGGAATTGTTCGGTCAATTCGGTTTTTCAACCGGGCGCCGCTCGCGGCGTTCGCCGCGCCGCGGCCGCGACCTGCAAATGCAGGTTACGCTGACTTTCGAGGAAGCGATCTTCGGCGTCGAGAAGGAAATCGAGTTCCAGCGCGAGGAGACTTGTTCGCGTTGCGGCGGTTCGGGTGCGGAACCCGGCACGTCGCCGACGCGCTGTTCCACGTGCGGCGGTCAGGGCGAGGTACGCCAGGTGCGGCAGACCTTCCTGGGTCAGATGGTGCAGACCGCCATCTGTCCGGCCTGCAACGGCCGCGGCGAGACTATCTCCTCGCCGTGCAAGACCTGCCGCGGCGGAGGGCTGGAACGCAAGACCGTCAAGAAGAAAGTGCAGATTCCCGCCGGTGTGGACGGCGGCACGCAAATTCGCCTGGCGGGCGAGGGCGCGCCGGGAGTTTACGGCGGGCCAAATGGCAGTCTGTTTTTGGCGCTGGATGTCCAGCCGCACAAGTTCTTCAAGCGCCACGAGAACGA
The DNA here is from genome assembly GCA_037445635.1 of Chloroflexota bacterium. Classification (GTDB taxonomy): domain Bacteria; phylum Chloroflexota; class Anaerolineae; order Anaerolineales; family Villigracilaceae; genus JBFMCC01. Next base: position 32,668 of record JBBIKC010000029.1, read on the forward strand.
CATCTTCCTAAATCTCGATATCAACGTGGCGCAGGCCGTGCTGGGCGCGGAGATCGAAGTCCCCACGCTGGACGGCAGTGAGAAATTGAAAATCCCCGCCGGGACTCAGCCGGGCAAGATATTCCAGATCAAAGGCAAGGGTGTACCGTACCTGCGCCGCAGCGGCCGCGGCGACCAGAAGGTGATCGTCAACGTGGCGATCCCGTCCAAGTTGACGAAGGAACAGCGCGAACTGTTCGAGAAACTGGCCGAGTCGCTCGGCACGACGGTCAAGCCGCAGGAGAAGGGATTTTTGGATTGGCTGAATGAGGCGCTGGGGGGATGAACTGGCTCGAAGTCTCCCTCACTGTGGATGGCGAACTGGCAGAGGCGGTTGCAGATGTGCTGGCGCGCTTCGCGCCCAATGGCGTGACCACGGAGCAGGGCGTCCGCTTTGTGAACGATGAGGATGAAGGTACCGCGACGGGACCGATCACGGTCCGCGCCTATCTTGAGATAAACGACCAGATCGAAGAGACGCGGCAGAAACTCGAAGAGTCGCTTTTTTATTTGGGGATGATCCAATCCCTGCCAACTCCCGTTTACAGGCAAATTGCAGATCAAAACTGGATGGAAGTGTGGAAGGAACATTACAAGCCCGTCCCGATTGGCAAACGACTGATAGTTATCCCCGCGTGGATGGACTCACCCGAGCCGAATCGAATCGCGATCAAGATTGATCCAGGCATGGCGTTTGGCACGGGGACACATCCAACCACGCAGTTGTGTTTAGAGTTGATGGAAAAGGTTTTCATGGACGATGGACAACAGACCACAGACGACAAAACGTCGTCTATCGTCCATCGTCTGTCGTCGGTCATTGATGTGGGCTGCGGCTCCGGCATCCTCTCCATTGCCGCGCTCAAACTCGGCGCGCGGCGCGCCCTCGGCGTGGACATTGACATCGAGTCGGTGAAGAACTCACGCGAGAACGCGGACAAGAACGGCATCGGCGATGAATTGATTCTGGGCCAGGGTTCGGTGGCCGAGGTGCTGGCTGGACAATTCGCGTTCAAGTCCGCGTTGCTGGTGCTGGCAAATATCCTCGCGCCGGTCATCGTCCGTCTCTTCGAGGCGGGGCTGGCGGATCTGGTCGAGCCCGGGGGCGCGGTCATTTTGAGCGGGATCCTCGCGGAGCAGGAGGCAAAGGTCGTGGAGGCCGCGCGCGCCCGGGGTCTGGAAATGACCGAGCGCCGTCAAATGGGGGACTGGGTGGCGTTGTCTTGTCGGAAATTTTAAATCTTCGTCCTGCGGCTCTCAATCGAATCTGTGCTATCATTCGACCAGCATGGACAGGCGCAACCTGGGTTATTACCTGCTGTTGAATATCCTGGTCTCGGCCTGTGTGACCGCCGCGATCCTGTTCTGGTACGACCGCAATTACCGCGCCACGCTCTCGCCCCTCCAGCCTGCCGCGCCGCAATCCGCCGCGACCGCGGCCCCGCAGACCGAAGTCTCCGTGCGAATCGTCAGCGTCAGCGGCGCGGGGACGCTGGCCGAAACGGTCATCATCAAGAATTTCGGCGCGGGCGAGGTCAATCTCGCAGGCTGGCAGTTGCAGGATGAAGACGGCAACATTTTTATTTTCCCGCCCATGTCACTGATTGCCAACGGCGCGGTGCAGGTGCATACTTCGACGGGAACGAACTCGGCCATTGACCTGTATTGGAATCTGCAGGAACCCGTCTGGGAATCGGGCGAGCAGGCGCAGTTGACCGACGCGCAGGGTGTTGTGCGCGAGATGTATCAGGTGCCGTAAAGAGGTAAACATGCGACAGGTGATCGTTTATTCTGGAGAAGACGGCTACTTCGTGGCTGAATGCCCCAGTTTGCCCGGCTGTATCAGCCAGGGTAAGACGCGCGAGGAGGCGGTCGCAAATATCAAAGAGGCAATTCGTGTTTACATTGCCGCGTTGGAAGAAGATGGATTGCCGGTTCCTACCGAGAACTTTGATGCAATGGTTGTTGCAGTATGAGCGGGTTGCCGCGTATCTCAGGGAGGGAGTGCGCGAAGGCACTCGTAAAAATTAACTTTTACCTGAAACGCCAGGAAAGCAGTCATATGGTTTTACGCCGTGACGATCCATTTGCACAACTCGTTTCCGGATCATAAGGAACTCGACCGCGGCACGTTGCGCGCAATTATTCGTCAAGCAGGTTTGAGCGTGGAAGAATTTTCTAAGCTTTTGTAGAAGGATGGGCTCGAAGAGCACTCGTCCTACTCGACCACCGACTACTTGACTATCAAACTAAAATGACCCAAGCCCTCTACCGCAAATACCGCCCCAAAGGATGGGACGCCGTCCTCGGTCAGGATCACGTCGTGAAGACGCTGACCAACGCCATCAGGGCCGGCCGCGTCGCGCACGCCTATCTCTTCGCGGGTCCGCGCGGCACGGGCAAGACCACGGTGGCGCGCCTGCTGGCGAAGGCGGTCAACTGTCTCAACGACGACCCCGCCAAGCGTCCCTGCAACGAGTGCGAGTTCTGCAAGGCCGTCAACGAGAACCGCTTCCTCGACCTCATCGAAATCGACGCGGCGTCCAACACATCGGTTGACGATGTTCGAGACTTGAGAGACAAAATAAATTTTGCTCCCACGCAGGGCAAATACAAAATCTATATCGTGGACGAAGTCCACATGCTTTCCACGCAGGCCTTTAACGCGCTCCTCAAAACGCTCGAAGAGCCGCCGCCGCACGCCATCTTCGTCCTCGCCACCACCGAGATTCACAAAATCCCCGCCACCGTCCTCTCGCGCTGTCAGCGTCACGAGTTCCGCCGCGTGCCCGTGGACGAGATCGTCACGAATCTTAAACAGATTGTAAAAGCCGAAAAACTCAAAGCCGACGACGAAGCCCTGACTCTCATCGCGCGCCAGTCCGCGGGCGGGATGCGCGACGCGCAGTCCCTGCTCGATCAACTGGCTTCGACGGGAGAGACGATCACCCTCGCGCTCGCACAGACGGTGCTTGGGACTGCGACGAGTCAGACTGTGCTGGACGTGGTCGCGTCCGTTCTGGACCTCGATCCTGCGCGCGGCCTCGAAGCGATTCACAAAGCCCTCGACTCCGGCGCGGACCCGCGCTCGCTGGCGCGTCAGATCGTCGAATACCTGCGCGGGCTGATGCTCATCCAAATGGGCAACAGCGACCAGGTCGAGGCCGCGCGCGATGTCAAAATGCAAATGGAAGCGCATGCGAAGTCATTTTCCTCGACGGATGTCTTGCGCATGATGAAAGCCTTCAACAACGCCGCGACCGACCTGCGCGGCGGATGGCAGCCGTCTTTGAGTCTGGAACTCGCCTTGGCCGAGATGATGGAAGCCCCGGCGAACCCCGCTCCTTCTGCCGCTGCGACTCCCCCTTCCGCGGCGCGGCGCGCCAAGCCTCAGCCTGTCCCTGAACCGAAAGGGGAGTCCAGGCCCAAGTCCGCGCAGAGCGAACCGATTGCAGAGAACAAGGCCGAGGCGCCGGTCATCAGCGCGGGCGAAGTCATCAAGGCCTGGAAGCAGATCGCCGCGTCCTTGCCCAGGTCGCAGGCCAACCTGGCCGCGTTGCTCAACTCGGTCAGGATGATTGACATGCAGGGCAACACGCTCTTGCTCGGTTTCGCCAGCGACGTGCTCGTCTCGAAGATGGACAAGCCCGATCAGATCGAGGCAACGAAGAAAGCCATCGCCGATTCCCTCGGCGTGGACGTGAACATCCGCTGTGTGGTGACCAACGCCAAGGGCAAGATCCCCTCCGATGTGCCGCAGGACGGCATGGTGGCGACGGCCATCCAGCACGGCGGGGAAGTGGTGGATGTGGATTGACGGAAGTCGTGAATTGGGATTTGGGAATCGTGCCCACCCCAAATGACAAATCCCGGTTCCCGAATATCGAACAACGAGGTTTTTATGGCCAAAGGATATAACAAAGGTCCCGCGATGGGCGGACAGGGCGGTATGATGCAACGGTTGCAGCAAATGCAGCAGCAACTCGCCGAAGCCCAGGCAAAACTTGCCGAGGAGACCGTCACGGCAACGGCAGGCGGCGGCGCGATCAAGGTCACCATGACGGGCGACCAGAAATGCCGCGAAGTGGTCATTGACCCCGAACTGCTCAAAGACGCGGACGCCGAGATGTTGCAGGATTTGGTCCTGTCCGCGGTGAACATGGCGCTGGATCAATCGCGCGAACTCGCCGCGCAGAGACTAGGTCCGCTGGCGGGCGGGCTTCCGTTTTAACGATATTCGATAATTCGATATTCGGCTTGCGAAAAACACATCGCTTTTCGAATATCGAGTATCGAATTCCGTGTATCGAATATGCTTCTCCCCGAATCCATCCAATCCCTCATCACCGCCCTCGAGCGCCTGCCGGGCATCGGCCCCAAGTCCGCTTCGCGGCTGGCGTTCTTCCTCCTGCGTGCCCCCGACGAGGCCGCGCAGGACCTCGCGTCCGCGCTGGCGAATCTCAAAGCCAACACCGCCTTCTGCCAGGAGTGTTTCAACATCATGGAAGCGGGCCGCGAACGTTGCGAGATTTGCGAATCGACCAGGCGCGACGGCTCGGTCATTTGCGTGGTGGAGGAGGCGCTGGATGTCCTGGCTCTCGAACGGACAGGCGGCTATCAGGGCAAGTATCACGTCCTGCAGGGAGTCCTGTCTCCCATCGAGGGCATTGGCCCCGACGACTTGAAGATAAAGCAGTTGCTGGATCGAGTAGCGCGGGGCGGGGTGAGCGAAATCATCCTCGCCACCAATCCCAGCATGGAGGGCGATGCCACCGCGCTCTATCTCCGCCAGGAATTGGAGCCGATGGGTGTGAAGATCACGCGTCTCGCCCGCGGCCTGCCAGTCGGCGGCGACCTCGAATATGCCGACCAGAATACATTGCTCCGCGCCTTGTCTGGCAGACAGGAGATGAACTAACGAACAACCCCCTTCCCGGGGTTGTTTTATCTTCGCCGCAATACGTCCAGGACCTCGCGCAATTCCGGTTGGCGGGATGAATCCTTGAGACCCGCCATGCGATGAAAAATTTCCGCGGCCGCCTCATGGAATCCGCTTGGCAGGCCTGCTTCGCTAAATGTATCTGCAATTTCCCGCATTTCCCCCTCGAACCTCCATGCTTTGGCAGTGACTCGCCGCGCCCGTTGATTCACCTGTTCGGAAAATCCATCCTCATCCATGTCCCATTCCTGATATAGTTCGCCTCGCACGCCGTTCGATTCTGCCATTGCAAGAATTGCGCTCAACAACGCGGTTGTCCCTTTGGAGTAGGCGGCATAGCACATCTTCAAGGCAGACGCTTTGCCGATCTCATCGCCGATGACCTTCGCCTCCAACGGCCCGTTTGCAAAGCAGGCGGTGATCCGGTCCGCGCATTGACCCGAAAGATAAAGCCGCGTCCTCCCGCGCTCCCAGGCCGGTCCGCCGATGATTCCGCCATCCACAAAATCAATTCCTGCGTCCCGCATCCGCTGGCCGATCTTTTTACTTCGCTGTGGCGCGATGGCATTGGCGTCTAGGTACAGACCTTTGAAGCCTGCATCAGCCACCTGTCGCGCCACCTCCTCTGCGGCGTGAGGTGGACATATGCTCAAGATAATCGAAGATTCCCTGCACAATTTGGTGAGGGAAACCGCGTCCGTCAAGCCGTATTTCTCCGCCCGGGCGCGCGTCCTCTCGCCGCGGCCCCCCGAGGCCCAGAGGACGACATGACCGCTGTTTTGCGCAGACACGGCGACCGAGATCCCCATTTCGCCGGGATGTAAAACGCCGATGTTCATCTTTGCCTCCGTCGTGTAAAATTCTTGTGTGAATATTACCATCCTCGCCTACGGTTCGCGCGGCGATGTACAGCCGTTTCTCGCGCTGGCGGTCGGGCTTCAAAAAAGAGGTCACCGGGTCAAACTCGCCGCGCCGCATCGCTTCGCAGATTTCGTCGCACAGCACCGCGTTCCCTTTGTGCCGCTCGCGGGCGACCCCGAAGAGATCAGCAAAGCCTTCGCCAATGCAGGCAACAATGCCATCAAAGTGGCGCGTGCGATTCGAGACTACGTCAATTCCATCGCGGTGGATGTCACCCGCGGCGCGTTCGCAGCCTGCGATGACGCTGAATTGATTGTCCATTCGTTCCTCTTCACAACGGGCGCGCATTCACTGGCTCGCGCAAGGGGCATTCCAGATGTCTCGATTCAGACCTTTCCCATCTTTGCGCCCACGCGCCAATATCCGCCCGCGGCGTTGTCTTCGTTGCCCGCGGGCTGGCCGAGTTATTTCGGTCACTGGCTGAATACGCAAATCTTTTGGCATGGCGGGAATAGCGGCTACAACAAAAAACGGAAACAATATCCCGATGTTTTTTCTTTCGACCTCTTCTGGCCATTCGACGACAAACCGCCGCGCCGCGCGACCCCGCTGCTGTTCGCCGTTTCGCCCACCGTTCTTCCGCCCGCGCGTGAGTGGGCGAATCGCGTTGCCGTGACGGGTTACTTCTTTCTCGACTCTCCTGCCGACTATCGGCCTCACGCCGAATTGATGCGCTTTCTGGATGCAGGCCCTGCGCCCGTCTGCGTGACATTTGGGAGCATGATTCACCGCGCCTCGGATCACATTACCAAATCGGTGTTGGATGCGTTGGAGGCGACGGGTCAACGCGCGATTGTTTTGACTGGCTGGGACGGTTGGAAGGGAAGAGACTCCTCAGACGATGTGCTGTTCGTCGAATCTGCTCCACATGACTGGTTGCTGCCACGATGCACAGCGGTCATCCATCACGGCGGCGCGGGGACGACGGCCGCGGGTCTGCGCGCCGGGATGCCCAACATTGTCATCCCCTTCGCGGGCGATCAACTGTTTTGGGGCAGGCGCGTCCATGCAATTGGGGCGGGTCCGCGTCCGATTCCTGTGAGGTCGTTGACGGCGACGCGGTTGGCGTCCGCGCTGGCTGAGGCGGAGGATCTCGCGATTCGAGACCGCGCCAGCCTCCTCGGTCGCGCGATCCGAGCCGAGGATGGGGTGAGGGAGGCGATTCGTGTGGTAGAATTCCGCTTCGACAGGTGGAAAGCAGGCGAGAAATTTTAAGGTTAAATTGCCTGACAAGTACATGATTCTCCTTGACAAAGTCGTTGGAACGCATATAATTACAAGTCGCCAGTACATTCAAAACGATCTCGTCCCCCCGACAGATCATTGACAACTGAGTAAACCGTCTCACGTCAGAGACGCAAGCCTGTTGACCCGCCCTGTGCGAGTCGAAGGGTTGGCAGTCTGACGAGCCGATGCGAAAGAGAATGCATCGGTGTTTTCGTCTGTCAACGGCTTGACGGGCGGGGACGGTGCGGGTTGATGTCTGCCCGCTTCGCGAACAGCACCTTAACAACTGAAAAGTGATAGGAAGCAAAGTCAAGTAAACCAGTTAATTCTTCCGTACCTTTCATCTCGCAAGAGATGTTTTTTGCGGAGAGTTTGATCCTGGCTCAGGATGAACGCTGGCGGCGTGCCTAATACATGCAAGTCGAACGAGGTGCCTTTGTAGCAATACGAGGGTATCCTAGTGGCGAACGGGTGAGTAACGCGTTGGTGACCTGCCCCAAAGTGTGGGATAACAGTCCGAAAGGATTGCTAATACCGCATGTGGTCATCGGGTTTAGAAGCCGATGTCTAAAGCAGCAATGCGCTTTGGGAGGGACCTGCGTCCCATCAGCTAGTTGGTGAGGTAACGGCCCACCAAGGCGACGACGGGTAGGGGACCTGAGAGGGTGGCCCCCCACAATGGAACTGAAACACGGTCCATACACCTACGGGTGGCAGCAGTAGGGAATATTGCACAATGGGCGAAAGCCTGATGCAGCAACGCCGCGTGCGCGAAGAAGGTCTTCGGATCGTAAAGCGCTTTTCTGGGAGATGAGAAAGGACAGTATCCCAGGAATAAGTCTCGGCTAACTACGTGCCAGCAGCCGCGGTAAAACGTAGGAGGCAAGCGTTATCCGGATTCACTGGGCGTAAAGCGCGTGCAGGCGGTTCGGTAAGTTGGGCGTGAAATCTCCCGGCTCAACTGGGAGAGGTCGTCCAATACTACCGGACTAGAGAACGATAGAGGAAGATGGAATTCCCGGTGTAGTGGTGAAATGCGTAGATATCGGGAGGAACACCAGTGGCGAAGGCGATCTTCTGGATCGTTTCTGACGCTCAGACGCGAAAGCTAGGGTAGCAAACGGGATTAGAGACCCCGGTAGTCCTAGCCGTAAACGATGTGAACTTGGCGTTGGTGGCTTAAACTCCATCAGTGCCGCAGCTAACGCGATAAGTTCACCGCCTGGGGACTACGGCCGCAAGGTTAAAACTCAAAGGAATTGACGGGGGCCCGCACAAGCAGCGGAGCGTGTGGTTTAATTCGATGTTACACGAAGAACCTTACCCAGGCTTGACATACAGGTTGTAGGGATCCGAAAGGTGACCGACCCGCAAGGGAGCCTGAACAGGTGTTGCATGGCTGTCGTCAGCTCGTGTCGTGAGATGTTCGGTTGAGTCCGCTAACGAGCGCAACCCTCGCCGCGTGTTATATGTGTCACGCGGGACCGCCGGTCTTAAGCCGGAGGAAGGTGGGGATGAAGTCAAGTCAGCATGGCCTTTATGCCTGGGGCTACACACACGCTACAATGGCCGGTACAATGGGTTGCTAAGCCGCGAGGCGGAGCCAATCCCCCAAAGCCGGTCTCAGTTCAGATTGCAGGCTGAAACCCGCCTGCATGAAGACGGAGTTGCTAGTAAACGCGCGTCAGCCATAGTGCGTTGAATACGTTCTCGGGCCTTGTACACACCGCCCGTCACGTCATGGGAGCTGGTAACACCTGAAGCCGGTAGCCTAACCTCACGGAGGGCGCTGTCGAAGGTGGTGCTGGTGACTGGGACGAAGTCGTAACAAGGTAGGTGTACGGGAACGTGCGCCTGGATCACCTCCTTTCTAGAGTTTCGAGCACAGGTCTTTCTCACGAGGGCCTGCGCTCCACTCCTTTCAAATCGCTCCGATACGGTGTTGGAGCGTCTGGAAACGAGATCCGCTTCCTGTCACTTCTCAGTTGTTGAGGCGCAACCCTGGGCTTGTAGCTCAGTTGGTTAGAGCACTGTGCTGATAACGCAGGGGTCACAGGTTCGAATCCTGTCAAGCCCACTCACCCAAGCAAGTCCTGGGGATGTAGCTCAGCGGGAGAGCAGCGCCTTTGCAAGGCGAAGGTCACGGGTTCAAATCCCGTCATCTCCACTGAGTTCTGTGAAAGTTTTGGAGTAGAGAGAATTTGTTAAACGGCAAGCAGACATAACGTCTAGAAAGCCCACCGCCCGAGTTCGGTCGTTCTAACGGCCCGGCGGTGTGCGCCGGGTCGAATTGTCTCTACCGCTAAGGCGGTACTCCTTAAAAGCCGAATATGTTGAAGGGTGACCGATGCCCTGGACGAATGTTTAGAGCGTCGCTCACCGGTCAACCGGTGGCTTGCACCTTACCAACTGAATAGTTAAACTGATGATGTAGGCCAAAACAAAAGAGTATCAATTTCTCCGCATCACGTGGAGATGCTACTAAGGGCTTACGGAGGATGCCTTGGCGCCAAGTGCCGATGAAGGACGCGGGACACTGCGATAAGCCTCGGGGAGCCGTGTACAGGCTTTGATCCGAGGATTTCCGAATGGGGAAACCCGCTCGAGCGAACCTCGAGCGTCCCCGGTTGAACACATAGACCGGGTGACGGGCACCCAGGGAACTGAAACATCTAAGTACCTGGAGGAAAAGAGACCATTTCCCTAGTAGTGGCGAGCGAACGGGAAACAGCCCAAACCGCCCCTGCTTGCAGGGACGGGGTTGTAGGGTCTGGCACATGGGAGTCACAAAACAGTCGGTTAGCGGAAAGGTGTGGGAAAGCCTGCCATAGAGGGTAACAGCCCCGTATGCGAAAACCGATTGTCTCCCGCCAGATACCTGAGTACTGCCGTGCACGCTAATACGGCAGGAATCTGGGGAGTCCACTCTCCAAGGCTAAATACGCTTGGCGACCGATAGTGAACAAGTACCGTGAGGGAAAGGTGAAAAGTCCCCCTGTTAGGGGAGTGAAATAGAACCTGAAACCGTAAGCCTACAAACAGTCGGAGGGCTAACAGCGTGTCGGTGCTCTGGTGAAAGCCAGGTGCGCGGCGCTATGCCTGACGGCGTGCCTCTTGGAGAATGAGCCTGCGAGTTAATCTCAGTGGCAAGGTTAAGGGAGTGACACCCGAAGCCGTAGCGAAAGCGAGTCTGAATAGGGCGTATAGTCGCTGGGATTAGACACGAAACCGGGTGAGCTACCCATGGCCAGGGTGAAGCGAGTCTAAACACTCGTGGAGGCCCGAACCTACTAACGTTGCAAAGTTAGGGGATGACCTGTGGGTAGAGGTGATATGCCAAACGAACTCGGAGATAGCTGGTTCTCCCCGAAATAGCTTTAGGGCTAGCGTCACGCGTTTAGTACTGGAGGTACAGCACTGAATGGGCTAAGGGGCTTACAGCTTACTGAACCCAATC
>JBBIKC010000030.1:0-36848 GCA_037445635.1 Chloroflexota bacterium
CCCTAAACGCCTGATTTTTCTACTTCCAATTGGTACTAAATTTGGGAGGTTGACAACGGGGGTCTACAGAAAAGTCCTATTCTTACCCATTATCTGGCGAGATCGGAATTTACTTTGACTTGCCTCTTTTTACGCGAAATTATTTCACGACAGGAGCGATCATTACTCATCCTGTGCTAAACGAAGAAGGGGTTAATGTTTCAGTGATCGCTCAATTGCTTTATGAGGCATTTATTTTGCTAATACCCTACGAGAGACAAGACATTAACTTTGCGACTGACAAATTCCGAATAAAAATGGAACCGCTGAAAAAAGATGGAAGGTTTATAGCAATCTACGATCAAACATATGGAAGTTTGCGATTGACAAGCAGAGTGTTGGAAGAAAACGTTCTTAATCGAATCTTACTAGAAGCAAAAAATGTAATGGCGCGGCAGGAACTTATCGAAGTAAATCAGCCCACATTAGATGCTCTTGATGTGCTTATTAAATCTACAGATAAACCCAAGAACTTTATTTCGCTTGGGGAAAAGATTGTTTCGTCGCTTGGAAGCAACTATAAACGTGTGATTCTTCCGAAAAGTAAGGGCACACTCTTGACTATCAACAATGAAGAATTTATCGTAGATAGAGTTTTCTTGACGCTTGACGGTCTTAGATACGAAGGAAAAACTTCACGCCAATCTACAGAAAGATTGACGCCATTGGTAGACCACGTAAAGGAAATACCAGGGGAAAGCAAAATGGGTTACTACAATTTTTCAACAGGACTAGTTGAAAAACTATCTCAAAAGCAAATAAAGGCGATTGAAGAAGAAACTAAAGAAAGAAACAAAGTGCAATAAGGTTGACAATAGCGAAATGCGTAGCTGCTGGCGAGGAGACTGGTGGAAGAGGCGATGGTGTCCCATGCACGGCGCGAGGGAATGCCCTCATGCTTCGACAGGGTTTCGACAAACTCAACCTGCCTGCTCAGCACGGTACCCCCAGTCCCTTTGAGTAGCATCCTTTAGCGATCCCAAAAAGTGAGAGTCCCTTCGCACCCATCGGGTATGCTGTGCGAGGGAGTCCGCTGGCGGGAAATTACCTGCCCACGAAATCGAAACTGATGTATATTTAGGCCATCATTTTGCAGACGGAGTCATCTGTGTTCGAGCGAATCCTGAATCAACTTCGAGAGAAAGTTCGCACACGCCAGTATGTAATGACTGTCCATGCAGAAGATGAAATGGAAGAAGATGGTTTAACGATTTTCGACGTGGAAAGCGTCATCCTATCAGGTAAGATTATCGAACGTCAGAAAGACCAGAATACAGGCGAATGGAAGTATCTTCTCAGAGGCGAGACGCTGGCAGGAGAATCTGCCATTACTGTTACCAAAATCAGCCCGACTGGAAAACTGGTGTTCGTCACTGTGTTTCGTGAATAAGGAGAAACTATGATTTGCGATATTTGCGGCAAAAAAGGAGCCGAAGTCCGTTACATGACGCGCAGTTATGGCAAAGGCGCGAATTTGCTGATTATCGAGAATGTCCCTGTGGTGGTCTGTCTCAACTGTGGGGAGAGTTATCTCACCGCGGAAACATTGCACGAGATCGAGCGAATCAAGCTGCACCGAAAGAATTTGGCAAAGTTGAAAAGCGTGGCTGTGGCCGAGTTTGTGGACACATGAGCCGAGAAATCCGAAGTCGCGAGACTTCGGATTTTTTGTTAAATCAAGCGGGCTTGTCGCGGCTTGGGGAGGGAGGCTATTTCGGCGCTTCCGCCACGAGTTTCTCGAACCTGCTGAAATGCTTTTGGTCGAATGTGTAAATCTTGTCCACATTGTTCTTGATCATCCATGCCGCGTTGAAGGCATCAATGAAATCCACGTTTTTGTCTGCATAATGGACAATGGCCTGCAGGATCAAATCTGAATCGATCACATCCAATCCGTCCGTGTTCAAAATACCCAATACCATTTCCTGGATTTCCTTTTTCCCCATTTCGTAAAAACTTTCCAGCGTCCAGACGATCTCGGCGATGACCATGCTGGTAGTGACGAGATTCACTTTTCCCTTCGCGGCGCGTTGAAGCAATGTCTCGACCGCGTCCGCCTGCGCGGGGACATCGTCCGTGAGATAACGAAGGAAGAGATTGGTGTCGGCAAAGACGGTATCAACTTCCATTGCGGCCCCCCCGTTTTTGGGCGCGTCGGGTCTTGACCTGATTGCGGATCGCGTCGAAATCCTGTTTTGCCGAGACCTTCACGCGTCCGCGCAGGTTCAACAGGCTCTGCGTAACGGGCTTGATGACCACCTGATCGCCGTCAATGATAAAAGCAATCTGGTCGCCCTCGGCAACGTTGATCTTCATCCGTACTTCCTTGGGCAGGACAATCTGTCCGCGCCGCCCAACTTGTGTGGCTAACATGGTTTTCTCCTTTGACTGATGGTTTTTGCGTTTGTCAGTCAAATCTAATAATATCAGTCAATGTGACGTTTGTCAAACTCCGCTCGAGAAAGAACGTTTGTCCGCGCTTGGGGAGGAGGGGGACGCTTTCTTTTTGTTGAATCGAGCATATAATTCCCCCTATTCTCAATGCTAAACATCTACCTTACCCCCGCTTCCGTCGCGTATCTGACCCAATTCATCCTGGCGCTGGCGATTATGCTCTTCCTCCTCAACCGCCTGCGGAGTCGGCGCGAGCGGGCGTTGTTCCTGCTGACCGCCTTCTTCGCGTCAATGACAGCCTTCGCCGGCTTGTTGGTTTTTAACGCCGCCTTGCTGCCGTTCCCCCGCCTGCTTACCGTCTTTGCCGAGAACGCCATCCTGGGTCTGGCGCTGGCGGCGTTCACCGCTTTTGCCTACCACTTCCCGCAACGTTATCCGCAGCACAAATGGGAAATGCGCATCCTCCTGGCGCTCAGCCTGGGCTATTTTTTCTGGGAAGCGGGCTTCATGATTTTCCGTTACAACGCCCTCTTGGGTCAGGGAACGGTTTACATCCGCCCGCCTCTTGTCGCGTACAGTATCCCCGTGATCATCCTCTTTGCGCCGATCGCCTTCCTGCGCCAAACGCTGGCGGCGGACCCGCGCCCGGTCGCCTGGTGGCGCAAACTGTGGAAGCCCGAAGGCAAGGGCGCTCGCGGGGCGCGCAATTTCGCGTTGGCGTTCAGTATTCCGGTCGTGTTGGGCGTCATCAATGCCCTCGTCTTCTTCGGACTTTCGCTCGAGGTCATTCATGCCGCCGTATCCATCGGCATGCTGCTCACGTTCTGGCTGCTTGCCAACAACTACGTCAACTTCATCCCCGGCAGCGTGGATGTGGCCTCCCGGCTGTCCATCCTCTCGCTGACCCTCTTCCTGGCCCTGATTGGCGCAGTGGGCTGGCTGATTGCCCCCTCCTATATCGAGACCTACCAGCCCGCTCTGCGCGATCACCAGACCCTGCGCTTCACGCCCAACGGGACGGCTGGATACGACGTGAGCGAGGTGGATTTTCACTTTGAGAGCGATCTGGGCGAGAAGGTCCAACCACAGACCCTCGACGAAAACGGCAACCAGCGGGTGGATTTCACCTTTCCCCTCTATGGGCAGACTTACACCGATGCCTACGTTAGCCATTCGGGCTTCATCAGTCTGGGCGAGACGCTCCGTTCGCTCAACCTGCAGGCTCCCTCCATCCACACCCCCACCATCTTCCCGTTGTTGATTAGCCTCAACCCCGACCCTGCCGAGGCAGAGAGCGGACTGTATATCCGTCGGGAACCGGAGCGATTGATCGTCACGTGGAACCGCCTGCTGACTTATGCTCAGCCCAAGACACACTACACCTTCCAGTCCATCCTGTACGCGGACGGGACCTTCGAGTTCACTTACAACGGTTTGCCCCAGCACATTCTCTTTGACCCGAATTCCAGTCCCTCGGATACCCCCTGGCTGCGCGGCGTGGCGGCCGGGCGCGGTGAACCGCTGCATGAACTACCCGCCGGCATGGAGGAGTCCGCCGATCTGGTCTCCCTCTCCCGCGCCGGCGCAACTCCCTTGCTGGAAAATTACCAATTGGCATTTCGGCGCTACCTGCACACTTTTATGGCGCCGGTTGCCTGGGTGGTGATTGGCGGAAGCCTCTTGATCTTGTTGGTCATTCCTCGTTTGGTGCGTTCCTCGATTGCACAGCCCATCCAAGCGCTGGCCGCCGGAGTGAGGCGCATGGAAGCCGGCGAGAAGGACATTACTGTCCCCGTTCAAGCAGAAGATGAAATCGGCTTTCTAACGGGGGCATTCAACACCATGAGCGCCGCGCTGGATGACCACGTGCGCAACCTGGAAACGCGCGTCGCCGACCGCACCTCCGACCTGCTGGCGGCCAATGCGGAGTTACGCAAATTGTCGGTTGCTGTTGAGCAAAGCCCCAGCGTCATCATTATCGCCGACCTGCAGGCTCAGATCGAATACGTCAACGAGGCCTTTACCCTCTCCACCGGCTATACCTTCGAGGAAGTCAAAGGCAGAAACCTTCGCTTCCTGCAATCGGGCCACACCCCGCCCGAGACCTACAGGGAGTTGTGGGATGCTTTAACGGCGGGAAGAACCTGGCGCGGGGAATTAATCAACCGCCGCAAGGATGGCGAAATCTATTGGGAATATGCGGTCATTGCCCCCATCTACGATGTTGATGGAAAGGTTGCTTACTACGTTGCTGTCAAAGAAGACATCACCGCCCGCAAAGTTGCCGAAGCAAAACTGGAACAGTTGGCCGTTACCGATTCTCTGACCAGTCTTCTCAACCGGCGCGGGTTCTTTTTGGAGGCCGCAAAAATATACGCCCGAAGCCTGCACCCGCCTTATGAACTGGCCGCGTTGATGATGGATATTGATCACTTCAAAAATATCAACGATCTCTATGGACATCAGGCTGGGGACGCGGTACTGCAGGAAATCGCCGCCCGCCTGCGCGATAACCTGCGCCCTACAGACATAATCGCCCGCTACGGCGGAGAGGAATTTGTTGCCCTCCTGCCGCGCACCCCCCTCGACAATCTGAAGCAGATCGCCCGCCGCCTCAATGCCGCTGTCCGCCAACGGCCGATCGAATATAGAGAACTTGCCATTTCCATAACCATCAGTATTGGCGGCGTCATGCTGACCGCCGAAAGCATCTCGCTCGATGAACTGCTCACCCAGGCCGATCAAGCCATGTATCGGGCCAAGATGGCTGGAAGGAATCGCACGGTCATTTTCGCCCCATCTGGTTCTGAAGATTTTCTGGAAATCACATAACCATGCCGTGAATGATCGCTTCGCGCGCGGGGATATAGGTTACGGCCGATTGGGGTTTCGTAAATGATAGCACCCGGCAGAGTAGACATGTCAAGCCTGTACGCGAGTGGAGGAGACGGGAGAGGGGTGATGTTCACGGTCCGCGCTTGGGGAGGCGGTTATAACGGAAACCTGACATGTCTCATCCGCGCCGTGGCGAATCGAGTCCGCGTGCGAGAAACGTGATTCGAGGAAACAACCAGAATCAAACGGGCTTGTCGGGGCTTGGGGAGGGTTACCGTTCCTTTGCACCTGCTGAATATCCGGCGCGCTCATTGAGGCTTGAAACCGGCTTGCATTAGCGTCGCGATGGACCTTGAGGGAAGATGCCACGCGCACGACGACAGGTAACGCCGCTTTGATCACGGCATCGCTCAATAACCTCGTTCTGACTTTGATCCGCCAGGCAAAATTTCATAACGTTGCCCAGGCCAGACGCTGGTTTTCAGCGTGCGTTGACAAGGCCTCTGCCCTGCTTACCGTCCCTTGAACCTTACTTTTAGAAAGCCCTGATGCCCATTGACTCAAATAGGTTCGCGTGTTATCCTATGGCCTACGGTTACCAGTAAGTGCGCTTTGGAAGGAAGAAGACCAGGTCGGCTCATGGGTACAACCCGTGAGCCGTTTTGTTCTCTTGATCGTTCCGACGCAACAAACCAGGTACCACCCAATTCTTTTGCCATAAGGAGGCAAATAAAATGTCGGAACGTATTCAAGGTACGGTCAAGTGGTTCAACGGGAGCAAGGGCTACGGCTTCCTCGCCCGCGAAAGCGGCGCGGATGTCTTTGTCCACTTCTCGGCCATCCAGGGCGAGGGCTTCAGGAACCTCGAAGAGGGCCAGAAGGTCGAGTTCTCGGTCGAGCAGGGCCCCAAGGGCCCGCAGGCCAGCAACGTCGTCGTCGTTAGCTGATTGACCGCTTTCTGACAAAAAATCCCCGGGATGAAAGTCCCGGGGATTTTTGATCTGGCATGTTCGCGGCCGCGATTCCTTCCCGCCCGCTCGAATTTCAAAATCTTCGAATTGGCTCGGCCTTTTTCCTCTGAACCATCGCCCAGACGACCCATATTGCGATGACCAGAAACAGAGGCGCCAGAAGACACCTCAATGCGCTATTCACGACGGCGATTCGGGTGGCGTTGACGGACTTCCACAGGATTTGTCCGTTGTCGTCAATTTGTACGACTGTGATTTCCGCTTCGCCCCCGTCAGGGCAACTTCCGAATATCTTGTAATCCCTTGCCTCCGCCGGTGCGGCCGGGATTCCGAATATCTCCCGCAGGCTGTTCGTGCATTCTTCATCGGCGGCGGGGATGTCGCTCGAGAAGTCGCCTGCCAGACAGGAAATCCTTTCCCCGGTATCACAACACCGGTACGGAGCCTGTGTGTTAGTTTCTATGAACGCCACAGCCTCCGCACAACTGACCCTTTCCCCGCTGTCCGGTTCCGTGTAACCGATGACGTTTGGCGTATCCGCCGTGAAGTAGTGAATGGAATTGATCGTCACCTGCGTCTCGCCGAATTGCTTCCAGCCTGCCAGCCGGTAGTTGAGTTTGAAAATATCAACGGAGTAGAGCAGGATAGCCGCGATGACACAGGCGAGAACAACAAGCATATTCTTGTTTTTATAGAATTCTTTGTTCATCGGACATTCCTTTGTTGGAAAGATTATAACGCCGGAACAAAAAGTGGACCTCTTGAGGGAGGCCCACCTGTTCCCTTGTCACTCGGAGTTACCCATATCGGGTCATGAACCTTTCCATGCGATGCAGGGCTTCTTCGATCTTCTCGTAGGCTGTGGCATAACAGGCGCGGACGAACCCGTCTCCGCCGGGGCCGAAGGCATTGCCCGGCACGACAGCTACGCCTTCCTCGCGCAGTAACTTCTCGGCGAAGGTCTCGTCGTCCATCCCGGAGGCGCGGATGTTGGGAAACGCATAGAACGCGCCGCGCGGCTCGAAGGTCGAGAGACCGAGGCGGTTGAGTCCCGCCACGAGCAGTTTGCGGCGGCGGTTGTATTCGTCCAGCATTTCCCTCACGTGCGGCTCGCCGCTCTTCAGGGCTTCGAGCGCGGCGTCCTGCGCGGTGGTCGGCGCGGACATGATGGTGTACTGGTGAACGCGCACCAATCCCTGGATGATGTCCGCCGGCCCGCAGGCATAGCCGATGCGCCATCCGGTCATGGCGTAATCTTTCGAGAATCCGCCGAGCAGGATCGTGCGGCGCCGGATGCTTTCGCCCAGCGAAGGGAAACAGACGTGCTGGAAGTCGTACACGAGGCGGTCGTAGATTTCGTCCGAGACGACCAGCAGGTCGTGTTCTTCGGCGATACGGGCGACCTCCAGCAGGATGTCGCGCGCGGCCACCGCGCCGGTCGGGTTGGAGGGGTAACCGATAAAAATGGCCTTGGTGCGCGGCGTAAGCGCCTTGCGGATATCGTCCGGGTCCACCATGAACTGGTTCTCGACCCGCGCCGGGATCTCGACCGGCACACCGCCCGCCAGAATCACCTCGGCCTGGTACGAGACGAAGCACGGCGTGGGGATGATGACCTCGTCGCCGGGATCGAGAATGGCGGTAAAAGTCAGATACAACGCTTCCGACACGCCCACAGTAGCGATAATCTCATTCGTTGGGTCATACTTCACACCGTATAACTGGTGCAGGTGATCCGAGATGGCCTGGCGCAGTTCCATCTTGCCCCAGTTCGAGGTGTAGTGCGTCTCGCCGTTCTGGAGGGAACGGATACCCGCCTCGAGGATCGGCTTGGGCGTGGTGAAATCGGGTTCGCCGATGCCGAGCGAGATCACATCCTTCATCGTTGCGGCGATGTCGAAGAATTTGCGGATGCCGCTGGGTTTCAGCCCGGCCACCCGTTTCGAGAGTCGTTGAACGTCCGTCACTTCCTGCATGGAGCCTCCTTGGACTTGGCGCCTATCCGAATCGCTCTGCCAGCTTGCTGGCGTATTTCGGGAGCAAGCTCCCTGATCCATAATCGAGATCGGTTATCCAGATAGGCGGTTAGATGGGTTGGATGTGCCATTCATCGGGAATTTCCCGATAAGTGAGTTCGAAAGCCAGCCCGTCGGCGGTCTTCACGCGAAAGCCCTTTTCGCCCGGGCCGCGCCACTGCGCCAGAATCTCCGCAATCTCCAGCCGCCGTCCCTGCCAGACCAGCGCCAGGGGACGGTCTGCGTATTCGCTGTCCGAGCGGCACTCGACGGTGTCCATATTCTAGCAACTCAGAAGAAAAAAGGGTAGGACAGGATGTCACTACCCCAGGGTGACAGAACTATTGTCGCCGACGTTCAGGCGCATGGCCGCCTCGTCGCCTCGCCCCCGGACCCTGGCCTGCCTGCCGATTAAAGAGCGCGTCAACCCCGCGTCCTGAATCTCACATCCCGCCTCGACGATGCTCTCGGCGATGCGGCTGTTGGCGATGCGGCACCCCGCGCCGACAGAGACGTACGGGCCGATGGTCGAATCGCTAATCTCGGCGGAGGGGTCAATGGCTACAGGCTCGATGATTTTCACGTTCTTACCTTTAAAATTTTTCGCATCCAGACGGTTGTTCTTATACAGTTTCTCCAGCAGGAGTTTGTTCGTATCCAGTGTGGCTTCGATTGTGCCGGTATCCAGCCAGGTGCCGATCCTTTCCACGCGCACTTTGGCGCCCCCTTCGATCATGATCGAGACCGTATCCGCCAGGAAATACTCGCCCTTGAGCGTCAGGCCGCGGCGCATCTGCTCGTCAATGGCGGCCAGGAGCCTCTCGGCGCTTTGGAAGTAATAACACCCGACCAGCACCAGGTTGTTCTCCAGCGACTGCGGCTTCTCGATGAGACGCGTCACCCAGCCGTCCGCGCCCACCTCGGCCACGCCGAAGCGGCGCGGGTCTTCGACCGGCATCACCCAGGCCACGCCGTCGGCGGCCTCGCTGGCGAGAAATGAAAAGTCGGTCTCCATGAGCGTGTCCGAAAAACACACGACCATCGGGCCGCGCAGGTGTTCGCGCGCCAGCCACAGGGCGTGCGATTGTCCTTTCATCTCACGCTGCACAACGTAGTGCGCCTTGAAATGAGGGTATTTCTCCTGGATGAAGGGCGGGATTTGCATCTCGCCGAGATATGGTCCGAGGATAAAGACGAATTCTGCATTCTGCGGGTCGGGCAGGGACTTGAACATGTCCAGCAGGTGCTCGAGCGAGGTCTTGCCTGCAACGCTGACCAGCGGCTTGGGCTTGCTCCACGTATGTGGGCGCATGCGCGTGGCCCAGCCCGCCATGGGGATGACGATCTTGAGGGTTTCGGTCAAGGTGATTCTCCGAAGTGATAGGTAGTAGCTATTTTACCAACGAAAAGACCGCAGACGACAGACGACGGACCACAGATCATATCGTCCGTGGTCTGTCGTCCGTCAGGAGTCAGGAATGTCCCAAAACGGGATGCGGCTGATAAGGTTCCTCGAGCCGCTTGCATTCCTCTTCGCTTAGTTTGATGTTCAGCGCGGCGACGGCCTGGTCGAGGTGCTCTATCTTCGTCGCGCCGATGATCGGGGCGGTGATGTGCGGTTTGTTCAGCAGCCAGGCCAGCGCGATCTGCGGACCGGTTACCCCGCGTTCCTTTGCAACTTCGGCGACCCGCTCGGCCACGCGGAAGTCGCTTTCACGGAAGTACAGGCTGTCGGCGAACGGGTCGCTGTTTGCGCGCAGGGTCTTGCCTCCGCCGCCGCGTTTGCGGTCGCCCGCGAAGAAGCCGCGCGCCATCGGGCTCCACGGGATGAGGCCGAGTCCCTGGTCGAGACAGAGCGGAATCATCTCGCGTTCCTCCTCGCGATAGGCGAGGTTGTAATGGTTTTGCATCGAGACGAACCGGGCGTAGCCGCGCGCATCGGAGATGGCAAGAGATTTCATCAACTGCCACGCGAACATGGACGAGGCGCCGATATAACGCGCCTTGCCTGAGCGCACCACGTCGTTCAGCGCGTCGAGGGTCTCCTCGATGGGCGTGGAGTAATCCCAGCGGTGGATCTGGTACAGGTCCACGTAATCCATTTGCAGGCGTTTCAGCGATCGGTCAATCGAGTCCATGATATGCTTGCGCGAGAGGCCGCGGTCGTTGGGATCGTCGCTCATCTGCTGATAGACCTTGGTGGCGACCACCACATTCTCGCGCTTGACGCCGAAGCGCCTGAGCAGACCGCCCGTGATCCGTTCGCTCTCGCCCAGCGAGTACACATCTGCGGTGTCGAAGAAGTTGATGCCCGCTTCGAGCGCGCGTTGCACGAAAGGTACGGCTTCTTTTTCCTCGAGCACCCACTCGCGCCATTTCTTGTCACCGTAACTCATCATGCCCAGGCACAGGCGCGAAACCTTTAAACCAGTTTTGCCAAGATTGACGTATTGCATGATGGCTCCTATGGGTAAAACGACGGTTTGAAGTCTGTAACTACCAGCGCCCGAAGGCAGGGATAACCTGCCCGGACGCAAATTCTTCGATGCGTCGGCGATGGCTGGGATGCGTTTTGTCGGGGAGCGATTCCAGCGGGAAGAATTTTACTTCGGCGATCTCGTGATCGTGTTTCTCGCCGGGGCGGAAGTCTCTGCAAAGGAAGACGGTATTGTGGTCGTTCTTGAATTCCTCGAAATAAGAATAGATCCCCAACAGGCTGATCTCCCCGAGCACGGCCCCGGTCTCTTCGCGGACCTCGCGGCGGGCGGCGTCTTCCATCGTCTCGCCGCGTTTGACTCCGCCGCCGGGCAGATACCAGCCGTCGAGATACGTGTGGCGGATGAGGAGGATCTGACCGTTTTTGACCAGCATGACCCGCACGCCGACCGTCACGGGACGGACGATGAAAACGTACAGGCGAAAGGCAAGGTACAGCAACCGCATGAACATTTTACAGAATGGTGAGATGGGCAAGCGAGACAGCCAGCCGCTTGATGCCGACGGATTCGAAGACCACATCCACGATCTCGTCATCATCCTGAATCTTGCTGTCGAGCACGATGCCGTCGCCCCACATTGGATGCTTGACGCGCGTCCCAGCGCGGAATTTGGCATCCCTCACCCCTGCGCCCCTCTCCCGAGGGAAGAGGGGATGGGGGTGAGGGGAAGGAAGCGACCATGCCGTCTCTGCGGGGGCGCGGCCCTTGAATTTGCGTCCCGTGCGCGATTGACCGGCCAGCAGGTCGGGGGGCAGATCGTCGAGGAAGCGCGAGGGGAAGGTCTCCTCGGCGTAGCCGCGTCCGCCGCGCTGCACGGAACGGATGAGGTAGAGGCGGTCCTTGGCGCGCGTGATGCCGACGTAGAAGAGGCGGCGTTCCTCTTCCATTTCTTCGGGCTCGTCGAACGAACGGCTGTGCGGCAGGATGCCATCGTCGAGGCCGACGATGAACA
Source organism: Chloroflexota bacterium (assembly GCA_037445635.1). Taxonomy (GTDB): domain Bacteria; phylum Chloroflexota; class Anaerolineae; order Anaerolineales; family Villigracilaceae; genus JBFMCC01. The sequence continues at coordinate 11,705 of JBBIKC010000030.1, forward strand.
CCGCGCCGAACTCGAGTCCCTTGGCCGCGTGCAGGGTGAGCAGGGTGGGCGCGTTGACGGATTCCGCGATGGTGTCCTGATCGGAGACGAGCGCCACGTTTTCGAGGAATTCGTCCATCGTGCGCGCGGCATATTCGAGCGTGAGGCGGCGCAGTTCCTGCACGTTTTCCCAGCGGTCTTTGCCCTCCTCGGATTCGTCGTCAATGTAGGCCTTGTAATTGATGTCGGCCGCGATGCGGTCGAATAGTTCGGTGACGGTGAGCGCGGGCGCGGCAGCGCGCCAGTTGGCGAGACTCGCGCCGAAGTCCGCGAGGGGAATCACCGCGCGTCCGCTGAAGGAGGCCCAGAACGGAGAGTCGGAACCGCGGGCCAGATCAATCAGCACCGCGCCGGGGCTGACCCCGGCCTGCCGCGCCACGAGGTGCAGGGTCGTCAGCGTTTTGTCGCCGATGCCGCGCGGCGGGATGTTGATGACGCGGTCGAGGCTGGCCTCGTCCGCGGGGTTGTGCACGAGGCGCAGGAAGGCGATCATATCCTTGACCTCGCGGCGGCCGTAGAATCTCTGCGCGCCGACCAGCCGATAGGGCAGGCGGTTTTGCAGGAAGGCCTCTTCGAGCAGGCGGGACTGCGCGTTGGTGCGGTACATCACGGCGCATTCGCCCGGCTCGAATTGTTTGCCCGCCACGAGTTGCGCGATGGTATCCACCACGAAGGCGGCCTCGGCGTAATCGTCGGGCGCTTCGTAAAAGAAAACCTTCTCGCCTGCCCCGCGTTCGGTGAAGAGGTGTTTTTTACGGCGATGCTGGGCGCGGTCAATGACCGACATGGCCGCGTCGAGGATGTTTTGCCGCGAGCGGTAGTTCTGTTCGAGCAGGATGACCTGCGCCTCGGGGAAGTCCTGCTCGAAGCGCTGCACATTGCGATAGTCCGCGCCGCGCCAGCGATAGATGGAGTTGTGAACAACAACGCCACCCGCAATGTAGTTGTGGAGGTTTTCCACTTCAAAGTCGTAAACGGTGCCGTGATAGGGTACGCGGGTAATTTCTACAATTTCATCCTCCACGATTTTGCCGTTGGCCTCTACAGCGACAATCATTGAAGGGTGCAGATGGCTGGCGGGCATGAGGTTGAATCGTTGCGATAGGGGGAAGTTTCCCTTGTCAGTCAGGAATGCGCCGACAACGATTTCCGCATCTCCAACCGCGTTGCTTAGTTTTGCTGCCTCTTCCTGTACCTTGTCATATTGCAGACGATTTATTCCAATGCGCCAATTGTTTCTGCTCCGAATACGAGGGTTATAGCCCAGTGATTTGAGCCTGTCTGCTAGCCCGGGGTCGCTGCTCCACAAGTCAACGCGGTGGGCATGCCAGGGGGATTCCGCAGTTTTTCTGCCATCGCCAAAATAACGCAGATTGACGACGTTTCTGAAAGTTCCCTGCGGAATGTAATGGGGATATTGTCTATCCATTTGAAGGTCAGTTAATAATGCTTCAGCATTTGCAAGCGTGTCGATATTTTTGAACAACCGGTCAATGTGTTCCTGCGGCAAGCGCATCCTTCGTCCGCGCACGTGAAAGACTGTTGTAGGGATGCCATAGGAAAAAGACAAAAACGATTCCCAGTAATGGGCTTCTTCCCTGATTTCACAAACTTTCAAAACCCATATTTTGTCGGCCTTTTCCTGATTACTGCGAACTCTCAAACCAATTTGCAAGTCGGGGCTTGTGCCGTCACTGCGTGCATGCGATGCGACGCCGATTCGATAGCCTTTATCCTCCCGATGCATCAAGTATACATAGTGCAGGCCGGGTTTTAGACCGAGTCTGGAAAACACAATGTGATTGGGCGTGGATTGGAAAGTGTAGCCTCGGAGCGTGGTTACTTTTACCAGGTCCCCGTTATACGTTCGTTGTCCGGCATGAGCAACATACGAGACCAACGTCGAACCTCGCCCGCTTGCGGCAGTAACTTGGTCGCCTGCTTTAAGTTCTTCGATTTTCCTTATACCTTTTGGTGTTTGGATCGGCGTGCCGGCAGGGAAACACTGATCCGGATCGCCCACTACAAAAATATTCTTGTGCGCCGAGGCCAAATGCTTTAACAATGTGTATTGCGCGACGTTTGTGTCCTGGAACTCGTCCACCAGTACGTGATGAAAACGCTGGGCGTATTTCTCGCGCACATCGGGATTGTCCTCCAGCAGGCGCGCGGTCCACAGGAGCAGGTCATCGAAGTCCACGGCGTTGGAGGCCAGCAGGCGCTTTTGATACAGGTCGTACACGCGCTTGACCACTTCGTCGCGGTAGGTGCTGGTCGGGTAATCCTCCGCGCCGATCAGGTCGTTCTTGGCTTTCGAGATGGCCGCGTGTACGCTGGCCGGCCGATACAATTTTTCGTTAAGGTTGAGTTCGCGGATTGCCCCTTTGACGACGCGTTCCTGGTCGTCCGAATCGAAAATGACAAAATTGGATTCGAACGGCAGGCGGTCCGCCTCGCGGCGCAGGAGCCGCGCACAGATGGCGTGGAAAGTGCCGAGCATCATGCCCTGCGTGGGCAGGTCCCTGAGCAGGGTGGACACCCGCGCTTCCATTTCGCGCGCGGCCTTGTTGGTAAACGTCACCGCCAGGATCTGGTACGGACGCACCCCTTGTTCCGCGATGAGATACGCGATGCGCTGGGTCAGCACCCGCGTCTTGCCGGACCCGGGACCGGCCAGCACCAGAACGGGGCCGTTCCCGGCGGTGACGGCGCGTCGTTGCTGGGGGTTGAGCCTTTCGAGGAAATCCATGTGGTTTAAGAAACCCGTTTTCTTCAAGAAAACGGGTTTCTTGCAGAGGTGGTTATTTCAAATCCGATGTGCAGTTGGGACAACGCGTGGCCTTGATCGAAATCGTCGTGAAGCAGTGTGGACATTCTTTGGTCGTCGGCTCGGCGGGCGGTGCAGGCTTCTTCAGCGAATTGGCGGCCCGGACGATCATAAAGATGACGAAAGCGATGACGAGGAAATCAATCACCGTCTGCACGAATGCGCCCCATTTAACGGATGCATCCCCGACGGTCCAGGCCAGTTCCGAAAAGTTGACCTTTCCCATGACCAGGCCGATCAGCGGCATGAGGATGTCGTTGACCAGCGAACCGACGATCTTGCCGAACGCGCCGCCGATGATGACTGCCACGGCCAGGTCCAGCACGTTGCCGCGCATGACGAACTCTCTGAACTGCTTGAACATTGCCTGCCTCCTTCAAGAGGATGTATTTGTGCGCCTATTCTACATTTGGCCGGATGGCCTGTCAACGAATGGGCTATTGAGGACTTTTTCGTTAACATTTCGTCTAGACATTCCCCTCTTAAGTATTGTATAATCCGCTTCTCGAGTACTGCGCAGAATCCATTCTACATGGGTGTTTTCTTCCCTACGACTGCCCTGTAATTGCCCTACGAGTATGCCGCTGTTGACGACCTTGAGGAATGGAGTATAATTTCACCAACGCGCTTCCTGCGCGCGTTGTTTCGCACCAATCCACTGCAGCAAAGGAATACGCGGATGCCGGACCTTTTACTCGACGTACAAGGACTAGAGACGACATTCAATACGCCCGACGGTGTTGTCCACGCGGTCAATGGAGTTTCATTCGATTTGAAGGAAGGCGAGACTCTGGGGGTGGTCGGCGAGAGCGGATGCGGCAAGAGTGTGACCATGCTGTCCGTGCTCGGACTCATTCCCTCGCCGCCCGGCAAAATAACAGCGGGGAAAGCGTTTTTCAACGGGCGCGATCTGCTCCAAATGTCAAGCGAAGAAATCAGACACATACGCGGCGCGCAGATGAGCATGATCTTCCAGGATCCGATGACCTCGCTGAATCCTGTGTTGACCATTGGCCGTCAGCTCGAAGAACCATTGATGCTGCACATCGGCATGAGCAAGAAACAGGCCAGCGACCGCGCGGCCGAATTGCTTTCGATGGTCGGCATTCCCAATTCAAAAGAGCGCCTGAAGGATTATCCCCACCAGTATTCCGGCGGGATGCGTCAGCGCGTGATGATCGCCATGGCGCTTTCATGCAGCCCACAGATCCTGATCGCGGACGAACCCACCACCGCGCTGGATGTCACCATCCAGGCGCAGATCACCGACCTGGTGAAACGCCTGCGCGACGAACTGGGCATGGCCATCATCTGGATCACGCACGACCTGGGCGTGGTGGCCGGGCTTGCCCAGCGCGTCATCGTCATGTATGGCGGCTACATCATCGAAGAGGCCCCGGTCAAGACCCTGTATGCCGAACCAAGTCATCCTTATACCCTGGGCCTGCTTGGCAGTCTGCCCCGTGTGGACGAAAAGGAACATACCAAGTTGTATTCCATCGAAGGCCTGCCTCCGGTGCTTTACAAAAAACCGAATGCCTGTCCGTTTGCCCCGCGTTGCCGCTGGGCCATGGAGCGATGCTGGAAGGAAAATCCCCAGCTGGAACCTGTTTCACCTGAACACCGCGTTGCCTGTTGGGTGGATACCAAAACTGGGAGAGCCCGCTCATGACCGCCAATTCCAATAACGTTCTGCTTCATGTTGACAACCTGGTAATGCATTTTCCCATCTATCGCGGGGTATTCCAGCGGCAGGTGGGCGCGGTGCGCGCGGTGGACGGGGTCAGTTTCGATATCAAGCGCGGCGAGACGCTCGGCCTGGTCGGAGAATCCGGGTGCGGCAAATCCACCACCGGACGCACCATCCTGCAACTGTATAGGCCGACGGCCGGCCAGGTGGAATTCGACGGCGTGAATCTGGTCCAGCTAAAAGGCGAGCAGATGCGGCAGATGCGCCGCAAGATGCAGATGATCTTCCAGGATCCGTATGCCAGCCTCAACCCGCGTATGACCGTCGGTCAATTGGTCGGTGAGCCGTTGATGGTCCATAATGTCGCCACCGGTGAGGAGATCAACAAACGCGTTGAGCAGTTGCTCGAGCTGGTCAAACTCAACCCGGCCTTCGCCAGCCGTTACCCGCATGAGTTCTCCGGCGGACAGCGCCAGCGCATCGGCGTGGCGCGCGCCCTGGCCTTAAATCCCTCTTTCATCGTTTGCGACGAGCCGATCTCGGCCCTCGATGTTTCCATCCAGGCGCAGGTGGTCAACCTGCTCGAGGAACTGCAGGAACAGTTCAACCTGACCTATCTGTTCATCGCCCACGATCTTTCGATGGTGCGCCATATCAGCGATCGCGTAGCGGTGATGTATCTGGGCATCATTGTGGAATTGACCAATCGCGATGAACTGTACGCCGCTCCCCTGCACCCGTACACACAGGCCCTGCTTTCGGCGGTTCCCATTCCCGACCCGGTGGCGGACGCCAAACGCAAGCGCGTTATCCTCGAGGGGGATGTCCCCTCGCCGGCCAACCCGCCCTCGGGCTGCCGCTTCCGTACGCGCTGTCCCATCGCCGAAGCCCGCTGCGCCGAGGCGCGCCCCGACTTCCGCGAAGTAAGACCAGGTCACTTCGTGGCCTGCCATCTGGTGAACTGAATTCGAAAGGAGGTGATGGCTGTCGGCTGACGTGTAAATCAACCATTGAACTGTAAGAGAGTTGTCCCAAACCTTTCACATTCGTGAGGAGAAGAACATGCGTAAACTGTTTGCTTTACTGAGCCTGCTGGTCGTTGCCAGCATGATGCTTTCGGCCTGCGGCCCCACCGCGACCGAGACCACGGCTCCCGAACCCGGCGCTCCCGAAGCGACCCAGGCCCCCGGGACTCCGTCGGGCATCGCCTCCGCAGATCCGACGACCTTTGTCGTGGCGACCATTGGCGAGCCCGAGACCCTGGATCCCGCCCTGGCGTACGAGACCGCCGGCGGTGAGATCATCCAGAATGTCTATGAAACTCTGGTGTTTTACGATGGCGAAGCCACCGACAAGTTCGTGCCCCAACTGGCCGAATCCTGGGAAGTCTCTGAAGACGGCACCGTCTATACCTTCAAGATCCGCTCCGGCGTGAAGTTCCACGACGGCGCCGACCTGACCGCCTCCGATGCCGCCTATTCCTTCCAGCGCGGCCTGCTCTTCGGCGGTTACAGCGGCCCGCAGTGGCTGCTGGCCGAACCGTTCTTCGGCATCGGTGTTGACGACATCTCCATCGTCGTGGACGGCGAAGGCGCGTGCGCGGATGACCGCGAGTGCTTGAGCGCCCTGCCTGCTGAAGACCTGCTCGCCGCGTGCGAAAAGGTCACCAGCGCGATCGTGGCCGATGATGCCGCCGGCACCGTCACCATGACCCTCGCCCAGCCCTGGGGTCCGTTCATCGCCACCATCGCCAATGGCTGGGGCTCCATCATGGACAAAGACTGGACCATCGCCAACGGCGGCTGGGACGGCGATTGCGCCACCTGGCAGAACTACTATGCCGAACCCTCCGAGAGCGATCCGTTCACCACTATCATGAATGGTACTGGTCCGTTCAAACTCGATCACTGGACCCAGGGTGAGGAAATCGTCCTCGTCCGCAACGACAACTACTGGCGCGAACCCGCCAAACTCGAGCGCGTCGTCATCAAGTCCATCGATGAGTGGGGAACCCGCTTCGCCATGCTCCAGGCTGGCGACGCCGATCAGGCCACTGTCCCGCCCGAGAACCGCTCGCAGATGGACGCCCTTGTCGGCTCCATGCGCGTCTTCGACCTGGCGGCCGGTAAGTACGGCGAAGAGGTGGAAGTCTGCGCGTATGACCCGTCTGCTCAAGGACAGGCCAAATTTACTCCCTGCGCTCCAGGCGAGACCGGCACTGGCGGTCCCTTCCGTCTCTACATCGGACGCCCGGCCATCTCCAGCCAGGACCTGTTCATGACCTTCAACATTGCCGAAACCTCGAACTACGTCGGCTCCGGCCAGTTGGACGGCAACGGCATCCCGCTGGACTTCTTCTCGGATGTCCATATCCGCAAGGCCTTCGCCTACTGCTTCGACTGGGATACCTACATCAGCGACGTGTTCGACGGTGAAGCGGTTCAGCAGCCTGTGCTCGCCCGCCAGGGCATGCCCGGCTACGAGGCCGACGCCCCTGTCTATACCTACGACCCGGCCCAATGCGAGGCTGAGTTCAAGGCCGCCGATCTGGATAAGGATGGAATTGCTGCTGGCGACGATCCCGAAGGCGACGTTTGGACCACTGGCTTCCGCCTCCAGGCTCTGTACAACCAGGGCAACACCTCCCGCCAGGTTGTGTCCGAGATCCTGTCTTCCAACATCGCCGCGGTCAACGAACTGTTCGTGATCGAGACCGTGGGTCTGCCGTGGCCGACCTTCCTGCGCACCCTGCGCGCTTCCGAGGCTCCGTACTTCGTGAGCGGCTGGCTGGAAGACATCCACGACCCGCACAACTGGTACCAGCCCTACATGATTGGCACCTACGCGAGCCGCCAGAAGATGCCTGCCGACCTGAAGGCGCAGTTCTCTGATATCCTCGATCGCGGCGTCGGCGCGACCGACCCGGCCGAGCGCCAGGCGATCTACGAAGAGGCGAATGCCCTCTACTATGAGCAGGTTCCCACCATCCTGCTTGCCACGGCCACCAGCCATGGCTTCGAACAGCGCTGGGTGCACGGCGCCATCCTCAACCCGATCTTCTCCGGCAACTACTTCTACACGATGTACAAAGATTAGTTGTCCGCGCGGTTGATTGACTAGTGTTCCGGGGACCCGGCAGCGGGTCCCCGGAATTCCTCGCCTTGTCATGCGCAGCGCGCCGGAGTACGCCTCCGGCCCGCTGCCGATGACAAGTATGCCAAACTCGTTTCGAGGTGCTGAATGATTACGTACATTATCCGCCGCTTGTTGCTCGTTCCAGTTCTGCTCTTCGGCGTGACCATTCTGATCTTTGGAATGTTGTCCTTCCTGGAACCCGATGAGCGGGTCGCTTTGTACATCCGCGGCGACCCCAAATCGGACGAGCAGGTGGATGCCTTTATCAAGAAGTATTGCCTGGATTGCCCGATTCATGTTCAGTACTATAACTGGCTGGTCGGCAAAGTGGACCCTGTGAGCGGGGAGCGGGAGGGCGGGATCCTGTTCGGCGATTTCGGCTGGTCGAAGACCGGTTCCCAACCGGTGGCGCAACTGATAGGGCGGCGTTTCCCCAACACGCTGGATTTGACCATTTGGGCGGTCGCGCCTGTTATCCTCGTGGGTATTTGGCTGGGGGTACAGGCGGCAGTTCATCATAACGGCTTTATAGACCAGGCGGCGCGCGTCTTCAGCATCGTCGGCACATCCTTTCCCACTTTTGTGTTCGGCCTGCTGGTGTTGATGTTCTTCTACGCCAATTTGAAGTGGTTTCCCCCCGGCCGCCTGTCGGATTGGGCCAGTCAGATTGTCAATTCCGGCGAGTTCCACCGCTATACTTCCCTGCTTACCTTCGACGCCCTGCTCAACGGCCGCTTCGATATCTTCCTGGACGCCCTGCGTCACATGTTCCTGCCCATCCTGACCCTCTCTTATATCAGTTGGGCTACCTTCCTGCGGGTGACGCGCGGCTCGATGCTCGAAACCCTGCGCCAGGAGTACGTCACCACCGCGCGCGCCAAAGGCCTGCCGGAAAAAGACGTGATTTACAAGCATGCCCAGCCGAACGCCATGCTGCCGGTGGTGACGCTGGCAGGCTTTACCGTCGTCGGCTTAATGGGCGGCGTGATCATTACCGAGACTGTGTTCGATTACCCGGGCATCGGTTCTGCGGCCGCGGCGGCCTCGGTGCAGCAGGATGTGGTCACTGTGCTCGGCTTTGCGCTTTTCAACGGTTTCATTCTCATCGTGGCGAACCTCGTGGTGGATATCCTGTACGCTGTGGTTGATCCCCGCGTGCGATTGGCCTAGGAGGCACTCATGGCTCAAGCAGTCCCCTCTGGCAATAACGAACTTCTCGGCGAGATGGTGGCCATGCGCAAGATCGGCCGCCTGGAGCGATTCCTGGGCCCGGACAACTACCGTCTGCTTCAAGGGTTGATGAAGACGCCGGCTTCCATCACCGGCTTCGCGCTGATCGTCTTTTTCACCATCGTGGCGCTTGCCGCGCCGGTGCTGGCCCCGCCTGTCACCAGCGACCCGTACAAGATCCCGCGCGACGGCTTCAAGGCCGAGCCGAGACCCATCGGCGAGCCGTGGGATAAGAACGCCCCGGAAATTCCCTTCTGGTACAAGGCGCTGACCGGCAACGATACCTGGGTGCACCTCTTCGGCACCGCGCAGGGACAGTACGATATCTACTACGGTGTGATCTGGGGTACGCGCACGGCCTTCAAGACCGGCCTGATCGTCGTGTTCTCCACCGTGTTGATCGGTATCGTGGTCGGCTCGATCTCCGCGTATTACGGTGGGATCGTGGATAATATTCTCATGCGCATCGTGGATATTCTCCTCATCCTGCCCAGCCTGATGGCCACCCTCATCCTCGCGGCGGTGCTCACCCCAAAGATCGGACGGAGCGTCCTGCCGGTCATGATCTCGCTGATCGCCTTCGGCTGGCTCGGCTACGCCCGCATCATCCGCGGCGATATCCTCTCGGTCAAGGAACGCGATTACATCATGGCCGCCCGCGTACTGGGCGTGAAGGACAGCCGCATCCTCTTCCGCCACATCATCCCCAACGCCATCTTCCCCACACTGGTGCTGGCCTCGCTTGCCATTGGCGATGTGGTGCTCTCCTTTGCCGCGCTCTCCTTCCTCGGCATCGGCGTGGAGGTGGGCTATGCCGACTGGGGACAGGTGCTGGCCTTTGCCCGCAACTGGATCACCAGCCTCAACACGTACTGGTACATCATCGTTTTCCCGGGCATCACTCTTGTGCTCTTCGTCATGGGCTGGAACCTGCTGGGCGACGCCCTGCGCGATGTGCTCGACCCGCGCATGCGCGGCAAGATATAGCGCAAGTCTGTGCGTAACAGCCTCAGCCTCCAATTCATCCTCCTGCCCTTTGGAATAGCCCTGCTTCTGGCAGGGCTATTCTTCGATAACGGCGCGGCCGCGCATGTTCTCCAATCTGCCACGCCGACCCCTGACCGCCTGGCCAAACCCACACTGCCCGCCTCGCCCAATCAGGCCGACCTCGGCGCGCAGGTGTACTGGCTCTCCTGCCTGCCCTGTCACGGCGACCGCGGCCAGGGCCTGACCGACGAGTTCCGCGCCGCCTATCCGCCGGAAGAGCAATACTGCTGGGAGCGCGGCTGTCACGGCGAGAATCCCTACGAAAGCGGCTTTACACTGCCAAAAACCATCCCTGCCGTGATCGGCCCCGATGCCTTGAAAAAGTTCACCGACGCGGCGCAGCTGAAAGCCTACATCCGCGCTGCCATGCCATTCTGGGATCCCGGCAGTCTCACGGATGACGACGCCTGGAAAGTGACCGCCTTCCTCCTGCGCCAGAACGGGTTGTGGAACGCCTCCGGCGAACTGAACGAATCCAACGCGGCACAGGTTATAATTCCCGGTGCCCAGCCGACGCCTGCCTCCGCGCAGGAAGATGTTGCACGCGAGACGCAATTCCCAGTCGTACCGGCTGTGATCGTTCTAGCCATCCTCGTTGCGGCCGCGCTGATCCTGTTCCCGCGCCGCGGCAAATCCTGACCAAGGGGCTTCCCATGTTATCAATGACTGGCAAAAGAATCCTTTTCTTTTTTCTGTTGACTGCATTTCTACTGTCCGCCTGCGGCGCGCGGACGGATGCCGCGCCCACCTCGACTGAGGAAGCCGGTCTGCCCACCCCGGCCTTTACATCCACACCGCTCCCGCCGCGCGAATTGACCGTCTGCCTCGGCGAACAGCCCAACACGCTCTATCCCTTCGGCCTGCCCAATGCGGCGGCGCGTTCGGTGCTGGCCGCCATCTACGACGGGCCGATGGATCTGTTGAACTATGAATATTACCCGGTCATCCTCGAGAAACTTCCCAGCCTGAGCGCGGGGGACGCCGAGATTGCCGAGGTAACGGTGGGGCAGGGGGACGAGGTGATAGACGCCTCGGGGAATCTCGTGCTCCTCGAACCGGGGACAGCCGTTCGTCCCGCCGGCTGCCGCACGGATAACTGCGTCGTCGTCTATGACGGGACCAACCCCGTCACCATGGATCAGATAATCGTCAATTTCACCCTCCTGCCCAACCTGGCCTGGTCCGACGGCGAGCCGCTCACCGCGGACGATTCGGTCTATGCCTTCGAAGTGGCCTCCGAAGCCGCCACACCCGGCTCGAAGTTCCTGGTGGATCGCACGCAGGCCTACGAGGCCACGGACGAGTTGAGCACCCAATGGTGGGGCAGGCCCGGCTTCATTGACCCAACCTACTTTACTAATTTCTGGATGCCCCTGCCGCGCCACCTGTGGGGCAATTTCCCGGCCGCCGAACTGCCCACGCTCGACATCTCCTCCCGCACGCCGACCGGCTGGGGCGCGTACGTGCTCGAATCCTGGAACGGCGACGAACTCCTGCTCAAAAAGAACCCGTTCTACTTCCGCGCCGCCGAGGGACTGCCGAAGTTCGACATCCTGCGCTTCCGCGTCGTCGGCGACCCGGATGCCGCCGTCAGCGACCTGATCGAGGGAGAATGCGACGTGCTGGATACCAGCATCCGCCTCGAAGGGCACGTGGGCCTGTTGCTCCAGATGAGAAATGCGAACCAGGCCCGCACCCTCTTCGGGCAGACCCCCAACATCGAATGGCTGGCCTTCGGCATCACACCCGCCTCCTACGACGACGGCTATTCGCCCGCCGCCCCCTCCAGGGACCGCCCCGACATCTTCGGCGATGCGCGCGTGCGCCGCGCCTTTGCCCTGTGCCTCGACCGCCAGCAGGTGGTGGACACCGTCCTGTACGGACTCTCGGTCATTCCCAACACTTATATGTCTCCCGACCATCCGCTTTATCTCGATAACCTGCCGGCGTACTCATACGATGTGGCCGCGGGAAGTCAACTGCTGGAACAGGCCGGGTGGCTCGACCACGATAGAAACCCCGCCACCCTCCGCGTGGCGCAGGGCATCCCGGATGTGCCGACCGGCACGCCGCTTTCCGTCACCTACATAACCACCTCGGCCACCCAGCGCCGCCAGGTGGCCGAGATCCTGTCCGCCTCGCTGTCCCAGTGCGGCATCGGCGTCACGGTCGTCAACGCCAGCCAGGTGGATTTCTACGCCGAAGGTCCGATCGGTCCGCTGTTCGGCCGCCAATTCGACCTCGCCGAATATGCCATGGCCGCCGCGTCCGCCGCGCCGCAGTGCGCCCGCTTTACCAGCGCCGAGATTCCCGACGCGGGCAACAATTGGGTCGGCACAAATGTCGGCGGATACGAAAACCTTGAATTCGACAACGCCTGCGAGACGGCGCGCCAGTCCCTGCCCGGCGATTCGGCATACGTCAATTCATATAACGATACGCAGACCATCTTTGCCGAAGACCTGCCGGCCGTGCCTCTCTACGTGCGGATCGAAGTGGGCGCGGCGCGGCCGGACCTGTGCGGATTCGACCTCGACCCGACCGCCGCCTCCGACCTGTGGGGCATCGAATCCTTCGACGTTGGACCTGCCTGCGGCCAATAGGCCGATTCCCCGCCCATGCCGCTTCGCGCCGCCTTTGCCGTCCTTATCGCCGCGCTCCTGCTCGCCTCGTGCGGGCCGGGCGCGGCGACCTCCATTTCGCAGGAAACTCCCGTTCCTCCGGCGCAAACCACCGCGCCGCGCGCAGATACGATCCGCTTTGCCCTCGTCGGCGCTGTGCAATTGACGAACGTCTGGGCTTACTTCGATGAGGCCGGAGCCGGCTACAACAACCGCGCCGTGCAGGCCAACTTTTGGCCGAGTTTGTATCGGCTGTCAATTCCCGGCGGTGAGTTCGAAGCGCACCTCGCGGATGGTGAGCCCTCCGTCTTCGTGGAGGAAGGCGGTTTTTTCGCGGCGGATGTCAGACTCAAACCCGGTCTGCTCTGGTCCGATGGCACTCTTTTGACGGCCGGCGATGTGGTCTTCACAGTCAACACCGCGCTGGCGTTTGAACTCGGCCTGGATTGGCGCGCGGCGTACAATCCCGCGATCCTCGACCATGCCGAGGCCGTGGACGATTTGATCGTCAGGTTCTATTTCAAATCCCGGCCTACGGTCGCAGACTGGCAATATGGCGCATTGCAGGGACCGATTGTCAGCAAGACCTACTGGGAATCGAAGGTCGCCGCGCTGACCGCCCTGCTCCCCTCGCCCGAACTGGAGCAATCCATCCTCGATTTGCAAGCCGAGGCAGAGACCGTTCAAACCAATCTCGATGAGTTGACCGTTGCGTTGTCGCTGGTGGAACAGTCCAGCAAGGATTACGAAAAGCTCAAGACCCAGGTGGATAAAAAGCAAGCCGCACTCAATTACCTGAACAGCGAAATCGAGAGACTTGGGTATGAAAGGGAATCTTTTCTTTTCGATGCCCGCGCGGCCGTGTATGCTCTGGATTCCGATGGTGAGCCGACCTTCGGACCGTACATGGCAGGTCTGCGCGAGACGGGTTCGTTGGAAAACGTGGTCAACCCGAATTATCCCTTTGGCGCGCCGTTATTCGAGCGCGTCGTATATATCGCTTTCCCCGAAGATGCCATGACCATCGAGTCCATCGCCGGCAGCCAAGTGAATGTTCTCCTCGATCCCGCCGGGCTTTCCTCCGATTGGATTGCGCGGCTTTCAGAGACAGGTTTTGCGGTATCGAAACAACCCACTTCGAGCGCGCGCTTCCTGGTTTTGAATCCATCCAATCCGTATCTGGCTGACAAGACATTTCGCAGGGCGCTGAGTTGTATCGTCGAAAACACTTTCTTTCTGGTGGGAGCGGAGTTCGAGAGTTTGAGAGCGTTTGTCCCTCCCGATAATCTGTTCTGGAGCAACGCGCAGGCGGTGAGGCCGTGCGCGGAGCTTGATCCACAGAATAGTTTCAATCAAATCCTCGCGATCTTGAAGTCCGGCAGCTATGGCTGGGACAGGGAACCAACCACCGATGCCTCGCGTCCGGGGTTGACCGTCATTGGCGGCTCGCCTCTGAAGATGCCCAACGGTGAAAGTCCGCCGACTCTCGGGATTCTTGTTTCGTCTTCCGATCCCCGTCAGAGAGAGTTTGCGGGACGATTGGTCGAGCGGTTGACCCTGCTGGGGTTGGACGTGGATTTACAATGGGCCGCGCCTGAGGAGATCAATTATGCGGTTTACAGCAGCGGCGATTACGATATGGCCATTCTCGGCTGGCGGTTAAGCGCGTACCCGGGCTATCTGTGCGAATGGTTCGAGGCGCCGAGTCCCTTTGCTTATAACGGAGACAGGCTCAGGTCCGCGTGCGAAGCGCTGCGCGGGGCGGGCGATCTCGAATCGGCGCGGCAGGCGGCATTCGAGGCTCAGTTCGTCCTGGCGGAAGACTTGCCGTTCATCCCGCTGTACGCGGGCTTTCGGTATGAAGCGTGTCGGGATGTTGATTACCCCTTCGGGAAAGTCCTGAATGGGATTGCGGGCGTGTACGGCGCGCCCTGGCTGGCGATGCCCGCTGTGCCTTAGCATCTTGTAAAGGCTTGCGGGATATTTCTTTGCTATAATCAGATAATCTCTCAGAAGGAGAGCGTCGTGGCTGACAAAAACACTCCCCTGCTCGAAATCAAGGACCTCAAAACGTACTTTTACACCGAAGACGGTGTGGTGCGTGCTGTGGATGGCGTGAACTTTGAAGTGTATCCCGGCGAAGTGGTGGGCCTGGTGGGCGAATCGGGATGCGGTAAGAGCGTGACCTCGCTTTCGATCATGCGCCTGATCGCGCCGCCCGGCAGGGTGGACTCGGGGGAGATCCTGCTGGACGGCGTCAATCTGCTCGATTTGTCCGAGAGGGAAATGACGAATGTGCGCGGCAACCGTATCTCGATGATCTTCCAGCAGCCGCAGTCGGCGCTCAATCCCGTGTTCAAGGTGGGCGATCAGATTGCCGAGGTATTGCGCATTCATCAATCGTTGGGAAAGGAGGCCGGGCGCAAGCGCGCCATCGAGATGCTGAAACTGGTCGGCATTCCCGACGCCGAGCGCCGCGTGGAATCTTATCCGCACGAACTTTCGGGCGGCATGGCCCAGCGCGTGATGATTGCCATGGCGCTGGCCTGCGTGCCCGAACTGCTGATCGCGGACGAGCCGACCACCGCGCTGGATGTGACCATTCAGGCGCAGATCCTCGACCTGATGCGCGACCTGCGCCGCACCATGGGCACATCGGTCATTTTGATCACGCATGACCTGGGTGTGGTGGCCGAGATGTGCGAGCGCGTGGCGGTGATGTACGCGGGCGAGATCGTCGAGCAGACCGATGTGAACACACTCTTCGACCAACCCCTGCACCCCTACACCCTTGGCCTGATCGGCTCGATCCCCATCCTGGGCGAGATCAAGGAACGGCTGGACGTGATTCCCGGCTCGGTCCCCAACCTCGTGAACCTGCCGCCGGGCTGCCGCTTTGCACCCCGTTGTCAGGCGCGCCTGACACATAATCTGACCGTCTGCACCGAGATCAAACCCGACTTGATCGAGGCCGGTCCCGGCCATAGCGTACGTTGCTGGCTGTACCAGGACGCCGATGGGCACACCGCCCCCCTGACCAAGACGAACTAGACCGGAGCGAGAATAATGACAGCAACCGCAGTTACAAACAGTATGAACGAGACTCTGGTCGAAGTCAAACACCTGGTTAAGTATTTCCCGGTGCGAGCCGGGTTGTTGCAGCGCGTGGTCAATCACGTCAAAGCCGTGGACGATGTCAGTTTTGCAGTCCGCAAAGGCGAGACGCTCGGCCTGGTGGGCGAATCGGGATGCGGCAAGACGACCGTCGGACGCACAATGCTGCGGCTCATCGAACCGACCTCCGGGGAGATTACGTTCGAAGACAAGGATGTGCTTCAACTGCGCGGAGGCGACCTCAAAGCCATCCGCCGCGACATGCAGATCATCTTCCAGGACCCGTATGCCTCGCTCGATCCGCGCGTGCCTATCGGCGAATCGGTCATGGAAGGACTGCACATCCACAAGATAGGTTCCCCGAAGGAGCGCTTCGAGTTGATGCTCGACACGCTCAAGAAAGTGGGGCTGGAGGATTACCACGCCCGCCGTTACCCGCATGAGTTTTCGGGCGGACAGCGCCAGCGTATCGGCATCGCCCGCGCCCTGGCCCTGCGGCCCAAGTTCATCGTCTGCGACGAGCCGGTCTCCGCTCTGGACGTTTCGATTCAGTCGCAGGTGCTCAACATCCTCAAGGACCTGCAAGCCGAATTCGGCCTGACCTATCTCTTCATCGCGCACAACCTCTCGGTTGTCGAACACGTTTCGGACCGCGTGGCGGTGATGTATCTCGGCAAGATGGTCGAATTGACCACGCGCGATGACCTCTTCCGCAACCCGATGCATCCCTACACGCGCGCGCTGATGTCAGCCATTCCGATTCCCAACCCAAGACTCAAGCGCGAACGCATCATTCTCAAAGGCGACGTGCCCAGCCCGCTCAACCCGCCCAAAGGCTGCCGCTTCCACCCGCGCTGCCCCATTGCGGTAGAGCAGTGCTCACAGGAGGAACCGCGCTTCGAGGAGATCATGCCCAATCATTGGGTTGCCTGCTGGCTGGCAAAATAGATTTGCGGAGCGGATCCGGCTATGACAAGCGTTCCCACCATCCTTCTGGTTGATGATCAACGCGACATCCTGCGCCTCCTGCATTCCTCGCTCGACACGCTGGGCCATAAATTTCAAATCTTCGAGGCTCCCTCCGGCGAGGAGGCCCTGCTGGAGGCCTCGCGCCACAAGATTGACCTGCTCGTCTCGGATTACAAACTGCCCGGTATTACCGGTGTGGAGTTGATGCATAAGATCCGCGCCCGCCACAAGGACGTGAAAGTCATCCTCATCACGGCCATGACCGACAAGCGGACGCGCGACGACATTCGCGGCGCCGGGGCCACGGCCATCTTCGACAAGCCCATCCCGCTGGGCGACTTCCTGGACGTGGTCGAGCGCTCCCTGGGGCTCGAACGCACCATCCTGCCGCCCGAGGCCTCGGAGGCGCGCCACGCCACGCTCTCGGACCTGCTGGCGAAATTCCGCAAGGCTGTCAAGGCGCAGGCCGTTTACCTGGTCAGCGACCGCGGCCGAGTCCTCGAACGCGCCGGCGACCTGTACGACAGCAGTATGGAGGTCTCGCTTCTTTCGGCGGTCATGGCCATCTTCAGCGCCGGGCAGAAGGTCTCCAAGTTCATCCATCAGGATGGCCCGGACCATTACCACGTCTTCCGCGGCGGTGATCACGACCTGTTGCTCGTTCCGGTCAATTCCATGTACGGACTGCTGGTGGCCGGGGAGAAATTGACGACGCGCGATCACCTCCTGAAGGTGGTGGAGGCCGCCCTCGCCGTCCGCGCGGACATCGAGCGGGCGCTGAGGTCCCTGGGCGTTCCCACCGCCGCGGCCGAGCCTTCCGAGGTCGAAAAGACGGTCGAGATTTCCGCCGCGGTTAATGTCCCCACCGCGGATATCGAGAACCTGCTCACGCAGGCCAAAAAGAAAAAGATCAAGCCCCAGGACGCGGACGCCTTCTGGTCCGAAGCGGTCGAGAAACACGGCAACCCGCCGCTCAACCCGGATGAGATTTCCTACGAACAAGCCAAAAAACTGGGACTCGCCCCGGGCGACACGCGGCCTGTGCGCAAGAAACCGTAACATTGTCCCGCCTCGTCCCCTGTGATACAATTTCGCCCGCACTGGGGCGTGGTGCAACGGCAGCACACCAGACTTTGGATCTGTGGATCTTGGTTCGAGTCCAGGCGCCCCAGCCTTTTATAAATCCCGCGCAGGCGGGGCTTTTTCTCTCTAACAGGCTTTGCCCCGCCGAAGCGGAGGAAGCCTGTTTTTTTACCCTCACCCTCACCCCCTCTGCCCTTAGGGAGAGGGGTGCAGGGGTGAGGGGTAGGAGCCGTACATGAAAGTAACCGCCATCCTCCTTGCCGCCGGGCAGGGGACTCGCATGAAGTCCGACCTGCCGAAGGTCCTGCACCCTATCGCGGGCAGGCCGATGATCTGGCATTCGTTGGAGGCCATCCGTCAGGTCACGACCGAAAAGCCGGTCGTTGTGGTCGGCCACAGCGCGGAGAAAGTGACCGAATTCCTCGGCGCTTCTGCCATGACCGTGATCCAGGAGCCGCAACTCGGCACCGCCCACGCGGTGATGCAGGTTGAATCCGCTTTAAAGGAAAAGACCGACCTGATCCTGGTCTGTTACGCGGATATGCCCCTGTTGCGCAGCGAGACTTTACGACAATTAGTCGAAACGCAAAAGGCCAACAAGGGACCGATGTCCATGTTGACGGTGATTGCCGATGATCCGCGCGGCTTTGGGCGTATCGTCCGCAACGCGCAGGGAACGGTGGAAGCCATTGTCGAGGAGTATGTCGCCACACCCGAGCAACTCGCCATTCGCGAACTCAACGTCGGCGCGTACTGCTTCGATGCGGACTGGCTGTGGGACGCGCTGGGCCGTATCGAAAAGAATCCGCACAAGGGCGAGTATTATTTAACGGATACGGTCGAACTGGCGGTAAAGGCCGGGTTGCCGGTGCAGGCCGCGGTCATGGAAGATGCGAAAGAGGCGATCGGGATCAACACGCGCGTGCACCTGTCCGAGGTCGAGGCGGAGATGCGGCGGCGCGTCAACGAGTCGCACATGCTCAACGGCGTGACGATGATGGACCCCGCGTCCACATATGTCGAGGTCGGCGTGACGATTGGTAAAGATACGGTCCTCATGCCGAATACGTATTTGCAGGGCAGGACCGAGATCGGCGAGGGCAATGTGCTTGGTCCCAACTCGATCATTCGGGATTCGAAGATCGGGAATCGATGCAAGGTGTTGGCGTCGGTGATGGAGGGCGCGTGGCTCGAAGACGATGTGGACATGGGCCCGTTCGCGCGTCTGCGGAAGGGCGCGCATTTGGGAAGGGGCGTCCACATGGGGAATTTCGGGGAGGTGAAAGATTCGTATTTGCATGACGGCGTGAAGATGGGACACTTCTCTTATATCGGCAACGCCGAGATCGGTTCGGGCACGAACATCGGCGCGGGGACGATCACCTGCAATTACGATGGCGAGAAAAAGCATCCCACCCAGATCGGCGAGGACGTATTCATCGGCTCGGACACGATGCTGGTGGCCCCGCTCAAGATCGGCGACGGGGCGCGCACCGGCGCGGGCGCGGTGGTGACGAAGGACGTGCCCGCGGACACGCTCGTGGTGGGCATGCCGGCGCGGGCGATCAAGAAACTGGAAAGAAAGCCAAAGAAAAAGTAACCGCGGAGAACACGAAGGATACGGAGAAGAAAAGTCTCTGTATTCTCCGTGCGCTCTGTGGTGAGGAAGGTTATTCATGACTCTTACCAAAGAGGAACGCCAATCCCTGATCGACCGCGCCAACGAAGCGCGGCGACGCGCCTACGCGCCGTATTCCCGCTATCCCGTCGGCGCGGCGCTGCGGACCAAAAGCGGCCGCATCTACACGGGAGTCAACATCGAGAACGCGGCCTATCCGGCCACTATCTGCGCTGAACGCGTGGCCGTGTTCAAAGCGGTCTCGGAGGGTGAAACCAAATTCGAGGCCATCTCGGTTGTCACCGATAACGGCGGGTCGCCGTGCGGTTCCTGCCGCCAGGTGCTGGCGGAATTCGGATTGGACACCATGGTGCTCATCGCGGACGGCGCGGGGAAATTATTGCACGAGATGACTGTGGCAGAACTCCTGCCCGAAACCTTCACCCCCGACCACCTTCCACGCAGACCAGCCGACTAGCCGACCAGCGACTTACATGCCCACCTTTCGTTCCTTCCGCGTCGAGGCCGTTGTGCTTCGTCACAGCGACTGGGGCGAGGCCGACCGCCTGCTCACGCTGTACACGCGTCAGCGCGGCAAGACGCGGGCGATTGCCAAAGGCGCGCGCAAACTCACCTCGCGCAAGGCTGGACATCTCGAACCGTTCACGCACGTCACACTGCAACTGGCAAAAGGCCGCGACCTGCTCATCGTCACGCAGGCCGAAACGATAGAGTCCTATCAGCCCCTGCGCGAAGACCTGGTCCTCACGGGCTATGCATCCTACGTGATCGAACTGCTCGACCGCTTCACGTACGAGGAAGAGCAGGAACAGCCGTCTCTCTTCCGCCTGCTGGCCGACACTCTCGCGCGCCTCGCCTCCAAAGCGGACCCCTGGCTGGTCATCCGTTATTACGAGATGCGCCTGCTCGATTTCCTCGGCTTTCGTCCGCAACTCTTCGAATGTGTCAACTGCGGACGCGAGATTCTGGCCGAGGACCAGTTCTTTTCGTTCAGCGCGGGCGGCGTCATCTGTCCGCGCTGCGGGCAGGGACTCCGCAATCCGCATCCCATCTCGGTGGACGCGCTCAAGTACCTGCGCCATTTTCAGCGCAGCAGTTATTCCGAGGCGACGCGTGCGCGTCCCAGCCTCGAGGCTCGTGCTGAGCAAGGTCGAAGCATCCAGAAGGAGACCGAGTCGCTGATGCAGGGTTATTTCACCTATCTGCTCGAACGCGAGTTGAACACACCTGGCTTTATCAAACGCGTTAAGGCCTGAGCCGCTTTCCCCAATTCAAAACAAAAACCCAGGATGCGGCGATGATGATTCCGCCCATGCGCCGCCAGAAGAATTTTTGCAGAAGACGCCAGCGGACGCGGTACAGGATCTGCGCGATGACCCAGCGCGCCGTGAGCGTCTGACCGAGTGCGCTTCGCAGGACCCGCCGCCTGTATCCGTTAAACGAAAATTCATTCCGCTGAAAGGCTTCGCCGATTTCGCGCGCCGCCACCAGGCCGTATCCCAGCGCCATGCTGATGCCCTCGCCGAAGATGGGGTCCGCGCCGACCGCGTCGCCCGCGAGCAGCACGCGCGGCACCGACATCTCCGCCCGCGGACTGAACCAGCGGATGGGATATCCTTTCAATTCCACATCATCGAGATCGAATCCATGCCGCGCCATCTCCTCTGCGAGAGGTTCCTTCAACGGCGGTCGTTGCATATCCGCGAGGATGTTCGTGTCGTAAATGCCCCAGCATCTCATTGGCTGTCCGTTGACTTGTGTGGGAAAGTCCCAGGTGTAGCCCGCGATTCCATTTGGCACAGGGAAGAAATCGAAATAGGCGACCCCCTCACGTCTCCACCGCCCTGCGGGCACCTCCCCCAAATCCGAAGGATTTAGGGGAGGAAGGGAGGGGGTTAATACCTCCAGCAGCCGCGCGGTATGCACGGGCGTGTTCGGCAGGATGCAGCGGCGTGTGACCCCGTTCGAGCCGTCCGCGCCGACGACGACCTGCGCACGGAAGTTTCCCTGATCGGTTTCCACGGTTACGCCGTCGGCATCAGGGATTACATTTTTCGCGGACACCGATTCCCGAATCTCGATTCCCGCTTCACGTGTCTTTTTCGCCAGCCAGTGGTCGAACTCGTCGCGGCGGATGATGCGGATGGCGTGCCGCTTTGGAACGCGGACGTTCAATCCCTTGCCCTCGAAGTCGAGGTGTGCGGCGGCCGCGTCCACGTGCGGGATCTCGGACACGTCCAGGCCGAGGCGCTCGAGGATGATCTCCGCGTCGAGCACGAGTCCGCCCGCGCACAGTTTGGGGCGGGGGTAACGCGCCTTTTCCAGAATCCGGATGCGGTCCGCGAGATGCGGAAAGTCCCGCGCGAGATGCAGGGCGGTGGAGAGTCCGGCCGGTCCGCCGCCCAGAATGAGGATGTCTTTTGGCATGGATTTTGTGCGGGGATTATAGCGGGAATCGACGCGGCTTGACCTAGAACATATGTTCCAATATAATGACCGCATGTTTCTCCTGCCTCCCCGCCTGCGGCGTCTGTTCGAGCGAAACAAAGGGGTGGACGAATCGCGCCGCTTCTTGCAGGAGCAGGAAATGCTCACGATTGTAAGAGAACTTGCAAGAGAACAGGGTCGTTCGGAAGAAGAAATTATTGCTGAGTTTACGAAGGCCGGCTGGGATCAATTCCGAATGGAAAACGATGTTGAAGAGTGTTGGAATTCGCTCTCTGACCGCGAACAGGAGGTCGTCGCGCTGGCCTGTCTTGGTCATCGGAATTACGAAATCGCCGGGATTCTGAGCATCGCGCCTGAAACTGTAAAGACCCATTTGCAGAACATTTTCGTCAAATTCAGGTTGCATAGCAGAAAAGAGTTGCGCCTCGCGCTGAAGAACTGGGACTTTGTGAAATGGTGGGAAGACACCCATGGTTAGGAGTGGCTTATTCTCCTTCCCTGTATCCGGCTCACCCAACGGATTACCCTGAAAATCCCCCGACAAATCCCCTGGCGGGGGATTGTTTTTCGATTTCGTCTGCGCTACTTTGGGAATGTTGTATGCCGACCTGGTTCTTCAGAGGATTTACAAATGGCACGATCAAGACAACCAATACAAGTATTATTGATTTACGCGCACAGCGACAAGGCATCCGTTCGCAATCTATATACTCGAATCGTAAAAGATGGAGTGAATGTATGGCTGGATACCGAGCGACTCTTCCCCGGTCAGGACTGGCAGAACGAGATTCGCCAGGCGATTCTCAAAAGCGACGCGGTCATCGTCTGCCTCTCGCGTCGTTTCAACAGGCGGAAGGGATACCGCCACGAGGAACTGAAGATCGCGCTCGAGAAGACAAAGTGGCTTCCTGATAGCGAAGCCTTCATTATCCCCGTTCGGCTCGAGGAATGCGGCATGCCCGATTCCCTGCGCCGCCTGCACCGCGTGGACCTGTTCAAGGCAGATGGCTATCAAAACCTGATGCGCGCCATCAAGGAACGATTCGATTGACGAACGGGATTTTCTGCAGGATGTATACCGCGCAGAAGGATGCAACGAAAGCAATCACGCTGGCGAGCGGGATGCTCCAGAGGGGGCTCCCCATTTCAACATTGAAATGAATCAGCGGGATGTGACCGCCGATGATGTCCAGGACCAGCACGTGAATCAGATAGATCCCGAAACTCGCCGCCGCGGCTTTCTTCACCAGGTTGAGAGTAACAGGATGAGCCAGGGACTTGTGCCCCGACAGTGATTTGAGCAGGAGAAAACTGCCGGCCGAGGCCAGCATCACATTGAGACTCAGGTACTGGTAGAAGAATTCTGAAAATTCCCCGACCTGCAATGACATCAGGTATGTCCCTGCGGCGGTTGCGAAGGCGCCGGTCAGCCAGACGATGAACGCAATCCAGATGCTTCGAGGCGACAGGGAAACTTCGCTCAACAAATAACCAAGTATGAAATAACCGATGAAACCCGTGGCCATGGGAACGCTGACCCCGATTCTCAGGTCCCACGCCTGCTCGAGCAGCGTCATCCCCGGCTGGAAGAACAGCCATAACGCCATGAAATACCATAGAACGGATCTGGGAGCCGATGCCGCGATTGGCCGCAGAAGAGGCGTAATAAGGTAGACCCCGATCAAGGCATATAAAAACCACAGGTGGTAATATGTGCCATCCAGCAGGAACAAGCGCAGGATGATCTTGTTCGTGCAGGCACTCTCGTTGACGACACAGCGCCAGAACAAATAGACCAGCGACCAGACGATGAACGGAATCGCCAGTTTCATTGCCCGCTTAAGGAAGAAATCCTTCATCGGTTCGTTCTTCCCCAGAAGCAGAGCGCCGCTGACCATGAAAAGCAGGGGAACGGACACGCGGGCAATCGAGTCGTAGATGTTGCCGGTCATCCAGGCGGAAAACGGGACCTTGCCCCAGTCATACAACAGGTCCGCGGCAACGTGGATGACGACCACCAGGAAGATGGCAACCACGCGGATGAAATCGATCCAGTACAGGCGTCCCGAGTCGTTGGCTGGTTGGGTCATGCCTCTTATTTTACTTGAAAAGAAATCAGCGTGTACTTTTCCACGCGGACGCGGATACCCCTGCGTACCCCTTCGGGGCACAGGTGGCACTTCGCCGTGACCGCGTCCACGCGCTCGAAGGTCGAGTAGGCGGTGTTCTTACGCCGTATCGAGACCACGACCGTCTCACCAACAATGGCGTGGATAGCATACCCGAAGGGTACGCGGGGCTGGACAAAGAGAAAACTTGTGTTGAGCGGAGCGCCGTGCTGAGCCTGCCGAAGCATCGAACCATCCTCCCAGGCCAGGGTTTCGACAGGCTCAACCTATCAGATTGGGAATTGGAAATCCGCAAGGTTGTATGAAAGTTATAGCGTTGGGCGGTATAATTACTTCTGGAAATCAACATGACCAAAATCTATCTTGATACTTGCTGTCTCAACCGCCCGTTTGACGATCAGACCCAAGAGCGAATTCGGCTTGAGTCCGAAGCGGTGTTGGCAATTATTTCCCGCATCGAAAAAGGCGAATGGGATTGGATTGGCAGCGATGTCTTGATGGATGAAATCGAGTAAACGCCCGATACGCAAAAGTTGAGTCGGGCAAGATTATTGTCAGGTTTTATCAAACAAACGATTGAGATCGGCGAGAAGGAAGTGAGAAGAGCAAAGGAACTGCAAAAGGAAGGTTTTCAAGCCTTTGACGCTTTGCATCTTGCCTGCGCTGAATCCGCCAAAGCGGATGTATTTTTATCCACCGACGATCGCCTGTTGAGATTGGCAAAACGAGTGTCAAAACGATTAAAAATACGAGTAATGAACCCTCTTGCATGGGTAGAGGAGATGATCTAATGAACGCACAAACCATGTCTCTCGAACAAATCCGCGTTGCTGGTATGGAAGCACTGGCGCGTGAACTTGGGATTGTCGGCATGATTCGCTTTATGCAGCAATTTGAAACGGGACACGGCGATTACTCCAAAGACCGGCATAAATGGCTGGAAAATCAAGACTTGGACGCCATCGTCAAGCGGATCGAGGAAAAACGCAAAGCCAGCAAGAAAGCGAAATAGACTGAAACGACGCGTTCTTATCGGCGCGTCGTTTTTCATCCACCACCCGCGCGCAGAATCCGCTTATCCGCTATGCCATCCGTTGACAATCGCCCCCTGAAAGTATTTCTCTGCCACGCCCGCGCGGATACCCCTGCGTACCCCTTCGGGGCACAGGTGGC
>JBBIKC010000030.1:36883-42476 GCA_037445635.1 Chloroflexota bacterium
CCCATCTCACCAAAGCAGCGAAAGTCACCACCCTCGCCAAGAATCCGCTTATTCGCTATGACATCCGCTGGTCGCCCCCTCAAAGTCTTCCTCTGCCACGCCCGCGCGGACCGTGACCGCGTCCACGCGCTCTACTCTCGTCTCACCAACGATGGCGTGGACGCGTGGCTGGACAAAGAGAAACCATGTGGTGAGCGAGGTCGAACCCTCTTCCCAAGCCAGGATCGGGATATAAAAGCAATCGAAACTATATTCTAATGTGATATATTGCTGAAACATGCTCCTTGTTGTGCCAATGTAGCGAGGTTTTTTGATGGCGAATACGACAAATTTGCGAGTACGAGGCCCATATCCCAGTCAAACAATTACTACGGGGATACAAACCTACTATGTTGACGAGCGATTGGGCGCGGGTACTCAAATTGGGAGAAAAATTACTTTATCTTGGCAGGGTGGAAGTATTGCGTCAGCAACATGTACTTGTACTGCAAAAGCAAGCCTGTCCCTGCCTTGTTCTCATATCCAAAGTGTTTTGAACTATAACGGCATAATTACTTCAACTGCGTATACGCCGAGACAAATATTTGCTCGCACAAGAAAATCTTCATCATCGAGCAAGAATTTGGTTTCAAGTTCTGTTTCGCTTTCAAGGTCTACCTCAATAACTCCCAGATCGCCAGAGATCGCCATCGGCAATGAAGCAGATTTGCCTGATTTCATAACCGAGATTGGACAGATTAAATTTGTAGTTAAAGCAGTTCAAGACGAGATTGAGGAGATACAAAACTCTCCTAACGTGAAGCAAGTCTTAATTACAAACGGCCAGTTGCTTGGAAGTATAGGGGAAAGTTTTCGATACAAATTTGACATGGGAGATGATTTTCGCTCTCCTCCAGATACTCCGATTGAATTACATATTGGCGAGGAGGATCTAATTGTATCTGGTTCAATTCTTAGATGTGAGCCAGATAGTTTTGTTGAAATTGCTTTAGATCAATTTCACGGCAAGCATATTCCACAAGCCCGACTTGTATCGCGGTTAGATTTTATTTGGAAATCCGCCGAAAAAAGACTCTTAGGTCTGGGGGAAGTTCCCAATTTGGATATTTTCAAATTTGCACTTAACCCTAGACCCGAAACCGCCTATGATGTTTCAGTTGATGAAGATTGGGGTAAATATCCACCAAATGATGAACAGAGGATGGCTTTGGTAGCATCATTGGAGCAAAAAGTCAGTTTTGTGTATGGACCTCCAGGAACAGGTAAGTCACAAACTATTGGTTGGCTGGTGAAAGAGCTGATAAGACGTGATGAAAAGGTAATCATCACCTCGCATACTAATATTGCAGTTGACAATGCTTTGCAAAGAGTGTGCGACACAAGCGAGGGAAAAGTTCTACGTGACGAAGGCGATATTCTTCGGTTGGGAGAACCATTGAACAAGGGGCTTGATGATTTGCGTTTACCGCGAATTATTGAGAAAAAATCCGCAGGTTTGAAACAAAAATTGGACATGCTGAAACAGGAACAGCAGAGACTTGGCGAACAACTAGACACATGTACTGAGGAAATTGACATTTATCGGAGACATCAAAAGACGGTTGTAGAGCGTAAAATGCTATCTGACTTTATCGATTCCTCCGATAAAGCAATTTCTGACTTTGATAAGACCGTTAAACAAAATCAGAAAAAGTTAAAGGAAATAAGAACCCTGATTTCAAGCCCAAAACTGCTCGACTTTCTATTGAGACCAGTCCGTGCTATTCAGTCTAATCAAATCGAGTCTAAAATTGCTCAGTTCCAAAAACACATTCAGCAACGAAAAACCCGAAGGGATAAGGCGGTCAAGGATTTGGAAATAGCCGAAGAAAAACTCCGAAACAACAATATTCCTTTGGTTTCTACCGAATTTGACAACGCGTTGACAAACCTTTCAATCCAAAAATCAGAGTTGGCTACCAGTCTTGAAAAGATCAAGGAAACTGTTCAAGTCATTCAGGATCAATTAGACGAGATCGCCAAAAATGTAGTTTCGCAAGCGAGAATCATTGGGCTAACACTCTCAAAGCTTTGTATAGATCCGAGTGTATCGAAATTGCAATGTGAAAATTTAATCGTTGACGAATTAAGTACAGCGCCTTTCCCATTTGTTTTAGTCGCTCTTATTGCGCCGACGAAGCGAGCGATATTCTTTGGCGATCCAAAACAACTACCTCCGATTAGTTTGTCAAAGAGTGCTTTTGCCAAAAAATATTTACAAAGAGACACCTATGAGATTGTAAATCAGCATACGCCCGTAAGCCGAAAGCTGACTGAACAATGGCGTATGCCCGCCAGTATTGTTGAATTTGTAAATTCGGCTATCTATCAAGGCGAACTTAAAACCCCTGATGAATTAGAGCGGCAACGGAACAAGGAAATTCTTGAAGACGAAAAATCCCCGTTTGTCAATGTGCCCTTCAAAGATCATCAGGTCATTTTTGTAGATACATCTTCTATAAGTCCGTGGTGCGGATACGACGCCAACCAATCGCGATACAACTTATATTCTGCTCATATTATCGCGGAAATTATCGCGCAAGAAGTTGAAGAAAAGCCAGATTGGTCAAGCGCAAACGATGATGAGAAGAGAAAAATAGGGGTAATTTGCCCTTATCGCGCCCAAAAGCAGTTGTTGAAAAAATTATGTCATTCCCGCCTTGAAATGGTAGGAAAACTTGATTTGATAGATAACTATGTGGACTTCCATACAGTTGATTCTTTTCAGGGCGAACAGAGGGATGTAATTATCCTTGACCTGACTGCTGGACAACCCTCTAGCCCTGGAATTCGCTTGAGCGAAAAAACAGAATTTGAGATTGCGGGGAAACGACCTGTTAGTAAAGTTCGTAGGCTGCTTAATGTGGCTATTACGCGCACAAAGTACCAACTTGTTATTGTGGGTAACAGGAGTTATTTCGAGAGAGAGTTCAAAGATGATCCAAACGAATTTGTTTTGAACATTATTGAGCGTGCTTCGCAAGGTAAAAGAAAATCTCACGCGTCAATTGATGGTGAAGATCTATTGAGTGGACAAAAGACGGTGAAGTCAGGAAACTCTTTGTTTTTAAGCGAAACAGACTTTTATGTCCACCTGAAAAAGGATTTGGATAGAGCGACTAATTCTGTGGTGATTGTTAGCCCCTTCATTACTCGTAATCGCGTTCAGGAATTGCTTCCGCAGATAAATGGAATGCTCCGAAGGCGCGTCAAGATTTGGGTTGTAACAAAGCAAATTGATGAGATGGATTTCGGCGTTGAGACAATAAGAATGCTTGAGCAATTAGGTTGCATTGTCAAGCAGAGAAAAAGAACCCACGAGAAACTTGTAATCATTGACAATAGAATTGCATACTACGGCTCTTTGAACGTTCTCTCATACAAGGATACAAAAGAAACCATGTATAGGATTCAAGGAGAACAAGTTGCCCAACTTATACAGCAGTTTATTGACGTGATCGGGTATGCAAAAAAACCTTCCGCGGCGCAACAGCAAAAGCCTATAAGTGCATGGCTGACGCGCGAGGAATGCGCGGGAAAGTTCAGGAAATTGAGATGGACAATTGCCGAGCAGAGGCATATTCCTCAATATGCAGTTCTGTACAATCAAACCATTGATGAAATGCTCAATAACCCTCCGCAAACGGAAGAGGCGCTTTACGATCTTTTAGAAGAATGTGGAGAAAAGCATTTGAAGAACTTGAGTCCATTTTTGGATGAGATTTTATCAATATTGCAAAGATATAAAAGATAGGCACCCCTCATTCGCTTTGAATAGGCTTCGCAAACATAGTCCTGGCATTCCACATCGGGGTGGGGCAAAAGCTTGGGCAAATCCCTCTCGAAACAGAACTAACTTCCCCGTCGCGTGAAGCGTAAATCGTTCATCGTCTTTTCATCAGTTATAATCCCTCCACAATCTGAAATCGTAAATCCACAATCGAAAATCGAAAATAACCATGCCCTCCTCCTTCCAATCCCTCATCCTCACCCTCCAACAATTCTGGGCTTCGCACGGCTGCCTCATCACCCAGCCCTACTACACCCAGGTTGGCGCAGGGACCATGAACCCCAACACCTTCCTGCGCGTGCTGGGACCCGAGCCGTGGAACGTTGCCTACGTCGAGCCGTCCGTCCGCCCCGATGACGGGCGCTACGGCGAGAACCCCAACCGTTTCCAACTCCACACCCAATTTCAGGTCATCCTCAAGCCCGACCCAGGCAATCCGCAGGAACTCTACCTCGAGTCGCTCAAAGCCCTCGGCATTGACCCGCGCCAGCACGACATCCGCTTCGTGGAGGACAACTGGGAACAGCCCGCCATCTCCGCCTGGGGCTTGGGCTGGGAAGTCTGGCTCGACGGGCAGGAGATCACGCAGTTCACCTACTTCCAGCAGATGGGCGGCGTGACCCTCAATCCCGTCTCGGTCGAACTGACCTACGGCCTCGAGCGCATCCTCATCGCCCTCAACAACGCCAAAGCCATCTGGGACGAACCCTGGAACGAGCGCGTCACCTACGGCGAAATCCGCCGCAAAGAAGAATTCGAACACTCCAAATACTACTTCGAAATCGCCGATGTCGAGCGCGTCCGCGCCATGTACGACCTCTACTCCGCCGAAGCCGACGCCTGTCTCGCCAGCGGCCTCATCCTCCCCGCCCACGACTACGTCCTCAAATGCTCGCACGCCTTCAACATCCTCGACACGCGCGGCGCCATCTCCGTCGCCGAACGGCAGGCCTTCTTCCGCCGCATGCGCGAACTCGCCCGCCGCGTCGCCGAGGGATACGAGGAACAGCGAAAAGGATTAGAGTATCCCTTGCTCAAAGAAACGATACTCGATACTCGAAAATCGAATATCGAATTGTCGAATCTCGCTTTCCCCAATATCGCATCTTCCTTCCTCCTCGAAATCGGCGTCGAAGAACTCCCCGCCTCGGATGTGGACGCGGCCCGCGCGTATCTTGTAACTCGTATCCCGCAACTCCTCTCCGAACTTCACCTTGACCACAAAGCCGTCCGCATCTTTTCGACCCCGAGGAGGCTCGTCGTTTCGATTGACTCTCTCTCCCCGCATCAACCCGACCGCGAAGACCTGGTCAAAGGTCCGCCCGCCGATAAAGCCATTGTACGACAAACTTCCAGTTTGTCGTATACCCCCGCCGCGCAGGGCTTCGCCAAAAAGAACAACGTCCGCGTGGAAGACCTCATCGTCCGCGAAGAGAATGGCGGCAAATACGTCTTCGCGGTGGTCAGGCAGAAGGGGCGGCCCGCGCCCGAGGTCCTGGCTGAAGCGCTGCCCAAACTGATTGCCGAAATCAAATTCGAGAAGTCCATGCGCTGGAATGATTCTGGTGTGGCTTTCTCGCGTCCTATCCGCTGGCTGGCGGCGCTCTTCGGCGATCAGGTCATCCCCTTTGAATACGCGGGCGTGACCTCTGGCAATGTGACGCGCGGCCTGCGTCCCTACGGCTCGCCCGAAATCGTCATCCCCTCCGCCGAAAAATACTTCGACCTGATGCGCGAAGCGGGAATCATGCTCGATAAAGAAGA
>JBBIKC010000031.1:0-41865 GCA_037445635.1 Chloroflexota bacterium
CCAAAGAACTCCGCCGCGAGATGACTCCCGCCGAGAAAATCTTGTGGCAAGAATTGAGGGCGAATAAACTGGGCGTTCATTTCAGAAGACAACAAATCATTCAGGGATTTATTGTCGATTTTTACTGTCACAAGGCGGCGCTAGTTGTCGCAGTGGATGGTGATGTCCACGACTTGCAGAAAGAGGAAGATGAACGGCGGGAGAAGGTGTTGCGTGAGATGGAGTTGAGGGTCGTCCGATTCAGGAATGATGAGGTAATAAGGAACCTGTCTGTGGTGGTGGGGAAGATCAGAGAATCACTTGAGAATTCCCGCAATATCATCCCATAGTGACGGCATTTCCAGAATGTCCGCAAATTGCTTGACCCACTTTTCGATGCGGGGAATATCCAGTTTGGGATTCTTGTCCACGATGGTTCGGATGTCTTCCAAGTCCTTTGGGCGATGAGCAACCGCCTTCATGATGATCAAATCTTCGGGGGATGGCAATCGCACGGATAGCGTAGCGGTAGATCGAACAATTCCCCGCTCTACCATTTCTTCCTCAAAAGGCATGACGCCTAGAGAAATGTCAATGTTTGTTTCGGTGGGAACGTGTTGTAGAAGGAGCACGCGGTTCTTTCGAGCAAACTCGTCCGCGTTTGGGATTCTCGGTTCGATATTTTCGTTCTTTGCCACTTCCAAGAATGTAGGAATATCTTGTGTTGAAAGCAGGAACATTGCGTCTACATCTTCGGTCAGGCGCGGTCTGCCCAAAAAGCCAACAGCAATTCCGCCGATGATTACACCGCGATTATCGAATTTTTCAAGGAGCCTTTGCAGCGCTTCGATGGCTGCGCGAAAAGGTTCGATGTCATTGTGCAGTTTCATGTAGTTCCCCTTAGCTTTGCCCAGCGTAGAAACACGTCCATTTCACCATCATCGTCACCACGAGTTAATCCGTGCTCAACGGCGAAGCGGATAAGTTTGTTGATTTGTTTCCAATGGGTCTCTATCGACATGGCACGCAATTCCTGCCGTTCGATCTCTTCGACGGCTTTCCAGCGTTCGCGATAAAGTTTGATGTCAAAATTGGCGTCCATGGTGTCAATTATAGCACTTGCCGATTTCCCTACTCCAGCGCTCTCGCGAACTCCGCCGCGAGATGATTCCCGCCGAGAAGGGCGCAGGATAAATTGACCTCCAGTTACTCAGAGAGCGAACTGGAAATCATCGCCGATGTCTTCGAGCGATTCACAAAACTGTGGGATCAGGAACGCGGGAAGGTTCAAAAAGCCCCATAGACACAAATCGAATCATTCACCTTTACACGGAACGTCCCAAAGGCTTTCTTGAATCAAACCTGAATTTTAGAGCCAGCCTTCGGGACGTTGCGTAACGTCAATGAATCATTCTCCGTTATACGCCTTTTGCAATTCGGCGATGACGATCTTCCGCATTTTCAACATCGCCTGCATCACGCGTCCCGACTTCTGCGGGTCGGGTCCGCCCATCAACTCGCCCAACTGCTTCGGGATGATCTGCCACGACAAACCGTACTTGTCCTTGAGCCAGCCGCACATGGATTCTTCTCCTTCACCGGCTGTAAGCGCGTTCCAAAAATAATCCGCTTCGGCCTGGTCTTCGCAGTTGACATACATCGAAACCGCTTCATTGAATTGATACTGCGGACCCGCGTTCAGCCCCATGAACTCCTGTCCGTCCAGTTCGAAGGAAACAGTAAACGCCTTTCCATCCGGTCCGCGCGAGATTCCAAGCACTTTCGAATTCTTGAAGAGCGAGACGTAGAAGTTCATCGCCTCCTCCGCCTGCGTATCGAACCATAAGAACGGGGTGATCTTTTTCATTTCTAAATTCTCCTTTTTTACTTTTTTGATTGTTTCGTTCTTTTCACGTTCTCCGCAACGTGCAACCGGACAACTTTCTCGATCAATCTCAAGGGCAAGGGTTTGTCCGTTGGAAATTTCAATGTACCTTTTCCATCGGCATACGGAGCGATTTCCGTGTTGAAGGCGTCACTGCCTGACGGGATGGGATAGATCGAGATGTGTTTCTTCCAGCCCGCGAAATGAATCAGGTTCCTGCCGTTCAGTTCGACCCCGCCGATTTGGTAACTGATTTTCTCGCGCGCCTCGGGCGCGATGTTTCTGATAATTGCCCTGATCTGTTCCAGCAACCTTCGAGTCGCTTCAGGAAAGGACGCAATGTATTCATCGACCGAGGCGAAGCCAATCTTCTTGCTTTTCATGCGACCTCCTTCAATCGTGCCTTGACAATCTTCTTTACCAGTAAAACGGGCAACGGCTTTTCGGGAGTAAAGTGCAGGGTGACGCCTTTCAAATAGGGCTTCAATTCCTTCTCCATCGCTTTCGCCAGCGGCGGACTCATCAAATGCAGGCTGCAGTGATTCTCCCTCGCAGAGAAACCAAGCAGCCCTTTCCCCTTGTACTTGATGATGGGAATCTGGTAACTGATGACCTCCTCCGCACCGGGGATGAGCGAAAGCAGGAGTTCACGCAGAGACTGCAAGGTCACGCGTTTGTCTGCGGGCAGTCTCGAGAGGAAGCCATCCACAGTGGCGGGCGCGCCGGACCTGGTCATTGGTTTGGCGTTCCTGTCATTTCGCCAGCGTTTCGAGGATCGCATCGAGACGTTCATAGCCTTCGCGGAGGCCCGTTTCCATCCCAGACTGTATCATGCCATCGCGATCAGAAACAGACTGAAAGACGGAGTGAATCGTGATCCTCGTCCGATGCCCGGGCAACTCCTCCAGAGTCATGCAATCCAGGGAAACGTGGCCGGGGTATCCTTCGAACTCAAAGGTCTGGACCATGCTTTCCACAGACACCTCATGGAATGTGCCGTGAAAGCCGTATTCGTTCCCATCCTTGTCCTTGTGGATATAACGATACTTGCCGCCGCTGACAGGTTCGAAGGTTTCGAGAATCATCTCGTAGCCGTGAGGGCCCAGCCATTGGACATATAGTTTCGGATCAACGTGAGCCTTGTAAACCAGTTCGCGCGGCGCATCGAACTCGCGCGTGATGAAGAGTTCCTGTTTATCGGGCTCGGCCAATACGATGGTTTTATTTTTCGAGGGCATGTCACTTCTCCTTTTTCTGAAGTTCCTCTAAAACGTCGTCGAGTCTATTGAAACTCTCGCGCCAGTAATACTCAAAGGGCGTCACCCAGTCGAAGATCGGTTTGAGTTGCTCCGCGTTGACGCGGTAGATTCTCTGGCGGCCTGCCCGCCTCTCCTCAACCAGCCCGACTTTCTTCAATACGCCGAGGTGCTTCGAGACCATCGGCTGGGGCCAGTCCAGCGAATCCACGATCTCTGTGACGGTTAATTCGCCGCCTGCCAGTGTTTCCAGGATTCGCCGCCGCTTCGGTTCAGCCACGGCATTGAATGGGTCATGTGTGGTGGATGTTCGCGCCATT
Organism: Chloroflexota bacterium; assembly: GCA_037445635.1. Taxonomy (GTDB): domain Bacteria; phylum Chloroflexota; class Anaerolineae; order Anaerolineales; family Villigracilaceae; genus JBFMCC01. Next base: position 3,441 of record JBBIKC010000031.1, read on the forward strand.
GTCTTGTTATATACCAATATCGGTATATATTGACGTGATTTTAGTACACATGTTCTATTTCGTCAAGGGGAAAATCAGCAAAATGGGACCCCGAATTCCTCGGAGTCCCATCCGCTTCATTACGCGACCGGTTGCCGGGTTACTGCTTCGAGAGAAAGTATCCCACTCCCATCCAGGCCAACCCGAAGAGAATCCCCCCGCCGAGGGTGTTTAACAACACTGAAAGCGGAAAGCCGAAAATAAGCGCCAGTCCACCCCAGAGCGGGAGGATTTTCGCGCGCAGAGTGGTGATACCCAACAGTACATATCCAAGGAACGCGAAAAGCATGCCGCCGAGAAACGCGACGCCCAGTGAATTCTGACCGGCGAAAAGGGTGGCGATCGCGCTGACGGCCATTAATCCTGTGCCTACAACTCCCAGCCAGAAGCCTGTCATTCCTGCCTTGCCATATTGCCCTTTCGCAAAAGCATTTAATCCCATCAGAGAAAGGATGGTAGCAATCAAGGCAACGACGAATATCGCTTCAAGAACGTAATCGGATGTGCCGGAGAAGACTTCGGTCTGTGGTTTGATGAGTCCCATGATGGCCTGGATAACATATCCAAGCCCGGCCACAATCCCTGCAATGCCGCCATTTCGAGTCGAAAATTTCATGTGAATTTGTCTCCTTTGGATAATCTGCATATTAAACGCTAAGACCCGTGTAAAGTTACGCGGGTTCAGAACGATCCGCAAAATGAGATCCAGAATTAGAAGTCATCTCAATAATAAACGGTTGTCATTGCGAGGAGGGCATAGCCCGACGAAGCAATCCCCAATTCTACGAGGTCACCTCGTTTTCAAGGAGATTGCTTCCCTTCGACAGGCTCAGGGCAAGCGCTTCGCTCGCAATGACGGGGCCGGTCAGTATTTTTGAGACAAGTTCTAGTTATCTTCCGTTCAACTCCGGCGGATCGTAAAACATTCCACTCACATCCCCGCCATCAATGGAATAGACGACCGCCCGGCCCGACGCAACAGAGAAATTCTCGGTCAGGATCGAACTGACATAGAAGGTGAATGATGGCACCGTTGACAGGTCGCGATAGTCGGAATAGTGGATCTTGAGTTCGTGCTTGCCGGACGGAATCTCAACCACCACCTGCCCTCCCTCATCAACCACCTCCGTTGAGATGATTTCTCCATCCAGCTTGAGGTCCAGGATGTAAAAGTCGCTGGTATTGTTCTGGACGACCAGCGCTGCCTTGCCTTTACCTTCGATCCCATACGTCGAAGCCCGGTGAGCAGGATCGCCGGCGACAAAGACATACAGACAGGGAATGACGCACAGGAGAATCGAAAGCACGACCACCCCCCACAGGATTTTGTTACTGCGTGACATGGGACATCCCTCCGCTCCACAATTACTATACGCCATTCCCGTGACAGTTTCAAGATGCACCTGCGGCGTGAGGGAGGGATTCTCTTCCCCACTTGTACAATGTCACTTCACTTCTATTTCCTCTGGATTTACCAGCACACTCAGCACATCCCCGTATTGAATGCCAGGGATGAGTTCAGCGATCACCTCCAACAGAGATGGATTCTGAAAGTGCCGCAGTTTCGTCTCTGGATGGGGATAGTACACCCAGCCATCGTATTCGACCTCTTTGAAAATCACCCTGCAACGCGAAAACGAAAAATGTTCGGGCGGGTGCAGGTCGGTCCATGCGATGCTGTGAAATGTGAATTGCGGTCTGATGAGTTTGAATTGACGCGGAGAAATATCAATGTTCAGCGTGCCATTGAAATACCTGCTCAGGTCGAGCCCGCGCGCGGCGAAGATCGGCCTCTGCCGCTCCAGCGCGCCGTAGGGGTAATCGGTCGAGGGTCCGGAGGCGACGCGATAGCCCTGCACGAGGAGACCGCGCACGAGGGTCATCATCGGTTCACCTGCAATCCACAGACTGCTTTTCCATCGGCAAGCCAAATGCTTCCATCACGGGCGTACCATCCCATTCGGCGGGAAGGGGCAGGTCGAGCGCGTACGCGGCGGTCGCGGCCGTGTCCATGGTGTGGACCTGCACGGTCAGTTGCCCCGGCTGGATTCCGGGACCGGACGCGATCCACGGGATGGTCATATCCTCGGGCAGGCTGGACCCGTGAGTCGTGCCGTGCCCCCCGTGATCGGCTGTAACGATGAGCAGGGTCTCGCCGCGCAGACCGCGCGTATCCAATGCACCCAATAATTGACCGATGGCCTCGTCGGCGCGATAGATGACGCTGAGTTGCTCCGGCGAAAGCCAGCCGTATACGTGCCCCATCCAGTCGGGTGTGGGGAAATGAATAAAGAGCACGCCGAAATCCTCCGGGAAGTCCGCCAGCAGTTGCCCGGTTATGACGAGATCGCGGTCGTTGATGAAGGTGAAGGTGTCCAGGCTGGAGGTGTCGGTCACCTGCTGGAGTTTTTCCTTTCCGACATACATAACAGTCTTCATGCCCGCCGCGTGGGCGAGATCAAATATATCTGTACCCTGTGCGATTCCATTTTGAGGAATGTAATCGTTCCAGTCTACGCCATGTTTCGAGGGGCACAAGCCCGTCAGCATGGATGAGTGCGCCGGCAGGGTGGCGCTGGGAAAGATGGTTTGTGCGGTCAATGTGTAGGCGCCGGTCTTCATCAGGTTCAACAGGTTGGGCATCGGCGCGAGTTCGATGGCATCGGGCCGCAGGCCGTCAATGCTGAGGATGATGACGCGGCGTGCAAGCGGAGCAGGCGTGGCGGTGAATGGTGGAGTCTCAGTTGGCGCTGGAGTGTTGGACGGCGCGGGGGTAAAGGTGGATGTGGAAGTGTGGCTCGGTGACGGGACGGACGTTGGCGTTGTGAACGGACCTTGTACCTGACAGGCCAGCAATAAGACCAGTGTGAAAGTACAGATCGCGTTGCGGATGATTTTCATCTGGCCGATTGTAACGGATAATCTCACTGGTCCACCAAATCCACCGCCACAGAGATCGCAGGAGATCGTATAAAAATCGGGCGGACACTGCGTGTCCGCCCGACCTTCTTACTTCTTCGCCTCAAGCGGGATGGACGGCCTGGGCTGTAACAACTTCCAGCCCATCTGCCCCATTTCGATGACGGTTCCAAGAACCACAGCCAGCAGGAGCGGGATGGACACGAAACCCGTCAGTGTGCCGAGTTCGTCGAGGACATCGGCCAGCGGAGTCCCGGCCGCCGATTCGGGCGTGATCTGGAGAATGGCGGGACCCGTCAGCATGGCGATGGCCAGGGCCAGTGTGCCCGCTTTCAGGGTCAACGCGGCGACGCGGCTGGCCGTCTTCCATGTCCCTTGTTGCAACAGCCACAGGTCCAGCGCGATCTGCAACGCGCTCAACACGTTGATCCACGGCAGGTAGCGGAAAAAGGCTTGCGAGAGGATCGGCACGAAGGTCCACTTCTCATCCGAGAGGAAGTACAACCCGATGATATGCGGGAAACCGTTGAGGATCACCAGTCCCGCAACCGTAAATAGGATGCTCGTGATCCGTTCGGCGGGTTTGATCGCGTCGGGGTCGGGTTCTTTCGCCAGGTCGGCGGGGTTCCACTTGTCCTTCATGTCCTCCTGCTCGGAGACAGGCAGGACGCGTTCGAGGATGGCGAAGACCAGCACGATGTTGCCAAAGGCAGTGATCGCCGCGCCCAGATATTGGAAGAACAACTTGCCCAGCGCAATCACCATTTCTGAGGCATCCAGTCCGGCGCGAATCACGCTGAAGCCATAACTGACGAGCAACCCGAGGAATAATGCGGCCAGCACGATCTTGGTCACCATCTCGAAGACGGGGAACAGCCGCGGGCCGACGAGGAACTGCTTGTATCCGTAGGACGCGGCCACGTCACGCGGCGCGCCGTACTCCTTGAGCAGTTCCTCCACCATCGCGTCCGTCGCGGGACCCTTGCCCTGCGTCCGTTCCTCGAGCATATCCTCCAGCGTCGAGCGGATCTCGGCTTCGATGTCGGCGCGCTGGCGGCGGGGCAGGTATTTGCCGACCTCGGCCGCGTATTTGTCGATCAGATTCATGATATTTCTCCTTCTTTATGAGAGCATGGCTTGCATGGATTCCACCATGCCAGACCATTCTTTTTTCAACTGCGCAAGCACCTTGCGTCCCTGCGCGCTGATGACGTAGTAGCGCCGCGGACGGGTTTCGTCCACGATGCGCCAGTCGGACTGCAGCAGTCCCTGCGACTCGAGGCGGCGCAAAAGCGGATAGAGCGTGCTTTGATCCACGGTCAGGCCGCGATCCGAGAGCGCCTTGAGCAGGGAATAACCGTACTGCTCCCTGCTCAACTGGCTGAGCACCGCGATAGCGATCACGCCGCGCCGCAGTTCCAACAGCATGTTCTGGACAAGTTCATCGTTTTCCATCGCTCACCTTCAGTCGCATTATACTGTATGATATACAGTATGTCAAGATGCAAAATATAAGGTAACAAAACATCCCCCGCTGGTGGAAGCGAGGGACGCAGAGGAGTTTCAATAAATCACGATTTTGGAGTGCGGGAGCTTGCTCCTGCCATTATGGACGGCAAGCCACTGCGCCGTACTTAGCCGTCCGACCTCAAAAGTAAACTTGTGATTTGAAGCCTATCCGAATAACTGAATCGGGCTATGGAGTCAGGGAGCTTGCTCCCGCAAGTTCGACGGCAAGCCGTCGGACTCCAAAGTAATTCGGATAGGCCTTTACTAGACTCACACCTTCTAGGTTACCTCAGCATCGGCATCTTGATGCCGTGACGTTTCGCCGCGGCAATCGCCTCTTCATATCCCGCGTCGGCGTGTCTCACAACACCCATGCCAGGATCGGTTGTCAGCACACGCTCGAGACGTTTCGCAGCATCGGGCGTACCATCGGCCACGATGACTTGTCCCGCGTGCTGGCTGTATCCCATGCCCACGCCGCCGCCGTGATGGAACGAGACCCACGTCGCGCCGCCCACCGCATTGATGAGCGCGTTGAGAATCGCCCAGTCGGAGACCGCATCCGAGCCGTCTTTCATTGACTCGGTCTCGCGATTCGGCGAAGCGACCGAACCAGAATCCAAATGGTCGCGGCCGATCACGATGGGGGCTTTCACTTTTCCAGTGGCAACCAACTCATTGAATTTCAGTCCCGCCTTCACGCGCTCGCCGTAACCGAGCCAGCAGATGCGCGCGGGCAATCCCTGGAATGGGACTTTCTCGCGCGCCATTGTCAGCCAGCGTTTGAGGTGCTGGTCTTCGGGGAACAAGTCCATGATGGCCTGATCGGTGGTGTAAATGTCTTCCTTGTCGCCCGAGAGCGCCACCCAGCGGAACGGACCTTTCCCTTCGCAGAACAGCGGGCGAATATACGCGGGGACAAATCCAGGAAACTCGAACGCGTCGGTCACACCGTAGTTGTACGCCTGCTGGCGGATGTTGTTGCCGTAGTCGAACACTTCCGCACCCGCGCGCTGGAAGGCCAGCATCGCCTCGACATGTTTCGCCATCGAAGCCATCGCCATCTTTTTGTAGCGTTCGGGATCGGACTTGCGCAACTCGCCCGCCGCGACAACGGACAGACCGGACGGGACGTACATCAACGCCTCATGCGCGGACGTCTGGTCGGTCACCACATCGGGGACGACGCCGCGTGTGACAAGTTCGCTATATATATCGGACGCGTTCCCGATCAACCCGATGGAGCGCGGCGTTTTCGCTTTGACGTTCTCCTCCACCAGCGTCATCGCCTCTTCGAGCGTGTCAACGACCGTATCAACGTATCCAATCGCGCGGCGGCGTTCGGCGCGTTCGGGGTCCACTTCCACGATGAGACCCACGCCCTCGTTCATCGTGATCGCCAGCGGCTGCGCGCCGCCCATACCGCCGAGTCCGGCGGTCAACACAAATTTTCCTTTGAGCGAACTCCAGCCCTTTAACTTCGCCAGCGCGCCGAAGGTCTCGTAGGTGCCTTGCAGGATTCCCTGCGTGCCGATGTAGATCCACGAACCCGCGGTCATCTGGCCGTACATGATGAGTCCCTTTTGGGCTAGTTCGTCGAAATGCTCCCACGTGGCCCAATGCGGGACGAGGTTGGAGTTGGCAATGAGGACGCGCGGCGCGTCCTTGTGACTCTTGAACACGACGACAGGCTTGCCAGACTGAACGAGCAGGGTTTCGTCTTCTTCGAGATCCTTGAGCGACTCGAGGATGGCGTCGAAGGATTCCCAGTTGCGCGCGGCCTGTCCGCGCCCGCCGTAGACGACGAGGTCTTGGGGCCTCTCGGCCACTTCGGGGTCGAGGTTGTTTTGGATCATCCGATACGCGGCTTCGGACAGCCAGTTCTTGCAGGTGAGTTCAACGCCCCTCGGGGCGCGGACGGTTCGAGGTCCGGACATGATGCGGCTCCTTGTCGAAAATTTCTCCCGGCTATTATAGCCGGGAGATAGATATTTTCGCCGCAACACATCACGGTTCGAGCACTCCGACCGTCTGCGCGATGTCTTCCAGTACCGCGCCCAGTTCCTCGGCGAATTGGGAGGTTGTGGCGAGCTGGATCATGATCAACTTACCTGCCGACTGGAAGAGAAGATATTTCGAATTCACCGTCTCCGTGCTTCCTGTAAAAGTCACGACGGTTTGTTCGGTCTCGATCATCCCAATTTCGACGCCGCTCGCGCTCTCGATGAGGGCTGGCCCGCTCGTCAACACTTTCACGCCGCTGCTTTCGAGCGTTGACTCGAGCACGCCGGCTACAAACGTGATCGGCATTGTCGCCATGACCTGGTCTTCGAACGCGGTGACGGTCAGGTTGGAGGCGAATCCGCTCTGGACGTATCGAGGGTCTTCATTGATGGCGATCATGCGAATCGTCTCGGAGTCGAGACTCTTGAGCGCCTCGAGCGCATCGGCGAGATCGGGATTCGCGGCGGCGACCTTGTCAATCAGTTCCGAGAGGTCCTCGGCTGTGACCGGGACGACGATCCACCCTTTCGGCAACACCAACTGGAATTTGTTGTCGTAATCCGTGAACAGGATGCTCCCGTCCGCCTGTTCGGTCCGGACAATCCCTTCCGGAATTGGCGTCGGCGTCGGGGTGAAGACCGGAGTGGGCGTGGGAAGCGGCGAGGGGGTGATCGTCGGAGTGGGTGTAGCGAATACAGAGGCAAGCGGACCACCCTGACAGGCAAGGATCGTCAGCAAAACAAAGGGAAGAAACACCGAAATGAGAATGTTCCGTTTTGACATTCTGACCTCCCGAGGAAGTTTCTTCAACGCCTTACTTCCGCCTAAAAAACTTCCTCCCGGTTACTGCCGGGAGGAATATGCTTTCAAGTACTACGTTCAGGCAGCGGCCGCGCTCTGGGCAAGCATATCTGCAAAGTTGGTACCCCGCAGGCGCCGGACCAGTTCGTCCTGCGCCTCGCACCAGACCGGGCGGAGGGGACAGTCCTTGTCGAAGGTGCAGGTGCCGCCGTCGCCCACGCATTCGTTGAGCATGATCGGCCCGTCAATGGCCTCGATCACCTCCAGCAGGGTGATGTCCTTCGGGTCGCGCGCCAGAGTCACGCCGCCGCGCGCGCCGCGCGAGGTATGCAACAACCCGGCAATGGACAACTGCGAAATGATCTTGGCCAGGAAGGAAGGCGGGATGCGCTGTTCCTGGGCCACCTGGCTGGTGGCCGCCCGCTGGGTGGTACCCAAACGGGCTAGGTACAAAACGGCTCGCACCGCGTAGTCGGCTTGTCGGGTGATCTGCATAAGGCGTTCCTCTCTGGTAAAACAGATAATATTTCTCTGCTTTTTATCATTTTATTGTGAAAGCCCCTCACAGGCAAGTGATGGAGGTCACAGACCAAATATGACCTTTTGCTCCAAATTAAGAGCCCTCCCTGTTTCGAGAGGGAGGGCGGGAAGGGAACTGGGATGAGTCATCTCGTCAGCGTCAGGTTGCCCGCGCCGGTCTTGACCAGGATGGTCAGCGTGGGGCCGTCGCCCGATTGGGTATAGACGTTGCCGTTCCTGCTCCAGCCCGGCCCGGCATTGACGTTGGCGACTCCGCTCTCGACGGTCACTTTGGCGCTCAGACTTTCCGGGATGACCAGGATCATGTTGCTCAGGCCCGTTTCGATCGTGGCGGTCGCGTCGCGCCGGAACTCGCCGGAGAAATCGAGGGTGTAGTCGCCCGCGCCGCTGTTGAAGATGAGCGTGGTGAAGTTGGCGTTCCCCAGCCCGGTCAGGCGGACATTGGACGCGCCGGTCTCGTAGCGCAGGATGGACATCTCAGCCGCGTTCGGGGACGAAAACGACAGGTCCACGTTCGCCGCGCCGTCGCGGACCGTGAGGCCGGTCAGCGCGAGGCCGCCGAATTCAAAGTTGCCCTCGTACGCGCCGGCATTGATGACCAGTTCCACCGGAGCGTCGCCGAGTTTCAGATCCCAGATGTTCTTGATGTCGCCAAGCGGGCCGCTTTGAAAGCTGTAGTTGCCCTGTTCGATCTTGACCGTGCCGCCTGTGGTTGTGATCTCAGGCTTCAGGTCGGTGATGTTGTACGTGGCGGTGCCTTCGACCAGCGCGGGGGCCGCGCCCGGCGCGAGGGTCAGCGAACCAGCCCCAAAGTCCAGCTCGAGGCGGACCGGCTCGGACACGGGAACGGGCACGTTGATCGCGTCGGTGACATCCTCGCCGACGGTCACGCTTTCGGGCAGGTCGAAGCGAAACCCGCACGCGGCGGTCACGAGCAAGAGTACCAATAATGCGGGAAGGGTTTTGCGAGTCATCATAAACCTCCTCAGGTTTTTGCTGAGGAGGTATACGGGGAGAGGGTGGTTTGGTTGCTTAACGAGAAGCCAGGTTTCTCCAAGCAACCTGGCTTCTGAATTTGCATCATGCCACCTTTCGGCCTCTCGGCGCTTCAGCGGACTTCATCGCTGCGCTCAAGGCCTGGTCGAGGGAACGGACCTCGACGATTTCTATTCCATTCGGATACGCCTCGCCCTTGCGGATGGCCTTCGGCACGATGGCCGTCTTGAATCCGAGTTTCTGCGCCTCGCGCAGGCGCGTCACCATTTGACCGGGCATGCGCAACTCGCCCGCCAGGCCGATCTCACCAATGAGCACTGCCTCGGCGCGCACGGGCACGTCGCGCCAGGAAGAGGCAATCGCCGCGGCAATCGCGAGGTCCGCGGCGGGCTCCTCGATTTGAATCCCGCCAACCACATTCACAAAAATGTCTTGCTCCGAGAGTTTCAATCCCACGCGGCGAGTGAGAACGGCCGCGATGAGCAGGAGCCGGTTGAAGTCCACGCCGTTGGGTGTGCGGCGCGCATTGCCGAACTGTGTGGGCGAAGTCAGTCCTTGAATCTCAACCAGAATCGGACGCGTGCCCTCCATCGTCACTGCGATGGCCGAGCCGGCCGCGTTGACCATTCGTTCTGCGAGAAACGCCTCGCTGGGATTGGTCACTTCGCTCAACCCGCCCTCGCGCATCTCGAACACGCCCACCTCCGAGGTCGCGCCGAAGCGGTTCTTCACCGAACGCAGGAGCCGATACGCCTGAAAGCGGTCACCTTCCAGATACAGCACCGTGTCCACGATGTGCTCCAGCACGCGCGGCCCGGCGATGGCGCCCTCCTTCGTCACGTGGCCGATCATGAACACGGTCACGCCGCTGGACTTTGCCAGTTCGCGCAGCTGCGAGGCGCATTCGCGCACCTGCGAGACCGAGCCCGCGCTCGAATCCAATTCGGACAGGTAGGTCGTCTGAATCGAATCGACGATCAGCAATTCAGGTTTGACCTCGCGCACATGATTCAGGATGACTTCCAGATTCGTCTCGGTGACGAGGAACAATTGATCAGGTACGGGCACAGCGGTACCGCTCGATGATTTTGACGATTGACCGTCTCGCTGTGCCCCGACGAGACGCACGGCGCGCATCTTGATCTGCTTCTCGGACTCTTCGCCCGAGACATACAGGATGCGCTGGCGTTTCGCCATCTCCATTGCCATCTGCAGCATCAACGTGGATTTGCCGATGCCAGGGTCACCGCCCACCAGCACAATCGAGCCGGGCACAATCCCGCCGCCCAGCACCCGTGCGAACTCGCCCATCGGCAGGTGGATGCGATCCTCCGCCTCGCCGCTCACTTCGCCAATCGCCCGCGGCGACGAGCGCCCGGTCAGCCCGCGCACAGCGGACTGCTTGGCGACGGGTTCATCGTGGACGATCTCCTCGATCATGCTGTTGAATTCGCCGCACTGCGGGCACTTGCCCATATAACTGGCGGATACGCGTCCGCACTGCTGGCAGACGTAACGAGTGTGGGTTTTGGGCATGTTCCTCTCCTCTCCCCTCTCCCTTCAGGAGCCCCACAGGGGTGCACCGCGAAGGGGAGGGGGTGAGGTCGAGTATATCAGAATTTATGTTCTAGGCTATGGCGGCGTAGATCTGATTCAACACTTCCAGGAATTCCTTATTCGGCCGCTTCTTCAAGATTTCTTTGCGCGCCTCGCGGTCCAGGCTCCTCAACAATAAATACTGCACCGCGTGTTTGCGGAAGAGTCTCTGACCATCCTCCTCGCCATAGAATTGGATATTGCGCGCCAGGTGTTCGCGCACCAGCTCCCGCACCTGTCCCGGTGTGACCTGTTCGCGGTCCAGCCGCGAAAAGATCCACGGATTGGCAATCGCGCCGCGTCCGATCATGACCGCGTCGCAGCCGGTGTGTTTCTTCATGCGGTCAATATCGGCGACAGTTTTCACGTCTCCGCTTCCGATGACGGGAATCCTCACCGCGGCCTTGACCTCGGCAACGGCATCCCAGTTCGCCCGTCCGCTGTAACTTTGCTCCTTGGTGCGTCCGTGCAGGGCGATCAGCGACCCGCCGTTCTCCTCCACAATGCGGGCGACAAGTTTGTAATTCCTGTTATCCTCCCAGCCGAGACGGATTTTCCCTGTCACGGGAACCTTCAACGCGGCGGTCAACTTCCTGAACGTGCGGGCGATCTTCAACGGCGAGCGCATCAGTCCCACCCCGGCGCCGCGGTGCGCCACGCTCTTGGCGGGACAGCCCATGTTGATGTCAATGATGTCGGGACCCAATTCCTGCACGCGCAGCGCGGCCTCGAGGATCAGGTCGGGATTGTCGCCGTAGAGTTGAAACGTGACGGGGCGTTCCGCCTCCTCGAAATACAGTTTCTTGCGCGGCTGGTTGGAACGGTTGAGAATCTTGTCCACCTGCACGAACTCGGTGTAACTCATCGCCGATCCCAGCGCGCGGCAAAGCGACCGAAACGGCCAGTCGGAGTAACCGTCCATCGGGGCCAGGATCGCGTCGCCGTAAATGGGAATGTCGCGGACGTGGAAAATCGGAGACAAATTGCTGTTCATGGGCGAGGCAAGTATAACAAAAATCAGACCCTGAAGGTCTTGCAGGCCTTCAGGGTCTTTCGCTCACGCCGGTTGTTTCTTCAGCATATCCAAAAAGTGTTTGCGGAACTTCGCCACCTTCGGCGCGACCACCGCCCGACAATAAGGTTGATACGGATTCTTTGCGAAGTATTCCTGGTGATAATCCTCGGCCATGTAGAACTTATCGAAGCGCGTCACTTCTGTGACGACAGGCCCATCCCAGATTCCCCGGGCATTCAACTCGCTGATGAGTCCCTCGGCGATCCGCTTCTGCTCGTCATCATGATAGAAGATGGCGGAGCGATACTGCGTGCCCACATCCGCGCCCTGGCGATTCAGCGTGGTGGGATCGTGGATGGCGAAGAAGACATTCAACAGGTCCCGGTAGGAGACGATGCCCGGGTCGAAGGTCACTTGCACGACTTCGGCGTGACCGGTCGCTCCGGTGCAGACGGCTTTGTAGGACGGATTTTCAATCCGTCCGCCCGCGTAGCCCGATTCGACCGAGACCACGCCCTTGACCTCGTCGAAGACGGCTTCGAGACACCAGAAACAGCCGCCAGCCAGAGTCGCAACCTGATAATTCGCATTCATGATAAATTCTCCTTCTCTAATGATTTCTGCCTGCTCAATGGACGGGATAAGAGGGTAAAATCTTATTAAGAAAGTATTACAAACGAGACATGTCATGGCCGCTCAAAAAGATCCCGAGCACAACGAAATCAAGTTCCTGAATCAATTCTCGAATTTTTCTACTTCACAGCGCGTGCTGGAGATCGGCTGCGGCGACGGGCGATTGACCTGGCGGTATGCGCGCTCCGTTGGTCGCGTTGTTGGTGTTGAAATCGCGAGAGACGATTTGCGCATCGCAAGGATTGACCACCCTTCTGATCTAACCGACAAGGTGGTTTTCGCTAACGCCGACTCCATCCATTTGCCGTTTGCAAAAGAGACGTTCGATCTCGCCGTCCTGTCCTGGTCGCTCTGATGAATTGAGCGCGCGGGCATGGTCCATGCCCTGGGTGAAATCCGACGTGTGCTCGTCCGCGAGGCTGTGTTGATCGACTTGCGTCCGCTGTTGGAATACGCGCCTGTGGAGATCGTTTCCGCCAGTGAAACGCGTCTCGCGGGGACGGCGGATCAACTGCCCGACGACCGCGCCAGTGATGAAGCCGCCAACCGTTCCATTGCAAAGGTTGAAGAACAAGGCTGGTTCACCAAGGAACAGGAGAAGTTTTTTCCATTCAACTACTACTGGGATTCGCCGAAGGAAATGCAGGAGCACCTTGAAGCCGAATGGTCGAACTCCATCACCGTCAGTGAAGAAGTGTGGCGCAACATCCGTTCGATGTGGGCAGTGGCGAATGCAGACGCGCGCGTGCGAATCCAGTTGAAGATGCTGATCACGAGGTGGAGGAGACAAGAATAAAGAGAGCAGAGACAGGTCTCTGCTCTCCAATTCTCCAGTCTCATCCTATACTACCGGCGCTTCTTCCTTCCGGTTCTCGCGCTGCAATTCTATCTCTCCATCCTGGTTCATCTCCACCGAGATCGTGTCGCCGTTGACGAACTCGCCCGCCAGCAATTTATCGGAGAGCGGATCCTCCACCTTCTGCTGGATCACGCGGCGCAGGGGCCGCGCCCCAAACTCGGGATCGTAGCCCTGATCCGCCAACGCGGACAAGGCCTCGGGTGTGGCGGTCAGAGTCAGGTTGTGTTCCTTCAAACGCTCGGCCACTTTAGCCAGTTCGAGCGAGACAATCTGCTGGATGTCATCCTTATTCAATGAGCGGAAGATGACGGTCGCGTCGAGGCGGTTGATGAACTCGGGGCGAAAAGCGCGCTTGAGCGACTCGTTCAGTTTCTTGCGCATCTCCTCGTAAGAGACCTTCTCCTCGGCGGCCTCGTCTCGCTTCGTCTGGAAGCCGAGACCGGTCTGCTTCTTGATCAGGTCCGCGCCGATGTTGGAGGTCATCACGATGATGGCGTTGCGGAAGTCCACCTTGCGGCCCTTGGCGTCGCTCAGATGGCCCTCTTCCATGATCTGCAACAACATGTTGTGGACTTCGGGATGCGCTTTCTCGACCTCATCGAAAACGACAATCGAATACGGGCGGCGGCGAAGCGCCTCGGTCAGTTGACCCGCGTCTTCGTAACCGATATATCCGGGCGGAGCGCCGACGAGACGGGAGGCCGTGTGCCTCTCCATAAACTCGGACATATCCAACTGGATGGCGGCCTCTTCACTCCCAAACATGAACTTGGCGAGGGCCTTGGTCAACTCGGTCTTGCCGACGCCGGTCGGGCCGAGGAACATGAACGAACCGATCGGCCGCTTCGGGTCTTTGAGACCCGCGCGGGCGCGGCGCACCGCGCGTGAAATCGCCACGATGGCGTCCTCCTGCCCGATGATGGACTTGCGTAATTCATCCTCCATCTTGAGCAGCCGCTGTGACTCTTCTTCCGCGAGCTGCATCAGCGGCACGCCGGTCCACATCGAGACGACCTCGGCAATGTCCTCCGCCGAGACGACCGGGCTGTTGGCGCGGTCCCAGCCGGAGCGCATGCGCTCCAACTGGCCTTCGATGTCGAGGGCGCGCTCCTCCCATTCGCGAATCTCATCGAGGTTGCCTTCCTCCTGCGCCAGGGCGCGGTTCTGGCGCGCCGAGCGCAGTTTGCCGAAGAGGTCTTTCGCCTGCTTGGCCGCGGGAGACTTATACATGCGGACGCGCGAGGACGATTCGTCAATCAGGTCAATCGCCTTGTCGGGGAGGAAGCGCTCGGTCACATATCGTGACGAGAGGTTGGCCGCCGCGTCGAGCGCCTCGTCCGAAATGACGAGGTGGTGATGATCCTCATAGGCGCTGCGGATGCCTTTGAGGATTTCGATGGTCTCTTCCACCGACGGCTCGTCCACCTGGACGGGCTGGAAGCGGCGTTCAAGCGCCGCGTCGGATTCGATGTGCTTGCGGTATTCATCGAGCGTGGTCGCGCCGATGACCTGCAATTCGCCGCGCGAGAGCGCGGGCTTGAGAATATTGGCGGCATCCACCGAGGAGCCTGCCGCGCCTGCGCCGACGAGCATATGGACTTCATCAATAAAGAGAATTGCGCCCGACTGCTTGAGTTCGTCAATAACGCGTTTGAGTCTTTCTTCGAATTGGCCGCGGTACATCGTGCCCGCCACCAGCGATCCAACGTCGAGTTGCAACACGCGCTTGTTCATCAGCGGCGCGGGGACGTCACCTTCGACGATGCGCTGGGCAAGGCCCTCCACGATGGCCGTTTTGCCCACGCCCGGCTCGCCGATCAGCGCGGGATTGTTCTTGGTGCGGCGCGCCAAAATTTGGATGACGCGCTCGATCTCCATCTGGCGGCCGATGACCGGGTCGAGTTTCTTCTCTTCGGCCAGAGAGGTCAGGTCGGTGGCGAGTTGGTCCACCAGCGGGGTCTTCTGTCCCTGCGCGCCGGGCCTCTGCGGCTCGCCGCGAGCCGGCCCGGCCGGGGTCCCGGCTGCCGCGCCTTCGTTGAGCACGCGGCGCGTCTGGCGGCGGATCTGGTCGGGAGTCACGCCGAGGCGGCGCAGGACGTCCATGGCCCGGCCCTCGATGCGGACGAGTCCGAGCAGGAGGTGTTCCGTGCCGATGTAGTGGTGGCCGAGGCGGCCGGCCTCGTCAATGGCATATTCCAAAACCTGTTGTGTGTCGGGGGCAAGTTCGATCTTGTCCATCGCGGCCTGCCGCCGTTCCACGCTGATGCGCCCCACCATCTCGCGGATGCGCTCGGGGACCAGGCCGAGTTCGCGTAAAACGCGCCCGGCCACGCCGCCTTCTTCATCGGCGAGACCGAGCAGGAGGTGTTCGGTTCCAATCATATCGGTGTGGGAGCGTTCGGCCTCCTGGTGGGCGAGGCTCAGCACCCGTCTTGCCCGCTGGGTAAAGCGTTCCATGCCAGCCATAGTGTCTTGTCTCTCCTCGACCTCAATAAATCGGATGAGGTCTGGCGGGATTCTACCAAAAAGCGAGGGGGATAGTGTAGGAAAAAGGTTAGAGTTTCCTAACGAATAGTGCGATGGTTCACGTGCTGCCGCGATATCTCACCGATTATCGCCGTCGCCGCGGATGACGCCGCGTTCGAGGCGGTCGTAGAGTTTGGCGATGTTCTGCTTCGCGACTTCATCGAGAGACAACCCAAGTTCGGTGCAAACCTGAGACAAGTACCACAGCACGTCTCCCAGTTCGGACCCGAGGGCGGCGCGCGTTTCTTCATTGATCTCCCCGCCCTTGTCGCGGAAGACCTTCTTGACCTTGCCTGCCACTTCCCCCGCCTCGTTGGCAAGTCCGAGGACGGGATAAATGACGGGATGTCCGATGGAGGGATATTTGGCGGTAGCGCGGGATTTCTTCTGATAATCAGAAAAGTCCATATCTAAATCTCTTTCTCGAACCAGATTTTTCTAAGTGTAACGTAAAATCCAACCGATTCGGCTGTTTTTTGCATGGCAATATTCTCGCTACTCGTCCCAAGGCCTGCAAAATCCATGCCGCGGTCTCTGAGCAGATGCAGGCCCTTCAACAGTAATGCGCGCGCAAGCCCCATCTTTTGGAAGCGCGGATGCGTTGCCACGGGATCGGTTTGTCCCTCTTTTCGGCCTGTGATTCGATTTTCCTCCTCGCTGATGGAACACATGCAATACGCGGCGAGGCGTCCATCGGGCGCGACGACGACCAGGTCTAGGCTTGGATCGTATTCTGGCACGCGCATCATGGCAAGACGGTTCTCGGTCGTCATGTAGTCCGACCCGAACGCGGCGCGATGCAGTTCAGCCAGGGCGGGCGCTTCTTCTTCACCTGTTACGCAACGGATGGCAAACCCCGCGGGCAGGACCACTTCGGGTATCGGCCGCGTCAAATCACGAAGCATGGAAATGGTCTCTACACTCTTTCTTTTGAACCCATGACTTTCAAGAAAAGCGATTCGTGACCTGTCGCTTGCGCGGCAATTCGCGTCCAGCGTCCGCGCCCCGCCTGGTTTCAGACAATCCACCCCCCATGGAATGATTTCATCCCCAAGCCATTCAAGATGCACAGGGGAACAATCAAACAGCAGGTTGTTGTACTCGTCCACTAACGCAAAAGCAACCAATTCTTCCCCATCGAACCAGAGGCGCGTATGAGATTGAATCACCGGAGATTGAAGCAGTTCGTGCAGGTCCACGCGGCTTGGATAATCGGTAAGTTGTACAGCAGGCCGAACATGGACTAACAATTCCAGAATGGATTCTAAGTCGTTACTGTCCCGAAAAGCGCGGTACGAAATTTGGTTCACTTTGCAATTACCCCTGTCAATTTTCTCCACCACTCATCCCTCTCACCTGGCACAAATGGACTGTACAGCGTCAGCCTGTCCGCATTTCCCTCATATCTCTTCTTCAACTCGCCCGCCAGGTTCTTTTCATCCGTCACCAAGCAAAACTTATCCAGCATCTCATCAGTAATCAACATGGGCATCTCGGCCCACTCGCCCTTCGCCGAACGCAGTGCGGCGCAAGTGTCGCTCCGCTTGCAGTGACAGATTCTGAAGGTGTTTGCAACGAGCAGAAATTCATCGAAATTCAACTGGAACAGTTTACCCGTTATACCTGATCGGCTCGACATCCCTCTTTTTTTCCTCCTTCCTCCTTCTTTCCCGCGCGTAATAAAACGTCTCGCGCAGCTGCGGCGTGACCAGGCTGGTCTCGCGGTGGCCCGTTCTTGTGCCATGAAACTGCATGAAGCGGAACCAGAAGATCGAAGCGATATTCTTCCACAACACGCCTTCCCGCGCCGCGTGCCACAAGTCGCTCAAAATATTCGTCGCCGTCAGGCGCGCAAAATCATACAGACTGAAATGCGCTTCGGGATAAATCTGCCTGAAAGCCATGGCCTCGCGGCGATAACGGTTGAACACGCCGCGCGGCGTCTCATCGTGCACATGCACAATCTCCGCCTCGGCCGCGTACGCGATGGCGTATCCCTGGTCCTTCGCCCACTTGGCCCACGCCAGGTCCTCCAGCCCGGTCAGCGTTTCGTCGTAGGGATGCACCTCCCACAAACTTCTTCGGATTGCGGCGTTGGCGTTGTTGCAAAAAGCAGTCTCCTGCCGCGGCTTGCTCACATCGGGATACCACTGATGATAGATCTGCTGTTCCGAATACTTCGCGGATTCGGGTCCGCGCTGTTTGCCATACGTCAGCGCGACTTTCTCATCCTCAAAGGGACGCAACAGAGTCTCCAGCCAGTCGGGATAGACGGGATAGACATGCGCGCTGGCAATGACGACCAGTTCACGCGTCGCTTCGCGGACCCCGAAGTTGAGCGACCGCCCGAACGTGAACTCCGCTGACGGAATCCGCACGACACGCGCGCCAAAAGATTCGGCGACAGCAACGGTCGAGTCTGTCGAACCAGAATCAACCAGGATGATCTCCACATCCTTGACCGTCTGCTGGCGAATTCCCTCCAGCAGGCGTCCGATGTGTTTCTCTTCGTTATACGCGCGGATGATAATAGAACATTTCATAGAAATTGTCAGCAGACCTGTGTGTCTGCCCTAATACTGGGCTTGGGCGGACACGCCGATCCGCCCCTACCAATCATTGGATAATTCATATCCCAATTTGATTAATAATTCTCCTGCCGCATCTTTGAAAATCTTTTTATGCTCCTCTGTAAAATGCTTCTTCCATTCCCCCGTCTTCCCCGAACGGAAGGTGGGAGACTTGCCCGGGTTGATGGAAGATTCAAGAGAATCGAGAATCGTCTTTTGGGAAACCGCCAGAGGCACGCGGGCGAGGAAATGATTCACGATGCGCGCCAGAGCCGCAGCGCGGTCGTTAACCAGGTCCTCGAAATGAAGCGCCAGCACTTCGGGATGGTCGAGCCAGCCGAGATAGGGGGCAAAGCGTTCGGCGATATTGGGAAATTCGATGTCGAGTTCTGGCCTGCCCAGAATGCTGACCTTGAGGCGCGCGTCAAAGTCAGGCAGGGACGTGTAATACTCGTGATGGACGTGGCGCGCCTCCATTTCGGTCACATAAAAGACGTGCGAGACGACCACGTCGCGCGGATCGCGGAAGATGAAATAGGGCACGAACGCGGACGAGGTCACGCGCGAGACGGCCTCGGGTCGCGCGAAGAGATGCGCCGAGGCCACGTCGCAGGGACGGAGGGAATCCAGCCAGTCGAGGGCCTGCTGCGGCGCGCGCTTGCGTCCGCTTTCGCCCTCGTATTCGGCATAGAACGAATGGACGCGCTTCGCGAACGGCGCGGCCTTCGAGAAGCCGAGCAGGATCTGGTCGAGCAGGTGCGTGCCGCTTTTGGGAAAGGAGATGCCCAGCAGAATCGGCCAGCCGTCTTGCGGCGCAGGCAGGGACGCGAAGCGGGCGCGCTGGGCGAGTTTTTCGGCTCGATAGAGCAGGGCGCGCAGGGCAGATTTGAGGGACATGGGGGATATTAAACCACGACTTTGCATCCGCCGACCGATTGAATACCAAATCTGTTCGATTTCAGGATGAGGGTATAATCATTGTGAAGCGTATCGTCCGGAGGTCTTATGTTCAGACGGATGGCACTTGGCACGCTCATTCTAGCGGGGCTGTTGACAACCCAGGTCGTTCCCCCAGCGAAGGCAGATACGTATTGCGATTCCGCGCAGTTCATCTCAGATCTGACCGTCCCCGATGGGACTGCCTTCGCGCCCGGCACCGCGTTCACCAAGACCTGGCGATTATTGAACAACGGCACATGCACGTGGACGACAGCATATACCCTCGTGTGGGCTGGCGGCGACACGATGAGTGCACCGCCCGCGGTAAACATTCCAGTCAACGTGCCGCCCGGGCAGATGCTGGATATGTCGGTTAACCTGACCGCGCCGATGGCCGCCGGTCATTACAAAGGACTGTGGAAATTAAGCAACGCCTCCGGCGTTCAGTTCGGAATCGGTGATATGGCCAGCAATCCGTTTTGGGTGGACATCAACGTGATCGAGACCAGCGCCATCGTCTATGATTTCGTCGCCAACGCGCCCTACGCGGAATGGAAAAGCGAGCGAGGCATTCTGCCCTATCCGGGCACCAGCGGGGACAGCCGCGGTTACTCGTATCAGATCAACAATCCGCATCTAGAAGACGACTCTTTTGATTCATCGCCGGGCCTGCTGTTCGTCCCGCACAACAAATACAACGGCTACATCCAGGCCGCCTACCCGGAGATTCAAGTCCAGGCCGGGGATAAACTGCAAACGCTCGTCAACTGCGAGTTCGGCGCGGCTGGCTGTTATGTCACGTTCCGTATTGATTACATCACCCCGGCCGGGAACCAGAGAGAACTGTGGTCGTTTAAGGAGACGTACGAAGGCCGCTTTTATCGCGCCAGCATTGACCTGAGTCGACTGGCCGGGCAACGCGTGCGATTCGTATTGATGATTCTCGCCACCGGATATCCCACCGGCGACCGCGCCATCTGGGGAGCGCCGCGCATCGTCCGCAGCGGGACCGTGGAGTCGCCTCCGTTTACGTTCACGCCTCTCCCGCCCTTTACACCGACCGCGACAGCCTTTGGCCAGCCGCCCCCCACCCTCGGACCGGCTGGATGCAACAAGGCCTCCTTCGTCGCAGACATCACTGTGCCGGACGGGACTTTCTTTGCGCCGGGCGCGGCCTTCACGAAAACCTGGCGGGTGAAAAATTCGGGTAGTTGCGGCTGGACGACCGCCTACAAGTTCCTCTTCTACAGCGGGGAACAGATGAGCGCGCCCACTTCGATCAACATGCCGCGCGCCGTTTCCCCGGGCGAGACGGTCGATCTCACGGTCAACATGGCCGCGCCGGCCACCGCCGGGCGGTATCGCGGCAACTGGGTCTTGAGCACCGCCGGCGGCGCGTTGTTCGGCGTCGGTACGAACGCGGCCAATCCCATCTGGGTGGAGATCAACGTTGCCGGTGACATCCCCGCCGGGTCCGGGTATGACTTCGTCGCCAACGCCTGCGCGGCGCAATGGCGAAGCGGCGCGGGCGTCCTGCCGTGTCCGGGCGTGGAGGGCGATAACAAAGGCTTCATGATCGCGTCGAATTCCACCCGTCTCGAAGATGGGACCATGGGGCCTGCTCCGTCTCTGCTGGCCGCGCCCGAGAACAAATACAACGGTTACATTCAGGGCATTTACCCCGCGTTCACTGTTCAGCCCGGAGACCGCTTCCGCGCCGTGATCGGATGCGAATACGGTTACAGCTGTTATGTGACCTTCCAGTTGGATTACCTGACCGCCACCGGGTCGCTCAAAAACTTCTGGACATTCCGCGAGAAAAACGAAGGCCTCAACTATACCGCTGACTTGAACCTGAGTCCGTTGGCCGGGCAGAGCGTGCGCTTCATTCTGACCATCCTTGCCACCGGCAGTTCCAATGGCGACCGGGTGAGATGGACCGCGCCGTATATTATCCGCGCGGGAGGGCCGCCCGTGACTCCAACTGTCACACCCACTGCGACGCCGACCTCCACGTCCACGCCGACAGCCACGGCGACCGCTACCACCACAGCGACGCCGACGCCCACATCCTTCACAGGCGATTGGTTGTTATACACCAACTCAACCTATGGCTTCACGCTCATGTATCCGCCGCGCCTCGAAGACCTCCCTAGCAATAATCCCAATTACGCCCGCATTGACCTGCCTTTCCGTCACGACACGAATCTGGTGGAAAAATATCTGGAGATCATCGTCGCGGAGAACCTCAGCGTGTGTCAAAGCCCGCTGGGTTCGCAATCCTCCGAGACGGTGACGATCAACGGCATCCCCTTCCTGAAAGAGACCGGGGCGGAGGGCGCGGCGGGAAATCTCTATCAATGGGTTGCCTATTCGACGCAAAGAGGGAACGTTTGCGTCAGCCTGGACTTTGTCCTGCATTCGCTCAACCCGGGCAGTTTCCCCACCCCGGCGCCTCCGGTCTTCGACGAAGCGGCTGAGTCGGCGGTCTTCGGCACCATCGTCTCGACCTTTACCTGGCTGCCCTCGACGCCCACACCTACACCGACGGCCATTGCCAACCTCGCCCCTGTCCAAAGTGTGGAAGTTCAGATCGTGGAGTCACAGCCGCTGGGAGCCAACGCCATTGTGCGCGGCCAACTTCCCGACAGCGGTTGCACGACGATCTCTTCGATCAGCCAAGCGCGCGACGGCAATACGTTCCGATTGACGTTGACGACTGCCACTGATCCGTTTGCGGCCTGCAATCCCGTGCCCACTTCCTTCGAGCAGGTCATCGCGTTGGACGTGAGCAATTTACCGCCAGCCCGCTACACGGTCAATGCCAACGGCGTCGAGCAGACCTTCGAGCTGGTCACGCGCGACTTCGCGCGATTCAACCAGCAAGTGGTCGAGGCGTTGAACGCCCGAAACTACGAAGTTGCGAAAGTCCTGATGGATCAATCCTTCATCTTCGCCTTCTGGCAATCCCAGGGATTCGCCTCCACGCCGGACGAAGCCGTCGAGCAGTTGCGGAATAATTATATCGGCGCGAACACCGTCCTCACCGCCGACCCTAACAAGGACCTCACTGTCCTGTTGGGCGGCTTTGATCCCTACGCCATCATGGGACTAGATCCCACAAAATCACAGGCGCTATTCGTCTCCGGGTGGGGATTGGACGGCGCAAGCGAGGCTCTCCTCTACGCCACGCGCCTGCCGGACGGGAGTCTGTACTGGTATGGAGTGCTGATTGCGCCGAGCAAATTCATTACCCCGTGATGTTGGAGTGTACTCTCTTCGTTAAGAATCCCCTAGTAAAAAATCACCACCCTCCAATACTCCCTCCAAAATCACCTTCACCGCCTCCGACTCCATTAACTCCTCTAACCCAAATGACTTTAACCACGCTTGCGTCGTGCGCACAGACGGCTTAAGAAACTCTCCAAATGGCAATGAAGTCCTGAACAACTGGTAATACAAAAACCTGCGCGCATTGCGTTTGAACTCCGCGGGAACTTCGATTTTCTCCGCGTCCAAAAACTCTTTCATCTTTCTTCTTACTTCATCCACCGTCTGTGGGAAGAACACGGTGGGATACTGCGTGAAGCGCGCCCGCCCTGCGCACAGCACCGCCACGCCCATGATCGAAGCCTCCAGCCCAATCGTCGAGTTATAGACCATCACAAACTTGGATTTCTGTATCAGCTCGTACGAACTGAGCGTTTCATTTGGTCCCACAAAGACGACATTCGGCTCTCGGTCCGCGCGGCTGGCTTCGACCCATGCCGCCACCGTCTCGCGGCTGGATTTTCTCACGCGCAACTCGTCGGGGTGGGCGCGGATGACGAACAATGTCTCAGGGTGTTCGCGAATCACCTCGAGGGTCATGTCCAGCCAGTCGAACATATCCTCGAAGACAGTGTTCGCGTGCGGCTGACTCGTATCGAAGATGACATTGGTAAAGATGGGGACAATCTGTATAAACTGCGCGGCTTTTTGTAAAAACGACTCATCCAATCCCTTCATATCAGGCCAAAACCTGATTCCCGCCATTGTGAAATCGCCCTGGAATCTTTTCGCGAGATACGCGTCCAGTTTTGCGTTTTGTTCGTCGTTCAATTCAAATTCATCGGGGATGTGGATCGGGTAGGCGGTTGCTTCGCCGTCGGTAAAAAAGGCGGATGCGGGCTGCAACCCCACCTCATGCGTGATGACGCGGATACCGCGCTTTTGCGCCACCCAGCGCGCCGTCGCTTCGGGGAAGAATTGTCCGTTGAACACGACTACAGCCCTCGGCTGAGTCTGATCGAGAAAGTCCGAGAATTTCCGCGCCACATTCCACGCCGACAGGATATATTCCCGCATAAGATAACGCGTCGGCTCGTCATCGGTAAAGTGATGGATGCGTAAAATCCAGCGCAGGCCGGGCAGGCACAGCGCGCCCAACGGCACTGTCATTGCGAGGCGGCGTCCTGAGCGGAGCGAAGCGTAGTCGAAGGATGCCGTCGAAGCAATCCCCGCCTCGACGGGAGATTGCTTCGCTTCGCTCGCAATGACAGGTTCATAGTTAAGAGTCCATTCGAAGTTCATTAACTCATTCAGAGAAAGTTGCGAGATGGCAGAGGCGAGTTCCTCGTCACGTTGAAAGCCGAACCAGTTTACATGTGCACCCGTGTATAACACCCGCGATTGATACACACACGACCTGCATGGCATTTCTTTGTGCGGATCGTCTCGGTTCGTCCCCAGCACGCACTTGCTCATGCCCGCGTTGCAGGCAAAATACGCGACAGGGATTCCCCTCAAGCGCAACGCCCACGAAGCCAGCAGATGAAACCCGCTGTTCCACGAAAGATCGTCAATACCGCTGGAAGCCTTGAAAAAGGCAATAGGCGCGCCATGGAGTGTAGGCGTGCGACGTGCGACGTGCATGGCCATCTTCGCAATGCGAAAATTGTTGAAATGGCGCGCAAGTCCGCGTTTAAGGCGTTGGTAGTAGAATTCAGCGAGTTGATCCATGGTTGCCGATCTGGAAGCAATTCGATCCGCGCTTGCTTTATTATACATGAGAGACATTGATGCTCTGTATGTGATTTCATTATGATTAGAGTGCGCATGCAGATTCAAATTGTGGTTCCTGTACGGCGGTTGAGCAGCCCGTAAGGGCATACACTTGCGCCAGGCACAAGTGCAGGTGTCGGGGAGCCCGCCGCCTGTTCGACCATCTGCCAACCTGTTTGCATACAGGCCCCAGGAAAGAGGCGAAAGAAAAAAGATATGAATTCGAAGATGGACTATCGGCCGGACATTGACGGCCTGAGAGCGATTGCGATCCTGGCTGTGCTTTTTTATCACATGGGGGCGAACGCCTTCTCCGGCGGTTTTGTCGGTGTGGATGTGTTTTTCGTGATCTCCGGCTACCTGATCACCAATATGATTGTCAAGGAAATCGAGGCAAAAGAATTTTCGATTTTACGATTTTACGAGCGGCGGATCCGCCGCATATTTCCTGCCATCTTCACTGTCATTGCATTTACTCTTGCTGTCAGCGCCCTGCTATTCGATGCGAATGAATTTCTAGACTGTAGTAAAAGCGTCCTCGCCACCACGCTCTTTTTATCCAACGTGCTGTTTTGGTCACAAACAGGATATTTCGAAGAGCCTTCCACGCTCAAACCCCTCCTGCACACATGGTCGCTGGCAGTCGAAGAACAGTTCTACATTTTCTTCCCATTACTTATTGTAACAATGATCCGTTTTTTCAAATCCGGGTTAAAAACCATACTTATCCTGCTTACTTTGGTTTCGTTTGTTCTCAGCGCATATGTGGTATTCCGCGATCCGTCGGCGGCCTTCTATCTCGCGCACCTGCGCGCCTGGGAACTGCTGATCGGCAGTGTGCTTGCACTCAACATAATACCTCCCGATTTCAATACGAAGACTCGCAATGTGCTGGGGCTGACAGGGATCGCGTTGATTCTGACGAGTGTGTTCCTTTATACACACGATACACCATTTCCAGGAATCACAGCGCTCCTCCCTACCCTGGGTTCGGCGCTGATCATTCAGAGTGGGATCAAGAGGGATACTTTTGCAGGGAAAATCCTGAGTTGGGGACCCCTCGTGTTTATCGGGAAAATTTCCTATTCCCTTTATCTATGGCACTGGCCATTGATCGTGTTTGGAAGATATTACATCATACGCGAGCCGACAACGGGGGATGCGCTCCTATGGCTGTCGACAAGCATAGCAATATCCACCCTATCCTGGAAGTTCATCGAGAATCCGTTCCGTGCAAGAACGTTTCTCAGGAGACCCGCTATATTTACACTGGCGGGCATTGCCATGGCTCTGACTTTGACGGCGGGGGCTTTCGTCTATTTTGAAGATGGCCTTCCGCATCGTTTCGATTCGCGGCATACCACCAGATTCGACGAATCAGATTATCAATGGACAAAATGGAAACGCTGTGAAGTCGACATAAACAACATACCCGCCGACCTCACACTATGTACAATTGGTGCAGACGGACAAAAAACGAGTTTTCTGTTTTGGGGAGACTCGCACGTACGCGCCCTGGCGCCGTCTGTTAGCGCGTCTGCATCCAGAAAGATGGTAAGCGGCTATATCGTCTTTGCCAGTGCATGTCCCCCTCTGCTTGGCATAGACCGGGTCAATCGTGAAACCTGCTATCAATTCAACAATGCCGTACTCGACTATATAAAGACCCATCCAGAGTTAAGAACCATCATCCTCGCCGCAAGATGGAGCATTTCTGCAAACGGGAACCGCTATAAGACAGAAGAGGGGGAAAGCGTGAAATTGGTGGATATAGTGTCTGGATCAAGCTCGGCCGGCACCAATGCGGATTTATTCAACCTTGGGCTAAATCGAACAGTACGGACACTGATCGGGCTGGGCCGTGACGTCGTCATTGTTTCCCAGGTACCTGAAGTCGGACATCACGTACCATCCGCCAACTCGATAGCCATACGCACCGGGAGGGATTTGAACAATATCATTGCGCCGACTTTAACCGAGTATTTGGAAAGGAACCTTGCTGCCAATCATGCAATCGATTCCATTGAACAAAATTACAACGTCCAAGTCATTGACCCCTCAAAAGCACTGTGTGACGAACAAAGATGTTTAGTAGCCATAGATGGAGAGCCCCTTTACCGCGACGACGATCATCTCTCCACCTTTGGCGCCGAATACATCTCTTACATCTTCGACCCTCTTTTCGCGGCTATTTTTTCGGCGGAACATAGCGGCGAGTAACCTTGTTATCACCAATCGTTGCTCTTCTCGTACCCCAGCCTCACCAGCAGATCCCCCGCCACTTCCTTGAATAACTTTTTGTGCTCTTCAGCGAAGTATTCCCGCCAGCCGCCCGTTTTTCCCGAGCGGAAGGTGCGACTCTTCTTCGGCTGGATCGCTTCGATCAAAATGGACATGGCCTTTTCGCGCGGTGTGGGGATTTTGTAGCCTGTCTTTTCCACCTCGTCGAGCATGGACGCGAGGGTGGCGTCGCGGTTGTTGACCAGGTCCTCATAGCGGATGCACATCACGCCTGGGGTGGCGAGCCATTGGAAGACGCCCTCGTAGCGTCCTTTCACGCTGACCATGTAGAGTCCATCGCGGTCAATGCCTGTGATGGCGATCTTGAGCCGCTCGCTGAAATCGGGAAGCGACTTGTAGAAATCGTGCATCCCGTGCTCTTCGTGCATGTCGGTCGCGAAGAAGACTTGCGAGACGAGCAGGTCGCGCGGGTCGCGATAAATGAAATAGTTGACGCGCCCGGCCGAGGTCAGGGAAGAAACGTTTTCGGGCGTCGCCTCCACATATCCCCAGCCGATCACGCCGCGCGGGATGCGCGTCAATTCATCCAGCACTTCTTCTTTTGTCTTTCTTCTTCCCTCTTTTGTGATGGTCCGAATCGGCTCTGCCTCGACGTACCGATACGGCATGATGCGCGTGAAGCCGTTGAGAATTTGCAGGAGCAAATGCGAGCCGCTCTTGGGTTTGCCGTTGCCGAAGATGGGCGGCGCGTCGTTGAAAGTGAATTTCTTCCAATGCACGACGGCTTGCGCGGTTTTTCCGAGGGGACGTAGTGAGCGGCGGATGGATTGTGCCAATGTCATGGGGTTATTAAACCACAGATGAACACAGATAAAAAAGATTTTCCATCTGTGTTAAGCTGCGTTTATCTGTGGTTATTCATCGTTGACGCGGCGCAATTTCTTGAGCGAGGGCTTCTCGCTTTCGTACACGCGCTTTACGCCGTCGCCCAGTGAGGCCTCGGTGACGCGGATGTATTTCACCAGCCGCTCGAAGCCGCCGGGTTCCACCGACGCGGCCTGGTCGCTGCCCCACATGGCGCGGTCGAGTGTGAGGTGACGTTCCACCATGCACGCGCCGAGCGAGACGGCAATCGCGGAGGGCACGAGTCCGACTTCGTGTCCTGAATAGCCGATGGGGTTATGCGGAAATTCCTTGCGGAGCGTCTCGATCATTTTGAGATTCAGTTCTTCGGGTTCGCACGGATAGGTGCTGGTGCAGTGCATGATGACGAGATTCTCCTCACCCGCGACCTTCACCGCCTTGTGAATCTGCGCCATCGTGGACATGCCCGTCGAGATGATGATCGGTTTGCCCGTCTTGCGGACATGCCTGAGCAGCGCGTGATCGGTGAGCGACGCGGACGGTACTTTGTAGGCGGGCGTTTCGAACTGTTCCATGAAATCCACGGCGGGTTCGTCCCACACCGAGACCAGCCATGGGATGCCCTTCGATTTGCAGTAACGGTCAATCTCACGATACTGCGCCTGGTCGAACTCCACCTTGTAGCGATACTCGATGTAGGGGATGTAGCCCCACGGCGTCTCCCGCATTTGACTCTTCTGCGCTTCGGGCGTGGACACATCGGGGGTGCGCTTCTGGAACTTGACCGCGTCCGCGCCCGCGTGCACCGCGGCGTCTATCATCTGCTTGGCGATGTCGAGGTCGCCGTTGTGGTTGATTCCGATCTCGGCGATGACGTAGGCGGGATGCCCGTCGCCGACGGTACGATTTCCAAGTTTGATTTCGCGCGCCATATAATCTCCTGTTTCGTTATTCGATAATTCGATACTAGATATTCGATATTCGAATATCGAATTATCGAGTATCGATATTCTTCAACACCAACTCGCACAACTCGCGCACCGCGCCATGACCGCCCGCGCGGGACAGCACATGGTCGGCGGCGCGCAGCACTTCGGGATACGCGTCCGCGACCGCCACCGCCCAGCCCGCGATCTCGAAACACGGCAGGTCGTTCAGGTCGTTGCCGATGTAAATCACCTGCGACGCGTCCACGTTTTTCTCGGCCAGCAGTTTTTTCAGCGCCTCGCCCTTACTGCGGATGTCAATCCCCTGCACAGACTCCACACCCATCTTCTCGGCCCGCGCGCGGACGACGGGATTGGGTTCCGACGAAAGGATCATCACCTCAATCCCGCGCTCGCGTAGATCGCGCACCCGCATCGAATCGGACCGTGAAGCGACCACCGTTTCGAGTCCCTCCTCGCTCGTCCAGACGCGGTTGTCGGTGATGACGCCGTCGAAGTCCGAGACGATCAACTTCACCGTCGCGGGCATCGGTCTGCGCGCGCGTCCCGCCCAGACCATGTCCAATCCGCCTGTGGCGACGAGATGCTCGTAGCGCGCCCAGTCTCCCAGATTGTCAATGTCCACGGTGAAGCGCGCATCAATGATGAGCGGATAGATATTCTTCCCGCTCATCGAGCCGTTGAGAATCGTCGCCGCGCGGATCGCGTCAATGTGACCCGTCTGCCAGTAAACAGGTGGGAGGATTTGCCGCGGCGCGTTGTACGGTTCGTCAATGCCTTCCACGTCCAGCAGATTTTTCATCGGTGCATTTTCGCCATTCGGCAGTCGCCACATCTTGTGCGGATTCTGTCCCGCGGGGACGACGCCGCGCACACTATCGGCATCTGGATGAGAAAGCAGAATTTCGACGGCCTTGTCCACCAGTCCGCGCGGACGGATGGGCGAGGTGGGGCGCAACTGCACCACCACATCGGGCTTGTAGCCCTCGTGTTCGTCCAGCCATTTCAACGCGTGGACGAAGACGGGCAGGTCGGTGGTGTTATCCTGCGCGAACTCGGCGGGACGCAGGAAGGGAATCTCCGCGCCGAATTGACGCGCCGCCGCCGCGATCTCCTCATCGTCGGTTGAGACAATGACGCGCGTCACCGACGCGGCCTGCTTCGCCGCGGCGATGCTCCATGCGATTAATGGATAACCCGCGAAATTGCGGATGTTTTTGCGAGGGATTCCTTTCGATCCGCCGCGGGCGGGGATGAGGGCTAAAACTTCAGTCATGTTTGATTTCTGATATTCAGGATTCGATATTCGATACTCGACAATCGAATATCGAATATTCGAATATCGAATAATCGAATATCGAATAATCGAATATCGTTTTTTTCTACCACGCCGTCCACCCACCATCCACCACCACATTATTCCCCGTCATGTACGACGACGCGTCCGAGGCGAGGAACAACAGCGCGCCGTTCATCTCGTCCTTGCGCGCCATGCGACCTAAGATGGTTTTGGCGGAATAATTCTGGACAAAATAATCTTCGTGGTTGTTGAACACACCGCCCGGAGTCAGCGCGTTGACGCGGATTTCCGTGCCAGCATAATAGGCGGCGAGATATTTGGTGAAACCCATCACGCCCGCTTTGGTCACGGTGTAGTAAACGGGCTTGAACGCCACGCGCTTCCCATCCTTGATGTAGATGCGCTGGTCGGGACCGTTCAGCCCGTAGGTCGAACAGATGTTGATGATACTGCCCTTCTTTCCTTGTGCGATCATCGGCTTGACGCACGCCTGCGTGACCAGAAAAATTCCCGTCAGATTCACGTTCAACGCCGCGTTCCAATCTTTGAGCGGATAGTCCTCGAACGCGCCGGGAGCGATTCCCTTGGCGGCTGCATCGGGGTCGAACTTGGGATCGAGCGCTGCGGAGTTGACGAGGATGTCCACCCGCCCAAACGTCGAGACGACCGAAGCGACCATCGCGTTGACAGAGTCAGGGCTGGTGATGTCGGTCGCGATTCCGAGGGCGCGGTAGCCCGCGGCGGCCAGGTCATCCGCGACCTTTTTTGTCGCGTCCGCATTCAGGTCCACGACCGCGACCGCCGCGCCCGCCTCTGCGAGTGTGCGACAGAATTCCTTTCCAAGCAAACCGACCCCACCAGTGACGACGGCGACCCGGCCGGTCAAATCGAATTTTTCCTGGATCGTCATAAAGTCCTTTCAGGGCAACCGTATAACTTGTCGCCGCCCGATTTCAGAATCAGCGGCAGACCCTCGGTCAGTGTTGGGTCAACTGCGTTGCTATCGAAAATGGCCAGCACAGCGCGGCCCGCCAGAATTTCCTTCCGCAAACGCGCCACGCCCTCGGCATAGCCCGGGCGCGCCTGCGCGGTGACCGGGTCGTAATCGTTCGGCAGGACGTGCGTGCCGCGCCCGGCGTACAGATAGACCGCGCCCGGCTCGTTGGTGTAGATATCCACGCCATCCGGTAGTTGGCGGATGGCGGCCATGACCTCCGAATCGTACCATTGGAACGACGCGTAGCCCGTGCCGCCGCGCGATAATTCGGCAACGGCTCGCGCCTGACTGACGGCGGATACGCTCAAGAGGAACATTGCCAGCCCGAACACGACTCCGCGCCAAACCCGCCGACGGCGATTCCACAGCCACGCCCCCGCGCCGGCCAGCAAGAGGAGCAGGGGAAGATAGATCGGCGCGAGGATGCGCGCTTTGAGCGGCGTACTGGCGTCGAACAGGCTGATGGACGACAGCACCGCCGCGAGGTAACCGAAGACATAGAGCGCATTGGTGAACGAAAGCGTCTCCCCGGCCGCCTGGGGAGAGGAACCGCGGATGAGGGTCCACGCGCGCCATGCCAGCCAGATCAACAATCCCACTCCCAGGAACGCCAGCACTGTCGGAAAGAAGGCGGGCATCTTGATCAACGGCCGCTTCCATTCGAGAATGGGAACGAGGAACTCGGCAAACGTGCGCACGCCCAGTTGAATATTCTCCACGGTCGGCGGATGCCAGGTGAGGGAACGATTCGTGGCAGTTCCGCCCAAAAGGCTGTTGCGGACCGCCCAGCCGATGGCCCAGGGGGCGAATCCCGCGAGGAACAGAGCCGCGCCGGTCAATCGTTTACGCCAGGAATCATGCAGCAGCATGAGGGCGGCGAGGAAGGTGGCAACGAGCGCCAGGCCGGAGTATCGCGTGAGATAAGCCAGTCCGCTTAGGATGCCTGCGCCGATTAACCAACCGTTTTTTTCTTTTTCAAAAGAAAGATCGAAGATCAGAAATGTGAGCAGGCTGAAGAACAGAAACAGCGGCTCGCTCATCGCCACGGCATGGACGCGCAGAAGTGAGTCGTTGGCGATAAAGAGCGCCGCCAGCGCGATGCCCGCCGCGGACGATTTTGTCATGCGCCAGCCGAGCAGGCCGAGCAAAGCCGCGTTCACGCCAAATAATATGGCATTGATGAAGCGCGCCCCGCGCAACGGGTCTAGCCCGCTGACGAGGCCAAGCAAGGCCAGCGCGCCTGAAAAGCCCGGCGGGA
The DNA here is from genome assembly GCA_037445635.1 of Chloroflexota bacterium. Taxonomy (GTDB): domain Bacteria; phylum Chloroflexota; class Anaerolineae; order Anaerolineales; family Villigracilaceae; genus JBFMCC01. Next base: position 35,037 of record JBBIKC010000031.1, read on the forward strand.
AATGGGTCACAGGCTGGTTGGATTCGAGCCATGCCTCGCGGTATCCATCCCCGTTCAGAATCGAGCGCGCCCCGGCGATGTACGCGATCGCGTCGTCGGAGAGGCCCAGCCCTTCGGGCGTCGCCGTCAAAATAAGCAATGTCCCGATAACGGCGAGCAGGCCCAGGGTCAGAAGTGAGGCGAGAAAAAATCGGCGGGAGGTCATAAGACGCTGCAGGGGCAAACGATCTGTCCGCCCCTGCAGGGGACATCATTTCTGCGGGAGGAGGAATCCCTGCGACTCGAGGTAATCCACAATCTTGCGGGCGTTTTCTTCCGGTGTTGCGCCGTAACCCGCCAGAGTGATCTCCGGGTCAATCGGCGGCTCGTAGGGATCGTCCACGCCGGTGAAGCCCATCGGGTGGCCCTCGGCCATGGCCTGGCGCGCCTTGGCGTACAGGCCCTTCACATCGCGCTGTTCGCAGATCTCAACGGGCGTATCCATATAGACCATCACGAAGTTGTCGGGACCGACGAATTTGCGCGCTTCTTCGCGCGCTGCGCGGTAGGGACTGATGGCCGCGCACACCACCGCGCCGCCCGCGTGGACGATCTCGCCCGCCACGAAGCCGATGCGCAGGATGTTGGTGTCGCGGTCTTCCTTGCTGAAGCCGAGGCCCTTCGAGAGGTGTGTGCGCACCACGTCGCCGTCGAGGATGGCGATCTGGCGGCCGCGTTCGAGCAGAAGCGCGGTCAGGACTTCGCTCGTGGCTGACTTGCCCGACCCGCTCAAGCCGGTGAACCAGATGCAAAAGCCCTGCTTGTGGCGCGGCGGGTACATCTCGCGCAGGATTTCGGCGGTCTCGGGGCGCGTGAACCATTCGGGAAGCAGCTTGCCCTTGGCAAGATAATCGTCGCGGACCTGCGTGCCAGAGATGCTGAGCACCTTCGCACCCTGCGGCACATCCTTCTGCTCGACGTAGCGATCTTCGTCGGGGAGATAGACCAGCTCCTCGAAAGGAATCATCTTGACGCCCAGTTCGGCCTCGTGCTCCTTCATCATCTCCTGCGCGGCATACGGACCGTAGAACGGCTTGCCCGTGGAATCCTTGCCGGGTCCCGCGTGGTCGCGCCCGACGATGAAGTGATTCGCGCCGTGGTTGCGGCGGATGATGGCATGGAGCAGGGCCTCCTTCGGGCCGGCCATCCTCATTGCGAGCGGGAGCAGGCTGAGGATGGTGCTCTTCTTGTCGTAGTAATTTTCCACCAGGGCCTTGTAGATGCGGACGCGGGTGTAATGATCCACGTCACCGGGCTTGGTCATACCCACTACGGGATGGATGATGAGCGAGCCTTTGACCTCGGCCGCGGCGCGCTTGGTCAGTTCCTCGTGGATGCGGTGCAGGGGATTGCGCGTCTGGAACGCCACCACGTTATCGTGTCCCATTTTCTCGAGCAGGGCGCGGACTTCGGCGGGAGTGCGGCGCAGTTCCTTGAAGTCGTGATACTTCGGCATGTTCACGACCTTGAGCGGACCGCTGATGCACACCTTGCCCCAGCGCGCCATTTCCGAGACCATCGGGTGCTTGGCGTCGGTCGAGCCATAGGCCAGCGCGGCCTCCGTCTCGAGATCCCAGTGATAGACTTCGTCCAACTGCATGATCGCTATCACGTCGTTGTTGGCATTTCGCAGGACGAGGTCCTCGCCGACCGTCGGCAGTTCTTTGGGATCAGCGGTCAGGGTAATCGGAAGCGGGAAGAGGGTCCCGTCCGCGAGGCGCATTTCGTGCAGGACACGCTCGTAATCGGCCTTGCCCATGAAGGTGGTCAGCGGCGAGAAGCCGCCGGTGGCGAGTAGTTCCAGGTCGCACAGGTTGCGCATGGTGATCTTGATCGAGGGCAGTTTCGAGGCGCGCGCCAGCAGTTCCTCGCGCTCCTTGCCGGTTACGACCAGATTGACAAGTTTTCCGCCGTATGGAGGAATGAGATTTGCTTTCGGCATGTTTGCTCCAAAATCAGATTGCTGAGGCCAGGATTTCCCGGCCTCGCGGGTAGACGCAGAGGCCAATTATAGCGCAATTTTTCCAAAATTCAGTGAATGAATTTTGGAGTTATTCTTTGGCACAAAACTCGGTTTGAACGACTTCCGCCACGGCCGGCGAAACCCCCTGCATGCTGCTGAGCACCTGACAGGCTTGTTGCGCCACATACGCGTCCGAGGCGATGACCGGGGCCAATGCCCTGAGTCGGGCAACCTCCCCCTCGTGCGCGTACGCCTCGAGGAACGGCATCCACTCGATCAAATCCCCCGCTTCGTATCCCTGACCCTTCGACTCGCTCAGGGCGACGCTTTGGGCCTGCTCGCCGATACGAACGACCTCCGCCCAATCCCCGCGCTGACGCGCCAACGCGGCCTTCTCGTAGTAATAGCACCAGCCATGCTCCGGCTCGGGGCCGAAGAGAAATTCGGGCGGGACGTGGAACGGCGCGTCCAGCACGATCTGCTCCGCCTCCGAATACGGTCCGATCACGCGAATTGCATCCTGTTCGCGGGGGGAGTACACGGGCTGTTTTCCGTCAATGACCTGCACACATGAGCCGAGGCTCGGCTGGGTGAGGATGAGAATGTTGCGATAATTCGGGTACGTGCCAACCACATTGTACTGATCCTGGAAAGAGCGCTGGCGGGTGAGAACTTTCGTGACGGTCGTTTCGTTCAACAGCAAGGCATAGACACCGGTGGGAACCCCGCGCCCGTCCAGAAGTTCGGGATAATAAACGTGATTGGCCGGACCCCAGACGAACGAGGACTCCCGAATCCCATCGCGGGGATAATTGGCGACGATGGTCGTCCCTTTCGTCATCTGCGGGATGCGCCAACTGGCCTGCCACCAGAAGGCGCGCACGTCGTCCGCGAAATTCGCGTGAACAACACCATTTGCATAATGAGTCACCGATGCAATGAATAACATCAAAGCCACCAGTGCAGTTCGCAGGCGAGGCTGAGCGATTTGATACAAGACAGACACCAGCACGAGCACCGCCCCGGCCGAACTCACCAGGCCGTAACGCGAATAATTCGGGAAAATCACAGCGCGGTTGGCGATAATGACGGGCAACAGGCCGAACAGGAGCCAGACCAGTCCCAGCCAGAGGGCTTCGCGATGCCAATCCGCCGCGTCATCAGATTCCGCCTGCCGCCTCTGCAACCAGACCAATGCCAAAAGGCTGATTGCAAGCACAGCCGCCGCCAGGACGAGGCTGATCAATTTGGAGCGCAGGTCAAGCGAAAACGACAGATCGGAGAGCGGTACACCCCAGGCCAGGAGCAACACGTTAAAGATGCTTTGAACCGAATTCACCAGCCAGCGATATAACGTCTCCAGCGGCGCCTCGAGCAGTTTTCCGAACTGCAAATCCACATCGGTGGTGGGGCGTTGATTCTCGAAGAGAAAGATTCGCCAGAACAAATAAACGGCTGGAATGACCGCGTAGGGCAGCCACTTCCAGATCGCGGATTGGATCGTCTTCTTCCACAAACCGTTCTCACGCCGCGCGAGTAAAACGATCAGCGCCAATCGTACGGCCTCGAACCCGATGTAATACTCCATTTGACTGAGATAGCCCCAGCCCGTGAGGGCCGCGCCCGCCCAGAATAAGACCCGGGCTTTTACATTCGCCGCAGCCAACGCCTCGACTGTAAATCCCAGCGAAAGAAACGCCAGACAGATTCCAATCAAGTGCGATTGAAAGTCAATCGCATTCGGCTGGGACAGAAAACCAGGGTATATCAGAAACAAAAAGGACATCAGTAAAGTCGCGCTGCGTTGCGTGGGCCACAAGAGGCGCAACAGCCGCAGCAGGGTCAACGCGCCGAGAACGCGGAACAGGTATGCGCTCAAACTGTAATAAAACGGGTCTCCGCCAAAGAGCATGTAAAGCGGCATCATGACGAAGGCGCGACCGGGGCGGTCGATGCTGTAAATCTCGCGGAAGATCTGCGGTCCCGCCACGCGCGCTGCGTACATCGAATACCAGTCGTCGTTGTAATAGCCGAATTGATCCGCCAGCGGAAGATAGATCAACGCCGCGACGACGAAGAAAAGAACGACCTCAACCAAAATCCTGGCGCGATCTGGTTTCACTTTTTCGCTCCAGATATTGCGACGGCGCGGCCAGAAGATGCAGACTCCTTCGCGGCCAACGCGAGACGCAAAGCCTGAATCCCGTCTTCGAGCGCGCACCTCGGTTCGGCCTCCTCGCGCACGACTTCGACAAAATGACGCGTCTGCGCCACGAACAGCTGATTCCGCTCGAAGCCCGCGTGCGGCGCGAATGTCTCGACGACGGGTGCAGGCGGATTGTCGCTGAACGCGCCAAACGCGGCGGGCATTTTGTGGAAGTGCAGAATTCCATCGGCGTTATCCCAACGGAGAGTCCCGCTCGTTCCAACAATTTCCAACCGATGACTCGGCGGGCGTTGCACGTAATTCAAATGCACACCGCCAATCGCGCCGCTCGAAAATTTCAACCCGATCTCGGCCACATCTTCCACATCGAGTTCAAGCGAAGAGACGTGTCCGTTGAACGACCAGAGCGACTCGACCTCGCCAATCAACCAGCGCAAATAATCCAGCGGATGCGTGAGCGTGCGGATGACGCCTCCGCCCAAATCGGCGCGGGCGGCGTAACTCTGGCGATAATCCTCCCACGGGTGCCATTGCGGCAGGTATTCGCCCCAGTGCGCGTGGACAGTGAGGATTTGTCCGAGCGCGCCTGCCTGAATCAATTCGCGCGCTTTGTTGAGAGTGGGGTGATAACGGAATTGAAAACCGACGAGGATTTTACGTCCGCTTTTTTGCGCGGCTTTTTGCAACTCATCCAGTCTGTCGAGAGAATCGGAAATCGGCTTCTCCAGCAAGATCGCGCAATCCGCTTCCGCGGCGGGTATGGCGACATCGAGATGCAGCGCGGTGGGATTTGCCACAATGACCGCATCGGGTTTGTGTTTCTCGAGCGCTTCGTGAATATCCGTTTCAACGGGATACCCCGCGAGTTCATCGTCGGGCAATGTGGCCTTGCGCGTGCGGAGGAGGACGATGTCTTTTTCGCCGAGGGCGATCAGGTTGCGGAAGTGTCGGCGTCCGATGGAGCCGAGGCCAGCGACCAAGAATTTCATTCGAGTTCCTTCTGGTAAGTCAATAGTTCGCTGATCATCTCGAATCCAAGTCCGCTATAGATGGCGATGGCTTTCTCGTCGTCGCCCCAATATTCGAGCGTGACCGGGCGCGTGGCCTTTGTGCGCAGCCAGTTCATCACAGCGAGGGTGAGGAAGCGTTGATAGCCGCGATGACGAAGTTCTTTGATCAGGCCAGGCGCGTCGAGAAGGTCGGACGTTCCGCGTTCGTCGGTTTTGCCCTCGGGTTTCGCGGCGCAGATGCCGATCAGTTTGTCATGGTCGTCGAACAGCAGGTGAATTCCGTCTTCGCCATAATATTCCAGGTAGCGATCCGCGCTGGCGACATTTTGATGGTGTCCCACCTGGTCTTTGTAGCACTCGTTCAACGCCTGGACGAGGATTTGCGGATCGCCCAGGTCGAGGTAGCGTCGCAAGGAAAAGCCAGCGGGGATTTTGGCTCGCGGAAGGTCGGTCACAGGCGCGAACATGACGCCTGATGTGCCAGCGATTTCAAAGCCGTGATGTTTCAGGAAAGCAATCGAAGCCGCGTTGTGGCCGTTGGCATAAATCAGAATCGTCTTGTAATGTTCGCTTGCGTCGAGGCGGGAGCGGGCAAGCGCGAGCAATTGGCTTCCAAGTCTCTGCCTGCGCTGGTTGGGATGGACGACAACGTAAATCGTGGATGGGCTTCCCGTGCGCGGCAGGACTTGTCCGTAGCCGACGAAATTTCCGTCAAGTTCTGCAACCCAAACATTGTGCTGGGGATCGAAGTTCGGCCAATCTTTCATGGAATGTAGGAATTCTTCGGATGTCTCCTCGCCATCGTGGTCCATAGCCTCGATCTCGGTCAAGAGGCGCGAGAGATTGGACAAATCCTTACCAGGGTCGTAATGGCGGATGATGAATCCAGACATTTTTATTCCTCGTAGGGACACAGCGGGACGATTTATCGTCAAAACCCTTTTGAAACTCGCTGTGTCCCTACTGTTTACCAATTATTGTCTTTCTCGTAACCCCATCTCACCAACATCGCGCCAGCGACCTCTTTGAAGATGGCCTTGTCGCGCGCGGTGAACAGCCTCTGCCAATTGCCAGCCTGTCCCTTCGGGAGAAAGGAGGAGATGTCGCCGTTACGTTGGGATTGCCATTCCTCGTCGGGATTGGAGGACATTTCATCGAGGATGGTTTTTTCCAGCGACCTCGCCGCTTGGACGCCGAGGAAGTTCCAGAGTTTGGTCATTTCATCGAAGGGAGTCGAGAGCAGGTCTTCGTAGCGCATGGCAAAATAAATTTTGCCGTACAGGCGATGGGCTTCGTCTTCGGTCTCGGTCAGGTTGGCGACCCAGCCTTTGGCGACGCGGCGGAGGAAGGTCTCGGTGAAGATCGAGCGGCGGCCGTCGCTAAATGGAGCGGGATCCGCTCGGAGGTCCGCGAGGATGCGTTTGTCTTCGGCGGTCAGGAATTTGGATTCCTCCACGAAGTTGCGGAAGCGTTCCGAGACGAGGACGTCGCGCCCGTCGCGGACGATGTAGACCAGTTTCGCGTCGGGGTAGACCGCGTGGAGGTCGCGCACGGCCTGACCGTGAATCGTGGACGAGGGGCTTTTGTCGCCGACGATGCGCTTGCCCGCGCGGGCGGCGTCGCGTTCCATGATGAAATCGGCGGCGGCGC
>JBBIKC010000032.1:0-39724 GCA_037445635.1 Chloroflexota bacterium
GGTCATACCAGCGGGCATTGTAAAAGTACAGCCCGAGGGCGGTCTCATTGCGCTGGGAGGTGAATTGGTAGGTGGTGTAGGTCGTGCCGCCAGGATGGGCCGTGAGCATTTGCAGAGTATACCAACTTCGCGCCGCCTGAGAGGCCGAGGTCAGGCCTCGGCAGGGTGCTGAACGAAGTTCATACGAGCAAGGTTCTCGTGCGCACATTAATGATCCCGGGTATACCACTGCCCATAAATCCAACGCGCAAATGGGTATCCAAGTATCCAAATACCAAACAGAAGAATAATCTCGAAACGTCTCGCTCCAGGAGATAAAGAATCGGGATTTGCATGAATCGCGCTAATGGCGAAATACGATAAGTATGCCACTGCAATTAAGGCAAATCTATTTGCCGTCATCTTTCCAAGCCTTTGCATTGTTCCAATGAAAATTCCTACTCCCAATAACAAAAGCATGTTCCACACAAACGCTGTGTCCATATTCCATTCCTTTCCTTTGGCATCTATAAAATTTCAAGTCGTGGGCTTTAGCGAAGATAAATCACAACGCCCACTACGGATTCGCTTTATTGTAGTAATCCCGCCACTCATAAAACTCTCGAATTTCTTGAATCACCTGCCAAGTTCTATAATAAAAGGCTACAATAATTGGTGAAACAAGCGCCAAACCAACCCAACCCGCAGGTCCAGCACCGATTGCTTCACCAATCAATATTAGCATGAGCAAATCAAAAGCAATTAAGTGGACCAGCTCGAATATCATTAAGGCGGCATCAGATTCACAGCTTTTAATGTCCTTGCACGGTGGTCGCCCTGATGATGGATGTGCAGGTAATTTAGGCTCTTTGGTCGTGGTATCGCCTCCTTGGGCAAAATCCTCCAAATTACCACTTGGTGATTTTGGCCTTCCATTCTCGCAATACGTTGGATTGGAGCACCCCTGGTTTGAAGCGGCTTCTTTTTTGCCTTTGGTGATGTCATCTTCGGTGTAACAAGTCCCATTGGCATCGGTTTCGTCACAGGCTTTATTTCCCATTGGGTCTGTATAGCGGACAGGATTATTGTTTACAAACGCATATCTATCTCACGCCTGCGTGCCCTGCGTTTGGGTTGGCACAATGCTATCAGGCTGGGTAAAGCGGTTAAGATAAGGATCATACCATCTTGCGTTGTAGAAATACAGCCCAAGGGCGGTCTCGTTGCGCTGGGAGGTGAACTGGTAGGCGTTGCCCTGAGGCGTTGGGCTGAGTTCATCGAAGCCTTGTCGAAGGGTCGTGCCGGAGGAATATGTTTCCAAAAACATGTTCTACCCCACCACATTCTCGAAATGCGCGATCTGCGGCGTCTTGCCCGGCCGCCCTTCGATAGAGAGGACGTCCACGCGCCAGGTATCGTATTCGGGATGCTCCTGCAAATAGGACTCGGCCGCGCTCAGGATGTGCGCCTGTTTGCGGAACGTGACCGCCTCCTCGGGATGCCCGAATCGTCCCGACGCCCGCGCCTTGACCTCCACGAAGACCAGCACCTCCCCCTGCCGCGCCACGATGTCAATCTCGCCGTGCGCGGTGCGGACATTGCGCGCCAGAATCTCGTAGCCTTGCTTGACGAGATACTCCGCCGCGGCCGCCTCGCCCCAGCGCCCCATGCGTTGCTGGACTCTCATGACTTTCCTTTCGGTATTGCTATGCAAAAACCATGCCGATTGCGAAAAGTTTGTAATGCGATATTCATTGCTGCCTCCTGCCGCAACCTCCGGGTTGAGCGTGTCGAAACCGAAAAGATTCACCGCGAAGAGGCCAAGACCGCGAAGCTTTTCTTCCTTCGCGAAGTTAAACTCCCTTCGCGTGCTCCGTTTCTTCGCGGTTCCTAACCGCCTTTAGTGCGGAATGAATTCCGCGTACGCACAAGCGACTCGTAATGCTGGAGCATGGTTTGAATTGTGTTGTCAATGGAGAAGCGCGCCGAGGCTTTTCGAGCGGATTTGCCAAGTCTCTTGCGGAGCGCGCCATCCGCGCTGATGCGAATCAGGTTCGACGCGAACTGCGCCTTGTCGTCCGCGAGCAGGCCGCTGACCTCGTGCTCGACCGAGTCGCTGATGCCCGGTGAGTGGATACCCACGATGGGGAGTCCTACCGCCATGGCCTCGATCACGGATAATGGATGCACCTCGCTCACCGAGGGCGTGACGAACGCGTCCGCCATGGCGAGGTAGGCGGGGAGGGCCTGGTATGCGACCTGGCCCGTAAAACGGACGCGCGCCAAAAGTCCCAGCGAAGAAGCGAGCGACTTGAGCGGTTCCAGCGCCGGGCCGCCCCCCACGATCATCAGAGCGGCGTTGTCCAACTGCGGCGAAATTTCCTTGAATGTTCGCAAGAGCAGGGGCAGGTTCTTCTCGTTGGCGACGCGCCCGGCGTACATCAAGAGGATATCGTCATCTTTGATGCCAAACTCTTCGCGCGGTTTCGGGACTGGATTTTGGAATTGTTCCAGGTCTACGCCGTTGGGCACGACTTCGATTCGGCCGTCCACGCCCATGCCGCGCAGGACTTTTTCCATCCCCGCGGAGGGGGAGATGGTCAGGTCAATGGCGCGGCAGAAGCGCGGCATGTAGGCGCGAATCAGGGATTGGACAATGCCTGCCGGCAGGAAGCGGGCGTAGGTCTGCGCGTAGAGGTCGTAGCGCGTGTGGTTGGTGAAGAGGATCGGGATGCCGCGCGGGCGGCCATAGCGCAGGGCCAGTTGCCCGCTGAGAAAAGGATGGTGGACGTGGAGCACGTCCATGCTTTGGAGCGCCTGCTGTGCGGCGCGGTTGTACCACAGGGAAAGGTAGTAGCCCTTGTAGGGAAGAGGAACGCCTCTCGTCCAGTGGATGCTCGGACGGGAATCGTATTGGGAATCGCCGAAGGTGAAGAAGTGCACCTCGTGACCGGCCGCCTCGAGCCGCTCCTTCATCAAATCCATGTAGTTGGTTATGCCGCTCACGTGCGGTTTGTAGGCGTCTGCCAGCATGCCGATGCGCATAGATTCCTTATGATGAAGCCAGTGGTTGATTTTGGGCTATACGCCCCGTGCACTTTATTATATACTCAGCCGTATGGCATTCAGATGCCAAATATACTACATAAGGAAAGATTAGTTATGAATAGCGATACTCAGGTGGCTGTCTTCATTGATTACGATAACATCGAACTCAGTGCGGCAGAACTCATGGGGAGGGATACGGAAGTGGAGTGGGGGCGGGTACTGGAAATGGCGGCGCAAATCGGCCGCGTCGTTGTCAGAAAGGCGTATGCAGACTGGTCGTCCAGCGGGAGCCGACAGCGCGAACTGCTCGGTCTGGGCATTGACCTGGTGCACGTCTCCAGCCGAAGGGGGAAGAACGCGGCCGACATCCGCATCGTCATCGAGGCGCTCGAATTGATCAGCGACAACAGCAACATCACTCACGTCCTGCTGGTATCGGGCGACGGGGATTTCACCGAGCTCGTCCATCGCCTGCGGGCGCGCGGCATCACGGTCATCGGGCTGGGTGTGAGCGGCGCGACTGCCGAGTACCTGGTCAATGCTTGCGATGAATTCATCTATTACGACCGTTTGATCGGCACGACGCCTGCGCCCGCCGAGGAAGCCAAGGAGGTCGAGGTCACGCCCTCGTTCGACATCAGCGAGGCGCGCCAGCTATTGCGGCGCGTGCTGTTCTCGCGTCAGGGCGACTATGTGCTGGCGGCCGAGTTGAAGAATGCCATGCTGCGGCTCGACCCTTCCTTCAGTGAGCGTAATTACGGCTTCGCCAACTTCAAGGAATTTCTCGAATCGCAAAAGGACATCGTCGAGACGCGCTTGAACGACAACCAGCAGATCGAGGTCGGGCTGGCGGCCGGAGATTCGAAGGCTCCCGAAGCCCTGCTGGACGATTATCTGCACATCCTGGCCGAGCAGAAGATCCGCATGACGCCCAACGAATACCGCCCGCAGATCATCTTCCGTTTCTTTGAAGTCTGCAAAGCCAACCCCGATTATTCTCTGACACAACTCAAAGAGCAGGTGCATCTCTTTTTCGAGGAAACCGCGCCGCACGTCCGATGGCAGTACGTCCACGAGGCCGCGCACCAGTTATTCCATACCTATTGCTTCGATTTCGACGAGGCGGAAAATTATCCGCCCGATACCCGCCGCTGGGACCGCAAGGTGCGCCTGGCCGAGGGCATCGAAAAGCCTGTGGACCTGCTGGACAAATGCGATAAAGGCCTGCTCCAGAAACTTTCGCGCACGCTGGGCGCGCCGCGCAAGATCAACAAGGAAGTCGCCGCCCGCCTGCTGTACGGCAGTTTCCGCGGCCAGGCCATGCTCGACCACGTCAGCGATTTGATCGACGCGTTGAAAGCCGCGTCCCGGGCCGAAGCATGACCGTGAAGTTGATTCTGCGCGATAAGCAGTTCGAGGTCCGCCCGGGCATGACTCTGCTCTCGTCCCTGCAAAAGATCGAGGTCCTGCCCGAATCGGTCATTGCCACGCGCAACGGCGAGATGATTCTCGAAGACGAGATCCTCCATGACGGCGATGAGGTCAAATTGATCGCGGTCATTTCTGGCGGATGATGTGTGTCGGAAATGGGGAGTCGGGAACCGTGTTCGTCGGTGGCCGGTGCGATTCCCGATTCTCGAATAACGAATAACGGTATTCGTATGAAATGTCGCAAGTGTGGTTCGAAAGCCTCGGTCAACATGCGCCAGCACAAACTGGCTTTGTGCAGGGATCACTTCCTCGAGTGGGTGCCCGAGCAGACCGAACGCTTCATCAAGAAATACAACATGTTCCACCGCGGGGAGAAAATCCTCGCGGCGGTTTCGGGCGGCAAGGATTCGCTCTCGCTGTGGGACATCCTCATCCGCCTCGGCTATCGGGCCGATGGTCTGTACATTGGTCTTGGAATCGATCAGGGGGTAGGATATTCCGATGAGTCGCATCGCCTCACAGAGAAATTCGCCTCCGAAAACGGACTCCAACTCCACGTCGTGGATGTGGCGGGGGAATACGGCCAGCCCATCCCGATGCTGGCGGAACTGTCCACGCGCGGACGCGGCAAGCCGTGCGCCGTCTGCGGGCTGACCAAGCGCCATGTGATGAACCGCATCGCGCGCGACCTGGGCTACGACGTGCTTGCGACGGGCCACAACCTCGACGACGAGGCCGCCGTCTTGTTCGGCAATACCCTGCAATGGGACACGCGTTTGCTCCTGCGGCAAGGGCCTGTTTTACCCGAATCGCCCGGGCTGGCGCGCAAGGTCAAGCCGCTGTGCCGCTTCTACGAACGCGAGATGGCCTCGTACGCCGTCCTGCGCGGCATCGAATACATTTATGAAGAATGTCCCTTTGCCGAAGGCTCGAACTCGATTTACTACAAAGAACTTCTAAACCGCCTCGAAACCGACCGCCCCGGCGCGAAATTGACCTTCTATCTGCAATTCCTCGAAGCCCGCCAGCGCGGACTGTTCACTGATCAGGAGGAAGCCGCGCTGGAATTGCATCCCTGCCTGCAATGCGGCCAGCCGACCTCCTCGCCCGGCCTGTGTTCGTTTTGCAAGATGATGGAGAAGGCGAAGATCAAGAGTTGAACGATACCGTCCGGGATCATTTGTCAAAGAAGGCCTCCGAAAACTTTCGGAGGCCTTCTAGATTCCATATTCGTGTACAACAACTCTTTGTAGTCTGCCCGTCAGGCAACTTCGAGATAGCGCTCGATCTCGTAATCGCTGACGCGCATGCGGTACTCGTCCCACTCCTCGTACTTGGCGCGGACGAATGCCTCGTAGGTGGTGGGACCGAGCGCGGCTTTCAGGACCTCGTCCTTTTCCAGTTCGCCTAGAGCCTCTGCCAGCGAGCCCGGCAGTTCGCCCACGCCCATCTTCGTGCGCTCTTCCTTTGTCAGATGATACAAGTTGACGTTATTGAGCGGCGCGGGCGGTTTGAGTTTGTTGTCAATGCCGTCGAGCGCGGCGGCCAGCATGGCCGCGAAGGCCAGGTATGGATTGGAGGATGGGTCGGGGAAGCGCAGTTCGGCGCGCATGGACTTGTTCCGCCCCTCGGTGTAGCGCGGGATGCGAATCAGCGCGGAACGGTTGATCTGCGCCCAGCCGATGTAGACCGGGGCCTCGTATCCGGGCACGAGGCGCTTGTATGAGTTCACCGTCGGAGCGACGACCGCCGCCAGTCCGCGGGCATGTTTCAGTTGTCCCGCGATGAACGAGTAGGCGACGTCCGAGAAGTGGTATTCGTCCTTCGCATCGAAGAACAGGTTGTCACCCTTCTTGTCGAACAGCGACTGATGGCAGTGCATGCCTGAGCCGTTGATGCCGAAGACGGGTTTGGGCATGAACGAGGCGGTCAGTCCGTGTTGGGCGGCGATGGCCTTGACCGTATATTTGAGTGTCAGCACGTTATCGGCAGCCTTGATTGCATTGGCAAAGCGAAAATCAATTTCGTGCTGGCCGAGCGCCACCTCGTGATGACCTACTTCCACTTCCAGCCCCATGCTGTTGAGGGCGTCCATGAGTTCGGTGCGGACGCGCACGGCCTCGTCGTCGGCCGAGAAATCGAAGTAACCGCCCACATCGTGCGGAACGGGATGCACGCCGTGTCCGTTGCCAGGCTTGAACAGGAAGAACTCGGGTTCGGGGCCGATGTTATAGGTCCAGCCGCGCTCCGCCAGTTTGGACATGGCGCGTTTGAGAACGCCGCGCGGGTCGCCCTCGAAAGGCTTGCCGTCGGGTGTGAAGATGTCGCAGAACACGCGCGCCCGGCGGCGGTCGGCGGGACTCCAGGGGAGCACCGCGTACGTATCGGGATCGAGCACCAGCCGCATGTCCGATTCCTGGATGCGGGCGAAGCCCTCCACCGACGAGCCGTCGAACCACACGCCGTCTTCCAGCGCGCCCTCCAGTCCGCTCACGGGCATGTCCACGCTCTTCACCGTGCCCATCACGTCGGTGAATTGCAGAGAGACGAAACTCACCCCGTCGTCCTTTACACGTTTCAAAAGATCTTTTGCTTCCATAATGATTTTCTCCTTTTATGATTTTTGGTTTCGATAGGGCGCTTTATATTTCGAGCGCTTTCAATCGTTACTCACGCGTCCATGGCATTGATTCGACCCCTTCATGTCACCTCCTGCTCGACGGATGATTTCTCCGAGGCCTGCGTTGTCCCTGCTGTCTGCTTTTTCGTCGAGTTGATCAAAATCACCGAGCCGATGATGATCGCGGCGGCCAGCCAAATGCGTGACTCCAGCGGTTCGGCTCCCAGCCAATTGCCGAGCAGGACGGCCACCACAGGATTGACGTACGCGTACGTTGCAACCAGAGAAATGGGGGCGTTCTGCAAGAGCCAGCCGTAGGATACAAAGCCGATCAGTGAGCCAACAAGGATCAAATACACAAGACCCATCAAAGAGCGCGTTGTGATACCTGCTGGATCGAAGCCAGCCCATTCGCCTGTCACGCCGGAGACGAGGAACAACCCGATACTACCCATCAGCATTTGCGCGCCGCTGGTCATCAGGGACGACTTCGGCAGGTCGGCAGTCTTGCTGTAGATCGAGCCGAGAGCCCACAGTACGCAAGCGGTCAGCAACGCGCCGACGCCAAACGGATTCAATTGCAGGCCTCCGCTCGAAAATTCCGAAGGACCGACGAGGATATAGATGCCGCCGAAGCCAACCACGAGCCCAAGGATCGCCTGCCAGTTTGGTTTTGCGCCGCCCGGGCGCAGGGCCTCGGCGACAACAAGAAACAGGGGCACCGAGCCGATGATCAGCGCCGCGATACCGGACGGGATGGTCTGCTCGGCCCATGAGACCAGTCCGTTGCCGCCGAGCAGCAGCAAATTCCCGATGATGGCAGCCGCGCGCCACTGCGATTTTGTAGGCAATGCCTCGCCGGCCGCGCGCCGCCACGCGACCAGAATGATCCCCGAAATGAGGAATCGCAGACCTGCCGACAGGAACGGCGGTATGGTTTCGACCGCGAAACGAATCGCGAGATACGTCGAACCCCAGACGATATACAGTGCCAGTAAAGCAACCCAGATTTTAGTTTTCACTCGTCACTCCAAAACTGCTTCCATAGCGTTCGATTTCGATAGTTCCCAGCCGATCAGCGCCTTCTTGCGCGCCGACCCGTAGCGATAGCCGCCGAACTCGCCCAATTGACGAATCACGCGGTGGCAGGGGATGAGCACCGGCACCGGGTTCTGACCGACCGCGTTTCCGACCGCCCGCATCGCGCCCGGACGTCCGATCAGGCTGGCGATTTGACCGTAAGTGGTCACGCTCCCGGCTGGGATGCGCAGGAGCGCCTCCCACACCTTGATCTGGAAGTTCGTGCCGCGCAGGTGCAGTTGCAGGGGGCGGTCCCTGCGGCGGTTCAGGTCGAAGATCGGTTCGATCAGCGGCGCGGTGGCGTTGTAATCTTCGAGCATCCGCGCCTGCTTCCAGTCCGCGGCCAGCGCGTCCACCGCGTCGCCTTCACCGGTCTGCACGAAGCCCAGGTGGCAGATGCCCCGGTCGGTGAGGCCGATCAGGCACTTGCCGAATGGCGTCGGATGCAGACCATAACGGATGGTCACGCCCGCGCCGCGGCTCTTGTATTCGCCGGGCGTGACCGCCTCGGTGGTGACGAACAGGTCGTGCAGGCGGCCCAGGCTCGAAAGTCCGACCTGAAGCGTGGTGTCCAACAGGTTCTCGGAGCGGTCGAGCAGGACCTTCGCCTGTTCCCCCGTCACGAATTGCAGGAAACGCTTCGGGCTGATGCCCACCCAGCGGGTGAACAGCCGCTGGAAGTGGAACTCGCTCAAGCCAACCGCGCCGGCGACCTCGCCCAATTCGGGCTGGCGCTGCGCGTTGCTTTCAAGGTACTGGATCGCCTGCTCGATGAGCAGGTAATCATCGTTCAACTGACGGTAATCCATGGCGGGATTCATGAGGGACTCCTTGGGTTGGTTTGCACCCATTCTATGAATCTCGCCGGGCGGCGACCACCCGATTCTTGCTCGATTTTTATCACCGTGACCTCGCTGCAAAAGAAAAAGGCACGCGCGGGCGTGCCTTTTTGTTAACAGCAATATGCTATTAAATAAAGCAGCCCTTCCAGCATAACACAGGCAGGTAACGACATGCCTGATCACTGCGCCCGCCTTGTCCCACACGTCACCGCGTGGTTTTCGGCGGCAGGCGACAGCGTTTTTTTAAACCTGTCGCTCCTGCGCTTTCTTTGGAAGGGAGAAGGGAGCCTGTGACCGGCTCCAGAGGCATCCGCTGATCGATCCGATTTTTTCCGACCGCGCCCCTCTCCCCTCGGGAGAGGGGGTGGGGTGAGGTCGAATTAGCGCGTCCCTCGCGGGACGGAACCTCTTCCTCGTGATCTCGCCGTCGGGGCGAGACCCAGCCGCTAATTCTCCGTGTATTCGGTTGTTAACCCATTTCAGGGACGAACTCGCGGCGAATTCTACTCTCTGCCCCGGTTTGAGTCAAGTGACAAATTTGGGAGTTGAAATGTTCACTGTTTCTGGATATGATTGGTCAAATTTGATTCGGGTCAACCTTGGAGGTTTCGATGGCCGCAGAACTTTCGGTAAGTGATTATCTGGATGTGATTCGCGGTGGGATTTCCGCCAAGTTCAAGCCGGGCGGCAGGCCCAAAAAGGTTGTGATCGTTGGCGCAGGGGTAGCGGGACTCGTCGCCGGGTACGAACTGCTCCAGGCGGGGCACGATCCGCTGATCCTGGAGGCCCAGCACCGCGCCGGCGGTCGAATCTACACCTTGCGCGAGCCGTTCGCCCAGGGTCTGTACGGCGAAGCGGGCGCGATGCGCATCCCGCGCGCCCACACACTGACAATGGCTTATGTCGAAAAGTTCAACCTGCCGACTTCGGATTTCGTCATGGGGAATCCGCAGGCCTACGTGTACGTCGGCGGCGTGAAACGGCGCATGGCCGAAGTGCAGGCCAACCCCGAATTGATGGGATTTGAAACCTCGGCGAAGGAGAAGGGAAAGATCTCCGGGGCGTTCTGGGAGGAGACCATTCGTCCGCTCGTGGAGAAGGTCGAGAAGGAAGGCCAGGCTGGCTGGGATCAAATCAACGCAGAGTACGATCAGTATTCCGTGCGCGAGTTCCTCGAACTCAAGGGCTGGTCGGAGGGCATGATCGAGATGTTCGGCCTGTTGAACAACCAGGAAGCGATGATGAATTCGTCCTTCCTCGAGTTGTTCCGCGAGGATGGCGGGAATTATTACACCAACATGTGCCAGATCGTCGGGGGCTCGGACAACTTTCCGCACGCATTCCTGCCCGCGCTGGGACCGAGGATCCGCTACGGGGCGAAGATGATCGCCCTCGATCAGACTCCCGATGAGGCTGTCGTCCATTATCAGACGGCGGCCGGCCGCTTCAAGGTCTCCGCGGATTACGCCATCGTCACTGTCCCGTTCCCCGTCCTGCGGCACGTGGAGGTGCTCAAGCCGTTCTCGCGCGCCAAACAGCGCGCCATCCGCCAATTGCACTATGACGCCTCGGCCAAGATTTTCTTCCAGTCCCGAAGGCGCTTCTGGGAGACCGACGAAGGCATTTACGGCGGCGGCACAGTCACGGACCTGCCGATCCGCAACCTGTACTATACCGATTACGGCAAGGAGACCGGGCGCGGCATATTACTGGCCTCCTATACCTGGTCGGAAGATGCACAGCGCTGGGGTTCGCTCTCGCCGCGCGATCGAATCGAGCAGGCATTGGAAAACGTGGCCCTGATTCATCCCCAAATCGTCGAAGAGTTCGAAGCGGGTGCATCGCACATGTGGCACGACGACGAGTTCGCCGGCGGCGCGTTCGCTCTCTTTGACCCCGGTCAGCAAACGCTTCTGCACGATGAAATCATCAAGCCCGAGGGACGTATCCACTTTGCGGGTGAACACGCTTCGCTCTATCACGCCTGGATTCAGGGGGCGATCGAGTCGGGTTTGCGCGCGGCGGTTGCCATTCATCGCTCGGCTTAAGAATCAAGCAGGATGGACTCGCAGTGTCCATCCTGTCTTCGATCTGTTAAGAAGATACCCCGCTCATGCCGTGTGCGACGAAGTTTTGAACCTGCTTTTGGGCAGGATGGGCCCCTACCCGGGAACGCCGCCTTGGCTCAGGCCTATCGCGTTATTCCAGAAAGATGAGGGCCCTTTTTGTGGATGTTGGCTCAAAACGTGGATGTCGCATCACGAACACAGCAGGGCACGATTCTTATACCATAAACACAATGGGGCGGGGAGGGAAAGATTAACAACGATGGTTTACAATCCGCTTGCGCTGTTTGCGATTCTGTGCTAGTCTATTCTTGCAACCAATTCAGATGACAGGAGGAAGTATGGCAACTGTACCGGGCATTGACGTTTCATACTGGGATGCGGGTATTGACTGGCCGAAAGTGCGCGCCGCCGGCCAGCGCTTTGTCTTTGTGAAAGCGACCGAGGGGACCACATTTGTCGATTCGACCTTCGACGATAACTGGGTCGGCGCGAAGAACGCGGGCCTCCTGCGAGGCGCGTACTGCTTCTTCCATCCGAACATGGATGCCGCGAAACAGGCGGACCTGTTCATCAGGACCGTCAAGGCGATGAACGATAAAGGCGAACTCCCGCATGTGCTGGACCTGGAAGCGCACGATAATCAGAGCAAGGCCAAAATCATCTCCCAGTCCAAGATCTGGCTGGACGCGGTCGAAGCCGCATTCGGCAGGAAGCCGATCATCTACTCAGGACAGTATTTCCTGCAGGATCACTTTTCCGAAACGGGCGGCGGACCGCCGTCCTGGGCCAAAGACTATCCGCTCTGGCTGGCGCAGTATCCGAGTCAGTACACGCCGGGCCAGCAGCCCTTCCTGCCGCGCGGCTGGTTCAAGTGGACCTTCTGGCAATACACCGACAAGGGCGTGGTCAACGGCATCAACGCGGCAGTGGACATGAATGTTTTTAATGGCACGCTCGAAGAGTTGTACAAATTCGCGGGCGCGGCCATGCCCGACGACAAACCCAGGACCCACACGGTGGTTTCGGGCGATTCGTTCGAGACGATTGCCAACAAATACGGCGTAACCGTGCGCGAACTGGTCTCAGCCAACCCGCAATTGCTCAAGGTGGGGGACAAGTTAACGGTACCGGTCGCGGTGGCGATCCCGCAGGAAAGCGGAAGCGGTTCAGGGTCTGTGCCAGGAAGCGGGTCGTCGACCCCGAAAACGTATACCGTCAAATCGGGCGATACGCTGACGGCAATTGCCATCAAATTCGGGACAACGGTTGCGGAAATCGCCTCGCTCAACAACATCACGAACATCAACAATATCAAGGTTGGGCAGGTGCTGGTAATTCCAACTTAGTGTCAAGACCGGCAGGAAAATCCTGCCGGTTATTTTGTTCCATCCGCCAAAAGGAGACCATCATGAACTTCGTGTTTGGAGTCGATATCTATGCCTTCAATAAGCCAGTGGATTGGGACGCGGTGCGAAGGGAGGGCACGAAATTTGTTTTCGTGAAAGCGAGCGAGAACAATTTTGCCGACCCGGGATTCGTGGAGAACTGGCAGAAAGCCCGCGAGGCTGGAATGCTGCGGGCCGCGTACCATTATTTTCATCCCGAGTTTAATACCGCGGCGCAACAGGCCGATATGTTCATTCAAACCGTCGGCGCGGACAAGGGCGAGTTGATGCCTATTCTGGACCTCGAGAACGTCTACACTCGCAATGCAAAGAAGGAGCGGGTGGAGGTGCCCCTGCCGCAGGGCAATGCCCTGGCGAGTCGCATCAAAACCTGGCTGGACATTGTGGAGCAGGCTTTCGGGCGCAAACCGATGCTGTACACGCGCACCGAGTTCCTCGTTTCGCATGGACTGGTCCCGGGGCCTGCCTGGGCCAAGGATTATCCGTTGTGGATTGCCCAGTATCCCTATGTTTTAGGTGCGAACAATAAATGGATCGAGATGAAAGACGCACACCAGACGCCGGTGCAGGGCCCGAAAATGCCGAACCAACCGGCCGGCTATCAGGCGTGGAAGTTCTGGCAATATTCGGCGCATGGACGTTTGAACGGTTTTCCGCCGAACGAGGATGTGGACTTCAATTTCTTCAACGGGACACTGGCGCAGTTATATCAACTGGCAAACCTGGCCGTGCCGGACCTCACCAAATACACGGTTCAGCAAGGCGACACTCTGCAAGTCATCGCCAACAAACACGATGTTGACTTGAAGGAACTCGTGGAGCTCAACAATGCGGTGCTGATTCAGCCGGGGAAACAACTCTCCATCCCGGCCAGGTTCGTGCCTCCGGTTGTGGTACAGCCCGGCGGTCCCGGCCCGGGAGCGGGACCTGTCGCCGCGCCCGTGACGCAGACCTTCAAATATGTCGTGCAACCGACCGACGTGTTGGGCGATATTGCCCTGCGGTTCCGTACAACCGTCGAGGCGATCATGGCGCTCAATCCCCAGATCAAAGACAAGAATATCATCATAGACGGCGATACACTGCTGATCCCCAAGGTGTAGGCGTGCTCGAAAGAAAACATGGCAGGTTGCAAGCCTGCCTTTATAATTCCTGTGAAAGTTCGAACCCGGTCCAATTTCTTCCTTTCCGCGCAGGGTTTTGAGCCAGCATATTTGCGCCTGTATCGTTCGGGCGAACTGGAGCGGAGAGCGCGCGATGCAATTGGAAGTCTCGCATCGTGCCGTGTGTGTCCGCGGGATTGCCGCGTGGACCGTCTGGCAAACAAAACGGCAGTTTGCAAAACGGGCCGCTACGCACGCGTAAGCAGTTATTTTCCGCATCTCGGCGAGGAGGATTGTCTGCGCGGCTGGAATGGAAGCGGGACGATCTTTTTCTCGTGGTGCAACCTTCGCTGTCAGTTCTGTCAAAACTACGACATCAGTCAGCTCGGTCATGGTGAGGAGACAGGTCCCGAGCGTTTGGCGGAGATGATGCTGGAACTTCAAGCCGCGGGCTCTCACAACATCAACTTTGTCACACCCGAACACGTGGTTCCGCAAATCCTCGAGGCGCTTGTTCTCGCGGTCGAAGGCGGATTGCGACTCCCCATTGTTTACAATACTTCGGCCTACGACTCGTTGGAAAGTCTACGCTTGCTGGATGGCGTGGTGGATATCTATATGCCCGATTTCAAAATCTGGGATTCGCGGCTGGCGCTCAGATACCTGCTCGCCAAAGACTATCCCGAAGCCGCGCGCCGCGCCATCAGGGAAATGCATCGGCAGGTGGGCGAATTGAAAATAGATGAACACGGTCTCGCCAAACGAGGTGTTCTGTTGCGCCACCTTGTCATGCCAGGCGGTGTCGCCGGGACGCGTGAAGTGATGCGATTTCTGGCGCGAGAAGTCTCGCCGCATACTTATGTCAATATCATGTCGCAGTATTATCCCGCTGGAAAGGTCTCGGCTGAGAAATATCCTGAAATCAATCGCGGCATCACACGTAGGGAATTTGGCGAGGCATGTACGGCAGCCCGCGAGACCGGGTTATATCGCCTCGACGAACGGCGCGTGAGTTGGATATGAATCAGAAACCCGTTTTCTCGAAGAAAACGGGTTTCTTGTATTACGGATACACCCTCTTGATCGTGCGTGGGAAGGGAATCGCCTCGCGAATATGTTCGATGCCGCACATCCACGCGGTGACGCGTTCCACGCCCATGCCGAATCCTGAGTGGGGGACAGAGCCAAACTTGCGCAGTTCCAGGTACCACTTGAAGGCCGACTCGGGCAGGCCGTCTTTGCGAATGCGCGCCAGCAGTGTATCGTGGTCGCTGATGCGCTCGGAGCCGCCGCAGATTTCGCCGTAGCCTTCGGGCGCGAGCAGGTCAACCGACTTGCAGACTTCAGGACGTCCGGGCCAGGGCTCCATGTAAAAAGCCTTGACCGCGCTCGGATAGCCGTACACGAAAACGGGCTTGTCGAACTGGCTTGTGATGGCCGTCTCGTGCGGCGAGCCGAAGTCAATGCCCCAGTCGAATTTGAGCAGTTCCTTCTTTTCGGGGTCGGTCTCCTTTTCGTAGAGAGCAATGAGATATTTCGCCGCGTCGTCGTAGGACATGCGCGGGAACGGCGGCTTAATATGTTCCAGTTTCGAAAGGTCGCGTCCCAGCGATTTCAGTTCGGGCAGGCGGTCGCGCAGGACGCGTTGGACGATATGCGAGATCATCTGCTCTTCGATTTCCATCAGTTCGTCGAGGTCGCAAAAAGCGATCTCAGGTTCCAACATCCAGAACTCAGTCAGGTGACGGCGCGTCTTCGATTTCTCGGCGCGGAAGGTGGGACCGAAACAATACACTTTACCAAACGAAAAGATATTGGCCTCGTTATAGAGCTGGCCTGTCTGCGCGAGATAGGCCTTGCCCTCGTCGAAATATTCCGTCTCGAAGAGGGTAGTCGTCCCCTCGGCGGCGGCGGGCGTCAGGATGGGTGTATCCATGGCGATGAAGCCGTTGTGGTCGAGCCATTCGCGGGTCGCGGCCATGACCGTGGCGCGCACGCGCAGGATCGCCCATTGACTCTGCATCCGAATCCACAGGTGACGGTTGTCGAGCGCGAAGTCCACGCCGTGATCCTTGAGCGACATTGGGTAATCCGCATCCGCGGCCTGCACGATCTGGATCTGCTTCACGCCGATCTCGTATCCGCCGGGGATGCCGGGCGCGCGCCGATCGGCGCGCACGGGACCCGTGATGATGACGGACGATTCTTGCGGCAGGCGCATCACCTGATCGAAGACCGCCTCGTCGAGGTCGCCCTTGAACGCAACACACTGGACGAAGCCTGCCCCGTCGCGCACGAGCAGGAAAACGAGTTTGCCCTTGTCGGTGCGGTTATACACCCAGCCCCGCACGGTCACTTCCTGGCCTTCGTATTGCGAAATTTGATCAACGCGGATGATTGGCATACTTCCTCCAAAAAAGCCGGGGTACAGCGTGGCAAAAAATCGCCATGATCTATTCGGCTTTTGCTGTACCCCTATATCTTATTTCACGATCTTGATGTGCAGTTCCTTCAACTGCTTCTCTTCCACGACCGACGGCGCGTCGGCCATCACATCGCGAGCATTCTGGTTCTTCGGGAAGGCGATCACCTCGCGGATGTTGGGTTCGTCCGCCAGCAGCATCACGAAGCGGTCGAGGCCCGAGGCGATGCCGCCATGCGGAGGCGCGCCGTACTCGAACGCCTCGAGCATGTGACCGAAACGCTCGCGCGCCACTTCCATGTCGAGGCCGATCAGTTTAAAGATCCTTTCCTGAATGCCGCGGTCGTGAATGCGGATCGAGCCGCCCGCCACCTCGTTGCCGTTCAACACCGCGTCGTATTGCGTGCCGCGCATCTTGCCCGGATCGGTTTCCATCAAGTGCAAATCTTCGGGCATCGGCATCGTGAACGGATGCTGGCTCGGGTCCCAGCGCTGCTCCTCCTCGTTCCAGAACGCGAAGGGGAAGTCAATGACCCAGCAGAAGCCGAGCACGTTCGGGTCGCGCAGGCTGAGTTCGTCGCCGAGTTTGTTGCGCAGGCGGCCGAGGACATCGAACACGACTGCGGGCTTGTCCGCGAGGAAGAGCAGGAGGTCGCCCTTTTGCGCTTCCATTCTGGACATCACGGCCTGGACCCGCTCCTCCGAGAGGAACTTGGCGAACGACGATTTCTGCTCGCCCGTCGAAGTGACCGCCAGCCACGCGAGTCCCTTCGCGCCCAGTTCCTGCGCGGACGCTGCCAGCGCGTCGATTTGCTTGCGCGTGTAATCGCCGCAGCCCTTGGCATTGATGCCGCGTACGTGGCCTCCGCCCGCGGCGGTCTCCTCGAAGACCTTGAAGCCGGAGCCCGCCGCGAGGTCGGTGATGTCGCGCAGTTCGAGCCCGAAACGGATGTCGGGATTGTCGCGCCCGAAGCGTTCCATCGCCTCGGTATAGGTCAGGCGCGGCCACGGACTGGCAAATAATTTTTTCTGCGGGACGATCTTCGCGACCAGTTCGGTGTACATGCCTTCGAGCAAGTCCATGATGTCTTCGCGGCGATCCACGAAGGCCATCTCGATGTCGAGTTGGGTGAATTCGGGCTGGCGGTCGCCGCGCTGGTCTTCGTCGCGGAAACAGCGCGCGATTTGGAAATAGCGGTCCATGCCGCCGACCATTAATAACTGCTTGAGTTGTTGCGGCGACTGGGGCAGGGCGTAGAAGTGCCCGGGGTGGAGGCGCGACGGCACGAGATAGTCGCGCGCGCCCTCAGGCGTGGCTTTGAAGAGGATGGGAGTCTCGATTTCGAGGAAGCCCTTCCCGTCCATATAGTCGCGGATGAATTTGACGACCCGATGCCGCAGGACCATATTACGCGTCAGCCGTTCGCGGCGCAGATCCAGATAACGATACTTCAAACGGATGTCTTCGTTCTCGTCCTCGTCGCGGCTGACCACGATGGGTGTGGCCTTCGACTGATTTAGCACCGTTACTTTGCGGGCTTCGAGTTCGATTTCGCCCGTCGCCATCTTTGGGTTGAACTGGTCGCTGGGGCGCATCTTCACGACACCCTCGACTTGTAGAACCCACTCTGCTCGCGCAGATTCGATGGCTTTATGCGCATCTGGGAAGTGCTC
Source organism: Chloroflexota bacterium (assembly GCA_037445635.1). GTDB lineage: Bacteria > Chloroflexota > Anaerolineae > Anaerolineales > Villigracilaceae > JBFMCC01. Next base: position 17,675 of record JBBIKC010000032.1, read on the forward strand.
GGGATTCGTGACGATCTGGGTGATACCGAAACGGTCACGCAAGACGAGGAAGACGACTCCTCCGAAAGTGCGGAAGTTGTGAACCCAGCCCGCGAGGGTCACGGATTGACCTGCGTGCCCGGCGCGTAATTCGCCGCAAGTATGAGTTTTGTACATGATGCGCCTCCGAAATTCGCCGTCTGTCATTGTGAGGAGGGTGTTCTTTCCGACGAAGCAATCTCCTGTTCCTGGTGGGAGATTGCTTCGCCGCTTCGCGGCTCGCAATGACGGTGGCTTGTTACAAAATAAATCGCCCTTCGCGTCCTTCGTCTTGCTCAGGAGCGTCGGGCGATGGGTGTGACTGTTCCTTAATTGTCAACCTGCAAGGCTTCGCCCAACGATCGGCAGATCGTCGTTGTCGTTATTATTATCATTGGCGAAGCGCGGCTGGTATTGCATGGCGGCGATTATAGCACAGACTCATCGCCTCTCCAACGCCGATTTGGAGGGATTGCAAGGCCGATCATCTCATAATCTCGTCGCTGACCGCGTCCAGCCTCGCGACCTCGGCTTCGGTCAGCCTCCAGCCTGCGCCGCCCGCGTTCTGCCGGGCCTGCATGGCGTTCTTCGGGCCGGGGATGGGCAGGGTCCCTTTGCAGATCAGCCAATTAAGAGCAACCTGCGCGTTGGTCTTGCCGCCGTGGTCCTGCCCGATCTCGGTCATGGCTTTAAGGAGCGGGCCAATCCTGCCGAGGATGGGAGCGGCAGTCAGGCCGCGCGGACCGGGCGGCAGGCGTTCAAGCGAATATTTGCCGGTCAACAGCCCCTTGGCAAGCGGGGAGTACGCGATGACGCGGATGCCCAGTTCCTTGCAACGCGCCAGCAGGCCGTTCCTTTCGATGGCGCGGTTGAGCAGGTGGTATTCCACCTGGTTCGCCGCCAGGGGGATGCCGCGGCGCGCCAGCGCCGAGTACGCGCTCAGGGTCTGCGACGGGCCGAAGTTGGAGACGCCTACGGTGCGCGCCAGGCCCAGTTTGACGGCCTCCGCCATCCAGTCCATGAGCGAATCGATGGGCAGGATCGGGCTGGGCCAATGCACCTGATACAGGTCCACCGATTCAAGCCCGAGGCGTTCCAGGCTGTGCCGCAGGGCGTTGATCAACGAGCCCTTCGTCCAGCGCCAGGGCATGGGGAAGAATTTGGTGGCAACCAGCACGGGCTGGTCGGTCTCCTTCAGGAATCGGCCGGTCAGGCGTTCGGAACGGCCCATGCCGTACACTTCCGCCGTATCCACAAAGCGAATGCCCTCCTCGATGGAAACCCGGAACGCGGCGCGCACGTCCTCGTCGTTGTAGCCCTGGCCGTACTGCCATAGCACGCGGTCGCCCCACTGCCAGGCGCCCACCCCTAGTTCGAGGGCGTGCAGGAAACGAACTTCGTTGCTGATCGTGTCGCCCACAGCGCCTCCATTCAGAATAGCCCTGATTGTACCATCGCCTTAAAAAATCCCTGCGACCGGGTTTTTTCTTTGCAGGGGGAATAATCCGCGTTACAATCGGCGCACAACTTGAAATCGGAACTGATGGACCGCGAGGCCCCACCCCCATCTCTGATGGGAGGAGGGGAGGTGCCTGGCGCTCCCTGAGTTCCGGGGAGGCCCCCTTGGACCCAAATCTCGACCCGCGGGCGGATTCTACGCCCATCGCCGATCTGGCGAAACGTCTTGGCTTGTCCTTTTCCAATCTGCATCTCCTGACGCGTGCCCTGACGCATCGCTCCTTTGTCAACGAAAACCCGCGCGTCCCGGAGGATAACGAACGGCTCGAATTCCTCGGCGACGCTGTGCTGGACTTTGTGGTCGGCGCGTGGGTCTATCATCACTTTCCCGAAATGGCCGAGGGCGAGTTGACCCGCCTGCGCTCCGCGCTGGTCAAAACCGACCAACTAGCCCGTTTCGCCCGCGCCCTGGACCTCGGGCCTGCGCTCCGTTTGGGACGCGGGGAACTCGCCTCGGGAGGCCGCGACCGCGAGAACCTGTTGTGCGGCGCGTTCGAGGCGGTTATCGGCGCGATGTACCTCGAAGCGGGTATCGCATTCGTGGAACGCTTCATGCAGCCGCTCCTCGAAACCGCCCGCGCTGACGTGCTCACCCAGCCCGACCTGGCCGATGCCAAGTCTCGCCTGCAGGAATGGGCGCAGGGAGAGAAACTGGGCTCGCCGCGCTACGTCACCGTCGGCGCGAGCGGTCCCGATCACGCCAAGCAGTTCGAGGTCGAGGTCCGCCTGGACGGAAAGCCGCTGGGACGCGGGGTGGGCTCCAGCAAGGCCGCGGCCGAGCAGGAAGCCGCCAAAGCCGCGTTGAAAACATTGGGTTTGGAGTAAAATCACCGCCTTGTCGTCTCCAAAATTGAAAATCGCAAATCGTAAATCCTAGATGCCTCTGCGCCTTAAATCTCTCGAACTTCACGGATACAAAACCTTCGCCAGCCGGGTGGATTTTCAATTCGGCGAGGGAATTACCGCCATTGTCGGGCCGAACGGCTCGGGCAAGTCGAACATTGCCGATTCCCTGCGCTGGGTGCTGGGCGAGCAGTCCTACGGCCTCCTGCGCGGCAAGAAGACCGAAGACATGATCTTTGCGGGCTCGGAGCAGCGTCCCAAGGCGGGCATGGCCTCGGCCACCATTGTCTTCGACAACACCGACGGCTGGCTGCCCGTAGATTTCTCCGAGGTGGCGCTGTCCCGCCGCGCCTATCGCGACGGCCACAACGAATATTTACTGAACGGACAGCACGTCCGCCTGCGCGATATCCACGAACTATTGGCTCAGTCGGGTCTTGGCGAACGGACATACACCATCCTCGGCCAGGGACTTGTCGATGCGTCGCTCGCGCTCAAGGCCGACGAGCGCCGCCGCCTCTTCGAGGAGGCCGCAGGCATCGGGCTGTATCGTTCGCGCCGCGAAGAGGCCCTGAAACGGCTCGAAACTACCCATCGCAACCTCGAGCGCGTGCTCGACATCATGGCCGAACTCGGGCCGCGCCTGAAATCGCTCGAACGGCAGGCGCGCCGCGCCCAGGAATATCAGCGCGCCCAGGCCGACCTGCGCGTGCTCCTGCTCGACTGGTACGGCTATCACTGGCACCGCGCCCAGGACGAGCTGGCGCGGGCGCGCGATATCGTCCATCAGCAGGAAGTCAAGGCGCGCGAGGCGCGCGAGTTCCACGCGAAAATCCAGGCGGAATACGGCGTCTTTCGCGAACGGCTTTCGGGACTGCGCGCCCAACTCAATGCCTGGCACCGCCAGTCCGCCGAACTGCACAACCGCCGCGAGAGCCTCAGCCGCGAGCTGGCCGTCCTGGATGAACGCCGCCGCGCCCTGCTCGAATCCCAGCAGACCCTGCTTGCGGACCGGGAACGCCTTATCGGTGAAGAGACTCTCGCGCGTGAACGTCTCGCGGACATCGAACAAGAATTCACACGCCTTCAAATCGAATCCGACGACGCCAAGAATCAGTTAGCCTCCGCGCAGGCCGCGCTGACGGAGCGTCAGGGTGAGCGCGAGACCGCCGAAGCGAGACTGACGGAAGCCCGCAACCGGGTCAATGAGTTGAGCGCGAAACGCGCCGAAACCCAGGCGCGGTTGGACGAACTCGCCAGCCGCCTACTATCCCAGCAGGGAAAACTGGATGCCTCGCGGCAGTCCATCCAGGCGGCCGAATCCCAATTCAAAAAGGCGGAAGCGCAATTAATAGATTCGCGCTCAAAACGCGAACAAGCCGAAGCCGCGCTGCGCGAGGCCGAACAAAAAGAAACAACTGCAAAAAACAAGGTTGAAAATCTCGAAGGCGTGCTGCGAGACAAAGCGCGGGAACGCGACGCGCGCGCCGCGGAACAATCCCGCCTGCAGGCACAGCTCCAGGTCATCGAGGAAGCCGAGGCCTCGCTCGCGGGCTATGCCGAGGGTGCGCGCTTCCTGCTGGATGCCGCGCGCCAGTCGCGCCTCGACGCGCGCGGCGCGCTCAGCGCGGCGCTGGACGTCCCCGCCGAACTCGAAACCGCATTCACCGCCGCGCTCGGCGATTCGCTCGATGCCATCCTGCTCACGAACGACGCGCTCGAAGAAGCCCTGCGCCTCCTCGAATCCGACGAAGCGGGGCGCGCGGCGCTCTTCACTCTCGACGGCGCTCGCAGGGCCGAAGCGCTCCGGACGCCCTCCGATTCCGATTGCCTTGGCAATGCGGCCGCGCTCTTGAACGTCTCTGCCGAACTTCGGGCCGCGGTGGATTTGCTGCTTGGAAACACGTTGATCGTCAAAGACCGAGCCGCGGCGCGCCGCCTCCTGCATGGACTCCCTCCGCATGCGCGCATCGTGACTGTGGCGGGCGAAGTCTTCCGCGCCGACGGGTTGATCCTGGCGGGCAGGGCGCCTCGCTCCGGGACCCTTAGCCGGCCGCGCCAGAAACGCGAGACCCAGGCCTCGCTCGCGGACTTGGCGGCAAAATTGTCCGTGCTGGAAAATGACGTTGCCCGCATCGCCTCGGACCTCGAGGCGGCCCGCCGCGACCAGGCGGCGCGCGAAGCGGACGTGCGTTCCGCGCGCGGGCGGGTCGAAGCGGCGCGCGGCGCGGAACAAAAACTGGCCATCGAGGCGGAATCCGCTCGGCAGCATTTCGAGTTCGCCAAATCTCAGTTGGAGGATTTAACGGCAGAGATCGCGGCGGCGGAAGCGGACCGGGCGCGGCTGACCGGCTCCCAGTCCGAGATCGAGGCGAGCGCGGCCGCGGCGCACGAATCCATCCGTGCCCTGTCCGGTGAACTGGCCGGGCTGACCCTGGACGAATTGCAGGAGCAGGTCTCGTATTGGGGTACGCGTGCGGCGGTCGCGGAGAGGGCTTTATCCGATTTCACCTCGCGGCGAGGCGAACGCATGCAGTCTCTGGAACGGCTGGAGACTCAAAAGAGGGAGTTGGAGCAGAGGCTTAAGGATATCGAGCGTTCCATCGCGGAACTCGATGCGGATAAAGCCGAGTTGCGAGAACAGGAGAGCGAACTGGGCGGGCAGATCGAGGAGTTTCGTTTGAAGATCGAGCCTGCCGAGAAGGATTTGGAGACCGCCGAGCAGCAGGAGATGCAGTTGCAGGCGCGGGAGGCCGAGGCGCAACGGGCGATGACCAACGCCGAGCGCATGCTGGGACAGGTGCAGTTGGAGCAGACTCGCAAACAGGAGGCCCTGGTCGCGCTGCGGCAACGGGTGGAAGACGATTTCGGCCTGGTGCAGTTCGATTATCGCGAGGATGTCTCCGGGCCGGTGCCCCTGCCGCTGGACGGCATGGTGGAGCAGTTGCCGGTCGTGCTGACCCTGCCTCTCGAATTGGAAGAGCAGATGACGCGCGCCCGCCAGCAGTTACGGCGCATGGGCGCGGTCAACCCCGAAGCCCAGCAGGAATACATGGCGGAGAGCGAGCGATACGGCTTCATGTCCGCGCAGGTGGAGGATTTGCGCAAGGCGGAGGCCGACCTGCGGCAGGTGATCGCCGAACTGGACGACCTGACCCAGCGCGAGTTTCACAAGACATTCGAGCACGTAGCCAGCGAGTTCCGCAACATCTTCGTGCGCTTGTTCGGCGGCGGGTCGGCGCGGCTGACCCTGACCGACCCCGATAATCTGGTGGAGACCGGCATCGAGATCGAGGCGCGCCTGCCGGGACGCCGCGAGCAGGGACTGGCGCTGCTCTCTGGCGGCGAACGGTCGTTGACGGCCATCGCGCTGGTCTTCGCGCTGCTGAAGGTCTCGCCCACGCCGGTCTGCGTGATGGACGAGGTGGATGCCATGCTGGACGAGGCCAACGTCGGCCGTTTCCGCGACCTGTTGCACGAACTGAGCCGCGATACGCAGTTTGTGGTCATCACGCATAACCGCAGTACAGTGCAGGCCGCGGACGTGATCTATGGCGTGACGATGGGCCGCGATTCGAGCAGTCAGGTCATCAGCCTGAAACTGGACGAAATCAGCGAGGAGATGCTGGGGGGAAGCAGGAGATAAGCAAGGCGATTTACCACGAAGAAACGAAGAGCGCGAAGGAGAACGAAGCCCTTCGTGGTTTACGAACATCGGCGTGGAAAAAGAGACTATTCGGCCTGTAAAACTTTTTGAAAGGCTCGCAGTAAAACCCCGCGTTGCTCGAAACCCGCTTCTCCGAGGTCGGACAGGCCGAGATAGACGCGCTCGCGGCAACGATGTAAAAGTCCGCTGACGAGGTGCGAGAGAATATCCGTCTGGGAGGCGACCTCGTCGGCGTCGGTCCACAACCGTCCTGCCGGCCAGTTGCGGCTGAGCACATACGGCTGGGTCAGCGGCTGGGAGGGGCGTTCCACCCAGCTCGAGGAGCCGACGTCCAGCCACAACTGCGCGGTCACGGGGCGGTTCATCATCAGGAAGGTGTATGCGGGCGCGACCAGTACCGCGTCTTCCTTTTGGCGGTAGGGCTGGAGATACTGCGCCGCGATCACGCCGTCCTGTAGCATCGCAAAGTATTCCCTGCCAAGTTCATCGAATTGAACGGTTTCTCCGCCTTCCGCCGCGGCCGGCTCCAGCGCCTGGCGGAATTTCTTCACCGATTCGATCAGGCTGGCGGCCACGCGGGCGAAATCGAAGTTGCGGTGAAAACCAAACCCCGGCTGGGACAGCACCTCACCGAACAACTTGCGCAGGAAATGATCGAGCGGCACAGGCTCGGTTTCGCGATATGAAACCAGCCATTGCCTCAACAGGGCGTATTTGTTTCCGGCGACAAACGTAATGCGTTCCTGCATCTCGCCGCGAATCTCGTCGAACGCGGACAGGCGCAGATCCTTCTGGCGGTACACGATCTCGGTGAGCAGTTGGGCGCGCACCAGGTCGGCGCCCAGCGCGAGCATCATGGCCTGGGTCACGTCCGGGCGAGGAGGATGGATGCCCCACTGCGGATGCGCCAGCGCGGCCAGGGTCAGCAGGGCGCGGGTGGCGGGTTCGTCGCGCAGGGAACGCGAGGGACGGTGCGAACGGACGGGGACGCCCGCGCCCTCCAGGCGGTTCATGATCGAGAAGCGCAGGGCATCCGAGAGATACGGCGCGAGGATGGCAATTTCCGCAGGCGGGATGCCTTCTTCGTTGATCAGGTCATGCACCCGCCTCGTAATCGAATTCAGCAGTTCGGGGTAAAAACGGGGCGTCTCTCTTTCGCTGTCCTCGCGGAAGATGATATGAATGGAACCCAGATTTCCGTTCGTGTCTCGTGTTGTCGGTTCGCCCGTGATGATATGGCTCAAGGTTCGTTCGACTTCGGCGACGCTCTCCGACATGACGAAACTATCCTCGAAAACGATCCGCTCGCTGCACAGTTCCTCGAATCTCTGCGCGGACCTCGGGTCCGCTCCCAGAAACTGACGATAGCCGCCGCCCTCGTCGCAAACGGCCAGGGCCGAATCGAACTCCGCGAACCAGTCGGCGATCAAATCGTGCGCGACGGGGACATCCTCTTCGACGTTGTCGTAGATCAGATGCCTGTACGTGCGGGCCAGGTGGCTGCGGACAGACGCGTCGCGCCACAGGATGTTCCAGAAGATTTCCAATTGAAGCGAAAAGTCGAGCAGGTTGTTTTGCAGGCAAAGAGCGCGAAAGCGCGCCGCGCAGTTCTGCGCGTCGGCGTAGACGCGCCTTTGTGCGGGATCGCCCGTCCACGCCGCGGTCAGGCGTTCGCCGATCTGGCGGTAGTCGAATCCCACTGCGGCGGATTTGTTCAGGTTGTCGAGGATCTGGGAATACAGACGGTTGCGGTCAATTGTGACCGATTCGAAGTAACCCTCGTCCAGCAGCGGACGAACCAGATGCGCCATGTAATACTGGGCGGTTTCGAGGGTGAGGAAGATGGGTGCGCGGTCGGGATGGGCGAAGCCTGCCGCCTCCGCGGCCAGCGGCCAGAACAAGTCCACCATGCGGCGCGCCAGGCCGCCGATGGTGGCGGGGGTGATTTCGGTCCCCGCGTATGGATCGCGGACAAGGCTTTCGATGTAGGGTTCGTGCAGGGTCCGCTGGGGGGTGAGCAAAAGGATCGTATCGGCGCGCAGGCCCTGGTCCAGAAGGAAGCGCAGGCGCGCCATGGCCGCGGTCGTCTTGCCCGCGCCGGCGCGGCCGGTAAGCAGTGTCTTCGAGTCGAGCGGCAGGCGCGCGACGGCAATTTGCTCGGGCGACAGGTCCATTACGTCAGGTGCTTTGCGAAGAATTTCGTCACGCGTACCCACGCGTCTTTGGAGGCTTCGGGTTTGTACACGTTTGGGTCGCTGTCGCGGAAGAAGGCGTGGCCCGAATTGGGATAGACGACGACCTCGTGTTCCACGCCGACCTCGCCGAGTAGTTTCTCGAACTCCTCGACCGTTCCGACGGGAATGGATTGATCTTTGTCGCCGAACAGGCCGAGCACGGGCGCCTTGAGATTCCGCCGCAGTTCTTCGAAGATGTTCTGCATCCCGCCGCCGTAGAAGGTGCACACCGCGTTGAGCGGACGGCGGACGCTCAACGCGAGCGACATGCGCCCGCCGAAGCAGAATCCCACACTGCCGATTTTTCCTTTGCATTCGGGATGAGCCTTGAGCGCGTCGAAAACCTGCTCCAGTTCGGCCGGCGCGCCGGGCGCGTATTTGTCTTTGAGGGACGAGGCCTTGTCGGAGTCGCCCAGCGCGGCCAGTTCGCCGTGATACAGGTCGGGCGCGAAGGCCAGGTAACCCTGCGCCGCGAAGCGGTCCGCGATGGATTTGGTCTGCGCGTCGAGTCCCCACCATTCCTGGATGACGATTAGCGCGGGCCAGGGCCCGCTGCCAGACGGTTTTGTCAGATAACCTGAGATACCGCCGAGTCGAATGGTCTCGCCCATGGTTTGCCTCACTCCTAAATTGGATTTTGAAAATTGTACTACCGTTCGTTCGGAAATAACGTCTTGCGCGAGACGCCGGCTGGATTCTGTCAAAGGGAATGGATTCCGCCGTTGACAGGCCTGCCGACTTGCCGTTATAATACCGTCCGCTTCTGCCCCGGCAGTAGGATTCGCTGGGGCGGTCGCTTGAATCATGGCTTCCCCGCAGACCGGCGCTGGTGAGGTGTTGCGGCCCCGCAGGGACTGACGGCGAAGTGAATCCGTGGAGTGAAAGATGAAATATGCAATTGTGGAAAGCGGCGGCAAGCAATACCGCGCCGTCGAAGGCGAGACCATCGCGGTGGACCGCCTGCCGGTCGAGGCCGGGGACGAGATGAGCCTGGACCGCATCCTCATGCTCGTGGACGGCGACCAGTTCAACGTCGGGACTCCGACCCTGAAGGGATTCGAGGTCCGGGCGAAGGTGGTGGAGCATTTCAAAGGGCCGAAGGTCCTGGCATTTCGTTACAGCCCGAAGAAGCGCATTCGCGTGCGCCGCGGCAGCCGCCACCAGTTTACCCGCCTGCTGATCGAGCACGTTGGCAAGCCGGGCGGGAAGCCGGCCAAAGTCGAGAAGCCGGCCGAGGTCGAGAAAGAGGCCGCGGTTGGGACGGAGAAGAAGTCCGCCGCCCCGAAGTCGAAATCTGAGAAGGCGCCCGCGAAGAAAGCCCCGGCGAAGAAGGCGACAAGCAAGCTTGTTTCCAAGCCGGGTAAAGGCGCGAAGAAGTAGTTGGTGAGGTGAAATTATGGCACATAAAAAAGGCGGCGGCTCCAGCCGCAATGGACGAGACAGCAATGCCCAGCGTTTGGGCGTGAAGCGCTACGCCGGTCAGTTTGTGCTGGCCGGGAATATCCTCGTGCGCCAGCGCGGGACGCATATTCGTCCCGGCTTGAACGTGGGCGTCGGCACGGACGATACCCTGTTCGCCACGGCCGACGGCGTGGTGATGTTCGACGTGGTGCGCGGTCACAAACGCGTCAATATCGTTCCCCGGGCGGAGCAGTAACATGAAGCCAGAAATCCATCCGACGTATTACCCTGAGGCGAAGGTCACCTGCGCCTCATGCGGCCGCACCTGGACGACCGGCTCCACGCGCAAGGAACTGCGCGTGGACGTGTGCTCCAACTGCCATCCTTATTTCAGCGGCGAGTCGGCGCGCATCATTGATATCGAAGGCCAGGTGGATCGCTTCTATAAGAAGTTGCAGGCGCGCCAAACTCATGTGGAGACGAAGCAGGCGCGCGAGGCGGCCAAGAAAACACCCGAGCGCCCGATCGCAGAGTTGGAACTGTCCGCAAGGGCTACTACCGCGCTTGCCAAGGCCGGCATTACCATGGTCACCCAGTTCCTGGCGAAGCTGGCCGAGGGCGATGCCTCGCTTCTGGCGATCGAGGGTTTTGGTCAGAAGTCGCTGATCGACGCGAAGAAAAAACTGAAGGCGCTTGGCTACGAACTTCCCGAGGCGGCTCCCTCAGCCGCGTAGGACTTGCGAATAAGCCAATCTCAGGTAAACTTAACGGGCAGGCGCGCGAGGCGTCTGCCCGTTTGAATTTCCCCTCACCTCTGTGCCCTCTCCCTCGGGGAGAGGGGATGGGTTGAGGGCGCAAAGAGGTTTTATGCGCCACACTCACGGCTCGATTGAAGTAATCTGCGGTTCGATGTTCAGCGGCAAGACGGATGAACTCATCCGCCGCCTTGTGCGCGCCACGATCGCGAAACAAAAAGTGCAGGTTTTCAAACCAGCCATTGACGTGCGCTACGCGGCCGGGAAAGTGACCTCGCATACGGGGGCAAACTTCGACGCCATCCCGATCCAAAACGCCAAAGAGATTCCCTCCAGGATGGATGCGGATACAACCGTCGTCGGCATTGATGAAGCGCAGTTCTTCGATCCCGAAGTGGTGGAGGTGGCGCGTCAGTTGGCCGAGAAAGGCATCCGCGTTTTAGTGGCTGGCCTGGACATGGACTTTCGCGGCGAGCCGTTCGGCCCGATGCCCACACTCATGTCCATGGCCGAGCGCGTGGACAAACTTCACGCCATCTGCATGGTCTGCGGCGACGAGGCCTCGCGCACGCAGAGACTGGTCAACGGCAAGCCCGCGCGCTACGACGACCCTGTTGTCATTGTCGGAGCATCCGAGTTATACGAAGCGCGCTGCCGCAGGCATCACGAAGTCCCGCGCTGACGACCGACAGCCAACCGCCAACCGCCAACCGCCAACAGCCAATAGCCAACCGCCAACAGCCAACCGCCAACAGCCAATAGCCAAATGCAAGACTACAAAGACATTCTCTCCGAAACCCTCATAGACCCCGACGCCCTCCAGAAGCGCATTGCCGAACTCGGCGCGGAGATCAGCCGCGACTACGCCGACACAGACGGCAGCCTCCTGCTCATCTGCATCCTGCGCGGCGGTGTCCCTTTTCTGGTTGACCTGATGCGCCATATCACCGTCCCGCACATGCTCGACTTCATGGCGATCTCATCCTACGGCGCGGGCAAACGCGAATCGAACGGCAATGTCCGCCTGACAATGGACTTGATGACCAACATCAAAGACAAACATGTCCTGCTCGTCGAAGACATCATTGACAGCGGCCACACGATTGCCTCGGTGTTGGAACTGCTGGAAACCCGCCAGCCGAAAAGTCTCAAAGTCTGCGCGCTGCTCGACAAGGCGGAACGGCGCGAGACGGTCGTCCCCATTCACTATCGCGGTTTTACCATTCCCAACAAGTTCGTCTTCGGCTACGGCCTGGACCTCGATGAATATTATCGCAACCTGCCGTTCATCGGCGTTGTTGACTTGGAAAAGTATCACCCTTCCTGATCTTTCACCATGACCCTGGGCGGACCTCCACCAAACGACGAGAATCCCTCCCCGTATGCGGGACGCTGGATCGCACGCGTGCGCGGCCAGATCGTCGGTCAGGGCGGGACCCCGGAGCAGGCGCGCCGGGCCGCGGCTGCCGCCCGCCCGAAAGAGAATCCTGAAATCGTCTTCATGCAACCCTCCTCTCTCATCAACCTTTCCCCTCTTGTGGACAAAGTCCGCGCCATCCTGCCCGGCCGGGAAATATACCTCGTGGGCGGATCGGTGCGCGATATGTTGCTTAACCGCGTCAATCATGACCTGGACTTCGTCCTGCCCGCCGACGGCATTCGCACGGCGCGCCGCGTCGCCGATAAACTCGAGGCGGATTTCTTTCCTCTCGACGAAGAACGCGATACGGGCCGTGTGCTCGTGACCAACGCGGACGGCTCGCGCGACCTGCTCGACTTTGCCATCTATCGTGGTGACGACCTCGAGGCAGATTTACAAGGCCGCGATTTCACCCTGAATGCGATGGCCCTCGACCTGCGCACGATGTCCCTGCTCGACCCTCTGGGCGGCGCGGCCGACCTGCGCGCCAAACGCCTGCGCGCCTGCCTGCCGACCTCGTTCTCCGACGATCCTGTCCGTATCCTGCGCGGCGTGCGCCTCGCGGCTGCATTTGGATTCAGGGTCGAGGCCGAGACGCGCAAGGCCATGCGCGCCGCCGCGCCGCTCCTGCCGCGCGTCTCGCCCGAGCGCCTGCGCGACGAACTCTTCCGCATCCTCGAAGGTCCTCAGCCTGCCGCGTCAATCCGCGCCCTCGAGTTGCTTGGCGTCCTGCCTCATCTCCTGCCCGAACTCGCCCCATTGAAAGGCGTCGAACAACCCGCGCCGCACGTTTACGATGTCTGGGAACACACGCTTCAGGTGCTGGCCGCGCTCGAAGCCGTGCTGGCCGCGCTGGCCGTCGGCTACGACCCTGAATCCACAGGGGACCTGTTCACGGGTCTGCTCGTGTTGCGGCTGGGACGCTACCGCGAGCGGTTCGCCGCGCACCTGTCCCACGCGCTCAACGCGGATCGTTCTCCCCGCGGCCTGTTGTTCTTCACCGCGCTGTATCACGACGTCGCCAAGCCGCAGACGCGCTCGCGTGAGGAGGGCGGGCGCATCCGCTTCTTGGGTCACGACGAACTCGGCGCGCAGATGGCGTCCGCGCGCGCTCACGATTTGCACTTGAGCAACGACGAGATCGAGCGCGTGGCGGTCGTCATCAGGAATCACATGCGCATTCATTACCACACCAGCCGCATGGCGGGCGAAAAGAAGACTCCCTCGCGGCGCGCCATCTACCGCTTCTTTCGCGACAACGGCGCGGCGGGCGTGGACCTGGTCCTGCTGGCGCTCGCCGACCTGCGCGCCACACATGGCCAGACTCTTTCCCAGGAGACCTGGGCCGCCTGCCTGGATGTGTGCCGCATCCTTCTGGAAAACTACTGGGAGCGACCCGAAGACGTCGTCTCCCCGCCGCGCCTGGTGGACGGCAACGACGCGATCCGCGAACTCGGCCTGCGGGCCGGTCCGCGCGTGGGGCAGGTTCTGGATGCCATCCGCGAAGCGCAGGCCGTGGGCAAGGTGTCCACGCGCGGAGAGGCGATCGAGTTTGGAAGAAAATGGTTGGAAGAGAACAAAGAATCAGATAAGCCATCGTCCTGAGCGATGGGACGTGTTCTCCGTCCCGCAATCGAAGGACGAATTGAAAGGTTAAAATGAACCTTGTTTACTTCGATCTCGAAACCCAGAAGACCTTCGACGAAGTCGGCGGCCGCGCAGGCATCCCCAGCCTGAAATTGGCCTGCGGCGTCACCTGGTCGAGCGAGCGGAGCGATTTTGCCGTCTATTGGGAATCCGACGCCTCCGCCCTCGTGGCCGAACTCAGATCCGCCGACCGCGTCGTTGGCTTCAACCTCCTCGGCTTCGACTACGAAGTGCTGAAGCCCTACGCCCCGCAGGAAAACTTCCGCGCCTTCCGCACGACGGATATGCTGGCCGATATTTACCGCACTCTGAACTTTCGCGTCAGCCTCGACTCGCTCGCCAAAGCCACCCTCGGCGTGACGAAGACCGCAGATGGCTTGCAAAGCGTGGCCTGGTTCCGCAACGGCGAACTGGACAAGGTGGCCGAATACTGCAAGGCCGACGTGGACATCACCCGCCGCGTTTATGAGTTTGGGCGCGAAAATGGGTTTGTCTATTACTACTCGAAGTTGGGGAGCAAGTTGAAGGTCAGCGTGAATTGGAAGTGAATCGCTCAGAAACCCGTTTTCTTCCAGGAAACGGGTTTCTGACAAAAGGAGAAACTCATGCAAAAGATTATTGTCAACAACCTGGCTCTCTCCTTTGATCGCCGCGGACAGGGCACACCGCTGGTGCTCATTCACGGCTTCCCGCTCGATCATTCGACCTGGGACGAGGCCGCCTCGCTTCTCGCGCGGGACTTCGACCTGATCCTGCCCGATACGCGCGGCCTCGGCGAAAGCGCCGCGGCCGACGCAGCCTACACGATGACCGATCTCGCCGCCGATTTGGCCGCGCTTCTGGATCACCTGAAAATCAAAGAGGCGTTTGTCGCGGGCCACTCGATGGGCGGTTATGTTGCGCTGGCCTTTGCCCGCGTGTATCCAGAGCGATTGCTCGGACTGGCGCTGGTCTCCTCGCAGGCCGCGGCGGACACGCCCGAACGCAAAGAGGGACGCTACGCCCTGGCCCGGCAGGTAGCCGAGGCGGGCGTCGGCCCTGTTGTGGAGGCGATGACCCCGAAACTCTCCGCAGATGCGCGCGTGCAGACCTATGTCCGCGATTTGATGGGCAGGCAGAAGCCCGCCGGGGTAATCGGCTCCCTCAAAGCCATGGCGGAACGCGAGACGCTGACATCGGTCCTCTCCAATTTGGGATGCCCCATCCTGCTCATCCACGGGGACGCGGATGCGCTGATTCCCGTCGAGCGTGCCCGCGAGGTCAAGGCGCTTGTGCCGTCGGCGGATCTGGTCGAATTGGCGGGACTCGGTCACATGCCGATGATGGAGAACCCTGCCGCCGTTGCCGGGGCCTTGAAAGGATTTCTGGCTTAGAAAACTGAAGACGACCCCGGCGGGTCGTCTTCAGTTTCAGGTGGTGGCGGAAGCGCGCAGGGGAGAGGTTGGCGGCTCGGATGACAGGATCAGCCCCCCCGTCCGTTTGAGGATGCGATTGAGGCGGGCTATGAGCATCCCGCTGGTGACCGGCTTGACGAGATAGTCGTCCGCGCCGCTGTCCAGTACGCTTGCCACCAGTTCGGGATCGTCCAGGGCCGAGAGAATCAGGATCGGAACATTGCTGAAGTCGCGGATGGCTTTGCACACCATGCGCCCGTCCATGTCGGGCATCATCAGGTCAAGGATGACCGCCTGCGGCTTCTTGGTGTGCATGACATTCAGGCCCTCGGAGCCGTTGTTGGCCACAAACACCTCGAAGCCGTGTGATTGCAGCAACATGCTGAACAACTCGGTCATGGCAACGTCGTCGTCAATAACAAGTATTTTGAAGGACATAGGAATTTCCTCCTGCTATTATCATCCAATCGTGCGGCGTTTTACTTTGCAATTGGTTTACAGAAATGGTTCGAATGGTCCGAAACGGTGATGGATGTAATCGGAGGGGAAATTACATTCGGCGTTCTCGCGCCGTTCTTGCCGTGCGGGGCCTGTGGTAAACTTCATCGGTCAGTATGGAATTTCATAATTCTTGTGATTCTGGAGGTCTCAATGAAAAAGTGGGTTTACTCATTCAATGAAGCCGCCGCGGCGGAGAAGGCCGCGGGCAGGTCGTGGGATGCGGTGAAGGGACTGCTGGGAGGCAAGGGCGCGGGCCTGTTCGACATGACCCGCGCGGGGGTGCCCGTCCCGCCCGGCTTCACGGTCACGACCGAGGCCTGCAACGAATTCCGCAAGACGGGCAGGTTTCCTTCGGGGCAGTGGAGTCAGATGAAGGCCGCGATGAAGCAGGTGGAGAAGAGGACGGGCAAGAAGTTTGGCGACCCGTCCAACCCGCTTTTGGTGTCCTGCCGTTCGGGCGCGAAGTTCTCCATGCCTGGGATGATGAACACCATTCTCAATATTGGCTTGAATGACGAGGTGGTGGAGGGACTGGCTCACCTGAGCGGCGACCCGCGCTTCGCCTGGGACTCGTACCGCCGCTTGATCGAAATGTTCGGCACGACGGTCTTCGGCCTGGACGATGAGGTGTTCGAGCATCCGATGGCCGACTATAAGGAACAACACGGTTATAAACTCGATACCGAAATGACCGCGGGGGACTGGAAGGCGCTGGTCGCCATTTTCAAGGAACGCTACAAAAAAGCCATCGGCGAGGATTTCCCGCAGGACGTGTATAAGCAACTTGAATTGGCGACGAAGGCCGTCTTTGAATCGTGGATGGGCAAGCGCGCCATTGATTACCGCCGCGCGACGAACATCCCCGACGATCTCGGCACAGCCGTCAACATTGTGACGATGGTCTTCGGCAACATGGGCTTCGACTCCGGCACGGGCGTGGCGTTCACGCGCAACCCGTCCACGGGCGAGAAGAAGATGATGGGCGAGTACCTGCTCAACGCGCAGGGCGAGGACGTGGTGGCGGGCATCCGCAACGCGGATCCGATCGAGAACCTCGCCAGTCAAATGCCTGAGGCCTATAAACAGTTCATGCAGATCACGGCGCGCCTCGAGAAGCATTACAAGGACATGCAGGACGTGGAGTTCACCATCGAGCGCGGCAAGTTGTGGATGCTCCAAACCCGCAACGGCAAGCGGACGGCGAAAGCCGCCGTCAAGATCGCGGTGGATATGGCGAACGAGGGACTCATCACGCGGGAAGAAGCCGTCAAGCGCGTCACGCCGAACGATGTGGATACGCTGCTGCATCCGCAGTTCGACGAGGAGGCCCGCAAGAGGTCCGAGGTGATCGCCAGGGGAGTCAACGCCTCGCCGGGCGCGGCCGTCGGACAGATCTATTTCGATGCGGATACCGCCGAGAAGATGGCGAAGGAAGCGAAGCAGGATGTCATCATGGTGCGTCCGTTCACCAAGCCCGATGACGTTCACGGCATGATCGCCTCGAAGGGCATTCTCACCAGCGAGGGCGGCGCAACCAGCCACGCGGCGGTGGTGGCGCGTCAGTTTGGAATCCCCGCGGTGGTGGGAGCGTCCGCCATCAAGATTGACATGGAAAAACGACAGATGACCGTCGGCGAGCGCGTCATCACAGAGGGCGAGTGGATGTCGGTGGACGGCGCGACGGGCGAAGTGTTCATGGGCAAGATTCCCATGACTTCTCCCTCGCTCGAAGAGCAAACCGATTTGCTGACCCTGCTCGAATGGGCGGACAAGATCGCCAAACTGCAAGTGTGGGCGAATGCGGATTATCCGAAGGATGCGCGCCGCGCCCGTTCGTATGGTGCGAAGGGCATCGGTCTTTGTCGGACCGAGCACATGTTCTTCGAACCCGAGCGTCTTCCCATCGTGCAGGACATGATCCTTTCGGAGACGAGCGAAGGCCGCACCGCCGCGCTCGACAAACTCCTGCCGTATCAGCGCAAGGACTTCGAGGGGTTGTTCGAGGCGATGGACGGCTATCCCGTCATCATCCGCCTGATTGACCCGCCCCTGCACGAGTTCATGCCCGACGAGGAAAAACTACTCGAAGAAGTGATCACGATGCGCGTCAAGGGCGAAACGGAAGGTCTCGCGGCCAAAGAGAAACTGCTGGCCTCCATCAAGGCGATGCACGAATCGAACCCGATGATGGGACTGCGCGGCGTGCGCTTGAGCATTGCCATGCCCGAGATCGTGGAGATGCAGGTGCGCGCCATCTTCGAGGCCGCGGCGGACTGCACCCTGCGCGGCATCAAGGTTCACCCCGAAGTGATGATTCCGCTGACGGGAACGGTGAAAGAGTTGGAGTGGATCCAGCCGCGCCTGGAACGCATCGCTTCGACGGTGATGGAGGAGAAGAAGGTCAAGTTCTCCTACAAGTTCGGGACGATGATCGAAATCCCGCGCGCCGCAGTGACGGCAGGCGAGATCGCCAAACTGGCGCAGTTCTTCTCCTTCGGCACCAACGACCTGACGCAGATGACCTTCGGCTACTCGCGCGACGACGCGGAGCGCAACTTCCTCGTAACGTACGTTGAACAAGGCATCCTGCCGAAGAATCCCTTCCAGACTCTCGACCGCGACGGCGTGGGCATGTTGATGAAGTGGGCGGTGGACGAAGGCCGCAAGACCCGTTCCAATCTCGAAGTGGGCATCTGCGGCGAGCACGGCGGCGACCCCGACTCGATCGAGTGGTGTCACCTGATCGGCAACAACTACGTCTCCTGCTCGCCGTTCCGTGTGCCGATTGCGCGTCTCGCCGCGGCGCATGTGGCGATTAAGCACCGCGTAGCCGCGGAGAAGAAACCGAAGACAGTCGCGAAGGCCAAACCGAAGTCCGGCGCGAAGCGGGTACCCGCGAAGTCGTCCAAAACTGCAAAACCCACGCGCAGGAAAAGATAATGATTCGACGGACGCCCGGCGCTGGAGTCAGCCAGCCGGGCGTTTTTGTTTATAATAAGACAATGTCCGTTCAACAATTGCGTCAGTCGGAACGCCCCATGCGTCAATACAGGTTTTTCGACCTCATCATGGCCGCTTTCGTGGCCGTGCTTCTCGTCAGCAATGTCGCATCCTCCGCAAAGATCGTTGACCTCGGCTTCAGCCTGTTCGGCGTCCCCTTCGCGTTCGACGCAGGCACGATTCTATTTCCCGTCAGTTACATCTTTGGCGATATCCTCACTGAAGTCTATGGCTACAAAAGGTCGCGGCGCGTCATCTGGGCGGGCTTTGCCATCCTCGCGCTGTCCGCGTTCGTGTTCTGGATCATCCAGCGCCTGCCCGGCGAGGCCACCTGGCAGGGTTACGCCGGCGACGCGGCGTACTCCGCGATCCTCGGCGGGATGTGCACCGGCGGGATTGTGCTGGCCAGCCTTGCGGGATACTGGCTCGGCGAATTTTCCAACTCATTCACGCTGGCGAAGATGAAGATACTTACCAACGGCCGCTGGTTGTGGACGCGCACCATCGGCAGCACGCTGGTCGGCGAACTGGTGGATTCGGTCGTCTTCGTCGGTGTGGCTTCGCTCTTCGGCGTCTTTCCATGGAGTCTGTTCTTCACACTCAGCCTCACCAACTATCTGTTCAAAGTTCTCGTCGAGGCCGCGCTCACGCCTCTGACCTATGCCATTGTAGGCGCGCTCAAGAAAGCGGAAAACGAGGATTACTACGACCGCGACACGAATTTCAATCCGTTCGCGGTTTCGTGAGTCAAAGGATGAAAACAGCGGCAGCACTTTCGCAAGAAATTCTGGAAGCCATCCGCCGCGCCCTCGAAGAAGACATCGGCACGGGCGACGCGACGACGGACGCCATTGTCCCGCCCGAAGCGACCATGCGCGGGCAAATCATCGCCAAGCAGGATGGCATCATCGCGGGACTCGACGTCGCCCGCGCGGCCTACGAACTGTTGGACTCCTCCGTGGATTTTTCTGCCCAACTGGCCGACGGTTCACGCGTGACCCGCGGCGGGATCCTCGCCCTCGTCTCTGGTCGGACCGCGAGCCTGCTCACCGCCGAACGGACGGCGCTCAACTTCCTCGGGCGGATGTCTGGCATCGCCACGTTGACGCGTCAATTCGTGGACGCGGTGGCGGGCACACGCGCCGTCATCCTCGACACGCGCAAGACCGCCCCAGGTCTGCGCGCCGTGGACAAGTTGGCCGTCAAACTCGGCGGCGGCGGCAATCACCGCATCGGCCTGTACGACATGATCCTCATCAAAGATAACCACATTGACTACGCGGGCGGGATCGAAGAAGCCGTTCGGCGGGCGCGAGCGTTCGATAGCGGACTCCCGATCGAAGTCGAGACCCGAACGCTGGATGATGTGCGCGTCGCCCTCGGGCTGGGCGTCGAACGAATCCTGCTCGATAACATGTCGGTTGAGATGATGGCCGAAGCCGTGCGCTTGACGAACGGCCGCGCCAAACTGGAAGCCTCGGGCAACGTCACGCTGGAGAACGTCCGCGCCATCGCCGAAACGGGCGTGGACTTCATCTCCGTCGGCGCGCTGACCCACTCCGCCAAAGTGTTCGATGTGAGTTTTGATTACATCAAGTAAATTCGGTACACGGATTACGCGGATTTTACGGATTGACACGGATTTTCTTTTGGGTTTTTCGGAGTCGAAAGTCTCCAGACTTTCGTGCAAAATCTGGAGATTTTGCAGTCCGCGAAAAATAAAAAAAGAAATCCGTGAGACTCCGTCCAATCCGTGTCATCCGTGTACAAAGAGGCAACATGAATCAACAAACCCAAGCGATGTACGACAAAATGCGGGCGAAACTCGAAAAGATTGTCCCCGATGTGGAACTGCGGATCAAAGCCGAGATCGCCGTGGAGATCAACGCGCTGAAAGCCGAACGCAACGCGGTCATCCTCGGTCACAACTACATGGAACCCGCGCTGTTCTACTCCATCCCCGATTTCGTCGGCGACTCGCTCGACCTGAGCCGCAAAGCCGCGCAGACCGACAAGGATGTGATCGTCTTCTGCGGCGTCAAGTTCATGGCCGAGACCGCCAAGATCCTGAACCCGAACAAGACCGTGCTTTTGCCGTCGGACAAGGCGGGCTGTTCACTGGCGGCCGCCATCACCGCGGACGATGTGCGCACGTTGAAAGCGATGTTCCCCGGCGTCCCCGTCGTGACCTACGTCAACACCTACGCGGACGTGAAAGCCGAAAGCGACATCTGCTGCACGTCGGGCAATGCCAAGGCCGTGGTGGAGTCACTCGGCACGGACAAGGTCATCTTTTTGCCCGATGAGTATCTGGGCGGGAATGTGGCGCGCGAGTTGGGATGGAATATCGTTTATCCCGACCTTGCCCTCACCCCCCAGCCCCCTCTCCCAAAGGGAGAGGGGGGGATACTCATCGGCTGGCGCGGACGTTGCGAAGTGCACGAGAAGTTCACCGTGGACGACATTCAAACCGTGCGCGCACAATTCCCTGAAGTGTCCGTTCTGTCTCATCCCGAATGCAGTCCCGAAGTGACCGCCGCCTCCGATTTCTCGGGCAGCACCAACGCCATGATCAAGTACGTCAAAGAATCCACCGCGCCGCAGTATCTCGTCCTCACCGAATGCGCCATGGGCGACAACATCGCCGCCGCCAACCCCGAGAAGGAAATGCTGCGCCTGTGCATGGTGCGCTGTCCGCACATGAATACGATCACGATGGAAGACACGCTCGCCGCCTTGAAGTACAACCGCTACGTGATTGACGTGCCTGAGGAGATTCGGGTCAAGGCGGCGCGGGCGGTGCAGAGGATGATCGAGATTGGATAAAATCCCTTCGGACGCGGAAAACGCAGATCGACGCGGACGAGCGCGGAAGGATTTGGATTTTGA
Source organism: Chloroflexota bacterium (assembly GCA_037445635.1). GTDB lineage: Bacteria > Chloroflexota > Anaerolineae > Anaerolineales > Villigracilaceae > JBFMCC01. Next base: position 38,962 of record JBBIKC010000032.1, read on the forward strand.
AAAATTCAGGACGCGGACGAGCACTGATTTGCGCGGAAAACACGGAGAAAAATTTAATACAATTCCGTGTCAATCTGTGTTCATCCGCGTTCTCCGCGTCCTTGCATTTTTTGTGCGGAAAGCCATTTTTGACAATGAGGAGATGAGATATGGAAGTAAAGAAGGTTGACGCGCAGAACTTGAAACACAAGGAAATCACCGACAAAATCCTTCACGCATTTTTCAAAGTTGTTTATCCCGCGCTTGGATTTGGTTTTCTGGAAAAGGTCTATGAGAACGCGATGGTGATCGCCCTGCGTGAAATGGGCTTGAAAGTTGAACAGCAAGTAAAGATCACTGTCTACTTTGCGGGTCAGGTGGTTGGGGAATATTTCGCAGATCTGGTTGTCGAGGGGTGCGTGGTCGTTGAACTCAAAGCCGTGCAAAATCTCTTGGAAGAACACGAAGCGCAACTTTTGAATTATCTGCGCGCGACCGAGTACGAAGTCGGTCTCCTGCTCAATTTCGGACCTCAGCCCCGCTTCCGCCGCAAGGTCTTTGACAACGAGCGAAAATCATCCGCGACATGGAAAAAGGCATAGGACGCGGACGGGCACGGACGCTTTGCGCGCGGAGAACGCGGAAAGAAAGAAAAAAAGAATCTCCGTGTCAATCCGCGTTTATCCGTGTTTTCCGCGTCCCATTTTCTCAACCAAGAGTCATAGGACACGGACGGGCACGGACGCTTTGCGCGCGGAGAACGCGGAAAGAAAGAAAAAAAGAA
>JBBIKC010000032.1:39824-41488 GCA_037445635.1 Chloroflexota bacterium
TCCGCGTTTATCCGTGTTTTCCGCGTCCCATTTTCTCAACCAAGAGTCATAGGACGCGGACGGGCACGGACGCTTTGCGCGCGGAGAACGCGGAAAGAAATAAAAAAAGAATCTCCATGTCAATCCGCGTTCATCCGCGTTTTCCGCGTCCCATTTTGAACCAATCAGGAGTTAGATATGCTCCAAACAGACGTACTCATCATCGGCACGGGGATCGCGGGGGCGGCGGCCGCGCTGAAGTTGGCGGAAGATCCCAACCGTCACATCACCATCATCACGCGCGAGCCTGATCCGCACGAATCGAACACGGGGTACGCGCAGGGCGGGATCATCAGCCGCGGTCCCGACGACAGCGCCGACCTGCTGGTGAAGGACATCCTCGAGGCGGGCGCGGGCGCGTCCCTGCCTAGCGCGGCGCGCATTCTGGCGGAGGAGGGGCCTCGTCTGCTGGAAAAAATTCTGATAACGGAAGCAGGCGTCCCGTTCGACAGAGGCGAGAGCGGGGAATTGGAATGGGGTCAGGAGGCTGCGCATTCCCGTCGTCGAATCCTTCATGTAGGTGACGGAACTGGAAGCGCCATCGCACGCGGACTCGTCGCGCAGTTGAAGTCGAAGCCGAACATCCAATGGTTCACCAACGCCACCGCCGTTGACCTGATCACGTACCCGCACCACTCGCGGGACCCGCTCGATACGTACAAGCCGATCGTGTGCCACGGCGCGTACGTGTTCGACCGAAACAAGGGCGCGGTGCATCGGACGCTGGCGGGCGCGACGGTTCTCGCGACGGGCGGGCTGGGCCGCATTTACCGAAACACGACCAACCCCCCAGGCGCGCGCGGCGACGGGCTGGCAATGGCGCATCGGGCGGGCGCGCGCATCATCAACGCGGAGTATGTCCAGTTTCACCCGACCGCGCTGGCCGTGCCTGGCGCGGAGGGATTCTTGATCAGCGAGGCGGTGCGCGGCGAGGGCGGGATTCTGCTCACGCCCGAGGGACAGCCGTTCATGGAAAAGTACGCGCCCGAATGGAAAGACCTCGCGCCGCGCGACGTGGTGGCGCGCGCCATCCATCAGGAAATGACCGAACATAATTACACCTACGTCCTGCTCGACATCGCTTCGCACAAGGACGCCGAGTGGATCCGCGAACGTTTCCCCAATATTTACGCGGCATGTCTCAAAGCGGGCATTGACATCACGCGCGAGCCGATCCCCGTGGTGCCTGCCGCGCATTATTTCTGCGGCGGGGTGATGGTGGACGAGTGGGGGCGGACGAACATCGCCAATTTGTACGCGGTGGGCGAGGTCTCGTGTACGGGTCTGCACGGCGCGAACCGATTGGCGTCCACGTCGCTGTTGGAGGGGTTGGTATGGGGAACGCGCGCGGGGGAGGATATTGCGGCGAGACCTAACCCCCCACCCCCACCTATCCCCCCATCCCCCTTCTCTGCCAGGGAAGGGGGGGAGGGGGTTAGGTTTGACATCCCCGCGTGGGACGAAAGCGGCTTGACCGACGACCGCGACCCCGCGCTGATCCAGGGCGACATGCAGACCATCCAGAACATCATGTGGCACTACGTGGGACTCGTCCGCAGCGGCGACCGTCTCTCGCGCGCCATCCGTGAGTTGCGTCACCTGCAAAACGAGATCGAGACGTTCTA
>JBBIKC010000033.1:0-41009 GCA_037445635.1 Chloroflexota bacterium
ACAGCGCGTAATTCCTGTACGCGGCGCGCACGCTGGGATTGGCGAAACTGGCCTCCCAGCCCGCGGGCAGGCCCGCAAACTCGCGTCGGTTGAGACCGTTGAGCGCGTCAAGGACGAAGATATATTCGAGGCCGTTCTGCCGCGCCAGTTTGACCTGGTTGGTGAGGTCGGTGCGCGTCTGCGATTCGCTCTCTGTGCCGTGCTCGAAATCTTCCCAGGCGGTGTTCTGCTGGATGAGCACGAAGTCGGCGTGATTGCTGAAATCCTTGTATAGTTTCAGGATGCTTTCGAGTGTCGCCTCGGGCGGCGAGGGGAAGAATCCATACACAGTGCGCCCCGAATCGAAGATGGAACTTTCGGGCGTGGGAAACGGCGTGGACGCGCCGCCCTCGCAGGCGAGAGTCGAAAATGCGAGAACCAGCAAGACAAGGAATATTCTTTTCATTGGGGCGTCCTGTATGCGATGTAAATATCGGCTTCGAGCATGACGTTGTCTTTGTAAAAGTGATGCGTGAAGTAGACGTTTCCTGCGTTGTCGAGCGAGGCTTCACCCGCGAAGGGACCAAACATCTTCTGCGGTTCGCTCCATTGACCGTTCACCTTCCTCGAGCGCCACAATTCGGGCGCGCCGACGGAGCGCGTGAACCACAGTTCCGAGCCGTCCTGTGTGATGAAAGGCCAGCCCTCGGAATAAGTCGAATTGACGATTCGAAGATTGACGGGTTCCTGCCATTCGCCGTTCACGTTTTGCGAAACCCAGATATCGAGTCCGCCCAGCCCGCCAGCGCGAGGTGAATGGAAATACAATTCCCTGCCGTCGGCGGTGATGTGCAGTTCGCCTACTTCGTATTCGGCGTTGAAGTCCGCGTTCTGCCAATTCTGCCACTTCCCGTTTTCGAACTGCGCGGTGAACCAGTGGAGGCCGTCGTAACCCTCGCGCGCCGAGCAGAACCACATCGTGTTGCCGAGGACGAATTCGCATCCGTCGAGCGCAAGTTTGCCCGCGTCCTGCAAGACCACGCGTTCGGCTCCGCTCCAAACGCCGTCCGTTTGATGGAAGACGTAGATGCCCGTCACGCCGTCGAACAACTGCTTTTCAACGGGGATGGCCGGGGAGGGGGTGAACCAGATGTAGATCGTCTTTCCATCGGGCATGACGAAGGCCGAGTCCTCCGCTCCTCGCGTATTGAGAGGGGCGGGCAATGGGACAGGATCTATGTATTCGTCCGTCTCCGACTTGACGGGGTATGCGTCCGTCTCAGGCGTGATCTTGACCGCGTCGGCGGGGATGACCGACAGGCGATCCACAGGAGTGGGGACGGCGGCGGGCGTGGACGATCCGCAGGCGGCTGTAGAAAGCAAAAGAGCAAATAAGCAAATGAGCAAACGAAGATGTTTCATTTCCGCGTCCTCAGGCCGTCCCCGCGCAACAGGCTGAAGTTGCCCACCAGCCAGAGCAGCGCAGCGGAGGCGAGCAGGAGAGTCAAGTTGAATGAGGAGAATTCGACGCCGAAAGACGGCAATTGAAGGTCGGCGAGCGCGAAATTGAAGGAAGGCAGAATGAAGGTTGGAACTTGTAGAATGGAAAGCCAACTTGTTACTTGAGGCAGAAGTGCATCCGCTGAAAACCCAAACTCGCGCGCTTGAAATGCCAGGAGGGCCGCGGCCAGCGCGGACTGGATCGCAAGCGTCCATGACCAGGCGCGGGCGCGTCGTTTCTCTGGCAGGCGCGCCAGCACCGACGCGGTCAGGTCGCGGCGCAGAGGCTGTTCGGGCAACGCCTCCAGTGCGGTGAAGACGGCCTGCAACTCGGCGAAACGGGCGCGGCACTCGTCGCACGCGTCGAGGTGGCGGCGCGCGGCTTCGCCGGCGCGGTCGTCCAGGATTTCGTTGAGTTGTTCATCGCTCAGGTGTACGGTCATGGCGTAAATCCTTAAGTCGTTCGGCGAGTGCCTTGCGGGCGCGAAACAGGTCGCTTTTCACGTCGCTCAACGGGCGGTTCAACGTTTCGGCGATCTCTTCGTAGCTCAGTTCCTGAAAGTGACGCAATTCGATGACGGCGCGCTGGCGCGGCGGCAGTTTCAACATTTCGGATCGGATGCGCTGACCGAGTTCGCGATTAACGGTCTGCGCTTCGGGGCCGGGACCCGGTTCGGGCGCGGCGACCAGGTCCTCGTCCAGGCTGGAGGCGGGTTTGCGCGTCTCGAGGCGGTTGAGGCACACGTTGACGGCGATGCGTCTCAGCCATGGGCCAAGCGGACGGCCGGGATCGAATCTGTCAAAGAACTGGTAGGCGCGAAGGAAGGTCTCCTGCGCCGCGTCTTCCGCCTCGTGGAGGTCGCCGAGCACGCGCCAGGCGGCGTTGAACACGGCCGACTGGTGGCGGCGGACGATCTCTCCAAAGGCATGGCGGTCGCCCTGCGCGGCGAGGCGGGCCAGGGCGAGGTCGTCTGCGGAAGACATTTCTACGATTTAGTACAGAGGTGGGGTGCGAAAAGTTGCAGCTGGATAATCTTAGCCGCCGCGCGAAACGGCGGAGAGGAAAAAGAAGAACAGGCACGCGCCGAGCAGGCCGAGCGCCAATCCCGCGATGGCTGTGGAGCGCGTGCGATTGGCCCCGAATAATCCCGCCGCGCCGAGGATGGCGGCCAGGATTCCAAGAAATGCGCTCGCGCCGCCGCAGACGAAGAGCGGCGTGCCGGCTAGCCTGATCCAGCCTTGTCCAATGCCTGTCAGCGCGCACAGGCCAATGCCGAAGACCAATGCGGCCGAAGCGATGCCCAGCGCGAGGCTGGCATTGCCCAGAGTATTCGGTTGTTGTGGCGTGTTACTCATTCGAGCCTCCTTGGCGATTGGGATCATCAGGCTTTGGCGGGCTTGTCTTTGAAATAATAATGCGCGGCGGCAACCGTCCCTATCCCAATCAGGAACAACACAAGAGATTGAATGAGGATGGGTGTGGCGATTCCGGAGACGATTTCCGCGCTCACGTCGCGGGCCAGGTCTGTGATGACCGCAGGCATGCGGCGCGGGAATCGTTCCAGGATGAAATTGTCGAACGCCCACTGGTAAAGCGGCGAGACCGATGCGGCTGGTATCAGCCCAAGCAGTCCGGCGATGAGCATGGGGATGCCCCACCAGCGAAGCCAGCCTTTGAGGCTTCCCACTGCAAATATGGCGATGAGCACAAGGAAGAGGAGCGGGATGAACGGGCTGAGGCGCATAAAGAAGCGCACGGTTTTCAGGCCGCCCAGGGGATCTTCCGCGCCGGGCGGAGGGGCGGAGATCAGCGTCGCTTCTTCGGGTATCCCGGCCGCAACAAGATCGAGCTGCGTTTCAATCATCGGCTGAATGACCGCGAGCAACTCCTCCGACGGTTTGCACATGACGATCTCGATCTCGCCGCTCACGACCGACAGTGTCATGTTTGCGATCTGTTCGAGGGTGCACGGCGGCTGGGCGTTCAGCAGGGTCATTGCGGCCTGCACGCCGGCTGGTCCCGCCATGCGCTCTTTGAGCGCAAGGAGGGAGACCGTGGCGGCATTCGTCTCACCGTCCAGGTAATCGAAGACGCTGGCGAGGCCCTGCTCGGTCATGGCTTTCAAGTCTTCTGGCGGGAGCAGAACCGAAATGAGCATCTCCCAGTCCGCCGCGTCCAGATTCACGATGTAGACGGGCGGACCGCCTTCGGGCTGATTCACAGGCTCCACATATTGGTCAATGCAGGGCTGGGCGCGTTGCAGTTCGTCTGCGGTGGGAGTCCGCTTGTTGCGGGAGAGCGACTCGTAGGCCTCCTTGCCCAGCGCGTCTTCAAAACATGCAATCGCTTCGGGCGGGCGGTTTTCCATCTGGCAGGCGATGGGATTGGTTTCGCACGGATGGAGGCCGGCAGAATTGCTCAATGTCTCGCCCAGGATGGCAGGCAGGCGCTCGAAGAAGCCCTGCTTTTCCAGCGCGGTCAGATACAGGGCCTCGTTGAATACGCGTCGTTCGACGTTGAACAGCAGCAGCGCCAGCACTGCTGTGATCACGAAAAGGATCGCGAACACAACGGCGAAAAATTTCAGGAACCCGTCGAAGAACTCCTTCATGGCGGCACCTCTCTATGAAAAACCCGTCGCTTGCTTTCGGCCAGAAGCGGCCCCGTTGGAAAGAATTTAACTTGCCTGCACCAGTTCGATGTAATCCTCGGTGACCGTATCGCTGACCGACGCGCCCAGCAGGCTCAGCAGTTCATTCACCAACTCTGCTTTATGTTCGGCATCCTTGCGGCTCCACGTGCGGCTCTTGACCTCCAGGAAGTAGCCAAGTTCGGGCTTTTGTACGGCGTCCAGATTGACGAAGAATTCCGTATCCTTGTACTTGATCAACCAGCGCAGGCGGTCCTTTTGTAGTTCCACCTCGCGCTTCGGCTTGAAGTATTCGCGGTAGAAGCGCGGGGTCTGCGCGGCGGGCGCGAGGAAGCGGCTGCGCGAGAGCAGGACTTCGTGCTCGAACGCGCCCTCGCGTTTCTGACCCACCAGTGTCAGGCGCGGACGCACGCCGGTGACGTTGCCCCCCTCGTCGAGAAACTCGTCCTCGCGATAGCGCAGGCGTCCCTGGGACGGATCGTCGAAGAAGAAGTAGGTGTCGTGTTGCTGATAATGCCGCAGGCGGACGATCTCGATGGACGGATCCCCGAGCCCTTTCTGGACACTGGCCGGGTCCGCCAGCCTGACCTTGACCTGCACCTCGAACGATTCCTGCTCGCTCGACCCGCCCAGCGCGATCAGTTTGGAGAGCACGGACTGCTCACGCTCGATCAGGAACGCGTCTATCTTTTTGGCGATCTCGCGCGCCTGGGTCAATAATTCCTCTTCGTTCAACGTCAGCAGTTTATGGTCGCGCATCAGCCACCTGCCGTTGACCATCACGTCGCTCACGTCCGTGGATTTGGCCGCGTACACGATCTGGGCGTAGGCGTTGTGGGGATCGCGCTGGAAGCGCGGGGCGTTGTGCGCAGGGCTGATGTCCACCATGATCAGGTCGGCGCGCTTGCCCGTTTCCACGGAACCGGTCAGGTTTCCGAGATGAAGCGCCCGCGCGCCCAGGCGCGTCGCCATGGCCAGCGCGGTCTGGGCGGGGACGGCGGTCGGATCGTTGGCGACAGTCTTGGCGACGAAAGAGGCGAGGCGCACCTCCTCGAACATGTCCAGGTCGTTGTTGGAGGCGGGACCGTCGGTGCCGATGCCCACGTTGAGTCCCGCGTCCAGCATCTTCTGTACGGGCGCAAGTCCCGAGGCCAGTTTCAGGTTGGAGGATGGATTGTGCGAAACGCCCGCGCCGTGATTCTTCAGTGTATAAATTTCGCCTGGGTCAATATGCACGCAATGAGCGGCGATGACCTTGGCCTCGAACAGGCCCTGCTTCTTGACATAAGGCACGACGGGCATGTTGTGTTCGCGGCGCATGTTGTCCACTTCGAGCGCGGTCTCGGAGATGTGAATGTGCAGAGGCACATCGAACTCTTTGGCGAGCAGGGCGGTCTCGCGCAGGATTTCGGCCGTGGTGGTGTAGGGCGCGTGCGGCGCGACCGAGGGAACGATGAGCGGATGACCTTTCCACTTCTTGATGAATTCGCGCGCACGCGCGAACGAGTCTTCGTAGGCGGGCGCGTCCGGCGCGGGATACTTCATCACGGTCTGCCCGCAGACGGCGCGCATCCCCGCGTCGGCGGCGGCCTGCGCCACATCGTCCTCGAAATAATACATGTCGTTGAAGGTGGTCACCCCGCTGCGGATCTGTTCGGCGCAGGCCAGCAGTGTGCCGATGCGGACGAACTCGGGCGAGACGAACTCGCGCTCGACCGGCATCATGTAGCCCATCAGCCACACATCCAGGCGCAGGTCGTCGGCCAGGCCGCGCAGGAGGGTCATGGGCACGTGCGTGTGCGCGTTGACCAGCCCGGGCATGAGCACCTTGCCGCCGCAGTCCAGGGTCTCTTTTGCCGTATATTCTTTTTTGATTTCGGCTTCGGGTCCTACGGCGGCGATGCTGTCGCCTTTTACGGCCACCGCGCCGGGATAGTGTTGTGTCAATTTCTCATCCATCGTCAGCACGAGGGCGTTGACGAACAGGACATCAACGGATTGGGTCATTCAGTCTCCTTGCTCGCTTTATAAACTTCCGAAGCGCGCGGCTTCGGAAGGCAGATTGACCGGGCAAACGGTTCTCTTTATACTACCACAAAAACCAGAGGAGGCCGTGTGTCGAACAGTCTATTACAGGGCATCCGCGTGCTCGATCTCTCGCGCGTGCTGGCAGGCCCGTATTGCACCATGTTGCTCGGCGATTACGGCGCGGACGTGATCAAGGTCGAGGCGCCGGGGCGCGGCGACGATACGCGCCAATGGGGTCCGCCGTGGGCGGGCGGCGAGAGCGCGTATTATCTTTCGGTCAATCGCAACAAACGCAGCGTCACCCTCAATTTGAAACACGACGACGGCCTCGCGGTCATTCGGCGGCTCCTGGAAGAGTCGGACGTGCTGGTCGAAAACTTCGAGGCGGGCGGCATGGCCCGCTTCGGGCTGGACTTCGAGCGGGCGCAGGCCATCAACCCGCGCCTCGTCTATTGCAGCATCACCGGCTACGGGCAGGACGGCCCGTACCGCGACCGCCCGGGCTACGACTTCGTCATTCAGGCCGAGGGCGGAATCATGTCTGTAACAGGCGAGCCTGATGGCCAGCCGATGAAGGTGGGCGTCGCCATTGCAGACATTATGGCGGGGATGTTCGCCTGCACTGCCATCCTTGCCGCCCTGCATCATCGCGAAACGACCGGCAAAGGCCAGTTCATTGATATATCGTTATTCGACAGTCAATTGGGGTGGCTGGCGAATGTGGCGCAAAATTACCTGGTCAGCCGCGGGACGCCGAAGCGATACGGAAACGCCCACGCGAACATCGTCCCGTATCAGGCGTTCGCCACAAAGGACGGCTGGATCGCCGTCGGCGTCGGCAACGACGCGCAGTTTCGCCGCTTTTGCGAGACGGCGGGCTGTGATGAGATTTGGGCGGAGACGCGCTTTCAAACCAACCCGGGCCGCGTGCAATACCGCGTCGAATTGATTGCCCGCCTGGAAGCAGTCTTCCGTCAGCGCGGGAGCGAGGAGTGGCTTGGGTTGCTGGAGCAGGCCAAAGTCCCGCACGCGCCGATCAATTCGATTCCCCGGGCGCTGGCACATCCTCAAACGAAAGCGCGCGGCATGGTCCAGTCCGTGCCGCATCCGACGGCGGGAGAGATTCAACTGGTCGGCCCGGTGGCAAAGTTTTCAACGTCGCCGGCGCGCATCCAGCGGCATCCGCCCCTGCTGGGCGAACACACGCAGGAGGTGTTGCGTTCATTGGGATATGATGACGTTGAAATAGACAGGCTCAGGCGCGGAGGCGCGATTTGATTCCGGTGCGGCTTATTTCTTGTTGTCCGGCTCCCAATTCAGGAAGACGCCGAGGATCTTCACGTTCATGTCGTAATCGGTATCGCGGTGGTTGGTGAGTTCCATGTCCACGGCGGCCGCGCCCTGCTCGACGGCGTAATCGGCCAGGGTGCCGGTGTATTCGCACCCCGTATCAATGGGCGGATAGGGATAGGTGCTGACGCGTTTGATGGCGATAGCCAGATCTTTGGAATTCTCCTCCCACGGGATGCCGCCGGGGAAGATGCCTAGCGCGGCGCTGTGGTAGCTGATAAGCGCTTCGATGTCGTGCGTTTCGATGAAATTCATGATGGTGCGCGTCTCGGGTTCCGAGCCGGGACCGACGCCTCCGGTTGTGGCAGTCAGGTCCCAGCACCCGTCGCGGTCCCATTCTGCCACCCAGTTCGCGGGGAAGTTGCGGTTCAAGTCCACACCGTGATCGTTGACGCGGCCGTAGATGTCGTGGCCGCGGGCCTCGCCGTCGGGATTCATGTTGGGCACGATGTAGAGGGTTACGTCGTTGGGGATGACGTCCTCCTCGTGCTCGTCCAGATATTCGATCAACAGCTCGGCCAGCGCGATGGTGTTCCATTCATAGCCGCCGTGGATTCCTGCCACGATCATGCGTTCCTTCGGCCCGTCCCCAAAGGTGTAGACCTCGATGGGCCGTCCCGAAACCGAGAAGCCGATCACCGCGCCGCGGCGGCCGGATGACAACACGAAGGGCGTGGACGTAACGGGCGCGATGCGCGTCGTCAACGGGTTGGGGGTGATGGTTGGCAGATAATAAGGCAGGGGATAAGCGGTCGTCGTAGGAAGCGCGGTTTCCGAGTGTGGGTCGGGAGGCGCGGCAACTGCATGGTTTGGCTGTCCCGCCAGGTACACGAGGACGACGGCCAGCAGGCCGAGCACGCCTGTGATATTGAGGCCCCAGGCAAAGAGTTCGAGCAGGGAGGAGTGTTTTCGGCGGCGTTTCATGCTTCGGGGGTGGAGGCGATCTGTCTCAGCCAGTTGAGGGCGGCGTTGGCGGCCCAGCGCGGCGCGTTGCGCGGTGGTCCGCCATACGCGATACGGCGCAAATGTTCGCGGGCGGGCGTGATCAGGCAGAGGTCAATGCCGACCTGTTCTTCTGAACCATACACTGCCACGCCCAGCGCGGCGCGAGCGGAGGCTTTTTCCCGCGCGGCGCGCGTGGATTCGGTCAGCGCGCCCTGCTCGATCTCGAGGGATTCAACGGATAAGAGCGCGGGATGATTCAGCGGCGCGAGGCGGCGCGACAGGCTTTCGTCCAGGCCTGATTCGAGCACAGTGAGCGTCCAGCCGCGCTCGGCCGCTTTTTGCAGTGTCACAGCCTCCAGCGTATCGTCGTCCGCGCCGAAGATGGCCTCGCCGAGCCGCTGGCGGATGGGATTCTCCACCGAGGCGATCAGACGATCCGCTTCATCCTCGGTTTCGGCTTTGGCCGCGATGCGGATGTCCACCACGCCCGAATGCGCCGCCAGCCCGACGGTGGGGTTCGCCAGCATTTCGAACTCGCCGATCTTTTCGTCAATCATCGCTTCGCTCATCCCCGATGTGTGCAGGAGGCGGACTTTGATGAATTCGCGCAGGTCGAATTGTTTTTGCAGATAGGGGATGACCGAGGTGTGCATGAGGTATTCCATCTCTTTCGGCACGCCGGGTAATGAGATAACCGCGCCGGACCTCACCCCCGGCCCCTCTCCCACGGGGAGAGGGGAGTCAAATTCGACAATGAATGATGGCGCGGTGCCGACGGGATTGGGGATCGCAATCGCCCCGCGCGGGACGTAGGCCTGCCGCTTCTGATTCTCGTTGGGTTCGCGCCCATATTTGCGGATGACGGCCACCACCTGCTCCCAGAGGTCCTCGCGAAATTCTGTCTCCACCCCGACGGCGAGCGCGACCGCTTCGCGCGTGGGGTCGTCCACGGTGGGACCGAGTCCGCCTGTGGTGATGACGATCTCGGCGCGGCGCATCGAGTCGCGGATGGCGTCGGCGATGCGGGCGGTGTTGTCGCCGATGGTGATGGTGCGGTACAGGTCCACGCCGAGGCCGCGCAGTTCGCGCGCGATAAAACGGGTGTTGGTATCCACGATCTCGCCGAGCAGGATTTCGGTGCCGATGGTGATGATTTCTGCAGAGGGCATTCTTTTACGGATAGATGGGAGTGAAAATTTCGCCCCGCACCTGATAGATGACGATGTGCGGTTCGGCGCAATCGCCGAGCGTCGAGCAGGTGAGCATGCCGCTCAACCCGGGCAGGTTGCGCGTTTCGTACAGGGCGTCGCGCAGGGCCTGGCGCGGGATGTACAAGGTCGAACCGTTGCGGGTGACTACTTTTTCGATGGCGGTGAAAAGCAGGTTGACGGCGTCGTAGGCCGCGGCGTGATAGACGGCAATCGGGTCCTCCCCGTAGCGCGTTTTATACTTTGCCAGAAACGAAGGGTCAATGTCGAGTATGGCCGGGCCGGACAGGTACATGCCCTGGGCGGGGGTGCGCACCTGATCAATGAAATCGGCGCTCAGCAGGCCGTCCGAACTGATTAATGCCACGTCCGTCATCAACTGCGATGCGAGTTTAGTGACCGCCACGCCGTCCGTCGTGTAGAGCGGATAGTAGAGCGCCTCCGGCTCCAGTGAAGCGATTCGCACCATTTCGAGTTCCGGGTCCTGTCCGCTTTCGATTTGGACCTGTGCAACGCATTTTCCTCCCAACTGCTCGAAGGATTCGCAGGCCGCTTCCTGTAGTTCCATGGAATAAGGGGCGCCGTCATGCAGGGTGGCCATGGTCCGCACGCCGAGTGCCTCATACGCAAACTCGGCCACGGCTTGTCCCTGGCTTTTGTCGTTGTAGATGGTTCGCATAAAACCTGCCTGGTGCCCCTCGGGGCTGGTCAGGGACGGGGCGGTGCTGGCGGGCGAGATGATCACCATGCCCGCTTCGCTGACGATCTGCGCGGCCGGTACAGCCGCGTTGGAGCAGGTTGTGCCAATTACACCGACGATTTGCGGGTCGGCGGTCAGTGCAATGGCGGCTTCCCGTCCGCCCTGCTCTTCGCAGCGTTCGTCGGCGCGCACCAGTTCGATCTCGCGGCTCAACAGCCTGTTGCCGCGGTCGGCGATGGCGATTTCCACCCCGCGCAGGGCGTCGATGCCGTAGGGGCTGTCCGGGCCGGTCAGCGTCAATGCGACGCCTACCTTGATCGGCGCGCCGTCTTCGAGCACGACGCACCCAAGCGGGTCTATGCATTCGCCTGCGCCGTTTCCACAGGCGTTCAGCAGGAAGCCAATGACTGCAATCCAAGCGATCGTTTTCTTCATTCCGCGCTCCGTGTCGTTTTGCCGAAGTGAATTTTACTCTTGAATTGAGAAGGCGGTGACATTGGCATTTATTTGCAAGAAACCCGTTTTCGCAGGAAAACGGGTTTCTGAAAATCCTGAACGGGGGCTGTCCTATTCGACGCCCAGGTAGGATTTTTGCACCATCTCGTTTTGCTTGAGATTGACGGCTGTGTCGGTCAGGATGATTTCGCCGGTCTGGATAACGTAACCGCGATGAGCTACTGAAAGCGCCATCAGGGCGTTTTGCTCCACGAGCAGGATGGTTGTTCCTTCCTTGTTGATCTGGACGATGGTATCGAAGATCAGGTCCACCAGAATGGGCGCCAGGCCCATGGACGGCTCGTCGAGCAACAGGATGCGCGGGTGAGCCATCAGGGCGCGGCCCATAGCGAGCATCTGCTGTTCGCCGCCGGAGAGCGTTCCGCCCTTCTGTTTGATGCGCTCCTTCAAGCGGGGGAAGAGGGTGAAAACGCGCTCCAGATCCTGATCGAAACCCGTGCGTTCCTTGCGGACGTAAGCGCCCATTTCCAGGTTTTCGAGCACGGTCATGCGCGGAAAGATCATGCGTCCCTCGGGGCTTTGGGCCACTCCGCGGGCGGCGATCTCGTGTCCGGGCAGTTTATGTATTTCCTCGCCGTCCAGCGTGATGCGGCCTGTGCGCGGCTTGATCAGGCCCTGAATCGTGCGCAGGGTGGTGCTCTTGCCGGCTCCGTTTGAACCGATCAGGGTGACGATCTCGCCGTCGTTGACGGTCAAAGAGACGCCTTTCAGCGCGTGGATGTTGCCGTAGTAGGTGTGTACGTCTTTGAGTTCGAGCATGATTCACCAGCCTTATTTTCCCTGTGCGGCGCTGCCCTTGCCGAGGTAGGCCTCGATCACACGCGGGTCGCGCTGGACTTCCGAGGGGGTGCCTTCGGAAATCTTCTCGCCGTAATCGAGGACCGATACGCGGTCCGAGATGGACATGACCACGCGCATGTGGTGTTCGATCAGCAGGATCGTCAGGCCGAGTTCCTTGCGCAGCCGCTGGATGAAGTTGGTCAGGTCGAGGGTCTCGTTGGGGTTCATACCGGCCGTTGGCTCGTCGAGCAGGAGCAGTTTGGGGTCGGTGGCCAGCGCGCGCGCAATCTCGAGTCGGCGCTGCAAGCCATAAGGCAGGTTCTTGGCGGTCACATCGGCGTCCGAGCGCTTCAAGCCGACGAACTCGAGCAGGTCGAGTGCCTTGGCGCGCGCGTTGGCTTCTTCCTTCATCGTTTGGGGCGTGCGCAGGATTTGACCGATCAGCGTCGAATGCAGGCGGCAGTGCTCGCCGACCATCACGTTCTCCAGCGCGGTCATGTTGCCGAACAGGCGGATGTTTTGGAACGTTCGCGCAAAGCCCAAGGCTGTGATCTTGAAGGGCTTGAGGCCAGTGATGACTGTGTCTTCAAAAGTCATTTCGCCGCTGGTAGGAGAATAAATGCCGGTCATTACATTGAAGAAGGTGGTTTTACCGGCGCCGTTCGGCCCGATCAGGCTGGCGATCATGCCTTTGTCAATGGTGAGATTGACTTTGTTGACGGCGGTGAGGCCGCCGAAACGCATTGTGATGTCGCGGGCTTCGAAGAATCCCATGGCTGCCTCCTAGGCCTTTCCGCCCGCCCCATTGCCGGACGCAGGACCGTTTCCGCTTTCGACGGGCCCAGCCTGTTCCTCAGCCGCATGCAATTCAGCGCGCACTTCGGCGCTCGGCAGTAATCCTTCAGGTCGGATTGCCATCATGATGACCAGCGTCATGCCGAAGAGCAGGAAGCGGTATAGGATTGGGTTTGCATTTTGCGCCACCGCGTCTTGCACACCTGGCCAGGCCTCCAGTCCCGGCAGGATCGTCGTGCGCATCAGACCCGTCAACAGGTCTTTTAACGCCGGCAGGAAGAGGCGGTCGGCCGTCATGAGAATCAGGCCGCCGACGATCACGCCGTTGACGCTGCCTAGGCCGCCGAGGACGATGACGCAGAGGATCATGATCGAGGCGCTGAAATCGAATACACTGGGAAAGATGCCGCGGATATAGGCGGCATAGAATGCACCCGCGAACCCGGAGAAGGTGGCGCCCATGGCAAAAGCCAGGAGCTTGGTGCGCACAGGATCAATGCCCATTTGAGCCGCAGCCAATTCGTCTTCGCGGATTGCCATCCAGGCGCGGCCCAGACGGCTGTCGTGCAGGCGGCGGATCAGGAATACGGAAAGTAAAATGATGCCGATAATCAGGAAGTACCAGGGAATGGGGTTGTCCGACTGGAATTCACCAACGAGCGGCAAGACGGGCCGCCCAATTGGGTTGATGCCGCGTTCGCCGGCGGTTAGATCCAGGTGTTCAGCCAGGACGATGCATTTGAGGTTTGAGGTGACGCCAAACAGGCTTTGGATGCCGGGGATGACCCAGCAGGTCAGCGGCTCTTTGATAGTTACGTCAATCAAGTTCTTGAACACAACTGGGATGATCTCGCCGAAGCCGAGGGTAACGATGGCAAGGTAGTCACCGCGCAGGGGAAGGGTGGGGGCGCCGAGAATGAGTCCCCAAATGGCGGCCATTCCTGCGGCCAGCCAGATCACCAGCCAGAAGTTGAGGTAAATGTTGTGCTGCGGGGATGAAAGGATACCTGTGGTGTATGCTCCGATGGCAAAGAAGGCTGCGTAACCGAGGTCCAGCAAGCCGGCGAAACCCACCACAATGTTCAAGCCCAGACCGAGGATGACGAAGATCAAGGCGAAGATGACGTTTGCCGTCCAGCGCAGGCCGGTCCATGAGTCGATGAATGGGAAGGCTGTAACCAATACAGCCAACAGAGCGATCTTGCCAATCTTTTCCCACCGGGGTTCGAGTCCATGCAGGGCTGTCACAACTGAAGCAAACAATACCAGTCCCAAACCGCCTATCAGATTGGCGGCAAGCATGATCCCAATTGGACTCGGACTTTTTCCAGCGGCGGGCGCGATCACATAGTTTTCAACCAGACTCACGATAACGAAAATTAACGCCGTCCAAAGCGCGTTTGGCAAAGCCTGTTTGAATAACTTTTCAAATCCATCATTTCGGTTGAAGCGGCTTCCATTGGAGAGGCCGATTACTATACCGATGAGGACGCCCAGGACGGCTGCGGACCACCCGCCGAAGAGAAAGACGACCAGGCCTCCCAAAAGACCAGTAATCAATGCGGATTTCAGTTCCGGTTTCATATCCACCTCTACGCTTTCTGACCAACCTGCTCACCCAGCAGGCCGGTCGGGCGAAAGAGCAGAATGAGAACGAGCGTTGCAAAGACCCACATGTTGGTCCAGCGGGCGTTCAGGTAGCCGTCGCTGAAAGCGGCCAGCAGGCCGATCAGAAATCCACCCAGCATGGCTCCCGTGATATTACCGATGCCGCCCAGCACGGCCGCAGTGAAGGATTGCAGACCGGCGCGAAAGCCCATGAACCACCAGGCATTATTATTGTAAAGGCCAGCCATCAGGCCGGCGGCGCCCGCCAGGCCGCCGCCAATGAGGAATGTGGCGGTGATGACGCGGTCAATATCAATGCCGAGCATACGGGCCGCGTCGCGGTTTTGGGCAGTGGCGCGCATGGCCTTGCCGAGGCGCGTATTTTGAATAAAGAGGCGTAAGCCGATCATCAACATGCCAGCCAGCACAATAACCAGCAGGTCCTTGATTGTAAAGCGCAAACCCCAGCCGGTACCTGCCAGAAGGTTTGGATCCAAACCCAGAGAGACAAACATGCGGGTGAGCAGGTCGGGAAATTCCTTCTGGGCTCCGCCGCCGGTGGTGCCAAATAACGGAACCAGCCACGATTGTGCGGCCCAGATCAGGCCGATGTTTTCGACGATGAACGACATGCCAATGGCAGAGATCAGGGGGGCGAGGCGCGGCGCGTTGCGCAGCCGCCGATAAGCCAGGCGTTCGATAGTTGCATTGAGGGCGGCAGCGACAGCAATTGCCACCAGTAACGCGATAAAAATACCCAGTGCGATGTGTCCCGGGTTGTTGGTGGTGAGCGCTCCAACGAGTGACAGCGTGGTGAGGGCGGTAAAGACGCCAATCATATACACATCGCCGTGTGCGAAATTAATCAGCTCGATAATGCCGTACACCATTGTGTACCCTAATGCAATAATTGCAACAATTGCGCCATTGGCGAGGCCAATGAAAAGAAACTGTACGAGTTGAAGGGGATTGGCTGTGACACTGGCGTAAATGTTCGGAAAATCCAGGCTGGCTATCGGTCCAATCAAAAGGACCAGGTAAATGACCAGGATGGCAAGCACAGGGCGGACGAACCGCATGCGGGGCGATTTCATGGAAGGTACCTCCATGGAGAGTGTCGGCTTAGTTACGACTTATTTCGATAGCGAAGTGAGAAAAGAAGGGGGGCAGGATTCCTGCCCCCCTAGGGAGGTAAACCGGAATTTATGGCGTGAAGGTGCCGAAGTCAACGAACGTGCCGCCTTCAATGCGACCGGCCAAGAAGTACGGCAGGCTGATATCGCCGTTCTCATTGAACGACCAGGTACCCAGCGCGCCGTCGAAGTCCTTGATGGCGAAGACAGCCTTGGTAACGGCCGCGCGATCGGTGGGATCGCCGCCGGCGGCGCATACGTCTTCAATAGCCTTCAGGGCCGCGCCCATCGCATCGTACCCCATGATGGCATAGGGTTCCTTGGTCTCGCCGAACTTGGCGGCGTAATCAGCAAGGAACTGCTTGCCTTTCTCGCCGAGGTCCTTCAAGGCCAGGCCAGGGGTGGTTGCGTAGACACCTTCAGCGGCCGCGCCAGCACCTTCGATCAGGGCGGCGGTGTAGAGGCCGTCGGGGCCAACGAACTTGACCGTTTCATTGTCACCCATGATGGCAACTTTGTCCTTCACCATCTGCGCGGCGTTGTTGTCAACCACAGCGCCCAGGAAGATCGCATCCGGTGGGCCGCCGGCGTTGCTGGTGGAGATCTTGGTCATCAGCGATTTGTAGTCGGCGGCTTTCGGATCGTAACCTTCCTGCGCAATCACGGTGATGCCGCGGGCGGCGGCTTCCTGATTGACGGAGTCGGCTACGCCCTTGCCGTAAACTTCCTGATCATCCAGGATGTAGAGGGTCTGCACACCCAGGTCAACCAACAGGTTCGCGATCACCGAACCCTGCAGGTCGTCGGTCGCGGCCACGCGGGCATAATTGCGAGTGCCGGTTGGGTAGTAGACATCCGGTTCATTCGGCTCCGTCAGTCCCTCGGCCGCGTGAGTCAGGCCGGGATAGGTGTTGGCCGGCGAGATCATGGCCAGCGGGCCAGCCTGGTTCAGGATCGGGATGGAGAGTTTGGCAGCGCCCGAGTTGAATGTGCCGAGATAGGCCACAATGGTGGGATCGGCAGCGGCCTTGTTGGCGTTTTCGGTTTCAACCGCAGGATCCCACTTGCCGAGGGCGGCCGAAGCATCATCCCACGCTTCGTAAACCACCGTATATTTGCCGCCGCAGGCCTTGCCGCCGGCCTGCTCGAGGCGCAGCTGCATGGCGTTGACGATGGTCTGCGTCTGGGTCAGCGACGCGCCGGTCATCGGCAGCGAGGAAACGATCTTCAGGGTGGCTCCGCCGCCGCCGCCGCCACCGCCGCCGCAGGCGGCCAGCACCATGCTGGCGGCGACCAGAACGGCCATTAAAGCAAACAAACGCTTGGACATTTCTTGCTCCTCCGAATTATGTTAGGTGAATCTTGGCGCCCATTTCAGGGCCCGACGTCATTGGCAGACAATGCAGGCGTGTCGGCATCACCTCCTTTCGGCGATCTCTTACAAAGAAAGCCGGAGAAACATGCTCGTAGTGCAATTTCTCGCGGCCGGTGCAAAACCTCTAACCCTATCCATTAGATTCACGCAATGGTAAAACAAATCATTTTCACGGTCAAGGGGCAGTTTATTGAAAGTCATTTGGGCTGCGGTTTATACAGCAACTGCTCCCGGATTCTCAAATCGGTGTTGCGAATCTTCATAGCAAGGTCGGCGGCCAGGTTGTGCATGAGCCGATAACCCAGCTGGGGATATGTCTCGCACAGCATGATTAATTTGTCGCGCGGGATGACCAGCAGGCGCGTATCTTTCAGGGCGGCGCGCGCCGTCGCTGACCGTAGTCCCTCGTCCACCAACGCAACCTCGCCGAACGACTGGCCGCGCCGCAGGGTGGCGATGCGTGTTTCCTTCGGCTCGCTTCTCGAAGGACTGCCGACCAGCGCCGGGTTAATCAGGATATCCACTTCCCCCTGGGCAATTACATAGAGTTCCTTGCTATCGTTATTTTCCCGAAAGATCGTCTCGCCTTCCTGAAAAACGGTTTCCTGACACAAGTTGGCCACGAGTTCCAATTGCGTCGGCGTAAATTGATAGAAGATGTCGCTCTGTTTTAGAAAGTTGATCAATGAGCCTGTAGCCATGCCAGCCTCGTTACCTTGTGAAAGAGTGTAGCATAAACACCGACCCGATGCAACTGACAAATTTCACGATATTTGGATGATGCTTGCTTCCCGGGGCTACGGGTATTGTCGGTTGAGCCAGTCCAGCGGCTCGACCTGGACGCCGTTTACCCACAGCTCCCAGTGCAGGTGCGCGCCGGTGACGCGGCCGGTCCCGCCTACCAGGCCGATGATCTGTCCCTGCTCCACCATATCTCCCACCTGGACCTTGAACTCGCTCTGGTGCCAGAAGCCGCTGTATACACCCCAGCCGTGGTCAATGATTGTCGCGTTGCCGCGCACGGTCAGGGGTCCAGTGAAGACCACGACGCCCGGTGCCGGCGCGGTGATGGGCAGACCCGTCCCACCGCCGAAGTCCACGCCGGTATGAAAACTTTGTATCTGTAAATCCGTGCCCTGACCGATGTACAGCCTCCGACTACCAAATCTCGATGTGAAATACGTGGATTCGGCGTAGAGTGAGGCAGGCGTGGTGAACGGACCCTGCCAGTATCGTAGCGGTGTCGCACCCGAAACAACACTCAGTACCTGGTTTTGTTCCGGCGCGGTATTGGCTGGGTCGATCGTCTCTGCCGGCACATATAAGTCAGGATCGGTCAGGTAATTGCCGGAAGCTACGAGAATGTTCTGTTCGTACGATTGTGTACTGCCATCGCTGAGGGTTGCATCCAGGCGAAGCGGGTAAATGCCCGGCTCGAGCAGGGCATGGACTCCCTGTAAGGCCACCTGCCGACCGTCGCCCAGCGGAAAAAAGTGCAATGGCATGTCCACGAGAATGCCGCCCAGAACGATATTATCGTTTACCGGTTGGACAATGATCTCGGCTGTTCCGCCCTGCTTGACCGGCAGAGTGACCACCTCGGCGCTGACGAAAACCGGGGGCAGGCCGCTGGCAGGCTGGTCGCCGGGGCCGCCCGGGGCGTAAAGTACGTCGCCGGGCAGTGCGGACCAATTGTCAGTCAGCGCATTGAGCGAGGCGAGTGTCCAAACGTCGCTGTTCTGGCGGACAGCCATCTCCAACAGGCTTTCACCGGACTGCAGGCTGAAATGAGCACTCAGCCCGGTCTTGCCTTCTTCCTGTGGGATGATCAAGCTGGCGCCGATGTACAATTCCGTGGGGCTGACCAGCCGGTTGAGTTTTCGCAACAGGGACGCTGGCACCTGGGTCTGCCGGCTGATGGCGCGGAACGAATCGCCGAAGTTGATCACCCTTGTATTGAGAATGCCCGTCACGCCTTCGAGGCCGGGGATGATGAGTTCCTGGCCGGCCGCAAGCAGATTGGGATCGGTGGTGCCGTTGACGGCGATGAGTTCCTCCACCGTCACATTGAAGCGCGCCGCAATGGAAGAGAGTGTGTCACCCGGCTGGACGATGTAGATCGGCCCGCTTTCCTGCGCGGCCGCGGGCGCCGGGAAGATCATCAATATCAATGCCAGGAGTACCGGGAGGAACTTACGCATTCTCGAATTTTACCGTATCCCCGACGTGATAATCGCCGAACCTTCCTGCATGGATTTCGAGGACGTATTTTGCCGGTACCTTCGACAGGTAGGCAGGCTTCCACGCTTTGGCAAGCACTTTATCCACCACCTTCATGTCCGAGTTGATCCAGAACACGGCCAGGTCGAATCCGACTCCCAGCATGTGGATGGACGAGTCGAGGCGGCTGTCGCGTCCGAAGACGAGCAGCAGGCCCTCGTCCGGGGAAAGAGGCGGGCGGAATGTCAGGCCGCGCAGGCGGCACAGGAATGAGGCGCAATATATCACGCGCGCGGGCGCTGCGAGCGGACGAGTCGTGTTTTGAATCAGGACGATACGCGGCATGGTCTTGTTGTAGAAGGACGGGGCGCCTCAATTTTGGGAGGCGCCCCGTTTCGAGTTCCAGGGTCAGGAGGATACCGGTCTTTGGCTGAACACCTTTTCGACGCTGTTCAACAGTTCCTGCGGGCTGAACGGCTTGGCGATGTAATCGTCCACCTTGGCGATGTGCAGGCCCAGGACTTTATCTATGCTCTGCGCCTTGGCGGTGACGACGATGACCGGGATGTGGCGGGTAGCCTCGTCGGCTTTCATTTGCTGGTATACTTCCCAGCCGTCCATATCGGGCATCATCAAGTCGAGCAAAACCAAGTCGGGTCGTTTCTCGCGTACTTTCTTCAGCCCGTCCGTTCCGCCTGCGGCTCCTTCCACTTCAAATCCCCGGCGGCTCAAAATGAGGCGGATCAGGTCAACCATCTCTGGTTCGTCTTCGATGCAGAGGATATGCTTGATGCTCTTGTCGCTCATGCCTTTCCTTTTTGCAAGGTAAGTTTACCATAAATCAACTTGACGACGGATGGGAAATCATTGCTTTCACGTTGCGTTTGTCTGAGCGGGACGGTTTGAAGATTGCCGCCTGGAATGTAGACAGATTGCGTACCGCGCTGGCAAAGGGCGCGCGGGACTGGGCCTTCGGACAGAAGCCGGCGTTTTCTGTCTGCAGGAGGTCGAGGCACGCCCCGATCAATTGCGGAAGGAACAGCGGATGGCTCCTGTTTGCGAGGCGATCTGGAGTGTGATCCTCCACGAAAAATGCCCGGCTCCGACCGCTGCCCGGTGGAATTGCGGATCGCGCACACATGGTTTTCGGAGCTGATTGGTTTTGACAGAAATTTATTAGAGAATCATATAAATAATTCCGCCGGGCTACTCTCAGCGCGCCCGGATTGGTATAATGTTGGTGCAATTATACGGAGGCTCCTTTGAATTCACCGCGAAGCCAATCTTTTCTTGTAACGTTCCTGCTCATCTTGGCAGTTCTGGCCATGGTCTACATGGCGCTCCAGCAAAACCCTAGTGACCAGAAAGATCTGACCATCAGCGAGGTGGCACTAGTGATCCAGAAGGGGCAGGTTGCCAGGATCGTCGTGGAGAACGACGACCGCCTGCGCGTGATATTCGCATCCGGGGAGGAGAAATTTTCCCGCAAAGAACCTGTCACCACACTGGTGGATCAACTCATCAGCCTGGGCGTGAGCACCGAACAACTTTCCGCCGAGAATGTCAAGATCGAGGTCGAAGCGCCCTCCTCGTGGGCGGGCATTCTGAGCGCGGCTGTTTACATCCTGCCGGTCGTTTTCATGGCCGGCGTGCTATGGTTCATCTTCCGCCAGGCACAGGGATCGAACAACGCCGCCATGTCGTTCGGCAAGAGCCGCGCCCGCATGTTCAGCGGCGACCATCCCACCGTCACGTTCGAGGACGTGGCCGGTGTGGACGAATCGAAAGAGGAACTCAAGGAAGTCGTCGAGTTCCTGAAAGAACCGCAGAAGTTCATCCAATTGGGCGCGCGCATCCCGAAGGGCGTTCTGCTGGTCGGCCCGCCCGGCACAGGCAAAACTCTTTTGGCCAAGGCGGTCTCCGGCGAGGCGGGCGTGCCGTTCTTCTCCATCTCCGGCTCGGAGTTCGTCGAGATGTTCGTGGGTGTGGGTGCCAGCCGCGTGCGCGACCTGTTCGACCAGGCGCGCCGCCATTCGCCCTGTATCATCTTCGTGGACGAAATCGACGCGGTCGGCCGCCAGCGCGGCGCGGGTTTGGGCGGCTCGCACGACGAGCGCGAACAGACCCTGAACCAGATGCTGGTGGAAATGGATGGCTTCGACACCGACACGAACATCATCATCATGGCCGCCACCAACCGCCCGGACATCCTCGATCCCGCGCTTCTGCGCCCCGGCCGCTTTGACCGCCGTGTGACGCTGGACCGCCCGGACGTAAAGGGCCGCGAGGCCATCTTGAAAGTTCATGTGAAAGGCAAACCGCTGGAGCCCACCGTTGACCTGGCTTCGTTGGCGCGCGGGACGCCCGGTTTTGTCGGCGCGGACCTGGAGAACCTGGTCAACGAGGGCGCCATCCTCGCCGCCCGCCGCAACAAGAAGTCTATCGGCCAGTCCGAGCTGGAAGAGGCTATCGAGCGCGTCGTGATGGGACCCGAACGAAAGTCCCGCCTGATCTCGGACGAGGAAAAACGCATCATTGCCTACCACGAGGCGGGTCACGCGGTGGTGGCGAACGCCATCTCCGAAGCCGATCCCGTCCAAAAAGTGACCATCGTCGGCCGCGGCCAGGCTGGCGGCGTCACCTGGTTCCGCCCGGACGAAGACCGCCTGCTGATGTCGCGCAAGAAACTGCTCGCCACGCTGACCATGGCTCTCGGCGGCCGCGCCGCGGAAGAGTTGATCTTCGATGACATCACCTCCGGTGCCTCCAACGATATCGAGCAGGTGACGCGCATGGCTCGCGCCATGGTCACCCGTTTGGGCATGAGCAGCGAGATGGGCAACATGGTCTATGGGCAGAAAGAGGAGTTGATCTTCCTCGGCCGTGAGATCTCGGAACAGCGTGACTACTCCGAGGCGATTGCCGAGCAGATTGACCGCGAAGTCCGCAAGATCGTGGACGAGGCCTACCAGCAGGCCAAGGCGTTGTTGAAGAAATACCGCAAGCAGTTGGATGCGGTCGCGGCGAAACTGCTCGAAGTCGAGTCGATTACGCGCGAGGAATTCGAGGCTATCTTCCCGCCGCCGTTCCCGAAGAAAAGCGGCACGCCGCAACCGGCGTAACAGTTTCGTAGTTCGGGTTGTAACTGGAATGTAAAGAGGCTCTCCAGATGGAAAGCCTCTTTTGCATTCATTCCCAAATACTCGACACGAACTACGGATTGGCTTCCTTGTGCTGTCTCACCAACTCGCGCCGCAAAATCTTTCCAACGGTCGTCTTCGGTAATTCGCTTCTGAATTCGTAGTGGGTGGGGACTTTATATGGAGCAAGCCGTTCCTTGCAAAACGCCTTGAGTTCCTCCTCGGTGGCCGACTCGCCGGGCTTGAGCACGATCCACGCCTTGACCGTCTCGCCGCGATACGGATCGGGGATGCCGGCTACGCCCACCTCCAATATCTTGGGATGCGCCGCCAGCACCTCTTCCACTTCGCGCGGCCAGACCTGGAAACCGCCCGGCTTAATCAATTCCTTCTTGCGATCCACGATGTAGAAGTAGCCGTCTTCGTCCATACGGCCGATGTCGCCGGTGAACAGCCAGGTGTTGCCGTCCTTGAGCTGCCGCAGGGTATTGGCGGTCTCGGTCGGCATGTTGTGATAGCCTTTCATCACCTGTGGGCCGCGTACGACGATCTCGCCGATTTCGCCCTGTGCCAGTTCGGTTTCGCCGTCATCGAGGTTGATGATCTTCACGTCCACGTCCGGCAGAGGCATGCCGATGGAGCCCGTTTTGTTCACGCCGTTGAGCGGGTTGCAATGTGTGGCGGTCGGCGCCTCGGAGAGGCCGTAGCCTTCGAAGACTTTACCGCCGCTCAACCGTTCGAAGGTCTCCTTGGTTTCACGCATCAGAGGCGCGGAACCTGAAATGCAAGCCTTGATGGAGCGCAGGCTGACCTTCCCTGCCTGCACTTCGGGACGGTTATTGATGGCGTTGTACAGCGCGGGCACGCCGGGGAAGATGGTCGGGTTGTATTTGTGGATGTTTTCCAACACATCGGGGATGTCGCGCGCATTGGGTATCATCACCATGCTTGCGCCCGCGGCCATGGCGAAGTGCATGCCTGCCACCATGCCATAGACGTGGAACAGCGGGATGGCCATGAGAACGACCTCCTTGCCCTCGTCCAGGCCGGTCATCCAGGATTTGATTTGCAGGGTGTTGGCGATCACATTGCGATGCAGGGCCACCGCGCCCTTCGAGATGCCGGTCGTGCCGCCGCTGTATTGGAACAGCGCCACGTCGTCCGAGCCGATGTCCAGTTTGGGGCGCGCCGAAGGCGGGGTTTCGGCGATCAGGTCCTTCATCCAGACATCGCCCGCGCCCAGCCCGCCCTCGATGCGGAATCCGCCCTTTTTCTCGCGCGCCAGCGTGAACAGGAATCGCAGAAGCGGGGGCAGGGCTTCCTTCAAGTTGGTGACGATCAACTTCTTGATCTTCGTCTTCGGCTGGGCGGTCTTGATCGTCTTATAGAAGTTGGTCATCACGAACATGACCTCGATGCCCGCGTCGCTGGCCTGGTATTCGATCTCGGTGGGAGTATAAAGCGGGTTGGTCGCCACCACCACGCCGCCCGCTTTCAGGATGCCGAAATAAGCCATCACGAACTGCGGCGTGTTCGGCATGAAGATGCCCACCCGGTCACCCTTCTTAACGCCCATCTTCGCCAGCGCCCCCGCGATGCGGTCCGTGATCTCGTTCATCTCCTTGTACGTCACGACCGCGCCTTTGAAAATCGTGCAGGCACGGTCGGGATACTTCTGGGCGGATTGTTCCAGGAACTGGAACAGCGGCCCGCTGGGATATTCGATGGTTGCCGGCACTCCTTTGTCGTAATTCTTGACCCACGGACGATCTTTCATGTCAGCCTCGCCTCCTTTGGATAGGTGTTGTTGATTCGACATAATTAGTATATACATGAAAAATCGAAAAGTCAATCAAAATGTGACAATCGCCCCGCTTTCTTTCAGGACCTCGGGTTGACTCTGCCTTCGATGAACTTTTCCGCCGCCGACAGCACGTCCGCCGCGCCCGCGTCGAACCAGGCGATTCTCGGGTCGCTTTCCTTGAACCAATTGGCCTGCCTGCGGACGAAGACGCGCGTGGCGCGTTTGATCTGCGCTTTAGCCGCATCCAGACTCATCTCGCCGCGCAGGACTGCGGCGCACTCGCGGTACCCGATGGCGGACATGGCCGGCAGGGTGGGGGAGTAACCCTTTCCCAACAATGCTTTGACTTCGTCCAGGAAGCCCGCCGCGAACATGGCTTCGATACGCGCGTCGGCGCGCGCGTAAATCTCTGGCCGCGGACGTTTCAGGCCAATGGTAATCAAGTCATACGGGGATTCGCCGTGCATGCGTTGGGCGGAGAACTTGTAGCCGGTGGTAAAGATCACTTCGAGCGCGCGAATCACCCGCCGCGCGTTGCGCGCGTCGATCTGTGCCGCGGCCTGCGGGTCAAGGTCCCGCAGCGCCGCGTGCAGCCATTTTTCTCCCTTTTCCTTCTGCATTTTTTCCAAATGACGCCTCAGGCGCTCATCCGGCTTTGCTTCCGGCGGAGTCCAATCTTGGGTCACGGCGCGTACGTACTGGCCGGTCCCGCCGACGAGAAACGGCAGCTTGCCGCGCGCCAGGATGTCCGCGATGATCTCCTGCGCCATTTGTTGAAAGACGACCAGGCTTAATGTGTCGTCTGGATTGGCGATGTCAATCAGGTGATGCGGGACGCGGGCGCGTTCTTCGCGCGTCGGTTTGGCTGTGCCAATGTCCATGCCGCGATAGAACAGCCGCGAATCTGCGCTGACGATCTCGCCGCCCAGCCGTTCGGCCAGTTGAATGGCGAGTTCCGTTTTACCTGCCGCGGTGGGACCGACGATGAGGATCAGGGGCGGTTTGGGCACAAATGGATTATAGACGATGCTGCCTCTACTGCGAAATCGTCAATGTCCAGACGGGGTTGGACCACAGGCTGGGGCCGTTGACGCCGTTGGCTTTGACGCGCCAGAAGAGGGGGATGTTGGCGGGCAGGGCAGTGGTGGGTGTGTAGGCGGCGGTTGTCACCGTCTTGTTCAGCACCAGTTGCGTGAAGGTATCGTTCTTCGAGACCTGCAGGGTGTAACTGCTCGCGCCCGGCACCGCGCTCCAGGTGAAGGTGGGGGTGGTGTCGGTGGCCGTGCTCCCATTCGCGGGTGCGGTCAACACGGGCGGGGTCAGCGCGGTGCGGAAGGTGCGCGAGGCGGACCAGTTGCCCATCTCACCGGTTGCGTTCACGGCGCGCACGCGCCAGTAGAATTTCGTGTTAGAGGCCAGGTCGGAGGTCGGCGTGAAGGGAGAGGCGGGCACGTCCGTCTCATTGACCTCTGGACTGGAGAAGTCGGCGTTGTTATCCACCTGGACGATGAAGTGATCGAAGGGCGGACTGGTGAGCGGCATGGACCAGGTGAAGGTCGGCGTGTAATCGGTGGTCAGGAAGTTGTTGGCTGGGGCGGTCAATGTGGGCGCGGCGGGCGGATTGATCGGGGTGTGGAAGGTACGGTGCGCGGACCATTCCGAAGGTCCGTTGGCGCCCCGGGTCTGCACGCGCCAGTAGAGGGTGGCGTTCTTCGTCAGGTCTGCGGTGGGGATGTAGGTGGAGGCGACCGTGCTGGAGGTGCGCAGGACGGGCTTGAAGTTGGGGTTGTTGGCGATCTGAATGGTGTAGCCGGTTGCGCCGGGCACATCGGACCAGTCGAAGGGCGGGCGCAGTTCGAGCAGGTCCGCCTCGTTGGCGGGCGTGTTCAGGACGGGCGGCGTGAGCGCGGTGCGGAAGGTGCGGGAGGCCGACCAGGCGGAATACTCGCCCGCGTCATTGAGCGAGCGGACGCGCCAGTAGAACTTGGTGTTGGAGGCCAGGTCGGAGGTCGGCGTGAACTGCGAGTCGGTGATGAGGCCTGAAGCGGTGGAGCCGGTCGCTTCGGGGGAGGAGAAGTCGCTGTTGTTGTCCACCTGGACTTCATAGTGACCGAAGGTCGTGCCGGAGGGCAGGGTGGAGTCCTTCCAGTCCAGCAGGGGAGTGTAGTCTGTCGTCAGCGCATTGTTGGCCGGGGAGGATAGGACGGGAATAGAAGGCGGGTTGGCAGTAGTAAACTCCCAGACATCGGAGTAGGCGCTGGGACCGTTGCTGCCTGCCGCGGCGTTGGCCTTGACGCGCCAGAAGTAGTGCGTGCTGGGGAGCAGGTCGGCGGTGTGGGTGTAGGAGAGAGCCGGGACGGTCTTGTTGATGGTCTTGGAGGCGAAGGTATCGAGCGTGGAGACTTCGAGCACATACGATGCCGCGCCGGGCACGGCCTCCCAGGTGAAGGTGGGGCGTTTGTTGAGCAGGAACCCGCCGTCGGTGGGGGCGGTCAAGGTGGGCGGGAGGATGGCGGTGCGGAAGGTGCGCGAGGCCGACCAGGCGGAGGAATCGCCGACGGCGTTGTAGGCGCGCACGCGCCAGTAGTATTTGGTGTTGGGCGCGAGATCAGCGAGCGGTGTGAATTCGGAGAGGGCGATGTCGTTCTGGTCGAGGACGATTGCGGTGAAGGCGCTATCTGTGGCGAGTTGAATCTGGTAGTGATCGAGGTTGGGTGTGGAGTCGTTCCAGTTCAGCAGAGGCGTGTAGTCCGCGGTCAGGGCGTTGTTGGCCGGGGCAGACAGGACCGGCACCGAGGGAATGGTGGGACCGCTGTCTAAAACATGCGAATCGATGATCTCGCCCGTGCGATTGATGAATTCAAACGAAACTTGCGTCCCGGTTGCGTCAACCAGCATTGCGCCGTAATCTTCGTTGTATCGAAACTGACTACCGGTCACTGGCGCGCCGAAGGAATAGATGCTGCGGCCCCCCAGTCCGTTCACAAAATAAACGATCCCGTCGCGGAAGATACGTTCGTAGGTGTGATCGTGCCCCGCTAGCACTGCGTCCGCGCCCCAGGCGGCATAGGGCCATTGCAGTGTCGTATTTGAACCGTGTTCCCCGGACGAATATGGGGCGTGATGCAGGTAGACGAGGTTCCAGGGTGAGGTGGATGCCGCCAGCGCGTTTTGCAGCCAGGCTGCCTGTATGGAAGTACTTGTAATTCCGCTTGGCTCGTAACTGTCACTGTCAACGACGAAGAAATGCACTGGTCCACGGATGAAATCATAATAACGCTCGTTGCCGGGCAGGGTGAAGTAGTCGAGATAAGGTTGTGCGTCGGGGGCCACCCAATCGTGATTGCCTAATGAAGGGAAGAAGCGATTCGTCGCGGCCCCCGCGCCATACGCGCCCGTGTATGGAAATATGAATTCGTGATAATACTGGCCGATATTCTGGTCTATGGTTGCGGCACTTCCGTCAGGATAGTTGTTGTCACCGGTGGTGATGATGAAATCCGGGTCCCAGCTTTTGACGAGGTTGGCAACGTCGAGTTCGCTCGACCCTGCACGACCGTAATCGCCGATCACTGCGAAGCGGATCGACCCTGACGCATACGGCGGAGGGGCCATGCCCAAGACTCCCGCGAACAGGATTACGATCAGGCCGGGGTATAGCCACACCTTTCTCAGCAGGTTATTCCAGTTCATCTTCATCCGTCCTCCTCACTACAGTTTCGCCTTTGCCCGGTTAGTCTGCATTATTTTAGTAAACAAGCCTCTTTGGGGATTTGGCATTCGGGCGTTGAACCAAGCATACAGGAGAACCCCCGAATGGGCAAGCCCCCTGCTGGCTGCCCTGCCTTACCGATTGGCGCGTATCGCGCTGGCCGCGTCGGAACATTCGCAAGCGGTGACGGTGAGATTGCCCAGCGTAAGCGTGCCATTATAAGCGTCCGCGCCGTTGTGGGCGATCCAGCCTTCGAGATTGAAGGCGATGGGGCCGTCGGCGGGCATCCATTCGCCGTTGTATTTGCGCGCAATGTGGACGTGTGTGCCGGTCACGCGGCCGCCCTCGCAGGAGGGATAACCGACCGCGTCGCCGGCTTTGACTTCCTGCCCGAGCGGGGCGCGGCCCTTGGTTGCGAGGTGCAAATAGACCACCACCCAGCCCGTGCGTTCGTTGCCGTCGCGGTCGAGGTCGAGGACCACTGTACCCACTTCAGAGCGGACGACCAACCCGTCGGCCATGGCAATGCTGTAGTTCTTCTCGTCCACCGCGAAGCATCCGCTGAACTCAGAGGGCGGAGCGAAGTCAATCGCGGCGAAGGGTTCGCCGGTGCCCCAGCCGGTGTGTGGCCCGCCGGTGTACGTCCAGACCTGACCACCGGGGAAGGGCAGGAGCAGGGGAGGCTGTTCGAGACTGCCGGGGATGAGCACGGTCGGGTCGTCCCACGGGTTGCCGAACAGGCCGTGGTAAACGGCGGCCAAGCCGGAGGGTCCGATGGCGCGGCGGTATTCGTCGCCAGAATGGACTTTCGAATAGTAGTACATCACCCCGGCGGTGGCGGCGTTGTCCCACGGATCGGGGCGGATCTGAGTCCCGTCGGGCAGGTCGAACGAAGTCAGGTTTCCGATGCGCCAGCCGTAGTAGCCGTTGTTGAGCGTGTTGGCCGCCCAGACCAGTTGCAGGTAAACCGATCCATAATATTCGGCGGTATAACCGAGAATGGGATCTCTGGGTTTTTGTGGAAGCGATAGCGCCCCGGCCTGGTATTCGAGGACGGCGAGCAGGAGGCGCGGGCTGACGCTGAAGTTCGTGGCGACGTAATCCACGATGCCCGCGCCGTCGCGCCATGCGCCGCCCGCGTAGGCGCGGTAGTTCTTCAACCACCCGTCTCGCGCGGCGACGAAGGCCGCGGTGCTGAACCCGATGAGCGTCGGCCCGTTGACGAAGGCGTGGTCGGGCAGGATTTGATACGGGTTGGCCCACAAAGGTAAATAGTAAATGGGAATCTTCATCGGCATCCCTTGCGGCATGGTGGTGGCCGTAGCGGGGATGAAGGGATTGGCGGCGCGAATCTCTTCGACGGTGGTGTTGAAGCGCGCCGCCAGCGCGGGTAACGTGTCGCCGCTTTGCGCGGTGTAATCCACCAATTCACCGGGCTTGTAGTTGGGACGCGTGGGCAGGGGCGTCACATCAATGGCAGGGTAGGTGGGGAAGGTCTGCGCGGGCGCGGAGACATTTTCCGCGTTCGACGACGGCGCGCAGGCGGAGAGGAGAAGAATTGTGATGAGGAATATTTTCACCACAGAGAACACGGAGTGCACAGAGACCTTAAGGAGAGATTCTCCGTGATCTCTGTGGGCTCTGTGGT
Source organism: Chloroflexota bacterium (assembly GCA_037445635.1). Lineage (GTDB taxonomy): Bacteria > Chloroflexota > Anaerolineae > Anaerolineales > Villigracilaceae > JBFMCC01. Next base: position 29,093 of record JBBIKC010000033.1, read on the forward strand.
TCATCGCGTTGTACTTATTCATCGGGCAAACGAATGATGACGGATTTGGATTGCCCGACCGGGTCGGCAATGACGACGCGCGCGCCGCGCGTCATCGTCCCCTCGTAAGGCTTGTCTCCGTTGTGGACGGTCCAGCCGCCGATGACAAACGGAATCGGGCCGTCGGCCGCGATCCACTCGCCATTGTATTTTCTGGCGAAATGTAAATGTGTCCCGGTCGCCACGCCGCCTTCGCAGGAGGCGTGACCGATGCGGTCGTCGGTCTGCACCCAGGTTCCCTCTGGCACGCGGTCCTCCGTGGCGACGTGCAGGTAAAGCAGATTCCAGCCGGTCTGTTCCTTGCCGTCGCCGTCCAAATCCACAACGACGACGCCGTTACCGGACCGAACCACCAGCCCCGGCGCGGAAGCGAGGATCCAGGTCTTCGTCTCGGAACAGCCGCCATGATCGGTGGACGGAGCGAAATCAATCGCGGCCAGCGGGCCGTCGTGTTCCCACGCGCCGTGCGGGCCGCCGGTGTAGGCCCACTCGCGGTTGACCTCGAAGGGCAGGACGAGTTTCGGCTGGCCGAGGGCGGGCGGAAAGAGCGGCTCGGCCTGCTGGGCGCGCGTCCACGCGTCGCCGAACATCTGGCCGTACAGCGCGGTGAAACTGACCAGCGAATCGGGGCTGATGATCTGTTCCCACTCGGCGCGCGTGTGGCGCTGGGCAAAGTAATAATACAAAGCGACCGTGCCCGCGTTCAATTCCGGGTTCAGGCGCAGGCGGGTCCCGTCGGCAAAGGTCAGTTCGGTGATCTCGCCGCTGCGCCAGCCGTAATAGCCTTTGAACACCTGGTTCACCGCCCAGACCATCTGCGTAAAGAAACCCTTATAGCGCTGGCTCTCGAACCCCATCGGATAGTCCTTGTGCACTTCGTCCACGGGCTGGCTATAGACCCAGTGACTCTCGTGCTCGAGCAGTGCCAGCAGCAGCCGCGGGTTGACCGAATTCTCGTAGGCCAGCCGTTCGACGGCCTCGTAGCCTTTTGTCCAGCCGGTGGATCCCAGGTATTCGCGGTAGGTGCTCAAATATCCGCCGGCGTTTTCCACGAACTCCTTGATATTGAAGTCGGCCGCGGTGACAGCGAAGATGACTTCGGAGTCGGGCAGCAATTGGATATAAGGCGAGACCTCGCCCTCGATTTTTTGCGGGATGATGAGCAATGTGCCGGGATCGAGCAACGCGGTCGGGGGCAGGTCCTTGGGCGACGAGATGTCGGTCGTTTCGACCCCGAAGCGGGCCGCGAGACTCGGGAGCGTGTCCCCGCTCTGGCTGTAATACAGCACCGGCGCGTCGCTGCGCGTGGGATAAGGCGTGGGGGAGATGTAGATCGTGGGAGTCGCGGTCGGCAGGATGACGGGAGTCGCGCTGGGCGTGGATTCGGTCGGTGAGGCGGCGGCCGGCGCGGGGTCGGCTGTGACCGGTGCGGCGGTCGTGAAGATCGGATTTTCGGGTGTGGGAGTGGAAGCGACGCCCCACAGCGAGGTGGTCTCACTGCAGGCGGTTAGGAGAAGCAGGGCGATCAGAAGTGCCGGGAGAATGCGTTTCATGCGGCAATGCGGGAGGAATTATAACCGTAACAGGAGGGGCACAGCGGGCCGTCCACGATCCTGCCGCTTTTTTCTTCGCTGTGCCCTTACCTCCAAATCGAATTGACCTCCACCAGCCCGTCGTATGCTTCCCGAACCTCGTCGCCGCGCGTCAGCCAGCCGTCGTATTCGATTCCGTTCCCTGATGAAATCCAGCCGTCGAGGTTAAATGGCAAACCGCCGTCGGCGGGAATCCATTCGCCGTTGTATTTGCGCGCGATGTGAACGTGCGTGCCGTTGGAGATGCCGCCCTCGCAGGACGGATGTCCGATTCGCTCTCCGCCCCTGACGTATGCGCCCGGCTGGATGCGGTCGCGCGCTTCGACGTGCATGTAGAAGATGACCCAGCCGGTCTGTTCGTAGCCGTCGCCGTCCAGGTCCTGCACCACCTGCCCGTCGCCGGTGCGGACGATCAGGCCGTCGGTTACGGCGGTGACCCAGTCCTCGCTGGTGAAACAGCCCTGTACCTCGCCGATGGGGGCGAAGTCCAGCGCGGCCCAGGCCGAGCCCGAGTCCCAGCCGCCGTGCGGGCCTCCGGTGAAGGCCCAGGTCACGCCGCGCTCGAAGGGCAGAGCCATGCGCGGCTGGGTCAGGCCCGGTGGGACGAGAGGCTCGGTGGCAAAGTCGAATGGATATCCAAATAGAAAGAAATACGTGTAGAAGAAACTGCCCTCCGCATCGCCGACATTGACTTGCCAGGTAGTCAGGTCGTTGAGGCGAGCAAAGAAGTTTTGTACTCCGGCCGTCCCGGCATTGATGCCCGGCGCGGCGGGTACCACGAAACCGTCCGCCAGCACCCACGATGAGACCGCGTTGACGCGCCAAAGATAATAACCGCGGTTGAGTTCATTCGCGGCGAAAGTAAGTTGCAGGTACAGGCCAGTGTAATACGCGTCTGGAAAGTTCAATGCGTAGTCAATCTGAAACGGCGCGGGGTTGTTTACCCAGCCGCTTTGATGTTCGACCAGCGCGATCAGTAATCGCGGGTTGACCGAATAATTCTGCGCCACGCGCGTGATAATCTGCGCCGCGTTCAGCAGTTCGCCGTCCACTTCCTCGTTGTAATTTGCCAGGAATCCGCCGCGCGCTTGCAGGAAGGCTTCCACGTTGAAAGCCGCGCTGGCCGGGCCATAGACCAGTTCCGAATCGGGGATGATCTTGAACGACGCGCTGACCGCAATCGGTTCGGGAGCCGGGATGACCAGCGTCTGCCCGACCGCCAGCGTATCCGCGTCGGTCAGACCGTTGGCCTGCATCAGCGCCTCCAGGCTGATTCCCCGCGAGAAGGCGATACTGCCAAGCGTGTCCCCGGGCTGGACCACGTACTCGTCCGCGTTTTGCCGCGGCGTGGGCAGGACGCGCAAGGCGTCGGGTGTGGGGGTGTAGATGGGCGCGCCGGGCGGCCGCGGCAAAGGAAGCAACTGCTCCAGCGGCACGGCGGTTGGGACGAGGAACGGCAATTCGGTTGGAGTGGACGAGGGGAGGGTCGGCGGCGCCTCCGCGGGCACGGAGGCCGCGCCCGGCGTGGACTTCGTCACCGGCACGAACGGGTCGTAGGTGGGATTTATCGCGGGAGTTCTAACTGCCGGTGTGCAAGCGGAAACCAGCAGTACAAGAAGCAGCAGATGGACGGGGCGGGGCATGCAGGCGATTGTACCAAATTAGTCCAGCGACTTCATCATATTGAGACTCGAAACCTCGAACCCCGCCTTTTCGTAAAGCCTGCGGGCAATCTCGTTTTTACCAAAAACGTGCAGCGCGACCTTCCTGATGTTCATGGATCTCAGCCAGACTTCGGTTGCCTGAAGTGTTTGTTTGCCATAGCCCAGGCCGCGCAGTTCTTCGTTGATCAGAAAATCGTAAATGAAAGCCGAGGGAATCGGCGCATCCGCTTTGACTTCGATCCAGATCATGCCGACTTTTTCACCCGTGTCCTCATTGAATACAGAGAACAGGTATTGGTTTTTGGTGGCAACTCTGTCTGGCAACAATCGAGCGTGGACCTGTTTGGATTTTTCCAATGCTTCCGATGGGTGCCAGTAACCTGCTTCGACGTTGGCTTCAGCATACTTGTGGATATTTTCCTCAAGATACGCCTTAAACTCTGACTCTGTCATTGGGATAAGTTTGACCATATGCTCTTCCTTCCTTGGCAGTATTCTACAATAAAAAAGAGACGAGAGAAATAGTGTTTCTCTCGTCTCTTTCGTAAATCCTGGAATCTATTCCACTACCTCCACCTTCACCGCCGCCACCTTGTACTCAGGAATCTTCGAGACCGGGTCGAGCGCGGCGATGGTCAATTCGTTGGCAGAGGCCTCCGGGAAATGGAAGTTGGCGTAGACCATGCCCGGCGGGACGCGGTCGGTGATCCACGCTTCGGCTTCGATGTGTCCGCGGCGGGAGGTCACGCGGACCCGGTTCTTTCCATTCAGGCCAAGTTTCGCGGCGTCGCCGGGATTCAATTCCACGAGGGCCTGTGGGTAAACTTCCAGCAAGCCCTTCGCGCGGCGCGTCATCTGCCCGCCGTGCCAGTGATAGAGGACGCGGCCTGTGGATAGAACGAACGGGTAATCGTCGGTCGGCTCCTCGGCGGGCGGGACGTGGTCAATCGGCATGAACTTGCCTTTGCCGCGCGAGAAGGCCTTGGTGTGCAAAATGGGCGTGCCAGGATGATCCTTCGTGGGGCAGGGCCATTGCAGGCGCTCGCCCTTTTCGAGACGGGCGTGCGTGATCCCGCCGTAGGATGGCGCCAGCGCGTTGATCTCGTCCATGATTTGCGACGTGTCTTTGTAATCCCACTTCGCCCACGGCGCGTCCATATCTATCTTGCGCGACTGCTCACTGCTCACTGATAACTGCTCACTGATGACCCTCTTCGCGATCTCGGACGTGATCCACCAATCGGGACGCGAATCCCCAAGCGGAGGAATCGCCTGTCGAACCATCTGGACGCGGCGTTCGGTGTTGGTGAACGTCCCCGTCTTTTCGGCGAAGGAAACGCCTGGGAGCAGGACGTCCGCATAAGCCGAGGTCTCCGACGGGAAGATTTCCTGCAAGACGAGGAAGTCAATCGCTTCGAGTGCCTTGCGGATGTGATGCGTGTCGGGGTCCGACATGACGGGGTCTTCGCCGAGAATGTAGAGCGCGTGAGTGCGGCCTTCGAGGATGCCAGGCATCATCTCGGTGACGGTAGCGCCGACTTTGAGATTGCTTGTAGCGCCCCACGCTTTTTGGAATTTCGCCTGCGCTTCCTCGCTGGTGACGGGCTGATAGGCGGGATAGACGTTCGGCAGGCCGCCCATGTCGCACGCGCCCTGCACGTTGTTTTGTCCGCGCAGCGGGTTGACGCCGCCGCCAGGTTTGCCCATGTAACCGAGCAACATCTGGAAGTTGGCGAGGTCCATCACGTTGCGGACGCCCGAAATGTGTTGCGTGATTCCCATCGCCCACATGACGGCGGTGGGTTTGTTCTGCGCGATGATCTCCGCGGCTTCGTAGAGTTGCTCGACGGGAACGCCCGTAATCTCGCTGACTTTGGCGGGCGGATAATTCATCACCGTGGTTTTGAACTCATCGAAGTTCTCGCAGCGCTCCTCGATGAAGGCTTTGTCTTCCCAGCCTTTTTCGAGGATGATGTACATCAACCCGTTGAGCAGGGCGATGTCCGTGCCGGGCTTGTGGCGCAGGTGAAGCGTGGCAAACTCGGTGATGTCAATGCGGCGCGGGTCGGCCACCACGAGTTTTGCGCCGCGGAAACGAACCGCGCGGCGGAGCATCGTCCCGAAGACGGGATGCTGCTCGGTGGTGTTGGAACCGATGATGAAAAACGCTTTAGCTTGCTGAGCGACATCGTCCATGCTGTTGGACATCGCGCCCGAACCGAAGGAGGCGGCCAGACCGGCCACCGTGCTGGAGTGTCAGAGACGGGCGCAGTGGTCTATGTTATTTGTCCCCAGGACCTGCCGCGCCAGTTTGTTCATCAGGTAGTTTTCTTCGTTCAAGCACTTGGCCGAGGTGAGCACGCCAATGCTGTCCGCACCGTGATTGTTCCGCGCTTCCATCAATTTTTTTGCGGTGATGTCGAGGGCGGTGTCCCAATCGGTTTCGACCCAATCCCAGGGGGAAGCGATATTCGAGGATTCGATATTGGATAATTCGGGTTTCGACTTTCGAGTATCGAATATCGTCTCTCGAATATCGTTCTTGTTCTTTCCGTCCAACAAATACCTTCTCACTCTTGGTTTCAGGAGCCTATCGGGATGATGAATGTAATCGTATCCGTAACGTCCTTTCACGCATAACGCCATCCCGTTGACAGGCGCATTGGGGTTGGACTGAACGCCAATCACCTTGTTATTCTTGACCAGCAAATCGAACTGACAGCCGACCCCGCAATACGAACATGTAGTGGTGACTTTAGTCACTTGATGCGCGCGCGCCATCCCGTAGTTCATCTTGTTCGAGAGCGCGCCCGTCGGGCAGTACGCCACGCATTGACCGCACGACTCGCAACGCGCTTCCAGCATGGTCGTCCCCGCGCCCGCCACAATGACCTCCTCGAAGCCGCGCCTGGCCACGCCCCACACGTCGCGGACTTGAATCTCTCCGCAGGCCAGCACGCAGCGGCGGCACAGGATACAGCGGTTCATGTCCACGCGGATGAAGGGATTGGGGTCGCTGTCCACGGGGTAGCGCGTTCCCTTTGTCCCCCAACTCGGCGCGGCGGCTTTGTATTCATAGGCCAGATCCTGCAACTCGCACTCGCCGCTCACGTCACAGGTGATGCAATCCTGCGGGTGATTCGCCAGCATCAGTTCCAGCGTCAGTTTGCGATCCTTCATCACTTTTTCGCTGTGAGTTTGAATCTCCATCCCCTCCCAAACGGGAGTCACGCACGCGGCTTGGAGAAAGCGTCCACCCTTCACTTCCACCACGCACATGCGGCAGTTACCAGTGGGGGACAGGTCCTTGTGATAGCACAACGTCGGGACTTCGATCCCGTTCGCGCGCGCCACTTGCAAAATGGTCTGTCCAGGTTCGGCTTGGATGGGGGTGTCGTTGATTTTGATGTTAACCATATTTCACCTTTGGGGCGATATTCGATAATTCGTTATTCGTTCATTCACAAACATCGAATATCGAGTATCGAATTATCGAATCTCTGCTTTTGCAAACTCCGCTTTGAAATGCGCCATCGCCGAATTCATCGGGATGGACACAGACTGTCCGAGTCCACAGAAAGACGAATCGAGCATGAGCGCGGAAAGCGCCTTCAACTCGTCCACGTCTCCCGCGTGACCTTGACCGGCTGCCAGACGATTGAGAATCTCCAGCGAGCGCCGCGTCCCGACGCGGCAGGGCGTGCATTTTCCGCAACTCTCGGCGGCGAAGAAGTGCAGCAGTTCGCGCAGGAACGCGACAGGCGAGACGCTCTGATCCGCAATCAGGAACGCGCCCGCGCCGAGGGAGATTCCCTTTTGCGACGAGGCGTAATCCAGCGGCACATCCAGCAGAGACTTGTCCACAATCGTCCCCGCCGCGCCGCCGCACAGGGCGAACTGGAACTTCGATCCCTCGGCCATTCCGCCGCCCATCTTGATGATCTGGCGCAGTGTCAAACCAAAGGGCGCTTCGAACAGCCCAGGATTCTTGACGTGACCAAGAACCATGTAAACCTTTGTTCCCGCTGTCGTGTAGCCAGATAGGGATTTCCACCAGTCTGCGCCGTTCTTCAAAATGTGCGGCACGGCGCAGAACGACTCGACATTGTTGACCGCGGTCGGCTGGCCGCGGAATCCGTACTGCGGCGGGAAGGGCGGGCGCAGACGCGGTTCGCCGCGTTTGCCTTCGAGCGATTCGATCAGCGCGGTCTCCTCGCCGCAAATGTACGCGCCCGCGCCGCGGTGGACGTGAATCTTGAAACTGAATCCGCTTCCCAAAATATTCTCGCCAAGCAGGTTTTTCTCTTCGGCTTGTTGGATGGCGTTTTCCAATCGCCGCGCCTGGCTTTCGTATTCCCCTCGGATGTAAATCCACGCTTCCGAAGCGCCGCAGGCGTAGCCGCCGATGGCGATTCCCTCCAACAGTTGATGCGGATTCGTGTCAATCAGCACGCGGTCCTTGAAGATAAGCGGCTCGGACTCGTCCGCGTTGCAGATGAGGTAGCGCGGCGTCCGCTTTTCCGCGGCGACGAATTTCCATTTGCGTCCCACAGGGAAGCCCGCGCCGCCGCGTCCCTGCAAGCCGCTGGCTTCCACGATGGCGATAACTTCCTCGGGAGATTTCTGTAGGGCGGACTTCAGTCCGCCATAGACCTCATGCGCTAATGCGTCGTCAATCGAATCGGGGTTGATCTTGCCGATGAGCGCGGTCATCACGCGCAGTTCGCCGCGTCGGGGCTTGGAGTAATCTGTCGGTTGGCCGCGCCAGCCGCGGGTCACGCGTGAGGCGTCGCGCGGGGAGGCGGGTCCCGCCTGTTCGTCGTCCACCAAAGCCGCGGGGGCGCGGTCGCAGAGTCCGAGGCAGGAAGTCCGCTCGACGGTGTAGTCATCGGCGGGCATTTTCTTTTTCCACGCGTCTACCGAGGCGTGTTTGAGCCAGCAGACGGGGCCGTCGCAGACGCGCAGGACTTTCTTGCGTTCCTCGAGCGAGAGCATGGAGTAGAAGGTGGCGATGCCGTAAGCGCGGTGCGCGGGGATGCCGAGGGCGCGGGCGGTGTCGGTGATGGCCTGGCGCGAAAGACCGCCGTGCCGCGTCTGGATGTCGTTTAAGACTTCGAGGACGGCTTCGGGGCTGTTCCCGTGCTCGGCGGTCAGTTCCAGCACTTCGGGCTGGATGGGTTGGTATTTGATTTTTTTGTTGGTCATGGTACCTCACTCGCAAAATGTACGCGATTTGTGTACCAATAAAGGCAATTCAATTATGGCTTATCTGAAATCTCCGTGTTAGTCCTTTTCTTCGTGGGTTGGGGGGACATTCATCCTATCTTGTGAGTCCGTCAGGCTGTCGCTGCGGTGCGTCGGGTGCGGTCAAAATTCTCCCAGGATGCGCGTACACATTGAATCGATTCCTCCGCGCGTAGCCGATGAGGGTGACGCCGTAGCGTTCCGCCATTTCAATCGAGAGCGAACTGGGTGAGGTGCGCGAGATCAGAATCGGCGCGCCCATGCGGGCGGCCTTCTGCAGCATCTCCGAACTAATGCGCCCCGTTGTGATCAAGATCCTCGTTTCGGGCAAAATATTGTTCATCAGGCACAGGCCCGCGATCTTGTCCAGGGTGTTGTGGCGGCCGATGTCCTCCGCCGAGAGCAGGATTTTCTCCCCGTCGCTCAAGGCGGATGTGTGGACTCCGCCCGTCTCGCGATACAACTCCTGCGAATCGAACAGCATCTCGACCAGATGACCAATCGCCTCCGGCTGGACCCGGGGCCGGCCGCCGTCAAACGAGACCTCCGGGCGCGCCAGCGCGTCCACCGCGGTGACCCCGCCCGTGCATCCCGATGTGCGCCGCCAGGAGGCGGGCTGTTCCGCGTCGTGTTTCAGCCACACGTCCACGTTGTCGCCATGCTCGCAGACGCGCGCATCGGCCACCTCGTCCATACCCTCGATGATCCCCTCGTTGAACAGAAATCCGACCGCCATGGCCTCCAGGTTTACGGGCGTGCACATGAACGTGATCCACGCTTTGCCGTTGACAGTGAGCGAGACAGGCGTCTCGACAATGGTCTCTGCGTCGAACGATTTCCATTCGTGGAATTCATATCGTTCGTAGTGAATGGGTTTTTGAGGGGTGACCATAGTTGCTCCAACCGGTAAGTTTTTTATATCTTATCCCAATTTTAGTGACATCACCCGCGTTCCACAATTTCGGGTTTTTTATGAATCGGTCCTTTGTTCTTCTCGGAATTGCGATGGGCTTTGCAAAATGGACCAGGGTCGGCCAGGAACGCGCTGAGGCAGGACTCGGTGCACAGGTAGAGTGTCCGCCCGCGGTATTCGGCGCGTGGGAAGTAGGTCGGGTCAGCGTCGTAGAAGAGGCGTCCGCATAAAGTGGCGAATGAGGGGCGCTTGGTCTTCTCGGTTTCTGCGGTTTCGGCCTCGGACATGGCAAGGATTCTAATCGGTTTTCCATTTGGTATAGGCTGGCAGGTTCAAGGTTGACCGTCGAACCTGCAAACCTTCTAAATTTCCAACCTGCCAACCATTTTGACGCAATCGTGCCGAAAGACTTCCTCCTTGTGCGGCGCGTCGGGAAGTTCGCTGGTCAGGTCTTGCGCGGAGAAGTGGAGATTCTCGTGCAGGTCGCCGCGCCACTTGGGGCAATCGGTCACATCATAAACGATGCCTTTGTGGGCGATGAATTTTCGCGAGCCGCGGCTGCCGTCATTGCGGCGGAGTTCGGTCAGGGTGATGAGGCGGTCGGGGATGTTCATTTGGTGGATTATAAGCCAGCGATTCGTCGCGAGGTAGCGCGACGGTAAATCGTGGAGTCTTTTGCAATAGACCTCTTGCATAAGTATATGGCGGGCAATCGTTTATCCGCTAATCTTCGCGAATGCCCGCGAATTTAATGACTTTATTCGCGAAGATTAGCGAAAATTCGCGGAGGATGTACCGTCCAGAAGAAATGCATTCGCCTTTCGCAAGGGTTCTAATGAAGAACCTCGGCCACAGATTTCACGGATTTCCACAGTGCGGCGCCGCCCATCACGATGCGGCAAATCCGAAACCCTTTTATAATTGCCCTCGCCAATCCTATCCGAAATCACAAATCCAAAATCCCATGACTCAACTCATCGAATGTATCCCCAATTTCTCCGAAGCGCGGCGGCCCGAAGTGATAGATCAGATCGCCGCGGCCATCCAGTCGGTCGGCGAGGTCAAACTCCTTGACCGTTCCTCTGACCTCGACCACAACCGCACGGTGCTGACCTTCGCAGGCTCGCCGGCAGGCGTGGAGGAGGCCGCCTTCCGCGCCATCCAGACCGCGGCCGAACTGATTGACCTCGACCAGCACACGGGCGAACATCCTCGCATCGGCGCAACGGACGTGTGTCCCTTCGTGCCGCTCAGCGGCGCAACGATGGAAGACTGCGTCGCCATCGCCAGAAGGTTAGGTCAGCGCGTCGGTAACGAACTCGGCATCCCCGTCTATTTGTACGAAGCGGCGGCGACGCGTCCCGAACGCGTCAACCTCGAAAACATCCGCAAAGGGCAATACGAAGCGCTCAAATCCGAGATCGAGATGAATCCGGAGCGCAAGCCCGATTTCGGTCCCAGCAAACTTCCGAAGGCGGGCGCCACCGTCATCGGCGCGCGCAATTTCCTCATCGCCTTCAATGTTTATCTCACCACCGCCGACGTGGATATCGCCAAGAAGATTGCGAAGGTCATCCGCCATTCGTCGGGCGGGTATCGCTATCTCAAGGCGCTCGGACTGCTCGTCGAGGGCCGAGCGCAGATTTCGATGAACTTCACCAACTTTCACGAGACGCCCCTGCACCGCGTCATCGAGACCATTCGGCGCGAAGCCGCGCGTTACGGCGTTGCGATCCATCACAGCGAACTCGTTGGTTTGATCCCGCAGGAGGCTTTGGTGGATGCGGCGGTCTGGTACACCCAATTGGATGGATTCGACAAAGGTCAAATTCTCGAGTCCAGGCTTTATTCTTCGCCCTCCGCCGCCGCTCCTTCTTCGGACCCTCGGCCTGCCTCCTTTATCGAGGAATTGGCCTCCCCCACGCCGACTCCCGGAGGCGGCTCCGCGGGCGCGTACGCGGGCGCGATGGGCGCGGCGCTCGTCTCGATGGTCGCGGGGCTGACCATCGGCAAAAAGAAATACGCCGACGTGGAAGCCGAAATGCAGGCCATCCGCGTCGTCGCCGAGAATCTGCGCGAAGAATTGACCCAGGCCGTGGATGACGACTCCGCCGCGTTCGAGGCCGTGATGGGCGCCTTCAAACTGCCGAAGGACACCGACGAGCAGAAGGCCGCGCGCAACGCTGCGGTCATCAACGCGACCCTCAACGCCGCGCACATTCCATTGCACGTTTCGGAGAACGCGGTCAGGGTGATGGAACTTGCCGTGAAATGCGCCGCACGTGGGAATATCAACGCCATTAGCGACTCGATGTCGGGTTTTGCCATGGCGCGCGCCGCGCTGACCGCCGCAGGTTATAACGTGCGCATCAACATCAATTCGCTGGAGGACAAATCTGCAGGGGAGAAGATGTTGAAGGAACTCGCCGATCTGGAAAAGAAGGCCGAAAAACTGGAAAAGGAAA
>JBBIKC010000034.1:0-39470 GCA_037445635.1 Chloroflexota bacterium
GGCAGTTGGTCGTTGCGGAAGGCGCGCGAGGTGAGCGTGACCTTCTTCGCCTGTTCGAGCATGGCTTCGAGAATCTTCGGATGAACGTGACCCTGATTGAGCGCGGAGTACGCGCTCAGGCAGTCGAGATATTTCTTCCCGTCCACATCGTAAACCCAAACCCCCTCGCCGCGTTCGATGACCACGTTGAGAGGGTGGTAGTTGTGCGCGCCGTATTGTTCTTCTAAAGCGATGTATTCCTGGGTTTTCATTGGTTTTCCTTTTTCACCGCGAAGAAACCAAGGGCGCGAAGGTGTATCAATTTCGCGAAGTTCGAGTCTCTTCGCGGTCTGCGCCGCTTCACGGTGAGAGATCTTTACACCACGCCGAATAAGCGCGCCAGAATCGCCTTCTGGGCATGGAGGCGGTTGTGCGCCTGCGGGAAGATGACCGAGTGCGGGCCGTCGGCCACCTCGTCGGTTAATTCGTGATTGCGGTGCGCGGGCAGGCAGTGCATCACGATCACGTCCTTGTCCGCTTCGCTGACCAGTTTGGCGTTCACCTGATAGGGCGGGAAGACCTGTTCGCGTTTGGCAGTCTCCTCCTCCTGCCCCATCGAGGTCCACGTGTCGGTGTAGATGACCTGCGCGTTCTTCACGCCCTCGTGCGGGTCGCGGACGAAGCGGAAGGCGGAACCTGTTTCCTTCGCGATGGATTTCAAAATCTCGACCGCCTTCGGATTCATGTCATAACCTTCGGGACAGGCGAGGGTGAAGTTCCAGCCCAGTTTGGCCGAGACGTGCGCCAGCGAGACGGCCACATTATTTCCATCGCCCACAAAGGCCACGTTCAAGCCTCTGGCCTTTCCGAATTTTTCCTGGATGGTGAGCGCATCGGCCATGCCCTGGCAGGGATGGTTGTAATCGCTCAGCCCGTTGATGACCGGGATGCTCGACCATTTCGCCAGTTCCAGCACATGCTCGTGTTCGAAGACGCGCGCCATCAGCGCGTGGACGTATCCAGACAGGACCCGCGCCACGTCCGCGATGGATTCGCGCTTGCCGAGGCCGATCTCGTTGGGCGAGAGATACAGCGCGTCGCCGCCGCAGTGACGCATGGCCATGTCGAACGAGACGCGCGTCCGCAGGCTGGGTTTCTGGAAGATCATGCCCAATACTTTGCCTTTGAAGAGCGGCGGGTTGCCTTTTTTGAAGTATTCCTGTTTGAGTTTTACGGCGAGGTCGAGCAATTCCTGAATCTCGGCGGAGGAATAATCGGAAATGGCGAGAAAGTCTTTCATGAAAAGGGCTCCTTGGGGATGTCCACCGCGAAGAGCGCAAAGGTTTTAATCCTGGCGACCTTCGCGTGCTTGGCGGTAAAACTAAAATTTCTCCAAAAGTATATCATGCGGACAAAACGCCCCATAGTGACGAAAGCATGGGGCCGGTATGACAATCCTACCCCTGCGCCGTCGAAACGTCCCGACGATTCCCGAAATCCAGCGCATTTTCAGTCGAACCTCCGTGACGGTGCACAACGGCTACGGTCAATAGTTGGAAGATGAAGCGATCCAAGCACCGAGGAACCCAAAATACGCAATGAGACAGCAGACGGACACAACAATCAACGCGATCTGGATCCAGCCCATTACAATCCCGGCTGTCGCCATGCCGTCACCCGAAGCCCTCGGCGGGACCGAGCGGGTTTCCTTGCGCGCTTCGTATCCCGTCCAGAGGGCAACGATGCTGGCGATCAACGGGAAGAGGAAGAAGCCGAGGATCCCCGCGATCAGGCTGACGGTTGCCAGCGTGCTGGTGGGCAGGATGGGGTAATTCATGCTCTGTGGATAGTTTGGTTCGTTCATTCGATGCTCCCAAAAAAGTTTATTAGCCGCGGTTTCACTCCAGCGGCCATTGGACAATCGCCTTATCAATCTCTTTCGTCACGCGCACCATCTCCATCAACGCGGTCGCGACGCGCTGGGAATGGTCAGTCGCCTCGCATGATAATACATTTATTACCCCGCCAGCCTGACCTTACTCCAATACCTCTGCAACCCGTCCGCGCTCATGCCGGGGGGGTTGGCGAGTTCGTAGGCGCGGATAACATCCTCGCTCAGGCCCTCCTGCCGCGCCTGCGATTCCATCCAGGCGGTGAACTCCGCGCGCAGCTGCTCGATGGGCGGCTCGGAGGGCATTATCTCTTCCAGCCAGCGCTCGGCGGCGTCGAGTCCCTTTTCCACCTCGCGCAGTTGCCATTCGGGGTTCTCGTAGATGCCGAAATGCGTTGGCGCGATGCGCGCGAATTTTTGCTCACGCAGTTTAGCCAGCGTGGCGCGCCATTTCCCGATGTGCAGTTCGGGCGGCGGCATGGGCACGCGCAGATACGGAAAGCCGGGGATACGCACCCCGCCCACATCGCCGCTGAAACAAACATCCTCGAAGAGATAGACGTGATGGTGCTCCGCGTGCCCGGGCGTGGACAGCGCGGTGAAACGCAGATTCCCAATTCGAATCTCCTGCGCGTCCTCCACGACGTGAAGCCGATCCGCCTCGACGGGCAGGAACTCGCCCCACAGCGCCTCCATCCGATCTCCGTAGATGCGCGTTGCGGAAGCGAGTAGTTTTTCGGGGTTGAGCATATGCGGCGCGCCGACGGGATGCACATAGATTTGCGCGCCGTAACGCGAGAGCCGTCCCGCCGCGCCGGCGTGGTCGAGGTGGATGTGCGTGAGCAGGACGTGAGTCACGTCCGCGAGGGAGAGGCCTTCGAGGCGCAGGCCAGCCTCAAGTCCCGCGAGAGTCGAGCCCGGTCCGCTTTCGATCAGCACCACCGCGCCGCCGTCCCGAATCAGATACGACGCGATGGCCTGGGTCTTGTTCTGAAAATTCAAGTCAAGTGTGACAATACTGGTCTTTGCCATGTGCGGGGTTCCTGGACCATATGGGCCGCGCCGAACGAGGAAAGCGCTTGGCCGAGGTCGGCGTCGCAGTGAATCGGACAGACGAGCACGCCGCGGTCGGTCAGGGCTCGGACGAGCATCTCCGCGCCGCGCTTCCCGCCGAAGGTGTCCGCCGCGAGATGCACGACGACGGGGTGCAGACTGCGGCGCTGTAGATCGTCCACGGCGACGAGCAGGTCGGACGAGGTGGTAGGCGTGACAAGGATGACGCTGGAGCCTGTGGGCAGTTGCCCGGCCTGCGCACCCGCCAGCCCGGCCAGCGAAAGCCTGCCCTCCGCTTCCAGGTAGGCCAGCGTTTCGAGGATCTTGCTTTCCTGGCGCTCGCTGTGTTCGGCCGGTATCGAAGTGTAGGTGCGGCCCGCGGCCACAAGCCCGACGGCGCGTTTTTGTCCGATGTAATAATGTGTGAGCGATGCGGCGATGCTGATGGCATATTCCAGGGTGGACGGCGGCAGGGTGAATTTGGGTTTCCTGCCGAACAGCCAGTCCAGCCGGGCCTGCGGGATTTCGTGCGGCCGCTCGGCGTGAACCGTCTTCTGAATATCGAGCATGATCCAGATTTCGGTGCGCGGGTCCTGCTCGAACTCCTTCACCATCAACTGGCCGCGGCGGGCGGTGGTGGGCCAGTGGATGCGTTTGAGCGGGTCGCCGTGAACATACTCGCGCACGCCCGAGGCGTGCGGCGTCACGTCGAGGGATTTGCGGCGAATGACCTGTCCGCCGGGCAGGAGGCCGGGCGGCGCGGGAAAGCTGTCCACCTCGAAGAGCATCGGCAGGACGACAACCGCCTCATGGCCGGGAAACTGCCTGCTGGCGCGAAAGATGCCGAACGGATCGCCCGTGGTGAGCAGGGTCGGACCGAGCGGGAAGCGGCCGCGGCGGATGAGCCAGGTGCGGGCAATGTAGGAACGCGACCGTCCGCCGCCGATGCGCGTGAGCAAACGCGAGCCCGAAGCGCCCGGCATGGACGACTGGTTTTCCACGACGACCGAATAGGAAAGAAAACGGCTGTTGTTGACGATCTCGAAGTGTTCCTCGAACACGTCGCCCACGCTGGCTTTCTGCAGGCGGGCGCGGCGGCGGACGGTCAACCCGACCAGCGAGAGCCGAGTCCACAACAAGGCGGAGAGCGCGAGCAGGATGCCCAGGTAGAGGATGCGCGAATACAGCGCCGCGCCGGTGACCAGGGAACCGATCAAACCGACAGTGAACAGGACGACGGCAAGAACGCGCCCGCTCGTCATTTCTTTTCCGTTTTCGGTCTCGCGCTCATATCGCCGCCCGGCGCGGGCACGCTCTCGACAATCTCCTGCACAAGGCGGTCAGCGCCCAGGTCGCGCAGGCGCGCCGCCGGGCTGACGATGATGCGGTGCGCCAGCACCGGGACGACCACCGCCTGAACGTCGTCCGGCAGGACGTAGTCGCGTCCGTGCAACGCGGCGCGCACCTGCGCCGTGCGAAACAACGCCAGACTGCCGCGCGGGCTGGCCCCGAGATACACATCCCCGCTTTCGCGCGTGCGGCGGGTCAGGTCAATGATGTATTTTTTCACCGCGGGCGAGACGAATACAGCGCGAACGGCCTTCGCGGCAGACAGAATGTCCCTGCTTTTGACCACCGGCTCGAGCGATTCAATCGGGTGGGTAATCTGCTGTTGCTCGAGAATTTTGATCTCGTCGTTTGCGCTGGGGTAACCCATGCGCACGCGCAGGAGGAAGCGGTCCAACTGCGCTTCGGGAAGAGGAAACGTGCCTTCGTATTCGATGGGGTTCTGCGTAGCCAGCACCATGAACGGGCGCGGCAGGACGTGCGTAACGCCGTCCACGGTCACCTGGCGTTCCTCCATGGCCTCGAGCAGAGCTGCCTGCGTCTTGGGCGTGGCGCGGTTGATCTCGTCGGCCAGCACGATCTGTCCCATGATGGGACCGGGGCGGAACTCAAAGACCTGCTTCTTCTGATTGTAAATTGAAACGCCCGTCACGTCGCTGGGGAGCATGTCGGGCGTGAACTGGATGCGGTGGAACGTGCAATCGAGCGATCTCGCCAGACTGCGAGCCAGCACGGTCTTGCCGACACCGGGCACGTCCTCGATGAGCACGTGTCCCTGCGCGAGCAGGCCGATGATGATGAGTTCGATGGTCTGGCGCTTGCCGACGATCACGGACTCGAGATTTGCG
The DNA here is from genome assembly GCA_037445635.1 of Chloroflexota bacterium. Lineage (GTDB taxonomy): Bacteria > Chloroflexota > Anaerolineae > Anaerolineales > Villigracilaceae > JBFMCC01. The sequence continues at coordinate 5,119 of JBBIKC010000034.1, forward strand.
ATAAGTCTTTCGCCGAAGATCTTCAGGTCTTTCATGCGGGTTCCTTTGAATGGGATGGCCTGATTTTACTGTGTGTCCATCAAGACGGGCAAGTGCAGGGGGCTTTTCGAGTATAATCCCAGCCGAGCCCCCGTAGCTCAATGGACAGAGTAACGGACTTCGAATCCGGTGGTTGAGAGTTCGACCCTCTCCGGGGGCGCACAAAGCCAAAGCGGTATGTCTTCATCTGTAAGCGTGTTTGCAGAAAGGCAGACCGCTTATGTTACAGCAAGAGACACAAAACCAGAGGACTCTTGAATTTGCACAGGGCGGATACATAGCCATTGCCGCCGACGCGTTCCTGAAAGACAGGAAAGCAAGCGGCCTCGTTCCCAACACAATCGAGTTTTACGAATTGCGCTTGAGGCAGTTTATCGCGTATTGCGACGCGCAAGCCGTCACGCTCGTACAAGACCTGACAGCGGACTTCCTACGCGGCTACCTGCTGGCCTGTGCAGAGACGCACAACGCGGGCGGCACACACGCGGCCTTTAGAACCTTGCGCGCCTTCCTCCGCTGGTTGGAAGCCGAAGAAGTAATGCCGCCAGAGTGGAAGAACCCAATCCGAAAATTGAAAGCCCCCAAACTCCCGCAAGAGCCGTTAGAGCCTATCGCATTGGAGAACGTGACCGCGCTCATTGCCTCATGCAAGGCAGGCGACAACGCGGAGCGCGACAAGGCGATATTCCTGCTGTTGCTCGATACTGGCTTGAGAGCGCAGGAACTTTGCGACCTAAACTTGACCGACCTTGACGCCTACACGGGCGCGCTACTCGTGAGACAGGGCAAGGGCAGGAAACCGCGCACGGTCTACATAAGCCGAACCACGCGGCGGGCATTGCGCGCATATCTGCGGACGCGTAGCGACTCATGCCCCGCCCTGTTTGCGACCGTCCACGCCGAGCGACTGACCTATACAGGCTTGCGCGAAATCCTACGCCGCCGAAGCCGTGACGCCAGCCTGAAACCGGAGCCGACCTTACACCAATTCAGGCGCGCTTTTGCGTTGAACTTCCTCCGCAACGGCGGCGACGTGTTCACCCTGCAAAGGCTTTTAGGCCATGCAGACTTAAGCGTCTTACGCCGCTATCTCGCACAGACCAACCAAGACCTGCAAGAGGCACACGCGCGGCATAGCCCGGTCGAAAAACTACGATGACGGCGAAGCCAGTTGTTTGTTATATTCCTTCGCTTGGCTGTAAACGTCAAACAGGGAAACAATCCAGAGAATTGCTAGAAGATAAGGATTGTATTCCCGAAGTCCCCACGCCGTCATAGGGATTAAACTGAACAACTGAATCCCAAAGACTACGGCAAAACGCAACCACTTGCCAATATAGATATAGCCAAGTCCCATAACAAGCGGGAAGCAGTTGAGAAGAACGGCAAGCCATACGGCTTTAGGCTTTGACGGTTGCTTTGTTTCCATAGCACACCTCCATTTTGCTTTTTATTATCGCACAAAATAGGAAATTTTAGATAAGCCAAAACCGCAGAAAAGTTGTAGAATAAAACGAGAAGGAGACAGTATGGGAACAAACGCAACCGCTTTGCTAATAATCGCAGCCCTGTTGGGGGGATTATGGTTCGTCCTCAAAAGAAATCCCTGGTTCGCGGAAATGTTTGCTACGCAAGCAGTCAGGCGCATATTAATCGCAATTGCTATCCTAATCGTTTTTTACCTTATTGCCGTTTCGACAAAATAGCCCTGCTGAATAACGGAACACAGACCTACCGCGAGTTACACACGGAGAAACTTCCTCCCAAAGGGGACAAAGTGGAAAAGTTGCCAATCTAAAGTTGTCGGACAATTACCTTAAAAAAAGAAAATCTGTTCCATCCAACTATTGACCTTTTTAATCGTTCAGCCTTATAATCGGCGTTACCACCAAGTTGCCGTTGAATAATAGCGACGAACAAGGAGAAGATACCGCATAGTGCGGCGTCAACCATGTTCGTCGCTTTTTGTTTATCCACGTCACCCAACAAAAAACCTCTCACCTGTTACGAGCAGGTGAGAGGTGAAAGGGAGACGACAAACCAATAGCCCGAAGAGGCAAAGGAATTTCATCTCGCCATGAAGAATTATAAACCATCTCAAGACATTACGCCCATCCTGCTTAATGGCAAGCAGGTTGCCGTCCTGCGGGGGAATCTACTGGACATTCGCAAACACCGTGAACACTTCCTCTACCTCAAGGACGATGCCGCCGTTTTACAGCGAACCGTCTGTATTGCCAATGAGACGCTACGGCTTGCCCGCCACGCGTCCATTGTTCAGGTGACCGACCTCGACAACAAGGTCAGATTCACGATTAGCCGCGCCGACTTCGACAAACATTCTTTTGAGTGGCACACCCCCGGCTGGGACGTACAGCGCGCGTGCTACCTGAAATACTTCGCCTCGACCGCGCCACACCAAAAGAACTATCCCGTAAGCGTGCAGGCCGAGCCGTTGCGATTCCCGTCGCAGTTACCGCTTTTCTCAACATGAGGTGAAAAATGAAAAACCCAATAATTATCTTGGCGACTAACAACGTTGCTCGCAAAGAGAGTTGCCCTGTGTGCGGCGGAATTGCAGACGCGGAAGTCCCGTTTGAATTATTCCTTGACGGGACGCGTAAAGTCGTATGCGACGTATGCGCCAAAAAACACGCACCCGAACTGAAAGCGGCTCGCAACTTCCTGTACGAGCGATTCGCTTTGGCATGGGGGAGCGCATAACATGACCGCCCGCGCTACCGTTGCAATTGAACTGCCCAAAGAGGCCGTAATCTGGCCCTCGATGGGTGTTTTCAGTTGGGGAACAAAGCACGGCGGCGCGTGGCGGCTGAGATGGGAATAAACGCCCTCCCACTGGCTAAGGACGGCGGGAGGGCTGAGGGGCAAAGCACAATATTACCAAGTTGCCCGACTAGGTAATTATACAGGAAACGAAAGGGTAAAGCGTGCAAGTACGCGGTGCTAAGGCCAAAACTTGCCGGGGTAGCCAAGTCCCGAAATGCTGAAAGAAGCCTCCAAAAAAACTGAGCGACCGTAAAGGCGCGGAGGTATGGCAAAAAGAACGCAGGTTAAGCCTTTCCTGAAAAGTAAAAGGTTACTGGGAAGATGTTACCCAAAAGGTAACTACCGCGATGTTCCTCTTAGCAAAACCCTTGCGGACGATTCACATCGGACACAACAGGCAAGGACGCGGAAGCGATAGCGAAAGAGGATGTCTGTCAAACAGACCGAAGCAACGACCGACCGACCGACGGCATGACGGGAGGTTTGCCCCGAAAGGGGCGGCAGGCAGACACCAACAGCGAACTTAGCATTGACGCAATTTTGCGTGACGAAGCATAGGTATCTTCGCGCCTCCCTCCCTCCCTCAAGCATGTGGCGGAAGGAAGGCAGGCAGACACCGGAAAACATGTTTTTTTTTGGTTGATCTGGCTTACTACATACCAACGCAGAAAACCAAAAAAAGAGTGTTGGAACTAACTAAAGCCATGAACGCGATAAAAGGAGCAAAGCAAATGAATCTAAACGGTATGCCACGCAGACAACAGGCAATATTCGGCGCATTGTACGAGAAGTATCGCGCCGAGGCCGAGCGCAAGGCTTTGACCGAGGCCGCGAAACTCTACGCGGTGGAACACGCAGAGGAGTGCAGGCAAGCGGAGGCGCGGCTGGCCGAACTGGAAAAGCAAATCCCCGCGCTTGCCGAGGCGCACGCCGCTTTGAAGCGGACTGCGGGCGAGTCATTCATCGTGCCGGAGAACGTAAGACAGGCATGGAGCGCATACCGGAAGGCTTTGAAGGAGCGCGAGAGTTTGAAGGAAATGCTAAAGTGAACACGAAAACAGGAACGATTAGCGAGGCGAAACAAGTCTACGCGGCCAGGCTTGCGGCGGTTACGGATAAGGTAAAGCAGGCCTCGAGCGCATACGAACTCGGAGAGACCACCAGAGAACTTGCCGCAATAACCATCGGAATAGACAAACTTGTCCGCGCCTTGCTGGACGGGGCGCGGGGTGAACAACAGTAAAAAGGAGTGACAATGAACAAAATTGACGAACTGGCACTAACACCCGAGGAGCGCGCCATATTTGACAAGGCTTACCAACGCTTGACGGCGATGGCATTGGAAGGCGCGCTCAAGGAAGTGGCAGAGCAATTGCCGAAAGTCCGCGCAGAGAAAGAGCGCGAGATTGCCAAAGCCGAAAAGGAAGCCGACCGCCTGCAAAGCGAGTACAACGAACTTCAAAGGAAACTGGACGGCTTGCGGGAACAGGTGGAGACAAATCGCGTTCGGCATAAGTCCGCCGTCAGGCGGTTGGAGGTGCTACGAAAGCAATAACCGCCCCTCCCCCAACCCATTCATCCAACAAACAGGAGTAAAAAAGAATGAACGACCAAATCCCCAATAGTGTTCGAGCGCAAATCCTTGCCGAGGAAATTGACGCCGCGACCGTCCGCTTTAACGAGCGTGTTGCAAATGAACAGAAAAAGAGTGCCGCAGACCGCGAAGCGGACGCCCTCGAAAGTGAACTTGCTACCGTCATGGAAACGATGAAGGCGAACAGCCCCACGTCGAAAGCCTACGAGCAAGCCGAAGCCCGCTTTGACAAAATCTACGCCCGCTTGCAGGAACTTGGACGCCTCAAGCCTGACGTTGGTCAAATGGACTTCCAACGTATTCGCCATGTGGACGGCGGCACTTTTCTTTCGTGAAGGAGTAAAGAATGAGCGACGATACCAAAAAACTACTTGAAGGACTGAACGAGGAAGAACAGCAGGCCGCTTTTCAGGCCTTGACCGAACTGACCAGCGAGGCGAACCTGACACGCGTCATTGGCGACGCCGCGCAAACGGTGCGAAACAAACGCGAAGCCGAGTTGCTAGCCGATTACCAGCGCGAAATGCTGGAAAATCGCGGCGTGCCTCACAAAATCCGCGCCGTGAGGGAGAAGTACCGCGCCCTCGGGTTGAAGGTGGATAACATCGTCTGGAACATCTGACACGAACCCCCGCGCCGAGGAGAAGTCCAGAGCGCGGGGAAAGGATGACAAGATGAACGAAACACAGGTAAAGAACTTCGAGACAGGCAAGGCCGTTGCCTTGTGGCTGGGCGGCGCGGTGTACGCGGGAGTTGTGCTGTTATTCCTTGCGTTCTACCAAAACCTTATGGCCGCGCAGTTTACAGGCCTCTTGCAGGTTATCGCCCGTATCGGCGCGGTGCTGGTCGCATTGAACGCGCTGGCCTTGCCCGTTGCCCTGCATTACTGGACAGTGACCAAAGGCCACAAATTCGCGGCGGTTGTGTTCTACGCGGGCGACATCGTTATTATGGGCTTAAATGTGCTTGCGGCGGCGAACCACGCGGGCGGCAATATCCCTGAATGGTTGCAGACCTACACGTCCTACGCCCCGGCCTCCATCGTGTTCGTTCTGGCTGGCTGGGCGATTCTCTTTATGGTTGACCCCGGTCAACGCGCCCTCGTGAGCATGTCCGAGACCATGACCGAAGCGAAAGTATCCATCGTCAAGCGCGCAACCGAGTACATCCAGAGCGACGAAGGCATTGACGCCATAATCGCCCCATTCGCCGCGAAACTGGCCGCGAAGATATTCAACGAGCGTTCGTTACTCGGAACGGCGCGGCCTTTACAGGTACAGCCAGAGAATGACGATGAACTGGTTAAAGCCGTTGCCGCGAAAATGGCCGAGGGAATGACCGCGTTGAACGTCCCGCCCGTGACTTTGGAGGCAGGGCAAGCCTCCGCCCCTTTTCCAAAGAACGGGCGAAGCCACTAGAGACAATCGCCACATGGCGGACGGAAGTCTGTAACGGCGGCGAGTATTGGCGATGGAGAGAGAGAAAACGAAAAGGTAAGGTGAAACATGGCGGTACATTCGCAACCCTCACAGACGACCGAAAAGCGCAGTACCTCACGAATCGAACAGCCTACCACGCCCGCAGAGGCGGGGCAAATCCTGTTATCCGCGCTGGACTACTGCAAGAAGGCGGGACTGGCGGTGACTGGATACAACGAGGGGAACGCGTTGAGGTTGTCCATTGACGGCCTGCACTACGCCGCTGGCGAAATCCTGCCCGTTGCGCTGAAACTGGCGGCGGAACACGTCAAGGCCATGAACGAGAAAGTCACACGACCGGGATAGTCACACGACCGGGGAACAGGTGACACGACTTTAGGAAAATTTCCGAACTTTGGGAAATTCTACGAGAAAGTCACACGACTGGTAACACGACCAGTGACACGACCAGAAGGCAGGTGACACGATGAAAATCCTCTTGGTGCTGGCACTTGGGGCAGGCTTGTACTATGCGGCCTACATCCTCCCGTCTCAAATGTTGAGTGACACGACCAGTCACACGACCGCCGAACCAGGTCACACGACCAGTCACACGACCGGTAACACGACCACGCCCGAAGTAAGGTATGTCGTTATCGTGGAAGTGCTGGAACAGCGAAGCGGCGCGGGGGAGCAATTCCAGAATGTCGGATACCTGCAACGCGGCGAATCTGTGACCGTGTACGAACTTGCCGAAACGGAAAGCGGCGCATGTCGCAAATGGGCAAGGATTGGCGCGGCGGTTTGGGTTTGCGCCGACATGCTGGGACAATGAAAGCAAACACCCTGCAAACAAACGGGCGGGATTTATCTTGGCGGCCTCTCATGGCGGCGGTTATCGCGCAGGCCGTGACCGACGCGCAGGCGGGCGACTTGCCGCGAAAGTTGGACGCGGTGCTGTTCCTGACGGGCGACGATATACCGCTATGGCTGGAGGCTTGCGGAACGCCAGATTTCGACGCGCTCGAACTGGTAACAAGCGGAAGGGCAAAACGCGCCCGCCGCCTAAAGGACAATAGAAAGGCAGACTATGGACAAGATGCAAGACCCCGAAAACGTACTTGACGTATTCAAGGGACTGACCAAAGCAGAGGCGCGAGAGTTTCGCGAACATCTTATTGACTTCCTCGCCGCCGAGCGCGAAAGGATATTGCAGGCAAGGCAGGAAGCAGAGCAGAAAGCCGAAGAAAAGGAGTGTGTAAAATGCTAACCAGACAGACGATAGAAAAACTCGCAAGAGGCGCGGGACTTTCCGAAATAGAAGCGCGGGAGTACGGGTTGGAGTGGGAACGCGACCATGCCGCCGCCAATACGGTGCGGAAATACATCGAAGCAGGGACGACCAATATTAAATTCCCGCTACCGGTAGAACCGATTTTCGTGGAGACCCTCGTGGACGACGCGGCCAGTATTACGATAAATTTGCCGTCCACTTTCCGCCACTTGTTAATTTTGGGTTCCGGCAGGACGACGGGCGCAGGCACAAGCGCAGATTTTCTTTTAGCCCAATACAACGAAGATACTGGTAATAATTACATTAACCAGAAACTTTATGCAATTAACACGTCCCTGACGGCGGCCAGAGACGTGTCGCAGAACGACGCGATTATCGGCCTGCTTTCGCAAGGCGGACACCCCGCCGGGAACGTGTCGTCGTTTTTGACGTTTATCCCCAATTGTGTCTCCTCCACCCTGAATAAAAATAGTCTGACTCTGGCGTCTCCTCATTTTGGCTCATTTTACGGCTTTGCCCCCAATTGGGACTCGCTTGACCCCATCGAATCCATTCAGATATATTCCGGCGCAGACAGTATTGCCGCCGGGTCGTCTATCTCGGTGTATGGCATCGTATGACCCCGTTGCAGGTTATCCGCTTTGCGGCCTGTGACCCCGCCCGTTTTCGGGTGGGGGAAGTGCGATATACTGGCTTTACGACTGTTTACAAGTGAGGCGCAATGACCGATAAACCGACCCCCGAACAAATCGCCGCAGACCCCGACCGCTACTTGACCCTCCGCAACGGCGCGGTGTACGACCGCCGGGCAGGCCATATCGTAGCCAATCCGCCGGGAGGCCCCACGACTGCCATAACCAAAGAGACCGCCGCCGCAACGGTGGGGAAGCGGTGGGAACAGCGCAGGGAGCGTTTTGCCGAAGGCTTTGTCAAAGGCACGCCCGAAATGGACGCAAGAGCGACGCCGCTTGACGCATGGGAACGCGTAGGGCAACGGCTGGCGGAGGCGATACACGACAGGCAATTTACAAACCGACTGGCCGAAAACGTACGCGTGGCGGGCGAGTATGGCGGCTTTGTCCCTCCGCCGCGAACACGCGCCGATGACGAGGACGCGCTACACCTCCACGTTACGCACGATGTACCGCCCGAAGTGCTGGAACTGCTGGAACGCGTCAGGCAGGCGCAGAGAGGCGAGATAATCGAAGCCGCGTTCACGGACGAAGAATAAAGCCGCGTGGGGAAAAATGCGATAAATTTTCGCGAACGGCCTACCACAACCACACCACAACCAAGAGGGAACATACCCCGTCCCGCGTGTTTGCGTAAATGACCCGTCCCGCGCCGCCGAGAACAGGCGCGGGGTTTAGCGACCACCATCGGACACCAACCCCCGCCCTACCGCCGAGTTAGGGCGGATGCTGGAACAGACGCCGAGGAACGAGGGCGGAAGACCTGAAAAAACCGGTACTAAAACAGCACCAGTTTTTCCCACTCTCGCCGAACTCGGTCTTAATAAAAAGACACGCTTCGGGAGTACCCAAAAAGAACTCCCGCAATAGGCGGAAACGCCGGCGGTGCCGTCATGGTACCGCCGGAGAATAAAGGGGCAAGTGGTAGATATTTCACTGGTAACGAATTGGAACCAGTGAAAACGGCAATGGACGGAACCCCAACCCTTGACGGTATCGCGGGGCAGGCTTTACACTTGCAACCACAAGACTCTTTGTAACGCAAGCACGCCAGATATAGGCAAGCCGCTTAACTCTCGCCCCCTTGACCGCCGTCTGTGTGCAAGTCCCGCAGGCTGGACAGAGTAACGGACTTCGAATCCGGTGGTTGAGAGTTCGACCCTCTCCGGGGGCGCCTGAACGATCCGAAGCCCCGTCCGTTGACAGGGCTTTTTTGTTGTATGAGTGAAGCGGACCTGGGTCTCTTGAAATTGCTGATCGCCCGTCTCGAGAGGTTATCAGCCGATTCGGTCTGGGCGCATCGCGCCAGCGGGGTGCGCGGGGACCTTCTAAGAGTGCAGGAATGCCTCGAACGCGGCCAGCCGGTCGAGGCTCCGCGCTTGGCGCGGCTGGTCAGGCTGGGCTTCCAAATCCTGGAAGGCGCGGCAAAAGAAAAGACGTTGTAACCGGAGGACTTAACGGTTGATTTTTTTCTCGCCAAGCAGGAGCAGGAAATTTTCCACCACCTGGGGATCGAAGTCGGCGCCGGACCGCTCCAGCAGGTAATCAACGACCTCCTGGTCGTTCCACGCTAATCGCTGGGGACGGTCGGTGCGCATGACATCCCAGGCGTCCACCACCGCAAAGATGCGCGCCTCCAGCGGAATCTGCTCGCCGCGCAGGCCGAAGGGATAGCCGCTTCCATCCCATTTTTCGTGGTGATAATAGGGAATATTGATCGAAGAGCGCAGGTACTCGATGGGAGAAAGAATGTCATAGGCATACAGTGGATGCTGACGCACGCGTTCCCACTCCTCCGGCGTCAACGGTCCGGGTTTGAGGAGAATCGAATCGGGGATCGCCAATTTACCAATGTCATGCAGGAGGACGCCTCGGTACACATTGACCAGGTTCTCCTCCGGGATGCCCATGCGCCGCGCAAGATCGAGAGTCACTTCGGACAGGCGGTGAGCGTGTCCCTCGGGTTCGATGCCGCGCAGGTCGAGAGCGCGCGCCCAGCCTTCGATGGCTGCGTCGTACGCGACCGTCAATTCCGTGAAAGAGCGTTGCAGGCGGTCGAACAGGTGCGCGTCGTCAATGGCGACAGCGGCCTGGCGCGCCAGGGTCTCGAGGAAGTTGTTCCAATCGGGGTCGGGGACAAAGCGTTCCCGGTAGAACAATTCGATCACACCCTTGACCTGTCCACGCGCGATCAAGGGGACCGCGAACGACGCGACGAATCCCTCCCCGGCGATTCGCTCCGGGTGCTGGAAGGAGGCGGCGGCCACGTCCAGGTCATAGGTGGCGACGATGATGCGTTCCAGCGCGGCGCGGCCGGCCGCGTCCTCCCCGACCAGCAGGCTGATCCCGCTCATTCCGCTGCGCCGAAACCCGCGCCCGGCGGCGTATTCGAGCAATTGCAGATCCGGGTTCAGCAGGAGGACCGCGGCCGCATCCACATGCAGCTGCGAGGTCACCTGCTCCAGGAAGACGTTGAGGGTCACGCGCAAATCCAGCGAGGACGAGATGGCAACGTCAATGGTGTGCAGGGCCGACAGGCGTTTGAGCGATTGCTCGATGGCATCCACCAGCCGCACATGTTCGAGCATAGATACGACGCGCATAGAAAACAGGGTCATCATCCGCTCGTCGTCGGGACCGAAGGCGCGAAGGTTGGCGTGTTGCAGATCGAGCGCCCCCAACACTTCTGAACCCGATTTGAGCGGTATGACCAGTTCCGAGCGCGCCTTCCCCCAGCTCGGAACAAAGTCCTGGACCTCCCGAACATCGCCGACGTTCAACACGTTGCCGGCTTGAATGGAACGGGCGATCAACCCGGGGCCGTCCACCGTCAGCTTCTGACTGACCTGGTAATCGTCCAGCGCACCTGCCATGGCAACACACCGCAATGCGAGCGAGCCTTTCGAAGCCAGCCACAAGGTGCAGATCGATCCTTCGAACTCCGCCGCGATGATATTGACGATCAACTGGTATAGCCGCTCCGTGTCGGACGAAATGCCCTCGATGAGGGCGGTGGAAACACGGTACAACCGGTCCAATTCATGGTTACTGCGCTGTAAATCGCCGAAGAGGCGGGAGTTATAGACCGCGCTGGCGGCCTGTCCTGCCAGCAGAGAGAGCAGGTACGTATCTTCCTCCGTGAAATCTCGGACGGTATCGCCGACCTCGGCGGCAAGCAGCACACCGATCAACTGGCCGCTAAACTGCATGGGCACTCCCAGGACGGACGAAAACGGAACGTGATCGACAGCGCGGTTTCGCTTCCGCCATTTGCGATAATTCTTTATGGCCATGGGTGTGCGTTTCGCGGCCACGCGTCCGGCCAGCCCATCGCCTAATTTAAGAGCCAGGCCGGGCTGTAAATCAATCCCTTTAATGACTGTAAGGAACAGCGTCTGCTCTTTTTCCTCATAAAGGAAGGTATATGCGGCGGGCACGTTGAGCAAGCGCCGGGCAAGATCGGCCACGGTGTTGAGCACCGCGTCCAGGTCGCTCTCGACGGTCAAATCCCGCGTGACGCTGTACAAGGCCGCGAACGCCTCGGCGCGTTTTTCCGCGTTGGATAATAAATAAGCCTTCTCTAATGCAAGAGAGGCTTGCCCGGCGAGTGCCCGGAGCAATTCCTCATCCTCTTTGGTCCAGGCGCGCGGGGCGGCGGAAAATAGCAGAAGAATCCCTTGCCTGCCGGGGCCGGCCTGCACGGGCTCCCCGATGACAGCCCGAATCCCCTCGGCGGCACAGAACTCAGGAAGGTACGCGGATCGCAACGGGATATCCGAAATCTGGAAGGCGGTGACCTTTGTATGCTGGCCGGCCTTGAACGAAACCGCCATCCCCTCATCCAACAGACGAGGATTTTGTAATCCATGGGTCGCGTGAATATGCCATCCGTCCGCATCCAGCGAGGCGATCGCGGATTTTGAAACCCCAAGCAACGCCGCGGACCGACGGCATACCAATTTTAAAATCTCATCCGGGTCCTTCGCCGCCAGAATGTCTCGGTCAATGGCCGACAGGGCCTCGAGCTCGGCGACCTTCTGCCCCAGGGAACGTTCCGCGCGCCGCTGTTCGGTGATGTCCTCCACCGTCCCTTCGTAATAGAGGATGTGACCGGTCTCGTCGCGAATTGCTCTGGCGCTCTCGCGCACGAACACGGGAGAGCCGTCCTTGCGCAGCCAGACTGTTTCGTAGCCATGCACCTCCCCGTCTCTGGCGAGCCGCTGACGAAAGTCCGCGCGCGCATCGGGATCGAGAAAACCTTCCTCCTCCAGATTTCGCGCCTGGATCTCCTCCAGGCTGGAATACCCCAGCATCTTGAGCAATGCCGGGTTATTCAAAAGAATATGCCCGTCCGGCGTGGTGCGATACATTCCAATCGTGCTATTCTCGAACAGACTGCGGAAGCGCTCCTCGCTGGCGCGCAAGGCATCTTCGGCCTGTTTGCGTTTGAGCATGGAGGCGATCTGCGAAGAGACGAACTCCAGCATGCGCTGTTCGCGCTTCCCGTAGGCGTTTGGATCGTGATAGTGCTGAACGACCATGGCGCCGATGGCGCTCCCATCCACCATGAGCGGAACGCCCAGCCAGATCTGGCTTGGCGGGCCGAGCAATTCGATCTCGCCTTTCTTCGCCAGCGAGGCCTCCAACTTAGGATCGCAGAGAAGCGACTTCCCCGTCCGCAGAACATACTCGGTAAGCCCTCTACCGGTCGCCACCTGCCCCGCCCGCATGTCATCCACCTCGTCCACGAAATACACAAAATTCAGCATGGTCTTGTCGGGCGAAAGCATGGCGATATAAAAATTCTCGGCGGGCATCACCTCCGAGATAATCGAATGGATGCGCGGACAGAGCGCCTCCAGCGAATCGGCGACATCCGCGGCGCGGGCGATCCGATAGACGGCATCCTGTAACTGCTCGGCCTGTTTACGGTTGAGTGAACGAGAGGTCATTCAATATCCGATCCGCATGTTTTGGACCACACTGTAGCCATTTACGAACGCTGATCCTCTAAAAACCGATAAAAATATGCAGGCAAAGTATACGCCCTTTTTTCGACCCTAATGGTAAAAAAGTCATTACAATAGGGAAAGGAGAATTTTTCATGAAGCGCCTGACCCTTCCTCTGCTCGGTCTCGCCTGGACTTTGGCCGGATGTTTCCCCGTCGGGCCGATTCCCACCCCTCTGGGGAACCCGTTCCCGTCCACGCCGACGCGCTCTCCGTTGATCGTCTCCCCCATCCCCGTCCTCGTCTACCCAAGCGGTTCGCCGACCGCGACGCTCAGCCTCACCGCGACACTCACGCCAACCAGCCCCTCGACCGAAACCGTCACACCCACGGCCGTCCCAACCGATACTGCGACACCCGCCGCCACCGACACGGTCCCACCGACCCTGACGGCATCCGTCACGGTCACACCCGCCGTGCCGGCTGTGACCATCCTGGGATGCAACGCCGGTCTTGACCTCACTCACGGCATGGGTGAGGTGACCAACGCTTACGTAACCATCGCCAATCCTTCTGGCCCGGATTTGACCGACGTCTGTGCGACGCTCTCCTCCACCGACGAGGGCCGCGTCCATCCCGATAAAACCGTCTGCGTGGAATCACTGCCCACAGGCCATCAGGTGACCCTCAAGTTGACGATTGACACCACCTTCCAGACCGCCGCAACGGTACAGGTAATCATGACTTCCAACGAGGGGATTACCGACTCGGCGGTAAAAGAGGACTGTACAGATGCGGGCTTCTTCCAACCCGCGCCCGCCTCGCTGGGAACGCCGGCTCCCATTCCCTGATTTGCCGAGCGGACAGTCTCGTCGCAACGACACGCCCGTGGTTACCTCGATGCCAATCCGAACAGGTATCCCCAGCCGTTATCATCCGTCAACTCGATTGTGATTCTCAGAGTCTTTCCTGCAACGATTTCCACCTCTTGAAATTCATTGGATGCCCCGCCTCCTGTCACGCCGGGATATAAGATGACATCCCCGCCGGGCGGAGGCAACGGCGCAGCGATGAACGCAACGGCGATATTGTATCCCCCAGGCTCCAGTTCGATGGACGCGTGTGCTCCCGGCGCGTCGTATAGGTATTTCAACAGGGGTTTGTACTCATAAACTTCTTCCCGTAAGACAAACGGTTCCGGGGAAGGCGTGAACTGCAGGCTGGAAAAGACCCAGCCCGGCGACGACAGAGTGATGTCGCTGTCCAGCGGCATCGCCAGGACGATGTGGCGGATGTTCGGCGCGTCCGCTTCGTAATTGAATGTTTCCCGATACCATTGCCCAGTGTACTGAATCTCTACTTCCAGCAGGCCGGTCGAAGGCATGGGAGAGACTGGGACAGCCGTGCGGGTCGCGGGCGCGGCTGTGGGCGTTTCACCGGCGGATGAAAACAGTTGACAGGCAGTGACACCGAGAAAAGACATAATCACAATGGGCAGGAAATACTTTCTGCGCATCTTTTTGACTCCTCTGCGAACAGTGTATCTATCAGGTCAGCAATTCGGGCAACGCCAGCCATTCTCCATCGCGTTTGGGATGGATGACTTCTATAAGCTCCCCCTGCGCCGCTAACTTGCTGACTGTCCTTTCGACGATTCCCTTCGGCCAACCGAAGAGTTTGGTTACATCGCGCAGCTGCGCCGCGCCGACCGAGTTGAAATACAACTCGGTCAATTTTTGCCTCGCCTCGCCTTCCCCGATTCTGCGCGCCGTTTCCGCCAATTCGGGAAAGTGCCGCGTCGTGATCTCGTAAATGTGCGAGTATCGCCACGCGCCCGCCTCCGCTACGCCGACAGGAAGAATCTTGAAGTCGGCCTGCAACTGCTCCAGCGCTTTATTGAATTCGGACTCTTTCGCGTTGGCAAGTCTTGCCAGGCGGCGCAAATCCAGCGTGTTCAACGCGCCGTTGTCGAGGAGCGTTTCATAAACCTGTTTCGCGGCCTGGGATAAGCGTCCCTCCTGATAGGCGACCAGATAATCCTCCTCGGGCGAGCCGTAGTTTTCAGAGAGCGCATAGAAATACGGCGCGACTTCCAGCGAGATCATGGTCGCCTTGCGGCGCAGGATCTTGCCGTAGTACCAGATTTTCTTGTCAAGGGCGTCGTCCTTCCAGCGCCACGTGATGTGACCGGGATCGTCGTGCTCGTCCGCGACGGGACGATTCCCCGCGACGGCTGTCCACAGGCTGGGCAGGTCAATCCCTTTGATGGGCCAGAAATAGACGAAGCCGCGCGCGTTGACAAAAGCCAGCGCCCGGGCGGAGGATGAAAGCGGTTTTGACGGAGGCAGGTTGAAGGTCCGCGCGCGATACGCATTGAGGCGTTTCAGGTCGAGGGCGGGCATGCTGACATTCTAATTCAAAATTGTGTTAAACTTTTTACGAGGAGGCCGCCATGTCCACGCTCGAACAGGATATCCAAAACCTTAGCAACATGTTGGTGTACGAGTTGACAAAGGCAATGAACCTGCCTCAAACGCAGCGCGTCAAGCAGATCGTCCGCCTGTTGTTCGGCAGGGCGGCGCGCAAATTTTCCGAACTGGCCGTAGGACTCGACCGCGTGGTGGCGGAGCATGGCATTGCCGCGGGCGCGCGCTGGGTTCTGCCGCGTTTCGTGAAAGGCCACGCGGCGCGCGGCCTGGAGAACATCCCGCCGACGGGACCGCTGGTGATCGCGGCCAACCACCCAGGCGCGTACGACTCGGTTGTGGTCTCGGCCCACGTGACGCGGCCCGATTACAAGGTCATCATCGGCGACATCCCCTTTTTCAAGAACCTCCCTCACGTCAGCGAGCATGCCATTTACGCGCCCGCCCTGCAGAACACTTACGGACGGATGCAGGTGATCCGCGAATCGATTCGGCACCTGCAAAGTGGCGGCGCGCTGTTGATCTTCGCCCGCGGCGGGATCGAGCCTGACCCTGCCATCATGCCCGCTCCCGACGTAGAGTTCGACCTGTGGTCGCGCAGTCTGCAGATCTTCCTCGAACGCGTCCCGCAGACGCGCGTGCTGGTGACCATCGTCAGCGGGGTGATCGCAAGCGAAATGTGGAGGCACCCCATCACCTGGTTCCGCAGGGCGCGCCCCGACCGTCAGCGGCTGGCGTTTATGTTGCAGATGGCCCAACAGGTATTGAGCGGGAAAGAGAAGTTCGGTTTGACGCCGCGCGTTTCATTCGGCGAATTGATCGGTCTGCGCGACGCGGACAATCCGGAGGACGCTTTGCATTGCATCATCGAGTCGGCGCGGCGGCTGGTGCGCTCCCACGTGGCATGGCAGTCGTAGCCCTCCTATACTTAGAAATCCCTCTTGAGGAGAACACGTTCGCGTTCCTGCAAAGGTGAAGCGGACATTGGGGGACAGGACGCCCATACAGCCCAACCCGTGACTGTGCACAAGACCTCCCAAAACAACCCATGAGTATTTTCGAAAACATGACTTTCCGCGCTTGAAATCCGACCGGTTTTAGCGCAGAATGTTCTGGGAATTACGTGCAACCTGATTTAAATTACAGCGTAAATGATTTAGGTCAAGCCATCATCTTCGAACCTGGAACCGAGGAGAATCCCCATGAAAACCGCCAAATTCATCCTGCTCGTCCTATCGAGCCTGTTATTCACGGCCTGCGGCGCGGCGCCCACCCCCGCCGCCGAAGCAACCGCCATCCCGACCGTCCTCGCCGACACTGCCATCGTCACCGAAGGCCGCCTCGAGCCCGTCCGCTATGCGGAGATCGCTCTGAACGCCAGCGGACTGGTCAGCGAGGTGCTGGTGATCGAGGGCGAGGAAGTCGGCGCGGGACAGGTGATCGCGCGACTGGAGAGCAGCGAAGCGCGGACTCTCGAAGACGCCCAGGCCGCCGCCCTGCAGGAATTGACTGCCGCGTATCAAGGCGTACGCGATGCGCAATACCAATTGGATAATTTCGACGTGCCGTCCGATTTTTCGAGCATGACCCCCACCGAGGCCGTCGAGATGACGCTGGAAAAACTGAACGCGGCGCGCGCCGCCTACGAACCGTATGAGAACTTCAGTCCCAATAATCCAACCGCCAAGGAATATAAGAAACGCCTCGACGACGCCTGGGCAGATTATCGAAAGGCCATCCAGTGGCTGGAACTCGAATCCAACCTGGAAAACGCGCAGGCGCGGCTGGCACAGGCTCAGAAAGACTACGACGCCCTGCAAGACCCGTCGTTTGCGGAAGATACGGCGGGCGCCCGCGCCGCGCTGGCAAACGCGGAAGTGCGTGCGCCGTTCGCGGGCGTCATCACCAGCCTCGACTTGAAAGTGGGCGAATTCGCCTCGGCAGGACAGCCCGTGGTCACGATTGCGGATACCTCCAGCTGGGTGGTCAAGACCACCGACCTGACCGAGATTGACGTGGTCAGCATCCGCGAGGGACAGCCTGCCGCGGTCAAACTGGACGCGATTCCCGATGTGGAACTTAAAGGCAATGTACTTTCCATCGGGCAGAGTTACTCGGAGAGTCAGGGCGATGTGGTTTACGAGGTCACCATCCTGCTCACGGACGTGCATCCCGCCATGCGCTGGGGCATGACAGCCGAAGTGAAGTTCGAGTAAGAATTTATCCGAATTACTTTGGAGTCAGCCAGCCCGCTGGCGTATTTCGCGAGCAGGTTCCCTGACTCCATAATCAAGATTGGTTGCTCGGATAGATCCTAACAGAGGTCTTTATGTCCCTATTTACCCAATCCAGGAACGGCAACGGCGGCGAAGCCATGATTGACCTGCGCGACGTACACAAGAACTATAAAACGGCCGTCGGCGACTATCCCGCCCTAAAAAGCGTGGACCTTCAAATCAACGCGGGTGAATTCGTGAGCATCATCGGCAAATCGGGGAGCGGCAAGAGCACCCTGCTCAACATGATCACGGGCATTGACCGTCCCACCGCGGGCGAGGTGTTCGTCAACGGCACGGCTGTCCACAAGATGGGCGAGAACCGCATGGCGCGCTGGCGCGGGAAGAATCTCGGCATCGTGTTCCAGTTCTTCCAGTTGCTGCCCACGATTTCCGTCGTCGAAAACATCATGCTGCCCATGGATTTCTGCCGCACCTATCCCATGCGCCAGCGCGAGAAACGCGCCCTCGCGTTGCTCGAAATGGTGGAGTTGAAGGAACACGCCTACAAACTTCCCACCGCCCTCTCAGGCGGACAGCAGCAGCGCGTGGCCATCGCGCGCGCCCTGGCGAACGACCCGCCCATCGTCATCGCGGACGAGCCGACGGGCAACCTCGACTCGAAGACCGCCGACAGCGTCTTCGAGTTATTCAACGATCTGGTGGCTCAGGGCAAGACCATCATCGTCGTCACGCATGACAGCGGTCTCGCCAAACGCGCCAATCGCACCGCCCTGATCGTGGACGGCGAGATCGTCAACGAATACGTGTCCCACGCCATGCCCACCCTCTCGCAGAGCCAGGTGATGGAAGCCATGCGCTTTGCGAGGCACCAGGTCTATGAAGCCGGGACGATGATTCTCACCGAAGGCTCGAATGCCGATTCGTTCTACATCGTGACCAAAGGCACGGTGGAGGTCATCCTGCCGCGCGAGGGGCAGTCGGATGTGGTTGCGGTTCAGCTCGGACCCGGGAAATACTTCGGCGAAATGGAGTTCTTCCACGAGAAGCGGCACCGCGCCTCCATCCGCGCCTCGGAGACGGGACCCGTCGAGGTACTGGTCATCGGGTATGACCGACTCAAGGAATTGCTGGACCAGTCCGAGGTCACGCGCGACGCGCTGCATCAGGCCGCGGACCGCCACGAGCAGGAGAACGTCGAGAAACGAGGCGCGTCATGATCGCCAGCCGCTGGAAAAAGGTCTGGGCCGATTTCTGGGGCAACAAGGGGCGCACCCTGCTCACCATTCTGACCATCATGGTGGGTACGTTCGCGGTCGGCGTGAACAGCAATATGGGCCTGTACATGTTCGAAAGCATGGAGCGCGATTATCAATCGTCGCTGCCGTCGGAAGCAACCATTTATGCCTATCCGCTGGACGACGACATGGTGGAACTGGCGCGCAGTGTGCCGGGCGTGGACGCCGCGGAAGGCGGGAACAGCGTGTACGCCGACGTAGTCCGCACCGACGACAAGGAAGTGACCATTCTGCTTTCGGAGGTGGAAGATCCGAACGCGAGGACGGTCAACCGCTTCAAGCCTGTGATGGGCGAGACCAGCCTGCCGCCGCTCGGCGACAAGCAGGTGCTGGTGGACGCCTCCGCAAAATCGCTGGGTTATCAACCGGGCGATACGATTTTGATCGAATTGGATAACGGCAAGCGCCGCGAACTGATTCTGGCGGGTTACATTCACGACGTGACGGGATTCCCGTTCGGGTTCACGAACACGATGAACGCCTACGTGACTCCCGACACGCTGGAATGGCTGGGCGGGGATCCGCTTTATGACTCGCTGGCGGTCAGCGTGACCGAACGCCAGACCGACCAGGAGCATGTGACCGCGGTGGCGCAAGCCGTGGCGGACGAACTGGAACGCGCCGGCGCGGAAGTATATTACGTGAGCATCTACCAGCCCGGCCATCATTTTGCCTGGAGCGTTACGCAGGGCGTATTCTTCGTCCTGAACGTGCTGGGTTATCTGACCGTATTGTTGAGCGGTTTTTTGATCATCAATACCGTCACCGCGTTAATGACCCAGCAGACGCGGCAGATCGGCATTATGAAAGCCGTGGGCGGCGGGACGATGCAAGTCTTCGTGATGTATGCCGTCCTGATCATGGGCTTTGGGCTGGGCGCACTGGTCATTGCCGTTCCGCTGGCGAACGCGGCGGCGAAGGATCTCGGCGGAGGCATGGCGGCGTATTTGAATTTCGACCCCGCGCCGTACCACGGTTATCGAAGCGCGTACGTCCAGCAGGCAGTCGTGGCGCTGGTCGTTCCGCTGCTGGCGGCCCTCTGGCCGATCTACAACAGCGTGCGCGTCACGGTGCGGGAAGCCATCAGCGATTACGGGATCGGCGGGAATGCCAAACCGAAGGACAAGAGCGTGAGCAGGGCCGCGCTGTTGATCCCGCGCCCGATGCGCCTGTCCCTGCGGAATGCCTTTCGCCGCAAACTGCGCCTCAGCCTGACCCTCGTCTCGCTCGTACTGGGCGGGGCGATCTTCATCGGCGTCTACAATCTGTGGGCCACGTTCGATCAGACCATCAAAGACATTCAGGGATATTTCCTGGCCGACATCAACGTTTCCTTCGGGCGGTACTACCGCTTCGACGAGGTCGCCTCCATCGCGCAGAGTGTCCCCGGCGTCTCGAGTGTGGAAGGATGGACGGAATACCCCGGCACTTTGATCAAGGACGAAAGCCAGGCGGGCACGCAGATCCTGTTCGTCGCTCCTCCCTCGACCTCGACCCTGATAGACCCCCTCATTGCGGCGGGCCGCTGGCTGGCGACGGGCGACGAGAACGCCGTTGTGATCGGCAACCACCTCCTGAACATTTATCCCGATATCAAGGTCGGCGACTGGCTGACCATCGAGATTGACGGCAAAAAGACGCAATGGCATGTAATTGGCGTTTACACCATCACGGGGAACGTCAGCCCGCCGCTGCTGTACGTCAATTATGAATACCTCAGCCGGTTGATCGGACGTCCCGAACAGGTCTATTCCCTGCGCGTGCTCACGGAACAACACGACGTGATGTCACAAACCAGAATTAGCGACCAGCTCACGGCATTGTACGAAGCGCGCGGCATCCAGGTCACTTCCGCCAGCCTGAGCGCGGATTTTATCCGCGACCAGAAGGCGCAGACCGACATCCTCGTTTACTTCATGCTGGTCATGGCGACGCTGATCGCCATCGTCGGCGGGCTGGGATTGATGGGCACGATGAGCATCAACGTGCTGGAGCGCACGCGCGAGATCGGCGTGATGCGCGCCATCGGCGCCTCCAACGGCGACATCCAATCCATCGTCATCGTGGAAGGCATGGTCATCGGCCTGCTTTCCTGGCTCGTCAGCATCGTGCTCTCCCTCCCCATCACAGGCGTACTCACCTTCGGCGTGGGCCTGGCGATCATGAACACGCCGATGAACCCTGTCTATGGCGCAAGCGGCATCGTCGCCTGGCTGATCTTCACGCTGGTCCTTGCGGCCATCGCCAGCGCGCTCCCGGCGCGCAGGGCATCGAGATTGACCGTAAGAGATACGCTGGCATACGAATAACGAGCATGGAGTGGACATCGAAAGCCCACTCCATGCTCTCCGTCAATCGAGAGATGAACTTGCTGAATACATCCTCCGACGCTAAAATCAACACATACCGTTGGAGGATAATCCATGCCATCTGCCTTGACCCAATTCGAAAAACTTCTGCCTGAAAACCTGCGCCGCGTCTTTCGCGGACTGGATTCACCTTTCGCCGTTCAGATGTACCTGGACAGTATGCCCTACATCGGCGAGGAGCGCGACCGTTCGCCTCTCAACGTGATGCTGGACGGGCAATGTCACTGCCTCGACGGGGGATTCCTGGCCGCGCTGCTCCTCTGGCGAATCGGGTTCAAACCGCTTCTCATTGACATCGTCCCCTATCCCGGCGAAGACGACGACCACGTGCTGGCGCTCTATCAAATCGAAGGACGCTGGGGCGCGGTCGCCAAGTCCAATTACATCAACCTGCGCTTTCGGGAACCCGTCTATAAAAACCTGCGCGAACTGGCGATGACCTATTTCGAGCATTACTGCAGTGTCCAACAGACCAAGACCCTGCGCGGCTACACGCGTCCCTTCGACTTGTCGCGTTATCCTGACTCAACCTGGGGCTGGGACGAACCCGCGGCCAACCGGCTGTATCGCCGCTTCTACCAACGCAAGGCTATTCCGCTCATCACGCCCGCCATGGCAAAACGTCTCAGTCCGATTGACGACCGCACCTACAAGGCCGAGACGCTATACACGAACTTGAACGAGTCGTTTGGCATACGCCCAAATCATTAACTGATGTTACGCACTTCGGTCAGTGCGGCGACTTTCATGTCGCCTGCTTGCGAGATAAATCTCGCGGTACTGCGTAAGGCGAGTCATTACCACTACGCCCCACCGCGAAGATATTCACTTCCTGCTCCTTGCCCTTGAATCGCACCGGTCCAAGCGCCTCGACGCGAATATCATCTGGCAAGCCCTCACGAGTATACAAATCAATCAGAATCGGCCGCCCCGCGACCTTGGTATGACTCTCGATGCGCGAGGCCAGATTCACCGTGTCGCCGATGCAGGTATAGGTGGCGCGATGCTGCGTGCCCGTGTATCCCGCGATCACCGCCCCCGAAGCGATCCCGATGCCAATTCCAATCTGCACCTTGTCCCGCGCCGCCTGCTCCTGGTTGAAGCCATCCAGCAGGTCCAGCATTTCCAACGCGGCGCGGACAGCCTGCTCGCGTCGGTTCTCGCTGGGCATGGGCGCGCCGAAGACCGCCATCAGCCCGTCCCCCACCATTTGATTCAATGTGCCTCCGTGACCCGCGATCGCGTCGAACATCAGCGCGAAATAATCGTTGAGCAGTTCGATGGTGTCGGCGGGGTCCTGCTTCTCGGCAATCGTCGTGAACGAACGGATGTCGGCGAACATCACGGTCGCGTCCACATGTTTGCCGCCCAGCGAGAAACCCTTCTGCAAAAGTTCCTCCGCCACCTCAGCCGTGGCGAACGTGCGGAACAGTTTCCTCTGCTGGTCGCGCAGGCGTTTCTTTTCGAGACTGGCGCTCACCCGCGCCCGCAGGAAGATCGGGTTGAGCGGCTTGACCAGATAATCCTCCGCGCCCATCTCGATGCACTTCACCACGCGGTCGAGTTCATCCGAGGCCGAGGTCATGATGACGGGAATATCGCGCAGATTGGGATCCTCCAATAGGGCCTCGAGCACCTCAAAGCCGTTCATCTCAGGCATGTCCACGTCGAGCAACAACAAATCATACGGCCTGGAGTGAAGCATCTCCATCGCCACTTTGCCGTTCTCGGCCGTTGCCACCTCGTGCCCCTGCTGTTCGAGTCCGCGCGCCAAAAGCAGGCGGTTGACCTTGTTATCGTCAACGACCAATAGATGACCGGGTTCGTGTGTGGAGGTCATGCTGCAAAGTCCTTGATCTCTTTGGAGGCGGACTGAAGCGCTTCTTCCATGACCCTCAGCCTGCCTCCGACTTCGGAGAGAGTCCCCGCCTTGGCGATGAACTCCAATTCCTTGGCCAGTTCCGAGAGACGCGTCGCGCCGAAGGTGGCCGCGTTGGATTTCATCGAGTGCGCCGCGCGGCGAAAGGCTTCTGCGTCATTCGCGGACAGCGACTTATGCAAATCCGCCATCAACTGTGAAGTCTCCTCGAGAAAAGTTTCGAGCATCACGCCGATGAAATCTTCGCCTACAGACTCTTTCAAAGCCTGAAGAACACTCCGCTCTACATTCTCATTTGCCATGTTTTTCTCCTGCCAGGTTCAGCGCCGCCACTAGTTCGTGGATGCGGATGGGCTTGCTGATGTAATCGTCCATGCCCGCCTCGATGCACATCTCGCGGTCGCCCTGCATTGCGTTGGCTGTCATGGCGATGATGTGCGGCTGTCGGATCTGCTTCTTGCGGATGGCGCGCGTCGCATCCAGCCCGTCCATGTCGGGCATTTGCACGTCCATCAGGATGACGTCATAGGCCTGCCGTTCAACGGACTCCACTGCCTCCAACCCGTTCGAGGCCACATCGGCGCGGTAGCCCATCTGCTCCAGAAGGCGCAGGGCCAGTTTCTGATTGACCTGCAAGTCCTCCGCGAGGAGGATGCGCAAGGGGCGCTTCTTCGCCAAGTCGGCGTCTACGGAGGGTTTGGCGGAATCCGCTTTGGGCATGACGAGGTGTCGGGCGAAGATCTCCGCCACGGCGTCGAAGAGAGCCGAGGGCTTGAGGGGTTTGGTCAGGTAGGCCGCGAACTCCAGGTCGTCCGCGCCGATCTCCTTTCGTCCCAGGGAGGTCAGGAGAATGACGGGCAGAGACTCGTGCAGTTTGCGAATCTCGCGCGTGAGCATCAAGCCGTCCATCTCGGGCATTTGCAAATCGAGGATGGCGAGGTCGAAATGCTCGCCGTTTTGAATCCACTGAATGGCTTCGCCTGGATGCTCTGTCTGGCGCGGTTGCATGCCCCACTTTTCGGTTTGAAGCATGAGGATACGGCGATTCGTGGCGTTGTCGTCCACAATGAGGACGCGCTTATCCTGCAGGGACGGTTGAATGCCTTTGATGTCGCGCGCCGTCTTGCGTTCGGGAACGATTGCAGGTTCGGCTTTGATGGTGAAGGTGAAGGTGGAGCCTTTCCCGATCCCCGCGCTTTCGGCGCGCATCTCACCGCCCATCATCTCGGCGAGGCGCTTGCTGATGACGAGTCCCAAACCCGTGCCGCCGAATTTGCGCGTGGTGGACGAATCGGCCTGCGAGAAGGATTGGAACAGGCGGCTCATGTGACTCTCGGAAATGCCGATGCCCGTATCGCGAACCGTGAAAAGTAATTCGCCCTTCGTTTTGCCCTTCTTAACTGTGAGAACGACTTCTCCCTTCTCGGTAAACTTGACCGCGTTGCTGAGCAGATTGAGCAGAATCTGCCGCAGGCGCGTGACGTCGCTTTGGATGCCGATGGGCACATCGTCGTCAATGAGATAGGCGAGGTCGAGTCCCTTTTCGACGGCGCGGCCCGCTACAAGGTCCAGCGCGGATTCGACGCATTCGCGCAGGTCGAAGGGCTGGCGCTCCAGATCCATCCTGCCCGCTTCGATCTTGCTGAAGTCGAGGATGTCGTTGATGATGGCCAGCAGGGCGTCGCCCGAGCTGCGGATGGTCTCGGCATAATCGCGCTGTTCGGGGTTGAGATCCGTATCGAGCAGAAGCCCGCTCATGCCGATGACCGCATTCATCGGTGTGCGGATCTCGTGGCTCATGGTGGCGAGGAAGGAACTCTTGGCTTCGTTGGCCTGCTCCGCAGCCGCGCGTGCAGATTGGGCTTCATCGAAAAGGCGCGCGTTTTCGAGCGCCACGCCCATGTTGGCGGAGAGGGTTTGAAGCAGGCGGACGTTATCTTCATTGAAGGCGCGCGGGCGGTAACTTTGCACATCCACCGCGCCGATGACCTTGTCGCCCACGATGATGGGCACACCCATGTAGGATTCGGGGTCGCGTTCGCCCGCCGGCGCGGTGACGTATGCCGCGGCGCCCTGCTCATCCATTTCGCGGGCCGAGTGCAGCAGAAGCGGCTGGCGTTTGAGAATGACCTTGGACGACAGCCCCTTACCCGACTCCAATTCCCACGCGGGTTCATTCTCGTAGTAATGACCGTCGCAGTAACTATATTCAAGATGCAGGAGGTTGGTATCGGGCTTGTAGAGGATGATATCCACCACGTCGGCTTTGAAGATATCGCGCACCTTTTCCCCGACGATGTGGGTCACGGCTTTGACATCCATGCTTTGCCCCATCGCATCGCCAACGCTGTTGAGGATGGCGAGTTCAGCGGCGCGCTGCTCGGTCTCTTTGAGCAGGCGCTGTGTCTCCTCGAAGAGGCGCGCGTTTTGAACCGCCGTGCCCATGTTTGCCGCGATGGTTTCCATGAGACGCACGAAGGATTCCGGGAAGGCGTTTTCGTTCTCGAAGTCCTGGATGGTGATGCCTCCCACCAGTTCCTTGCCGGCCAGCATCGGCACCATAATCAGCGATTTTGGAGGCCGGTCCCCGACCGTAAGGTTGGAACCGACCTTGTCCCAGCGCGCCGCCACGTTCCGGTTGAGGACGAGGGATTGGCCCATCTTTGCCGCGCGCAGGTTGTACGGATTCAGCGGCGAGGGGTCCACACCGATGCGTTTGCCGTGATGGTACACGTACGGCGCGTGGAGGACGTTGCGCGCTTCATCGTAAATCCCGATGCCGATGTTTTCGACCTTGAGGGATTCCCGCAGTTGATCGCCGACGCGGTCAATCATGGTTTGCAGGTCAATTTCCTGCGTGAGGGTCTGCCCGATGCCGTTCATGATCTGCAATTCGGCGGCGCGCTGCTCGGTCTCTTTGAGCAGGTTTTGCGTTTCATTGAAGAGGCGTACATTTTCGATGGCGATCACCGCCTGGCTGGCGAAAGTTTGCAGGAGCGCGATTTGTTTCTCCGTGAATGGGATGGCTTCGCGTCTGCCCACGCCGATGCAGCCGATGGCTTCCCCTTCGCGAATCATGGGGATAAACAAGACGCTTTTCAGGATTTGTGCGTTCACATAACGACGAGTGATTTCCGGCAGGTCTGGCTCGTGTTCCATGTCTGGAATATGAACGATGGCGCGGTCCAATATGGCGCGGGAGGAGAGGGTGTTGTTTCGGTCCAGCCGCGCGGGATAGGAATGGCTGGATACTTCCCGCGCGACCGCCAGCCATTCCGCGGAGAGGTCTGTGGACGCCACTTCATCCACCATTTGTCCGTCAACTCGGTAGACAGTTGCCAAAATCCCGCCGCATAATCGACGCGCGTTTTCCGCAATGACATCCAAAACGGGCTGAACATCCGTCGGCGATTCGGCGATGACGCGCAAAATCTCGCTGGTGGCGGTTTGTTGTTCGAGCGTTTCGGTGGTGTCTGCAAACAATTGTGCATTTTGCACCGCAATGACCGCCTGACGCGCAAGACTGTTCAGGAACTCCAGTTCGACTTCGGTGAACTCGTTCCCCCTCCCGTTCCGCCAGACGGCCATCAAGCCCTTCAATTCTTCGTTTGCGAGCAGCGGCACCGCCAGCAGATGTTCGTCCGGCGAAATATCGGTGCCGGTGATCGTGATGGCGCGCGGGTCGTTGTTCACGTCGTTGACGATCTCGCCGGCTTTCTTCTCTGCGACATTTCCAAGGATTCCCTCGCCGATGTTGATCGTGTCGTTTCGCAGTTCCTCCGCTTCGTCCCCGACCGCCGCAATGGCACGGAAGACCCTGCCGTTATTCTCCGGTAGGAAGACCGCGCTCAGATTGCCGTTCAACAGGTCCCTGGCATGGGTCGCGACCTCTTCGAGCACGGTAGCCGAATCGAGCGAGGAGGAGATGTCGCGTCCCACCTCCACCAGCGCGGACATTTCCCGCGCCCGCCGCTGCGTTTCCAGATACAGCCGCGCGCTTTCGATGGCGATGGCGGTCTGGCGCGCCACGCTGACGAGGAAATCGAGATCGGGTTGTGTGAAAAGGCCGTCCGTATGAGGCCGCCAGACAGTAAGCACGCCGATCACTTCCCCGCGCGAGGAGAGCGGCGCAACCATCATGGATTCATGTTCATCGTCCTCTTCGGGCGTGCCAGGTACGTGAATCACGCGCGGATCGTGAGCGGGGTTGTTTATCAATTCTGCAATGCCTGTTTGCGCGATACTGCCGGTGATTCCCTGTCCCAGTCTGATGGTTTGCGCCTTGATCTCCTCTGTGTAGGTTCCCAGGGCAACTGGAACATGCAGGAGATCGCCTTCGAAAAGATAAACGGCAATATCGCGCACGCGCAGAATGTCTTTGGCGTGAGCGGCAATTCGTTCAAGGACAGGTTCGAGGTCGCGCGAGGCGGCGATATCGTTGCCGATCTCCGCCAGGGTCGCCATCTCTTTGGCACGGCGCTGGGTCTCGGCGTGCAATTGCGCAGTATGGATCGCCGCGCTCGCGTTCGCCGCGATGGTCGTCAGCAGGCGCAGGTCGTCCTCATTGAAAACACCTTCCGCCGTTGTGCTTTGCACGCTCAACACGCCAATCGTTTCCCTGCCCGCTTTGATTGGGACGCCCAGGTACGAAAGCGCCTCCTTCCCAACCAATTTCGTACCCAATTGCGCGCGGCGTTCCCGGATGTCCTTGTTGATGAGCAGAGGTTCGCCGGACCGGATGATTTTGCTCGTCAGCCCTTCGCCCAGTTTGAGGGTCGTGAAATCTTCGCCGTGCTGGTACGGGAAGTGGATGAGATTCGTCTGCGGATCGAGCAATGCCACGTAGACGATATCCGCCTCGAAGATCTCCCGCATCTGACTCCCGATGAGCTGGATCATTGAATCCAGTTCTGTCTCCGCCACGAGGGCCTGACTCACCTTGCTGATGGCGGCAAGTTCCGCGGCGCGCTGCTGCTCGGCGTTGAAGAGACGCGCATTCTCCAGCGCGATACCCATACTGCCTGCCAGCGTTTGCAACAGGCGCACATCAGAATCTGAGAAGGCATTCTCGCGGTCCATGTTTTGCAGGCTGAAATACCCGTTGACCTGCGCGCCTGTCCCAAATGGAACGTAGATCAGCGATTTGGGGGTCTGCGTCCCTTCGATGATGACCAAGCCGTATCGTTTTGATTCCTCACGGGCATTTTCGTTGATCACAACCGGCTGGCGTGTTGCGATCAGATGCTTATGCAGGACGCTAAGAGGGATCGCCTCATCATCTTTGATGCGTTGTCCATCCTCGAACGCATAAGGGACGAGCGATATTTGCTTTTCGTGGTCAAACACGCTGATGATGACCGATTGCGCGTTGAACATGCTCTGGATCTTGTCGCCGACCAGATCATAGATGGCTTGCATATCCAGTTTGGAGGCGAGAGCCTGTTGCACTGAGTTGATGATCGCCAGTTCGGCGGCGCGTTGTTCGGTCTCTTTGAGCAGACGCTGGGTCTCATCGAAGAGACGCGCGTTTTCGAGGGCGACACCGAGGCTGGCCGCCAACGTCGTGAGCAGATTTACATCAGTCTCGGGGAAGGCATGTTCCCGCTCCATGTTTTGCAGGGAGATCACGCCGGTAACCCGATCTCCAACAATGATCGGCACACCCAACCAGGATTTCGGGGTGTCGTCTTCGGCCACGTACACCGCGCCGAGTTGATCGCCGCGCTGGATCGCATCATCGTTAATGATCAGCGGCTGGCGGGTCCGGATGATGTGCGAGGTCAGGCCGCGCCCGAGCGGCTCGGCAGGTTCGAGGATCCGCCGGCCGCGCTGCAGGTAATAGGGCCAATGAACCATGTTTGTCTGGGCGTCGTAGAACGCAATGAAGATGGTTTGCGCGTCGAAAACGTCGCGAATCTTGTCTCCGACAAGATCGTAGATTCCCTGGAATTCCAGCTTGGAGGCCAGTCCCTGTTGCACGCTATTGATGATGGCAAGTTCGGCATTGCGCTGCTCGGTTTCCTTCAGCAGGCGCTGGGTCTCGTCGAATAGACGGGCATTTTCGAGCGCAACGCTCATGCTGTTGGCAAGGGTTTGAAGGAGGTTTGCGTCGCTTTCATCAAAAGCATACTGCCTGTGATTCTGTACGCTGACCACTCCTCTGACTTCATTGCCAAGCACAATTGGGACGCCAAGAAATGACTCATTCAGGTCTTCTTCGCTGTCCGGTGAAGGAATGGAAATGGCCCCCAGTTTGCTTTGTTCGTCGTTGGTGCCTAATATCAATGGCCGTTGTGTCCGGATAACATGAGTGTACAATCCCTGACCATAGGGAAGCGGACGAACCGAGATGGCATGACCTTCCTCCACATAGTATTCGGAAAATACAAGCTGCTTCTCGGGGTCATAGGTGGCAATGTAAGTTGTATTTGCCGCGAATATTTCGCGGATTTTATCGCCGACCAGGTTATAGATGGCCCGGATATCCAGTTTGGATGCCAGTCCCTCCTGCACGCTGTTGATGATCGCCAGTTCCGCGGCGCGCTGTTCGGTCTCTTTGAGCAGGCGCTGGGTCTCATCGAAGAGACGGGCGTTCTCAAGCGCGGTTCCCAACGAGGCGGCGATGGTGGTCAGCAGGCGCAGTTCCGATTCGCCGTAGGCGTTCTCGCGCTCGTAGTTTTCAATGGATATAGCGCCCAAGACACGGTCACTACTAATAATTGGCACAGAAGCCATGGATTTACTTTGGTCTGTTCCAGGGAGCAGCGGAATTTTTGCTTTTTCATAATCTTCAATCGTGTTTAATACAAACGGCTGTCTTGTTTTTCGCATCGTCTCGAACTGTCCGCCAGGGGTTGGTGGAGCAGATGGAATCTTAAGCCGTTTTCCGTGCTCGTATTCATAGAGATAATGTATGAGATTGGTTTCTTCGTCATACCAACGAATGCCGAGGTCGCCTGTGTTGAGAACTTCGCTTAACTTATCGCCGACTAGGTCCACAATGGCTTGGAAGTCCAACTCGGCGGCAAGTCCCTGCTGGATGGAGTTGATGATCTGTAATTCAGCAACACGCTCCTGTTCGGCCTTGAAGAGGCGCGCATTTTCGAGGGCGACTCCCAAACTCCCCGCCAATGTTTGCAAAAGCCTGACATGCGAATCTGTGTAGGCGTTCTCGTGATCCCAATTTTGGAGGGCGATTGTACCAATCACTTCATTATTGACAATGATTGGAATACCAAGCCACGACTTGGGGTCTGGTTCTCCGCTCACATCGAGCGCTCCGAGTTCTGCGGAACGCTGATCGTAATTCGTGTTGATGACCAGCGGCTGGCGTGTATTGAATACGTGATTAGTCAGCCCAGCCTTCTCGAGCGGAAATTCAACATTTTCGATTCTTCGATTGTTCTCAAAAATATATGGGGCTTTGATCCTGCCGCTGGCTTTGTCCAGCAAACCAATCGCAACGTTTTCGCCTGAAAAGATTTCGGTGAGTTTATTGCCTACCGCATCCACAATGCCTTGAAAATCCAATTTGGAAGCCAATGCCGTTTGCACGCTGTTGATGATGGCGAGCTCGGCGGTAAGTTGACGCTCGGCTTCGAGGGCGCGGGCGCGCGTCAACGCGGTTGAGATGTGCTGGGCGACAAAAGTGAGTATTTGCACATCTTCTTCCCTATACCTGAAGCCAGGCGAATAACTTTGAACGGCAAGCACCCCAAGGACCCTTTTCGCCATCTTGAGCGGAACAAAGATGGCATCTGCCGACATGGTCCCGATAAGTTCAAATTTCTTCTCCTTCAACAGGCGTGCGCCATCGCGTGAACCATAAAGAGTTTTACCAGTACGCATTACATACGATGTGCTACCCCTGTCCTGGTCAAGCGACATCGGGAGCCATATAGAATCATCTATATCCTTTTCGTCCGCGTGATAGGGCCAACTTACCATGCCTGATGATTCATCGTAGATCGCAATAAAGAAATTCTCCGCATACATCAACTTCCCCACAATCCTGTGCAGTTTCTTGTAGAACGACTGCATATCCTTTACCGCGCTGGCGGCATCGGCGATTTCGTACAGTGCCTGCTGGATCTTTGCCTGGCGATTCACGTCAACCGCGATGCGCGGCGACTGGGTCTTTGCACTTTTAGCGACCCGAGTCTGCGCTTTCGCGACTTTTGGCTTTTGCTTCCCAGATTGCTTCCTGACAGCCTTAACTGCGGACAATGACCTCTTTGCCATGCCGTCGCTCCTCGATCCTCTGGTTTCAACCCTGCCAGTTTACAGTTCTGAAAGGTTAAAGTCAATAGATATTTTGGATGAAAATTATCCTCCATCACAAAAACATTCAGGCGGCCTCGCGAGCCGCCTGAATAGTCATTTCCCCTTTCCTCTCGACAAAATTAATACCGTCCTCTGATCACGACCGCATCAGGATTCGCCAACTCCTCCTCCCTTGCGGGGAACACCTGCACCGCGCAGGCCTTGAATTCGGGGATTTTCGCCTGCGGGTCGAGGGCGTCGTTGGTCAGCAGGTTCGCGGCGGCTTCGGCAAAATGCATGGGGATGAAGACGACGCCCACAGACGTTTTCTCCGTGACCGTGACGCGCAGGATAATCTCCCCGCGTCGCGAGGTGACCCGCACCGGGTCGCCGTTTCGAATGCCGTGGATTTCAGCGTCGGCGGGATGCATCTCCACGCGGGCCTCGGGGTAGGCCTCATCCAGCGCGGAATGTCGCGTCATCGAGCCGCCGTGCCAGTGCTCGAGCACGCGGCCTGTGGTCAGGATGAACGGATATTCGTCGTCCGCCTCTTCCATCACGGGGACGTAATCGAGCATGTGGAATTTGCCGCGGCCGCGCGGGAAGGAGTCGGTGAAGAGGGTCGGCGTGCCAGGATGATTCAAATCGGGCACAGGGTAGATCAAGCCGATTTGGTCAATTCGGTCATAAGTGATGCCCGCGTAATCGGGATTCACGCTCGCCATCTCGCGCAGAATCTGCTCGGGGTTTGAGTAGTCCCAGAAAGCGGTAGCCCGCCCAAGTCGGGATTCGATGCGGCGCGCCAGGTCGCAGATGATCTGCCAGTCGGGGCGCGACCCTCCGCGCGGAGGATGCGCGGCGCGGACGCGCTGCACGCGCCGGTCGGTGTTGCTGAACGTCCCGTCCTTTTCAGCGAAGGGAGTCGCGGGCAGGAAGACATCCGCAAATGCGCCGCTCTCGTTGATGAAGATGTCCTGCGCGACGATGAATTCCAACTGCTCCATGTGATGACGCGTCACGTTGAGATTCGGCTCGGACATCATCGGGTTCTCGCCCATGATGTACAGGGCGCGCACGCCGCCCTCGTGCGCGTGACTCAAAATCTCGGTGGTGGTGAGGCCGAGTTTGCGCGAGAGGCCGCCAGGTTCGATATTCCAGACTTTCTCCCATTTCGCCGCGTTCTCGTCATTATCCACGCGCATGTAGCCGGGATAATGGAACGGCATCGCGCCCATGTCGCTGGCGCCCTGCACGTTGTTCTGTCCGCGCAAGGGATTCAGCCCCGTGCCGTCGCGTCCGACGTGACCCGTGAGGAACGCGAGATGGATGAGTGCGAGCGCGCTGGCCGTGCCGTGCGAGAGTTGCGAGATGCCCATGCCCCAATAGATGGCGGCGTTTTTGGCAGTGGCATAAAGCCGCGCCGCCTTGCGAATAGCTTCGGCAGGGACGCCGGAGATTTCTTCCGCATATTCGGGCGTGAATTTTTCGAGCGACTCGACGAATTCCTGATAACCTTCCGTGCGTTTGGCGATGAACTCGTGATTGACCAGATTCTCCTTGACGATGACATGCGCCATCGCGGAGAATACGGGCACATTCGTCCCGGGCTTGAGCGGAAGCCACATCTCGGCGAAGTCCACGAGTTCGATTCGGCGCGGGTCAACGACGATCATCTTTGCGCCGTTCTTCATCACCGCGTCCTTCATCTGCAACGCGATGATGGGATGGTTCTCAGTCGTGTTCGAACCAGTGACAATGAACACATCATTCAGCACCACTTGTGAGGCCGTATTGCTCATGGCGGACGATCCCACCGCCTGCTGGAGCGCGACCACGCTCCCCGCGTGGCAGAGACGCGTGCAGTGATCCACGTTATTCGTGCGGAAGAGGGCACGGTACATTTTTTGCAGGAGGTAGTTGTCCTCGTTCGTGGCTTTGGCGCAGCAATAGACCGCCATCGCGTCCGAACCGTCGCGCTGGTAGATGCGGACGAGGTTATCGGCGACGATGTCGAGAGCAGTGTCCCAGTCGGATTCGAGCCAATCCCAGGGAGAGCCGTTATTCGATAATTCGTTATTAGATGCTCGAAGCGAGCCGCGTTCTCTAGTCGAATCTCGAATATCGAATATCGTTTTTCCTTCCAGCAAATATCTTCTTACTAACGGAGTTGTCACGCGCTTGGGATGATAGACAAAGTCATAGCCGAAACGTCCCTTCACGCACAGGTTTCCGTGATTGACAGGCGAGTCAAACGGCGAGGTGACTTTGTAGATGAAGTCGTCCTTTACGTGTAACTGTAAGGTGCATCCAACGCCGCAGTAGGGGCAAGTGGTGGTGGTGATATGGTCGGGTTTGATCATGTTGGTTCTCCTGACCTATCCCTCCTGCCCCCTTCCCGTAGCGGGAAGGGGGAGTCGGAGGATTGGCAAGAAACAAGAATCTTCTCCAGTACAACAGATAAATTGTTTAGAACGTCATTATTACTGAACCGCAAAACCCGAAAACCGCGTTCGATGAGATAGGCCTCGCGCTCAGCATCGTACTCCTTTTGAAATTCGTGGATCCCGCCATCAAGTTCAATGATCAAAGAAAACTTGTGACGATAAAAGTCGACAATATACCTGCCGATGACCTGCTGCCGTCTGAAATGTATGTCGTGGAATTTGTTCGTACGTAGTTCGCGCCAAAGGATTCCTTCGGCAGGCGTCATGTCACGGCGCAATTCTTTTGCGCGTTCACGCATCTCCGAAGATATATTCTGACCAATTACAGTATTGTTTACTGGCATATTGTCCTTCTCCCCTTCCCTTGCAGGGAAGGGGCCGGGGGTTAGGTTTTACGCCTTTTCCTTCCCGTATTCAGCACACTAATCTCGCTCGGATTCATCCCCTGCTCCAGCAGGAACTCACGCTTCGGCTTGAGCGCGCCCGTGGGACATACTCCCACACATTGACCGCACAACACGCAGGTCGTTTCGGGGATGGCCTTGTCGAAGAACGTGCCGATCTGCGTCTCATAGCCGCGCCCCTCGAAGTTGATGGCGTACGTGTATTGCGCGTCGTCCGCGCAGACCTGCACACAGCGCCAGCACAACAGGCACTTCGAATA
>JBBIKC010000035.1:0-38269 GCA_037445635.1 Chloroflexota bacterium
CTTGGCAGGCAGTTTATTTCGCGCCCTTTTAATCCATTACCGAGTCCGTTATCCTGCAATCTACGTTCTACCGTTCACCCATTTTGAAGCAATATTAGGAGGTCTTATGATGGGGTCGGGATTAATTGACAACCTGTTGCATCGGATCAACAAGTGGATTATTCTTTTCGTAAGTATGGCCGCTTTTGTTTTGGTTGTTGAATTACCCAACAAACAAATTGTTGGATGGCATTTGATGTTTATTTACACACTTACAGGCATAGGAATGACCCTAACTCTATATCTCACCATGAAAGTAAAGGACACAATTTATACGAATCCTCTTAAGAGCAGGGTTCTGGTTTATCTTGGGAAAATTTCTTATGGCTTGTACATTTACCACATTCCAAGTTTCATAATAGTCTACTATATTTGCCGACAGATTGGAGTTACACCACAACAATCACTTCAATATCCATTAATAGTGCTCTCACTTGGAATGATTCTCTCAATCACCCTGTCGTACATCTCCTACAATTTTTTAGAGAGGCCATTCCTATCCCTAAAGGAAAAATTCGCTTCTGTCCAATCACGACCGACATAGTGAAATCAATTGAACTATATTTTTAATATTGACTGGCCCTCACTTGGAACGTGAGGGCCAATCAATTCATTAAGTGCTGTTTAGATTATTTACAGAAACCAGCGCCTAGATATGCCTCGCAACAGCACTGTGGCATAACGATGCCATATGGGCACGAGATATTACACCCATCGCCTCCACTACACTCCGGAGGCATGTTCACGAAGGCGGTCACCTCGGGCACGGGCGGGGCACTGCCCGGGTCCAGACAGCCATAATGTCCGGGCGAGATCTCGGTCAAAATACTGCCCGCCTCACACAGCGGGAATCCGATGCCGGTGCCGGGCTGGGCTGTGCAACACTGGAAGGCCGGGTCGTAGGTGTAACCGGGCAGGCACTGGTCCGTGCCGACGATCACGCCGCCGTTCCATTCGCACATGCCCGTGCCGGGATTCAGCGTGTAATTGACCGGGCAGGTCGCTTCGGCCAGGCCGGAGAAGGTACACAACGACTTGAGGCCGACCGTGGTGGGCGACGTGCACACATACTTGGTGGGAGGCACCAGGTCGCCGCAGCCGCCATTGTCAATGACCACGTTCGGGTCACCGGGCGGGTAGTTGAACGTTACATAAGTCTGGTTGCTGTCGCACTGCTGGGGCTGGACGTTGATCGAAAGCGCCGGGCAGGAATATTGCACCTGCTGTCCGGGATTGGGACTGCCGGTCACGTCCTGGCCGTAATCCACCACCAGTTCACAGAACGGGGCGAAATGCTGCGGCTCTTCGACCACACAGCGGAAACCCAGGTCGCGGCTGTGCTCGCCGGGCTTCTTGTAGAAGCGCACCGCCGAGGGCACCTGGTCGTCACTTGCCCTGTAGGAAGACGAACGTACAACCCGCGCGGTGCCCGCCTCGGGGCCGATCGGGTCCTCGGTCGGACCGGTGCGATAGTAATACGGATCGTACCAGTCTGCGACCCACTCGAAGGCGTTTCCCGCCATGTCCAGCGCCTCGTAATAGGACTTCCCCTGCGGATAATCGCGCACGTTGGTGGTGGAGCCCACGCAATTGTTGTAATTCAGCAGATCGCAGGCCGGCGCGGCCTCGCCCCACGGATACACGTTTCCATCCGGACCCCGGGCGGCCTTCTCCCATTCGGCCTCGGTCGGCAGGCGGCCGTGGACGTACGTGCAGTAAGCCTCGGCCTGCGCCCAGGTCACGCCGGAGACCGGCTCGCCGGAGCGCAGGTGATCGTTGTAGCCCAGGTTGTCGAGCAGGTCGGGCTCGGTGCACTGTCCAGCGGCCACGCAGGCTTTGTACTGCGCGTTGGTGACCTTGGTGCGGTAGATCCAGAAATCGCTCAGCGTCACCGTATGCACCGGGTTATCGGAACTGCCGCGTCCCATGATGAACTCCCCGGCCGGCACGGCCACCAGAATCGAGCCGTCCACATAGGGAATCATCACGCCCACCTCCATCTCCGGCGGGACGAGCACGATGGGCGCGAGCGTGGGCGTGGCCGCCTCCGCCGGGACCAGCGGGGCAGGCGTATCGCTGGCGGGCGGCTGGACAACAGGCGGTTCGGTCGCGGGGGGCTGGGTGGCAGGCGGCTCAGTGGCACCGCCGCAGGCGGTCAGGACGACCGCCAGAAGCAATAGAATCGAAAACGAGACTTTTCTCATGGCACTCTCCTCACATGACTCTATCATAACGAGAATTCTGGCTGGAATTATAAAGATTCCATTTCAAAATCCACCATCCCCCCGATGGGCGAGGCAGGAAGATTCCACCGCGAAGGGGCGAAGTTCGCGAAGGATTCGGGGTTGCCCTTATCCCAACTGCGTCAGGATTTGCTCGTAAAAATCCAGCGAGGCGGGGTTGATCAACGCGTCGCGGTTGCTCACCGCGCGGCCATTGAGGATATTCGTCACCGCGCTCTCCACTTTCTTCATGTTCAGCGTATAAGGAATGTCTGGCGTTTCGAGAATCAGCGCGGGCACGTGACGCGGCGAAGCGTTCTCGCGCAGGGTCTTGCGAATCTTGTCTTTTAATTCATCCGTTAACGTGAAGCCCGCAGCCAGTTTGACGAACAGGATCACGCGCTGGTCGCCCTCGTAGTTTTGTCCCACTGCGAGGCTGTCCGCGATCTCAGGCAGTCTCTCCATCTGGGCATAGATCTCCGCCGTGCCAATACGCACGCCCGAAGGCTTCAGCACCGCGTCCGAGCGGCCATAGAACGTGACCCCGCCCGTGTCGCTGTGGAACAAGACATAATCGCCGTGCCGCCAAACGTTGGGATAGACGTTGAAGTACGCGTTGTGATACTTCGAGCCGTCGGCGTCGTCCCAGAAATACAACGGCATCGAAGGCGCGGGCGCTTCACAGACCAACTCTCCCTGCTCATCGTAAACGGGACTGCCCTTCTCGTCATACGCCTTGACCTTCATCGCCAGCGCCGCGCTCTGCAGTTCGCCCGCATACACCGGCAGGATCGGGCTTCCCGCCGCGAAGCATCCGTTGATGTCCGTGCCGCCCGAAATGGAATTGAAGTGCAGGTCCGCCTTGATCTCGCGATAGACGTACTCGAATCCCTCCGCGGAAAGCGGCGAACCCGTCTGCGAGATTTCGCGGAGCGAAGAGAGATCATATTCCCTGTGCGGCGAGACGTTCTCCTTTTTCAGGAAGTTGATGTAACTCGCGCTGCACCCGAAGATCGTGATCCTTTCATCCTGAATCAACTTCCACATCGCGCCCGCGTCGGGATAGTTCGGGTTGCCGTCGTAGAGCAGGATGGTCGCGCCGACCGCCAGCGAACTCAACAGCCAGTTCCACATCATCCAACTGCACGACGTAATGTAGAAAATCGTATCGTCGCGTTTGAGGTCGGTGTGTAATAACAATTCCTTGAGATGATTAATGAGCACGCCGCCCGCGCCCTGCACCATGCACTTGGGCTTGCCCGTCGTCCCCGACGAGAACATAATGTAAAGTGGATGATCGAACGGCAACTGCTCGAATTGAATCTCAAGATTTTTTTGCTTTGAAAGAAAATCCTCGTAACGAACCGCGTTGGGGATGTGGGAAATATCGGGCCGTTCGCGCGTGTACGAAACGACGATCATCTTTTTCAACGAAGGGATGCCGCGCGCCACATCCGCGGCGTGTTCGAGCGTGTCGAAGACTTTTCCCTTGTAGAAATATCCATCCGCGGTAATCAAGACCTTTGGCTCGACCTGTCCCAGCCGTTCGATGGCTGCGGCGGGACCGATGTCCGTCGCGCAGGAGGACCATGCCGCGCCGAGGCTGGTTGCCGCCAACATGCCGATCACAGTCTCGATCAAATTTGGCATGTAGCCGACCACCCGATCCCCCACGCCGACCCCCGCCTCGCGCAACGCATGAGCCAGCCGCGCCACTGCGTCATACAACTCGGCATAGGTCATGTGTTTGGATGTCTGCGTTTCGCCCTTGAAAATGAACGCGAGACGGTCATCGCGAAAGCGCAGCAGGTTCTCGGCGAAATTCAAGCGCGCGCCGGGGAACCACTTCGCGCCGGGGAAGACGGATACATCCTCCACGACTTCATCATATCGCTTCGAGGCCTTGATTCCCGCAAAGTCCCACATGGCCGCCCAGAAATCGGCAATGTTTTCCACCGACCAGCGATAGAGCTCCGCGTATGCTGTCAAATTGAGTTTATACCGCGCGTTGACCGCTGCGATAAAGCGCGTGATATTCGCGTCGCGTATGCGTTCCTCGGAAGGCGTCCACAGTGGCGATTTCATACTCTGCTCCTCACCACCGAATTATAACTAGAAGTCATCTCAAAAATAAGCGGTCGTCATTGCGAGGAGGGCAAAGCCCGACGAAGCAATCCCCAACTCTACGAGGTCACCTCGTTTTCTAGGAGATTGCTTCCCTTCGACAGGCTCAGGGCAAGCGCTTCGCTCGCAATGACGGGGCCGGTCAGTATTTTTGAGACAAGTTCTATTTTGATTGCAGGCAACCAATCAATTGACTGACCGCGCCCTGCGGCTCGGACTTCGTCACCGCCAGCACGGGCACACTCCCAGCCGAGTAAATCTCGCGGACGTTTCCTGTCATCCAGCGCCGCGGCAGGACGCCGACCGCGTTCACGTCCGCGTTCAAGACCTCGGACATGTGTTGGGGACTGGCTGCCAGCCGCGCGAAGGACGTGACGCTTCGTCCCTGCATCACGAGTTGATCGAACGCCCGCGCCGCATCCTCCCCTGACGCGTAGGCCCACACCTGCACCGACGGGTCGCCGCGCCCCGCGAACAGGTCGCGCACCTGGCTGAGGGTCAGGCTTTGAAGCGGGCTCTCGCGGTGCGTCACGACGAGAATCTCTTCCGCGTCGATCTGAAACGCGGGAGCCGCCAGCACATCTGGTTCAGCGACGCGCAGCATGATGTCGGGCGCGTCCGCCGAGACGTTCAGTACGACCGGCAAATCCGCGGCGCAATCGAACAACTCATCCAGCCACGGGCCGGCCGCGGGAGTGGCATACACATCCACGCGTTCCAACGCCGCCCCGGGCGTCGTCGGTGCGCAGGCAGCGAGAAGGACGAAAAGCAAAAAGCAAATTGTCTTTTTCACCCAGATCAATCAGACCATTCAGACTATTCGGACCATTTGGACGATTAAGACCATCAGACCAACCACCGCGCAATAGACGGCAAAACCATGGAGCGAATGCCTGCTCAAATAAGTGATCAGCCATTTGATGGACAACCACCCCACCACGGCGGCGGTCAAAAATCCCGTGAGCAGATAGGGGAGGAATTCGTGCGTGCCGGGCGCTTTGATCACATTGATGGTTTCGTAGGCCCCCGCGGCCAGCAGAATCGGCGCGGACATGAGAAACGCGAACCGCGCCGCGGACGGGCGGTCGAAGCCGCGCACCATGCCGCCTGCAATCGTCGCGCCGGAACGCGACGCACCGGGAAACAAGGCAAGCACCTGGAACAGCCCAACGGCGAGGGCATCGAGCCATGTCGCGGATTCGAGTGTGCGCTTGCGGCGGCCAAACACCTCCACCGCGCCCAGCAGGCCGGCTGACATCAACAACCGGACCCCGGCCTGGGTAACCGGTTCCGTGAACAGGCTTTCCACAGTATCCTTGAGAAAAAAGCCCGCGATCAGCGCGGGGATGGTGGCAACCAGCACCAGCCAGCCAACCCGGGCATTGTGGCTTTCAAAAGGCCGCCTGTGCCAGATGCCCAGAAGGAAGGCTTTTGCGATTCCGAGAATATCCCGCCAGAAGAAGAACAATAACGCGCACACTGTCCCAAGTTGGATGATCACCTGAAAGGAGAAGATTTTCCCGTTCGAGGGAATGCCCAATAGTTCCTGCCCGATGAGCAAATGCGCGGTGGACGAGACGGGGATGAATTCGGTCAATCCCTGGATGATGCCGAGGAGGAAGGCGTGGAGGAGGGTCATGGGATCACCAATGGAGGATGGTTAATGGATCATGGGTGTTCGGTGGAATCTTCGTCTGGATTATCGAGAATGTATGGCTCAGACTCTTCTCGAACAGTGTACCCTGCCGGAAAATCTTTCTCGCCCTGTTTGGAACGTTTGAGGTAGGCAATGTAATTGTTGAGTTGCTTTCCAATGGATTCAGCGTGTACAGTCATGCGATTGTAAATTTCGTCCGACAGATAACCCAGATCTCGAGCGAGGGCTATATGACTTTGTGCTTCCGTCAATGAGCCGCGCGCTATATAACAAAAACGGACATGATCAAGAAAGTGATAGCGTCCGTGCCCCTCTGCGATATTTGCAGGAATGCTCTGCGCGGCCCGCTTGAGTTGCTGGGTCAGATTCCATTTTTCATCAGGAGGCAAATGGGGAACGACATCTTTGTAGACCGCCAACGCAAAATCCTTTGCCCTTGCCCACACTTCCAACTTATCCAGATTCATCACGGTCACGCCACACCTCCATGATCCATCATCCATTGACCATCCTTTTTCTTTCCGCGTTCCCGCGCCACTGATCAAGCAACTCA
Organism: Chloroflexota bacterium; assembly: GCA_037445635.1. Lineage (GTDB taxonomy): Bacteria > Chloroflexota > Anaerolineae > Anaerolineales > Villigracilaceae > JBFMCC01. The sequence continues at coordinate 6,596 of JBBIKC010000035.1, forward strand.
GGCACACGAGATTCAAACGTCCCATCGGCAATGTAGCCGCGGATGGATTCCATCAGTCGAATCAATGCGCGCAGGTTGTGGATTGAGATTAGCGTTCCCGCAAGCAATTCCTTTGCGACAATCAAATGGCGGAGATATGCCCGCGTGAACGTCTTGCAGGTGTAACAATCACAAGTCGCGTCAATCGGCTTTTCGTCGCGGGCGAAGGCGGCATTCATCAGGTTGAGACGTCCTTCGGGCGCAAAGGCGGAGTGGTGACGGGCCAATCGAGTCGGCAGCACGCAATCGAAGATGTCAATGCCGCGCATGACGCCGTCAATCAAATCTTCAGGGGTGCCGACTCCCATCAGGTAGCGCGGTTTGTTTTCGGGCAATAGCGGAACAACCACATCGAGCGCCTCGTGCATCTCCCGCTTGGTCTCGCCCACGGACAGTCCGCCGATGGCGATGCCGGGCGTATCGAGCGAAGCGATGAACTTGGCGGAGTCAGCCCGAAGGTCCGCCTGGACGCCGCCCTGCACGATCCCAAACAAAGCCTGGTCGCGGCGCGTTTGGGCTTTGAGGGAGCGTTCCGCCCAGCGGTGAGTCCGCTGCATGGCGAGTTTGCTGTAGGCGTGGTCGTTGGGATCGGAACATTCGTCGAACGCCATGATGATGTCCGCGCCGAGGTTCTCCTGAATGGCAATGGACTTTTCGGGCGTGAAGCGGTGCGTCGAGCCGTCAATGTGACTTTTGAAGGTCACGCCGTCGTCGTCAATCTTGCGGGTCTGCGCCAGCGAGAAGACCTGAAAGCCGCCCGAGTCCGTGAGCATGGGACGATGCCACCCCATGAACTGGTGCAAGCCGCCCATATCGCGCACGAGTTCATCGCCGGGGCGCAGGTAGAGATGATACGTGTTGCTCAAGACGAGTGAGGCGTTGATCTCCTTGAGGTGTTCGGGAGTGAGCGTTTTCACTGTGGCTTGCGTGCCGACCGGCGCAAAGACGGGTGTGATGAGGTCGCCCTGCGGCGTGGTGAAAACCCCCGTGCGGGCGCGGCCGTTTATGGAGGTAACGGTGAATTGAAACATCGGGCTGATTATAACCTCGCCTCGCCGCATACCGATTGCCGCCAACCCGTCTCCGTGAGGAGGCGGGTTTTTACTGTAAAATTATTCCTTGACGACCGATGAAATTCGAGACCGTTCATAAAGTGACTCTCCCCAAGATAGGCTTCGGGACGTGGAGCCTCGGCGGCGGGTCCAGCGCAGACCCGAGCCTGGATTCCGCCTCGCTGGCCGCGCTGCGCGCCGCGCTGGAAGTCGGTTACACCCACTTCGACACGGCTGAATATTACGCCGCGGGCCATTGCGAAGAACTCCTCGGCCGCGCCATCCGCGCCTCCCGCGTGGACCGCGCGCGGGTCTTCGTCACCACCAAGGTCTCGCCCGAACATCTCGCCTACGACGAGGCGCTCCACGCCTGCGAGAACAGCCTGCGCCGGCTCAAGATGGATTACATTGACCTGTATCTCATCCACTGGCCGAGATTCAAAATGAGGCTCGACGAAGCCTTCCGCGCCCTGAACAAACTCGTGCGCGACGGCAAGGTGCGGCATCTCGGCGTGAGCAACTTCAACCTGTCCCTGCTCAAGCAATCGCAGGAACATTGCGAATCGCCCATTCTCACAAATCAGGTGCCCTATCGCCTGCCCGACGACGAGTACGAGAAAAACGGCGTGCTGGACTATTGCCAGAAAAACGACATCCTGCTCACAGCCTACTCGCCCGTCAAGTTTCGGAGCATCCGCGTCAACAAGACCCTGCGCGAGATCGCGGAAGCGCGCTCCGCCACGCCGCATCAGATCGCGCTGGCCTGGCTGGTCATGCAGCCGCGCGTAATCACCATTCCGATGTCATTCGATCCACAGCACATCAAAGAGAACTTCGACGCGGCGGAAATCGGGTTGAGCAAAGACGAAATGGCTCGATTATCGGTGGCGTGGAAAAAATGAATCCCCAGACCACTCCCGACATCCAAATCACCCCCAGCCAGGACACCGCGCTGGAGCCGCTCTACCGCGTCCTCATCCACAACGACGACGTGACGCCGATGGACTTCGTCACGCACATTCTCGTCACGATTTTCTTTCTCGGTTACCCCGAAGCGGTCGAGATCATGCTCACCGCGCACAACACGGGACTCGCCGTCGTACAGATCCTGCCCAGGGCCGAGGCCGAACGGCGCATCAACAAGGCCCATTTCGCGGCGGGACTGGAAGGTTGGCCGCTTCACTTCTCGATGGAACCTGAATAGACCATCGCCCTTCGACTCAAGGAAGTGCTCAACACAAAAATGGAATCCCAACTCGACCTCCTCACCCGCATCAACCTCGACGATCTGGTTGACTCCTTTGGCTGGCAAAGCCACCCCCTTCCAGCGCGCCTCCTGCAAAGAGTGTTCTACAAGACCGCACGCGACTTCGCGCAATTGATGGTGGATTTCGATACGGCCGTCGGCGCGCATGGACTTGCCGAAGGCGCGCGCCTGACCCTGCGGCCTTATACGCGCAGCCTGCGCGTCTACGGCCGGGACCTCCTGCCTGACGGCCCGTTCCTGGCCCTGTCCAATCACCCGGGCATGACCGATACCCTGACCCTGTTCGCGGCATTGGACCGCAGGGACTTGAAAATCATCGCCCTCGACCGTCCGTTCCTGAACGCGCTCACCAACACCAGCAAACAACTCTTTTACGTCAAGGACGACGCGGCTTCGCGCATGGGACTCGTCCGCCAGGTGAGCGGACATCTGCGCGCGGGCGGCGCGGCACTGACCTTCCCCGCGGGACACATCGAACCCGACCCCGACGTTCACGACGGCGCGGTCGAGTCGTTGAAAGACTGGACCGACAGCGCCAACGTCTTCGTCCGCATGGCGCCAGAGACGGCTGTGATCCCCGTCCTCGTGCGCGGCGTGGTGAGAAAAAAGTCCGCGCGGCATCCGCTGCTGGTCATCAAACGGACGAAGGAGGAAAAAGGGAAACTGGCCGCGGCCCTGCAACTGCTGGCACACGTCACCTTTCACCGAAACGACATGGACATCCGCGTGCAGATTGGCAAACCGATCACGGCCCGCGACCTCGGCACGACCGAAGCGCAGGTCATCCACCAGGCCGTGCTGGACGAGATGAAGCGGCTGATCGAGAATCCACCAGAGGGCGAAGGGGTAAACGCGCTGTGAGTCGAAGCGACGCACCACACAGACCGCAGAGCGCACGGAGAAAATCAATCTCTGTGGTGAAAGTCCTTCGCATCCTCGCGGTTTATTCCATCCTCGGCGCGTTACTTTACTTCGCCTTTCGCAACGCGCCGCTTGTTGAAATCTGGCTCACTCTCAAACAACTGCAACTGCGGCAGATTGCGCTCCTGCTCGGAATCAACGCCATCGTCATCGTCTTCATGACCATGCGCTGGTGGCTGGTGGTGCGCGCCGAGAATCCGCGTCTGCCTCTCGTTCCGCTGATCGGCTACCGCCTGTCTGTGTTTGGAATGAGTTACTTCACGCCCGGGCCGCAGGTGGGCGGGGAACCGTTACAGGTGATCTATCTCCGCAAATTCCATAACGTGACCTTCGCGCGTGCCGTCTCGGCCGTCATCATTGACAAACTCCTGGAGTTCCTCGGCAATTTCATTTTCATCGGCGTCGGGTTGTTCGCGGCCGCGCGGGCGGGGATATTGTTCGGAAGCGGGGACCTTCCCAAGGTCGGGTGGGCTGCGCTGGCGGCGCTGATGGCGTGGCCGCCCATCCACATCACGTTGCTGTATTCGGGCAGGCATCCCGTCAGCCGAATCCTGCGCGCCGCACTGTCCCGATTCAAACATCAAAAATGGTTTCGCCTCGTCATCGTCTCGGAATACATGGCTTCCACCTTCACACGCAGGCATCCGCGCGCGTTGGCGGCCGCGCTGGGCGCGTCGCTCGCAGCGTGGGCGGGCATGGGCGTGGAATACCTGCTCATGCTTGAATTTTTAAACGTGCACGTGAACCTGTGGCAGGCCGTCGCCGCGCTGACCGCCTCCCTGCTGGCCTTTCTCATGCCTCTGCCCGGCGGATTGGGCGCGCTGGAGGCCAGTCAGGTGCTGGCGCTGGGCGCGCTGGGTTATCCCGCCTCGGCTGCCATCAGCCTGACTTTGTTCATGCGCGCCCGCGACCTGCTCAACGGCGGGCTGGGTCTCTTGCTGGCGGGCCGCGCCTCGACAGTCTCCGCGCGAGACGGGGTCCTGCCAGATTCGCGGAGGAATTAACCGGGAAGAGGAGAAGCGCGCAAAGTCTCTTTATGAGCGCGAAGATCCTCCATCGCGGCCTTCCTTATCTTTGAGAAAAAACCGACGGGTAACAGCCGACGCGTTCAATCCATCTAATGAGCAAACCAAAGGAGGCAGTATGAAATTTAGCGGTATCCACTACGGCATCATCCTCAGCAATCTGGCCACGGCGTTCCTGCACCTTTCCCTCTTCCCGGCCCTCGGCCTCGACCCGATCTTCCTCAACGGTTTCGGCTATCTCGGCCTGCTGGCGGCGTACTTCCTGCCCATCCCCTTTTTCCAAAAGCAGCATAAACTCGTCTGGTGGGGCATGGTCGGTTACACCGGGCTGACCATCATACTGTGGGCGCTCCTCGGCAATTTACAGTTTGTGCCCGGCACCACCAGCGCCACCGGCTACTATGCCAAGGCGGCCGAAGTGATCCTGCTCATCTTCCTCTGGCTGGACAAGCCCAAGTCCTAAGCAGGGTACAATAGGGGGAGTGAAACGGAAAATCCTGACCTTCACCGCGCCGCGGCAGGTGGAACTCCGCGAGGAGACTCTGCCTGCTCTCGGCGCGGACGACGTTCTGGTGGAGACGGTCTGCTCGGCGATCAGCGCGGGGACCGAGATGCTCCTCTACCAGGGCCGCTTCCCGCGCGACCTCGAACTGGATCCCGTCATCTCGACTTTGCGCGGCCTGTGTGAGTATCCGCTCGCGTACGGTTACGCGTGCGTGGGGAAAGTAGTGGAGGTTGGCAAGACAGTTAATGGGGTATGGAAAGACAGACTGGTCTTTGCGTTTCAGCCGCACACATCCCACTTCATCACAACCACCAATTCCCTATTTCCAATTCCCAAATTTCTCTCCCCCGAAATCGCTTGCTTTCTCCCGAACATGGAAACGGCGGTGAATCTTGTTCAGGATGCCGCGCCGATACTGGGCGAGCGCGCGATGGTCTTTGGGCAGGGAGTCGTTGGGCTTCTCACAACGGCCTTATTGCATCAATTCCCACTCGAAATACTGGTTACCGCAGATTGTTATGGAGTGCGCCGCAAGGCCTCGCTGGAAATCGGCGCGGCGGCATCGCTCGATCCCGACACGGAAGATTTCCGCGCCCAGGCCTGCGCCCTCCTGCAAAGCGGCGCGGATCTGACCCTCGAACTGAGCGGCAACCCCTCGGCCCTCGACGACGCCATCGCCCTCACTCGTTTTTCGGGACGCGCCGTCATCGGCTCGTGGTACGGCGAGAAGCGCGCATCCATTGACCTCGGCGGCGCGTTCCATCGTTCGCGCATCCAACTCATCTCGTCACAGGTCAGCACCATCGCGCCCGGATTGTCCGCGCGCTGGGACAAGGCCAGGCGCTTCGATGTTGCATGGAACGCCCTGCAAAAAATCAAACCAGAAAAGTGGATCACGCATCGGTTTCCACTGGAACGGGCTTCCGATGCCTACAAGTTGCTGGATGAAAGCCCGCAAGAGACAATTCAACTTCTGTTTCACTATACTTGACAGCGGAGCGCTTATGTACACCATCGCCGTCCGCCGCGATTTCATCGCCCGCCACTTTTTGATCGGAGGAGACTGGGGGGCAGAGAATTTCCCCAACTCGCATCATTACGTGCTCGAACTGCAACTCGAAGGCCATGAATTGGACCAGCACGGCTATCTCGTGGACATCGTGGATGTGGAAAAGAATCTGGACGAGGTCGTGGCTTATTACAAAGAGCAGATGCTGAACGATAAGCCAGAGTTCGCGGGATTGAATCCATCCATCGAACATTTTGCGCGCATCCTGGCAAACTCCTTGGATGAGCGCATCAGAGCAAGGAACATCACCGCACTCAAAGTCGTTTTGTGGGAACACGAATCCGCCTGGGCTGCCTATCGAGTTGACAGGTTATCAGGTTAGAAGGTTCACAAGTTTCAACCTGCCAACTTTCGAACTTTCCAACCTGCATTCAATGAAAATCGGCTTTGTCATCTACGGTTCGCTTGACACATTAAGCGGCGGCTATCTGTATGACCGCAAACTGGTCGAATATCTGCGCGCGCGCGGGGATACGGTCGAGGTCATCAGCCTGCCCTGGCGCAATTACACCGCGCACTTGACGGATAACTTTTGGTTTCGGCTGCCTCCCTCTTCCGTCATTGCGAGCGAAGCGAGGCAATCACCAACTCACAAGTTCGACATTCTCATCCAAGATGAACTAAATCATCCGTCATTATTGCTCGCCAACAGACATCCCCATCCCTACCCTGTCATCTCTCTTGTGCATCATTTACGCTGTTCGGAACCGCGCCCGAAGTGGCAGAACGCTCTCTACCGCGTGATCGAGAAGAAATATCTGCAAAGCGTGGACGGGTTCATCTTCAATTCTCGGACGACAAAAGGTGTGGTTAATGGATTGATGGTTAATGGAAAACCATCTATCGTCGCTTTCCCGCCGACAGATCGTTTCGGTGATGCGCTTTCGGAAAATGAAATCATCGAACGCGCCAAGAGTCCCGAACTGCGTATCTTATTTCTGGGAAATGTGATCGAGCGCAAGGGATTGCACATATTGCTCGATGCGTTGGCAGGACAAAATGAAATTTCATCCTACAGGCTGGATGTCGTCGGTTCACTCTCCGCTGATCCCACTTATGCCAAAGCCATGCAAGAGCGCGTCGTGATCAACGGCCTGTCGTCCATCGTCCGCTTCCACGGCGCTCTGGATCAGGAGCCGCTCATCGAAAAACTGAAAGCCGTGCACGTGCTCGCAGTTCCTTCCTCTTACGAAGGCTTCGGCATCGCCTACCTCGAAGGGATGGGCTTCGGCCTGCCCGCCATCGGCACGACCGCGGGCGCGGCGGGCGAGGTCATCACGGACGGGGTGGACGGATTCCTCGTCGGCCCGGGGGAGGTGCGTGAACTGGCGGACAGGCTCAAGATCCTGGCGGAGCAGCGGGATGTCCTGATCCGCATGAGTCTCGCGGCGCGCGCGCGTTATCTGCGTCAGCCGAAGTGGGAACAAACTGCCGGTCGAATCCGCGATTTTTTGCTGAATCAGACGGCGGCGTTTTCTGCGCGATGACGCGCGACGTACGGAGAACCCGGCCTTTCATTCTTGGGTACAATAGGCGTGTGCCAAACAAGACCGCCCTGCACGTTTTCATTTTTCTTCTGGCTGTGCCGGTTGCCTTGGTAAGCGGGTGCAGTTTGACAGTCGAGCCGCAGGCGCCCGCCACGCCGACGCTTTTCATCATCACCGCCACCCTGCCGCCCACCTGGACGCCCCCGCCCACATCCACGCTCCCGCCTCCAACCGCCGCGCCGACCATTGCCCCGGTCGAAGGAACCACCACGACACAGGTCAACGTGCGCAGTGCACCCTCCGCCGCGGCGGAGATGCTGGGGACGTTGTCCATCTTTTCCAAAGTGCAGATCATCGGAACCGACGCAAGCGGGGCATGGTGGCAAATCGTATTTGAAGACAGCGCGGACGGAACCGGCTGGGTGGCGGCGGCCTACGTCCAGACGCAGGGTACGCCCGATGTCCCGGTCATCGAAGTCGCGAATGCGGAATCTTCCGAGCCGCCCGCCACCGGGACGATTTCACCGGGCGAGATCGCCGCGCCGACCCTGGCCGCGGTCACGCCGAGGGCGGAACCAGCGCCTTTCGACGGCGACTCGGCCCAAAGTCCCGCGGCGAGCGTGGAGTTCCTCCGCTCCGGTCCGCGTTCGTTGATCTATTCCAGCGACGTATCGGCTCCCGAAGGGGACGCGGAAGATTGGATTCAATTCAAGACGTTCGGCGCAGCCGGCGAGACCGTCCAGGTGGATGTGGTCCTGGCCTGTGCCAGCGCCGGCACGCCCACGCTGGAATTGTGGGGGGCAAATAGCGTCTTACAGCGCTGGGCAGATATGACCTGCGGCACGCCGGCGCGTCTGATCCTGAGCCTGTTCGGCGGCAACACGTACGACCTGCGCATCTTTGCCAGCCCCGCCGCCGGATTGGAATACGTCAATTACACTCTGACTGTCGAGGCCATCCGATAGGACACTCTAAATGAATACACTTTCTAGCACAGATAGAAGCCGGGAGATCGCCGCCGGCAAACGCCGCCTCGGACTGGGATACGGCGTTGTCGCCGGCCTGGTTTTTGCGCTGGCCCTGTTCGGGTACGACGGCTACCTATTGTGGCAGCATCACGCCTATTTCCCATGGGTCAGGTTGATCAGCGGGGGCATTCTTTTCATGCTTGTCGGCGGGCTGACCGGCTGGCTGGCCGGCCGGGTCGAGAAGCCCCTGCTGGGATTGGTCTTCTGGGTGATTGCCAGCCTGCTCTTTGCCGCGCTTGCAATGCTGATTCCATTCTGGATCGCGCCGCGCCTCCAATCGCTCCTGGAGCCCGACCTGACCTCTCTGCTTCAGTACACGTTCTACGAGAACCTGCCCTCGCGCGGCGCCTTGCTTTTCATGTGGATTACGATCTTTATGGCGGTGACTGCGGTCATTCAGACGCCCCTCATCGAGCAGGCCGTGTTCTCGACCACGGCCTTTGGAAGGATCGCGCCGCTCCTGGTCGTCTGCATCCCAATGATTATCGCCGGCGCAATCTCGGACGATGTGAATAACCTGCCGCTGCGCGATCCGGTCATTCAGCTCGATACCGCCATCCAGTTCTGGCTCGATACGCGCGGCACCGAAGTGGATTCCAAGACCGCGCGCGAGATGCATCTTGCCGCCCTGCGCAGGATCGAGCCGATGGTCAGCGAATCGAGGCGGTTGGTAATCAGTGATTACGATGAATTGATCGGATTTGTGCATGTGGCGGTCAATTTCGACGGCCAATGGGCGGATTGCGCCCTCGCCTACGGCCAACTTACCAATTGCCTGCCGCTGGACTCTCCCTGATTCCTGATGCGGCTTCGGAGACCAGCCGGCCCAGGAGATTGTCCCGTATTTGTGCCATTATTGTACCGCGCTTGTGGGGAATTGTACAAAACAAGGATTTGTGGTAGATTTACGGACAAATCCAGTAAAGGTGAGGGCACATCCCATGAACGCAGACAAAATCCCGGACATCATCATTGGACGCCTGCCAATCTACCTGCGCGCCCTGCAACGCATGGCGGAAAACGGCCTGCAAACCACCTCCTCGCAGGAACTGGGCGACCGGGTGGGCATTTCCGCCGCCCAGATTCGCAAGGATATTTCACAGTTCGGGGAGTTCGGCAAACAAGGCACGGGCTACTCGATCCCTTTCCTCACGGATAAACTGCGCGAGATCCTCAAGGTGGATCGGATCTGGGACGTGGCGCTGGTGGGCGCGGGCGACATGGGCCACGCCCTCGGCCGCTATCAGGGATTCAAGAACCGCGGATTCCGCATTGTCATGATCTTCGATAATGACCAGGCCAAGATCGGGCAAAAGGTCGGTGAGTTCGTGGTCGAGGATGCCGCGGAGATGGTCGAAAAAATTCGCGGGGCCGACGTCAAGATTGCCATGCTGACCGTTCCCGCCGCGTCCGCGCAGGAGGTAACCGATAAACTCGTTCAGGCGGGGGTGAAGGCAATCCTGAATTATGCGCCCATCAGCCTGAACGTGCCGTCCGGGGTTTACGTCCAGCACATTGACCCGGCCACACACTTGCAGAGGATGACTTACTATTTGACCTGAAATGCAGGCCGCCGTCTCCGACGGCGGCTTGATCGTTCCTTGACGCTTGAACTCTGGAGCACGCGATGACAAAGAAGACCGCTTCGAAGAGAGAGCCGGCCGGCGCGCCGCGAAACACACCGGGCAGGAGTTTGCTCCTGACGCTTACCCTGGTGCCGCTGGTCATCGGAGTAATCCTGATCGGCGCGTGGGTGCTGGACATCGGCATGTTCGACGACCCGCAAGTACAGGTAACCGTGGGCGTCCTGTTCTTCCTGCTGGGTTTCACCCTTTCCAATCTCTTGCAGGGCCGCTGGTTGCTGGCAGCGGGCTGGGGGCTTTTGATGTGTGCCGATATCATTATTCTGGTCTGGCTGCACGTGTGGGCGCAATCGGCGGCCGCCGTGGTTGGTCTGACAGGCTTCATTTTTCTCGGGATCGAATTTTACAGGCAGTACCAATTAAAGAGGGCGGAAAACGTAAGAAAACGACGCTGAGGGGGGCCTAGGACTTTTCTTAGGTTACTTAAAACAAGTCTTAGATATACCAATTCCCAAATTTCCTATAATGTAACAGAGTTGACTGTCATGAACGATGACAGTCAATTTGTTTGAGAACCCTTTTAGTCGTTTCACGACTTGTTACAGCGTCACGCCAACATGAAAGGAGGCACAACCGGCAATAGACCCGCTGCGGGCACCGGTCGAAAGAAGCGGCGCCCGGGGGGTCACAAGAAATTTCCTTTCCGCATTGCTCGACCCGCAACAAATCCTGTCAATCGTAAATCAAGGAGAAGAAGGATGAACATAAAAATTAATGAGGACTGGCTTGCGACGATCATCGCCTTTGTCCTGCTGATTCTGGCCATGGTCAATGTCATCAACCCTAGTTGGGTGAAGTTCTAAGAGGAGAAGTCAAAATGACCACTTCAGCCATTAAACAAGAACAGAAAAGCGGGCCCGGCGTCCTTAACTTTCTGGTCGGCCTGGCCATCGTCGTAGCCTTGGCGTTTCTGGCGCGCTGGTTCAAAGACCAGGTCTACGGGATCAAGGATCTGGGCGGTTTGGGGATTCCCGGCAAGGTGCTGGAGTTCCCCATCTGGGCCGCCCTGGTGGGCCTGATCGCCAACTACATCCTCAAAGCCGTCAAGTTCTTTGAGTATCCGAAGTCCGGCTTCCGCACCGAATTGTTCCTGAAGATCGGCCTGGTCCTGCTGGGCGCAGGCATCAGCTTCAAGGTGATTGTTACAGCCGCCTCGGGCGCGATCATCCAGGGCATCATCATGGTGTCCGCGGTGTACTTCTTCAGCTGGTGGCTGGGCGGCAAGTTTGGCCTGCCCGACACCCTGCGCGCAGTAATGTCCACCGCCGTTTCGATCTGCGGCGTCTCCGCCGCGATCGCCGCCGCCGGTTCCGTGCTGGCGAAGAAGGAAGAAATCACCTATGTGACCGCCCTCGTCATCGTCACCGCCCTGCCGTTGATGGTGATCGCGCCGCTCCTGGCAGGTGCGATGCACATGCCTGAACCTGTGGCGGGTGCGTGGTTCGGCGGCAACGTGGACACGACCGCCGCAGTAGTCGGCGCGGGCACGATCTACGGCGAAACCGCCCAGAAGATCGCCAGCATCGTAAAGCAGACCCAAAACGTTCTGATCGGCGTTGTGGCCTTCCTGCTGGCGCTGTACTTCACCACAGTGGTGGAAGGGAAGAAGGAAAAGCCCAGCGCTTCGATCATCTGGCAGCGCTTCCCCAAGTTCGTCCTGGGCTTCCTGATTGCGTCCCTGATCTTTACCTTCGGCTTGATCAATCCCGACACCGCCGGCAAAGCCATCGGCGGCATGAAGGACTGGGCGTTCTGCCTGGCCTTCGTCTGCATGGGCCTTGAACTCGAAGTCTCCGGCTTCAAGAAGATGGGCTGGTCGCCGGTCATTGTGTACCTGATCGTGACGATCTTCAACACCCTGTTGGCCCTCGGCGTGTCCTGGTTGATCTTCGGCTGGCTCTTCCCCACCAGCCTGTAGCCGGACCATCGCCTGTAACGATGCATCATTGACCGGCTGAGAAACGACTGGCAGGGAAAGCGGCATGCCCTACGCCGCTTTCCCTCCGCCAAATCGCATTCAGCGGCCATTAAGGAGAAAATCATGGCTAAGGACTCCAAAACCCCTTTGCTGGATCAACTCGAAGAAGGGCCCTGGCCAAGCTTTGTGACAGAGATCAAACGCGCTGCCGAAAAGAAGGATTCGGCCAAGGATTTACTGCACCAGCTTGAACGTTCGTACGTGGACCGCATCGGCCATTGGAAGCACGGCGGCATTGTCGGCGTGAAAGGGTACGGCGGTGGCGTGATCGGCCGCTATTCCGACCTTCCCGAGGAATTCCCGGCCGTGGCAGAGTTCCACACCTTCCGCGTGAATATGCCCTCCGGGTGGTTCTACACCACCGAAAAACTGCGCGCGCTTTGCGACGTGTGGGATAAGCACGGCAGCAGCCTGACCAACATGCACGGCGCCACCGGCGACATCATCTTGCTTGGCGCTCCCACCAGCGCCCTGCAGCCCTGTTTTGACGACCTCGCCGAAATCGGCTTCGACCTCGGCGGATCGGGCAGCGACATGCGCACGCCTTCCTGCTGTGTAGGACCGGCGCGCTGTGAGTTCGCCTGCATAGACACCCTGGAGCTGCTCCACAGCACCACTATGGAATTCCAGGACGAGTTGCATCGCCCGATGTTCCCTTATAAATCCAAGATCAAGATCTCTGGTTGCCCGAACGATTGTGTGGCCTCGGTGGCCCGCTCCGACTTTTCGGTGATTGGGACCTGGCGCGATAGCATTCGCGTGGACGACAAGGAAGTCGCCAATTACGCCAACGAAGGCTTGGATATTCAGGCGGAAGTCGTTGACCTGTGCCCGACGGGCTGTATGAAATGGAATGCGGACGAGAAGAAGTTATCCATTGACAATGGCGAGTGCAATCGCTGTATGCATTGCATCAACCTGATGCCCAAGGCCCTGCGCCCGGGCAAGGAAAAAGGCGCCACCATCCTGGTCGGCGGGAAAGCTCCGATCGTGCGCGGCGCCCTGCTCTCCTGGGTGATCGTGCCCTTCATGAAGATGGAGCCCCCGTACACGGAATTCAAGGAACTCATCCGCAAGATCTGGGAATGGTGGGATGAAAACGGCAAGATGCGCGAGCGTCTGGGCGAGTTGATCAACCGTCTGGGCATGCGCACCTTCCTGAAGGCCATAGGCCTGCCGCCCGTTCCGCAGATGATCCGCGTCCCACGCGCCAATCCCTATTACTTCTGGGATCCCGAGGAGGTGAAATAATGGCCAGCAGAACTGACTTCGGCCCTCCCTATTACAAGGATTTACTGCCCCCAGTGATCCTGAAGAACTATGGCCAGTGGAAATACCACGAACGGGTGAAGCCGGGCGTGCTCAAACATGTCGCCGAATCCGGGGATGAACTGTACACGGTGCGCGTCGGCTCCGGCAGACTGGTCAGCACCGACTGGATCCGCGATGTCTGCAAAATCGCCGACCAGTTCTGCGGCGGACACCTGCGCTTCACCAGCCGCCACAATCTCGAATTCCTGGTCTCCGACAAGGAAAAGGTCGAGCCGCTAATCGCCCATTTGAAGAAGCAGGGCTATGCCATTGGCGGGACCGGCCATGCCATCAGCAATCCGGTCCATACCCAGGGCTGGATCCACTGCCACACTCCCGCCACCGACGCCTCCGGCATCGTTAAGGCGGTAATGGACGACCTGTTCGAATACTTCACCGACTGGAAACTGCCCGCCTATTGCCGCATCTCGCTGGCGTGCTGTTTGAATATGTGCGGCGCGGTCCACTGCTCGGATATTGCCATTTTGGGCATCCACCGCAAACCGCCTCACATCAACCACGACACGGTGCGTGCCAAGTGCGAGATTCCCAACGTGATCGCGGCCTGCCCGACCGGCGCCATTCGCCCGGACCCGAAGGAAAAGTCGCTGACGGTGAACGAGGAAAAGTGCATGTACTGCGGCAACTGCTACACCATGTGCCCGGGCATGCCGCTGGCCGATCCCACGGGCGACGGCGTCTCCATCTGGGTGGGCGGAAAGATCTCCAGCGCCCGCACCCCGCCCAAATTCTCCCGCCTGGCCATTCCATTCCTGCCCAACAATCCGCCGCGCTGGCCGGAAGTGACCTCGGCCGTCCGTAACATCGTGGAGACCTGGGCCAAACATGCCCACAAACACGAGCGCATGGGCGAGTGGATTGACCGCATCGGCTGGGAACGCTTCTTCGACCTGACCGGCATTCCATTCACGGTCCAGCTCATTGACGACTTCACCCTCGCATCCGAAACCTTCCGTTCCACGCCCACTTTCAAGTGGTAAAGAGGTGCAAGATGAGTGATGAAGTAACCGAGGAATTGAAGACCCAGATCGTCGAGTTCTTCAAGCAAAAAGGGAAGATGATGACCCACCGCGATGTGGCCAATGGTCTGAGCCTCGACCAGAAATTGGTCAAGAAGGCCCTCACCGAACTGGTCAACGCCGGCACGCTGGAGTTCACTTCGTTCGGCGGCGCGACATTCATCAAACTTCCCGGTACGTAAACCGGTCGTAACCCTGTAAGGAGGTTGGTATGCCTGTATTGGAATTGGATGGCGTTCAAGTAGAAGTGGATGAGGACGGTTTCATCCAAGATCCCGCTGTGTGGAACGAAAACCTTGCCATCGCATTGGCGAAGGTGGAGGATGTGGCGAATCTCAGCGAAGACCATTGGAAGGTCATCAACTATCTGCGGGATTACTACAAGCAGTTCGGGATCGCTCCCATGATCCGCAAATTATGCAAGGAGACCGGCTACGATCTCAAGGCGATCTACGAGTTGTTCCCCAGCGGCCCGGCCAAGGGCGCATGCAAGATCGCAGGATTGCCCAAACCCACAGGCTGCGTTTAGTCTCAGTCCGGGCTTCTTCATCCGAACCAAAGGGATGGGGGGAAGGAGGCGTGTCGTTATCCGCCTCGACTACTTCCCATCCCTTCGCATTACTCTTGAGGCCGTATGGAAGCAAGCGAAATCATCTGGACACTGTTGTCATTATTCTTCATTGGCCTGGCATATTTTTCGGCGTTTACGTTTGTTGCTGGCCTGTTGTGGAGACTGGTTGTTTACCTGCGGACGCCAATGCCATATCCCCATTCGCTGACGCCGGGAGCCAAGACAGAGGGCCAGGCCGTCCTGCGGGTGCTGGGGGATATTACGCTCTTTCCGAATTTGTTCAAAGCCGATAAATGGCTGTGGGCCGGGGCGTGGATCTTCCATGCCGCGCTGGCGGCGGTCCTGTTCCGCCATCTGCGCTATTTCACCTATCCTGTGCCGGGCATTGTTTTATACATGGAACCAGTGGCCCTGTTCTTTGGTTCGTTGTTCGGCGCGGCAATCCTCTTCCTCTTCTGGAGGCGGCTTGGTCTGCCGCGCACGCTTTACATTTCCAACGTCCCGGACTATTTCGTCCTCGTTCTGCTCGGCCTGGTTGCCGCGACGGGGCTGGCCGTCAGTTACTGGCTGCACGTCAACATCGTGGACGTAAAAGGCTTCATCCTGGGTTTGATGACCTTCCACCCCGTCGAAATTCCCCGCCACCCCCTGTTCCTTTTACACTTATTCTTTGTGCTTGTGTTGATGCTGTATTTCCCGTTCAGCAAACTCCTGCACGCGGGCGGCATCCTCTTCAGCCCGTCGCGCCACGAACCGTTCATGGTGCAGGGAAAGCGAGGCCGCACAGCGGAACCCGCCGGCCGCCAGTTGCGAAATTGAGCCTGAGAGACGCCAATGTCCAAATTCGATGAGACCCCCATCATTAAAGATCCCGCCGTCAACGGCGTATTGAAAGCGCCGCCGCTGCGCGAACACGCCTCGGCCGAAGTGCGCTGTTATCCGAGCAAGCCCAAGGATACCGCCGCCATTGACCTGCCCACCGAGCGCGTCCCGGACTGGAAAGAGCGCGCCATCGCCAAATTCGGTGAACTGCTCGAAAAGAACCAGGCCCTGCGCGTGTACATGGATATTTGCGCCCGCTGCGGCGCCTGCACCGACAAATGCCAGTTCTACCTGGGGACCGGCGACCCGCAGAATTTCCCGGTCGCGCGCGCGGAGTTGCTGCGAAAAGTCTATCGCCGCTACTTCACCCCGGCGGGTCTTTTCCCGGACCTGGGGGAGGCCGCCGATTTGGATGAGGAGATGCTCCAGAAGTGGTACACCTACTTCTACCAATGCTCCGAGTGCCGCCGCTGTTCTGTCTTCTGCCCCTACGGGATCGATACCGCCGAGATCACCATGGCCGCCCGCGAGATCATGGCCTCAATTGGCGTCTCCACCAAATACATCACCGAAGTCGTGGCGAAGGTCTATTCCACGGGGAACAACCTCGGCATCCCGCCCGCGGCGTGGAAGGACAATTGCGAATTTCTGGAAGAGGATGTGCAAACCGAAACCGGCCTGCCCATCCGCTTCCCTGTGGACGTGCAGGGAGCGGACGTGCTCCTCGTGCCTCCCTCCGCTGACAACTTCGCCAACACCGACACGATGATCGGCTACGGCAAGTTGTTCCACTACCTCGGTGTCAGTTGGACCACCAGCACTTATTGCAACGAGGGCGGCAACTTCGGCCTGTTCCTCAACTTTGCCAACCTGAAAAAGGTCAACGCCCGCATCCTGAAAGCCGCCCGCGACCTGGGCGTGAAGACCATCATTTGGGGCGAGTGTGGACACGCCTGGCGCGCAGGCATCATGACCCCCGCCCTCAATGGCCCGATGGACGAGTTTGACCCGCCCTACCCCTATCACATCAGCCAGTACATCGTGGATATGCTTCACAAGGGCGCGTTCAACGGGCGGATTGATAAATCAGCCAACGATGATTACCTCGTCACGTATCACGATCCGTGCAACTCGGCGCGGGCGGGATACCTCATCGAAGAACCGCGCGAGATCATCCGCGCCGTCTGCAACCGCTTCGTGGAAATGCCCGAAGGGACGATCCGCGAAAAGACCTTCTGCTGCGGCGCGGGCAACGGCCTGCTGACCGACGAGATCATGCC
Organism: Chloroflexota bacterium; assembly: GCA_037445635.1. GTDB lineage: Bacteria > Chloroflexota > Anaerolineae > Anaerolineales > Villigracilaceae > JBFMCC01. The sequence continues at coordinate 23,634 of JBBIKC010000035.1, forward strand.
CATCCGCATGGCGGGCGGAAAGCCGCGCGCCATGGCCGTCAAGCACACCGGCGCGAACTACCTCGCCACGGTCTGCGCCATCTGCAAGGCGCAACTGCCCGAGTCCATGCACTATTGGGAAGTGCCCGTCAAGGTCGGCGGCGTGATCGACCTGCTGGCGCGCGCCCTCAAACTGTAACTTGGAGCCGATCATGCGAAAAGTAGCCTTATCCCTGCTCGCCGTCGGAATCCTGCTCCTGGTCGTTGCCTGGTATCCGCAATACGTTGAAAAACCCGTCAAGGATGGAGAGGGGCCGCTGGCCGTTTACCTCGATCCCAGCCTGCCCGCTCCCGAATATCACAGCCCGCTGGATTGGTGGCAGGCTAATCACAAGAACGTGGTCAACCGCGGCGACCTGGCCAAGACCGATTGCCTGCAATGCCACGATCCTGCATCCTCATGCAACAATTGCCATAACTACGTCGGCGTGGACGAGATCGTCTCCGCCGCCTCCGAATGACACGGTGCAATCCATGTCCACTTCCCCTTCTCCAACCCCGAAACCCTCCGCCTTTCACACCCGCCGCCAGTTCATTCAACTGGGATTGGCGACCCTCGGCGCGGCTTGGCTGGGGACGCTGTTGCAGGGGCGTCTCTTCCCTTCGGCCAACGCGGCACAGGAAGCCCAGCCCGTCTCCTTCCCGCTCGCGGACTTGCCGGTCGGCGGGACGAAGGCCATCGCCTACGGCGGAGTCCCCGCAATCGTGGTGCGGACGCCCGAAAGCCTGCGCGCCTTCTCCCTGATCTGCACGCATCTCGGCTGTACCGTGGAGTGGCAGGCCGATAAAAAGGAATTCTACTGCCCCTGTCACGATGGCCGCTACGACGAGTTCGGCGACGTGCTCGCGGGACCTCCGCCGATTCCGCTGGAGCAGATCCCCGTCCGCGTGGAAGGGGAGACCGTCACCGTGGGCGAGGTGTAGCCATGAAAAAATTCCTGATCATTTTTGGCGCATTGCTGTTGGGCACAGCCGTTGTGCTGGCATTGGCTCTTCCCGAATCTGCGAAAGCCCTGCCCGAGTACGCCGCGCAGACGGGCGAACCATGCTCCAGTTGCCACATCAGCCCGTCGGGCGGAGGGCCGCGCGGCCCGCGCGGACAGGCCTGGGTGGCCGCGGGCAAGCCTGGCGCGATCCCCGATTTGACGGAGTCGCTCTCCCTGCTGGGAGTCGAACTGAGCGTGGACGAGGCCTATTTTACGGTGACCGCCCCCGAGGTCCCGGATGCGGAAGCGCCTGCCGCGTCTCCCGCGCAGAGCCAGAAATTATTCCATTGGTTGAGTCAATACGATGGCAACTAATCCAAAATCCAGCATGACCGACACTGGCATTTCCCGCCGCGACTTTCTCAAACTTGGCGCGGTGACCGTCGCCGCGGGCGCGGGCTTGACCGCACTGAACTCCGTCGAGATGCCGCAGTCGCCACAGGCCGCGGCCGCCGAGGAGAGAATCGTCAAGACGACCTGCGCGCTGTGTCCCTCGGGCTGCGGGCTGGATGTGCGCGTGGTGAACGGCAAGGCCGTGAAGGTGGAGGGAAATCCGCTCCACCCGCTGAACCAGGGCGTGTGCTGTCTGAAGGGACAGACCGCGCTGGAGGCGCTCTACAGCCCCGAGCGGATTGGACGCCCGCGCCTGCAAATGGGCGAGCGCGGCTCGGGCGATTGGAAGGAAATTTCGTGGGACGAGGCGCTCGGTCTGCTATCCGATAAATTGATCGAGTTGCGCAAGGCGGGCAAGGCGCACACGGTCGCGTTGATGCACGGCGACCTGCGCGGACAAATGAGGCAGACCGTCCAGCGTTTCATGCATGCGTACGGCTCGCCGAATACGATCTCGCGCGATAGTTTGGGCGAGGGCGCGGCGCGCATGGCCATGTTCCTTTCGCAGGGCATCAATGGACTGCCCGTTTACGATATCAATAACGCCAATTACGTGATGACCTTTGGCGGCAACCTGCTTGAAGCAAGCCGCAACGTAATCGGCTATTTGGGCGCAGCGGCTTTTATGCGCCGCGGCCGCCCGCAGCGCGGCAAACTGGTGGCAGTTCACCCGCGCCTCTCCGCGACCGGCGCCAAAGCCGACGAGTGGATCCCGATCCGCCCCGGCACGTACGGCGCGCTGGCGCTGGGCATGGCCAACGTCATCATCAACAGCGGACTATACGACGCGGACTTCGTCCGTGACTTTACCTTCGGCTTCGAAGATTTCGAAGATGCCGATGGAAACAAGCATCAGGGCTTCAAGTCGCTTGTGCTCGAATCGTATACGCTCGAGCGCGTCACAAACATCACGGGCGTTCCCACCGAGATCATCGCGCGGCTGGCGGGTGAGTTCGCCACCAACCGCCCGGCGATTGCCGTCCTGCCAAGCGAGGCGGGCGAACTTTCCAGCGGCAACGCGCTTTACACCGCGCTGGCCGTCCACGCGCTGAACGCGCTGGTCGGTTCGATTGATGCCAAGGGCGGTGTGATCGTCCAGCGATTCCCCGATCTCAAAGAATGGCCGTCGTACTCGCTCGATGCCGCGGCGCGGGCGGGAGAATCCAAAGAACGCATTGACGGCGCGGGGACGCAATTCCCGCTGGCGCTTTCGGCATATCAAAATGTCCCCGAGCGCATTTTATCGGGCAAGCCGTATCCGCTCGAAGTTCTCATGCTCTTGAACGCCAATCCGCTTTACGACATGCCGAACGACGGCCGCACCCTCGAGGCGCTGGCAAAGGTGCCGTTCATCGTCAGTTTCGCCTCCGTCCTGGACGAAAGCGCGGCGCAGGCCGACCTTATCCTGCCTGCCAGCACCTTCCTTGAAATCTGGGGCGACGACTATCTCGAAGGCACGGGCTACGCGGGCATTTCCCTGCGACAGCCGGTCGTCGAGCCGGTCCACGATACGCGCAATCCGGGCGATGTCATTCTTGACCTCGCCCACCGCATTGGCGGACCTCCTGCAAAAGCCCTGCCCTGGAAAAATTATCAGGAATTGATCAACGATCGTCTCTCCGGCTTCGATTGGAAAAAACTGGAAGCCAACGGCAACTGGTCGGAACTGGTCTATTTCAATGCCGCGCCCGGCAGTCAGGCGTGGAAGGATGTCTTGGGACGCGACCGCCTGAACGCTCCACAGGATGGACGCTTCGACTTCTTCTCGCGCGAACTCTTCGCCCTGCTCGGTTCGGACTCGGATTTAGCCTGCCTCCCGCACTTCGACATCCCCTCCGCCCTGGCCGATTCCACCGCCGACGCGCTCGACTATCCCTTCCTGCTGGTGACCCAGCCGATCATCACCCAGTCCGCGCAGTGGCAGGGGATCATCCCCACCTTGCAGGAATGCTACGGCCTGCAGGGATACGTCAAATGGGACAGTTGGGTGGAGGTCGGTCAAAAGGCCGCGGAGGCCCTCGAACTGCAAAACGGGGATCGGGTCTGGATCGAATCGAAGATGGGACGCGTCCAGGCCGCGGTGCGGGTGCGCGCCGGGCTTTGGCCGAACGCGGTCTTCCTTCCGCCCGGTCAGGGACATCACACCTTTGTCCGCTGGGGACGCGGCGCAGACGATGCGTCGGTGGTGGGAGCGAATCCCAACGCGTTGACCGGGTTCAGCACTGAACCGTTGAGCGGACTGGCCGTCTGCGGCCCGACGCGCGTCCGAATTTCCCGGGCTTGACCCGATTTTTGGAGGTAGATATGCCCCGCTGGGGAATGGTAATTGACCTGGATAAATGCTTCGCCTGTCAGAGCTGCACCGCCGCCTGCAGGATGGAGAACAACACGCCCGTCGCCGGGCAAGACCAGGCGGAAATGGGCCGCGCCATTTTGTGGAACGAAGTCCTGCCGTTCGTGGAGGGGGAGTACCCGAACGTCGTCGAGACGATGATTCCCCGTCCGTGTATGCACTGCGACAATCCTGCCTGCATCAAGGTCTGCCCGGTGCAGGCCACTTATAAAAACGAAGAAGGCATCGTGCTTATTGATTACTCGCGCTGCATCGGCTGCCGCTTATGCACGGTTGCCTGTCCGTACACGGTGCGCTATTTCAACTGGTATCCGCCCGAATGGCCCGAGGCGCTCAAAGAACATCTGAATCCCGAACCCGAGGTCCAGCCGCGGCCCAAGGGCGTGGTGGAAAAATGCACCTTCTGCTATCAGCGATTGCGCAAAGCGCGCGAGGAAGCGGAGGCGGCGGGACGCGTCTTCAACGCCACCGACTACATCCCCGCCTGCGTGCAGACCTGCACCGGGCACGCCCGCTACTTCGGCGACCTGGACGATCCCGACAGTCTGGTCTCCAAACTGTCGCACAGCCCGCGCGCGTTCCGTCTATTCGAGGAACTTGGAACGCAGCCGAAGGTCTATTACTTGAAGCAAGGATAGAACCATGCATCCCGCGAACCGACACGAACAAACCATCCTTGCCCCCATCCGCCGCGTCGGCATGGGCGACTATTTGCTGTGGGGTTCCCTGCTCGTCCTGATGTTGACCGGCCTGGGGACCTGGGTCTGGCAATATCTCGAGGGACTGGGCATCACCGGCATGAACCGCCCGGTCTACTGGGGAGTTTACATCACCAACTTTGTCTTCTTCATTGGCCTGGCGCACTCGGGCACGTTCATCTCCGCCATCCTGCGCGTGGCCGGTCAGAGTTGGCGCGCCCCGCTCACCCGTGCCGCCGAAGCGATCACCCTCTTCAGCCTGCCGTTCGGCGCAGGCTCGATCATCATTGACATGGGGCATCCCGAACGTATCCTGAATTTGATCTTCTACGGACGCTTCCAATCGCCGATCATGTGGGACGTAACCGCCGTCGGGCTGTACATGCTCTCCAGCATCGTCTTCTTTTATCTTTCCCTCCTGCCCGACATTGCCCTGTGCCGCGACCGCCTGACGGATGTCCCGAACTGGCAGAGGCGCATGTACAAAGTCCTCGCCCTCGGTTGGAAGGACAGCCCCGAACAATACCGCCGCCTCGAAAAAGTGCTGGACGGCATGGCGGTCTTCATGACCATGCTGGTCGTCACCGTGCATACCGTCGTCTCCTGGCTGTTCGGCATGACCGTCCAGCCCGGCTGGCACACCGCCCTCATCGGACCTTTCTTCCTGCTGGGCGCCATCCTTTCGGGAACGGCGGCGGTCGTCATCGCCCTGGCGCTGCTGCGCAAAGTCTATCATCTCGAAGAAGTTTTGCACACGGGACTGTTCAATTCGCTTCGTAAACTGCTCATCACCTTCGTCCTCGGCTGGTTGTATATGATGATCGCCGAACACCTCACCATCGGTTACGCCAGCATGACCGAGGAGATGGCCGTGCTGAACGACAAATTCAGCGGCACGTATTCTCTCATTTTCTGGAGCATGACCGTCTTTGTGTTCTTCATCCCGCTCCTCATTTTCATCTTCAAAGGCAGAAACAGCATCGGCTGGATGGTGCTTGCCTCGGCGCTGATAAACGTTGGCATGTGGCTGGAGCGCTACATCGTCATCATCCCCACCGAAGTCAGTCCGCGTCTGGCTTACGTGATGGGACATGGACATTACCTCCCAGCCCTGCCCGAAATCCTCATCACCGTCGCCTGCTTTGCAGGGATGATCTTCCTCTACGCGTTGTTCACGCGCTTCTTCCCGATCATCCCCATCTGGGAAACGGCCGAGTCTCTGCCCGGCCACGCGCACAGCGCGGAGCCAGCGCCCGTCTCCTCGACGGCGACAGGCGATTAGCGCAGGAGTTTGACATGGACATTGGCGGATTGGTTCACACATTTTTCAACAATGCCGGTCCCGGCGGCGTGATGGTCATGCTGATCTTCGGCGCGGCCTGCACTATTTATTTCTTCCTCACCCGCTGGATCGTGTCGGGCGGACGCGACGAAGCGGCCATCCCCGACGAGCAACCTGTGAGCGTGGACGCATGACACGACGAATCCTGATTCCCTCCCTGATCCTCCTCGCGGTTTTGGCATTCGCGGTCTCTTCGGCCGCCGCTTCTTCTCCAGCCGATAACGGGTCGCCGTCCAACGAGGCGACTCTCGTCCCGGGCAATTACTGCATCTCCTGTCACCAGGCGGATGACCCGCGTCTTGCAACGGTCACCGACTGGAAAGGCGGCATCGGACGCGAGGTCAACAGCCCCTGCCCCGCCGCGACGGCGATCCACGAGGAACTGGTTTACACCGAGCGGTTGATGCTGATGATTGATCGCTCCCAGCAGAGTGTCGGCGCGTTGACCGAAACATCCCAGGCGCGCCTCGAAGGCTATACCCAGCGTTACAGCCGCATGTTGGATGTCCCCGTCACCAGTTTGGATGCTTTCGTCAGTGAAGCACAGACGACGCGCTACCAATTGAACAAAGTCTACACCGCGCTGAATGACATGGCCGAGGCCGCTAAAAAGCGGATGGTGTTGATCTACGCTGTCTTGGTGACGCTGGTTGTGCTTGGCTCGCTGGGGTGGGGATTGTATAACACCCGTCATGTCAAGTCTGGCGCGGGCAAACCGAAATCCATTTTCAAGCCCGCCGTCTTCGTTATCATCGTGCTGGTATTTTTTGTTCTGCCTATCTTCCGCGTCCCCGCGGCGGATGTGGCGGAGACAACCCTCGAAGAGCAGGAGGCGCAGGCCGTTCTTGATACTGCCGACCGCGCCGCCACTGCATCGGACCGTGCCCAGGCGCGCGCCTGGATGCTGGCGCGTCTCGCCGCAAAGTGGAACGCGACCGATCCCGCGCAGGCACAATCCATCCTCGATGAGTCGCTGGCCGCGCTGGCGCAGGTGGACGAGAACAACCAGGCCCTGTGGGGTCAGTCGCTGGCCGTGCAGGAGGCCATGATCGGCGTCCCGATTGACATGGAAAAAGCCGACCTGGTGGCCGTGGATGTGAACGCGGCGCGCGCCCGCCTGTGGAGCCTGCCGCTGATCGCCGTTGAGTGGAACGCGGTGGATCCCGCCCGCGCCGCGGCGTTGTTGCAGGCCGAGCAGGATCGAATCGAATCCGAAACGGGAATCTACCGCGATCTCCAGATGCGCGGCATTGCATTGGCCTGGGACGAGATTCAGCCGTCGAACGCGGTGACCGCCGCGAGGTCCATTGAAGACGCGTCCATTCGGGCGTGGACTCTGCGCGAGTTGGGCAGGTTCGATCTGGCCGCCGCGTCCGCGCGCGAGGTGACGGATCCCGTCCAGCGGGCGAGAGCCTTGCGTGAGGTGGCCGCGGCTTCGGGCGACAAAAAACTTTTTGATGAGGCGTTGTCCGCATTGGATGGCATATCGGGCGAGGCGCTGGCCTATGCCCTGAGCGACCTGGCCGCGGCCTCGGGCGAGGCGTCGCTGGTAGAGAATATTGATGCCGCCTATCCCGCCGCAAAGACCGCCGCGTTGCTGCGCATGGGCGAGTATCAGGCCGCATGGGATACCTCGCTCGTCATCGCCGACCCGTATGAGCGGGCGCGCGCCCAGGCCGCCATCGCCGCCGCGTGGGAAAACGCCGAGGCCGCCGCGCAGATTCAAGTGCCGCTGTATCGCGATCTGGCCTTGCGGGATGTCATCCGTAAAAACGGTCATGCGTCACTGGCGGATTCCATCCAATCGCCCTATTATCGTGTCCAGGCGTTGACCGCCCTCGGCGAGTACAAGGCCGCCGCGGAACTGGCAGGTCAGTTGGGTAACTCGTACCCGCTGGTGGAATTGGCGGCCGCGCTGGCGAAGACCGATCCGCAGGCGGCTCTGGCGCTCGTGGACAAGATGGGCAGCGAAGCCGATAAGGCGGCTGCCTTGCGCGCACTGGCAATGAAAGACCCCTCGCTGTTCGAACACGCGCAGGGCATGGCGCTGGCGGCGCGCGTCCGCGGCGACGCGCTCGCGCCGTCCGTGGCATTGACCGACCTTGCGGACGCGTTCTGGACGATCAACCTGTCGGACGCGGAGGCCGCCCTCCGTCAGGCGTATGAAACGGCACTGCGGATCGCGACAAAATGATGGAGACGAGATTGAATCCGAAGGATGAATACGCGGGCAAGCGCGTTTTGGTGGTAGCCACCTTCGGCACGGCGAATCCCGAACGCTGTCCCGCACCGTTCATGTTCGCGGGCGAGGCGGTCAAGGCGGGCGCCGAGGCGGGCATCTGCTTTGTCCTGCAAGCGCCTCTTTTGCTCAAGCGCGGCATTGCCGAGACACTCCGTCCCCGCGAGGGCGGGCGGACGATCCGCGAATTCATTGACGAGGCCCTCGGTCTGGGAGTCAAGTTCTATGTCTGCGATGCCGCCCTGCAACTCTGCCAGATGACCCCTGAGGATTTGATCGAAGAAGTCGAAGAACTGGTCGGGCCGAGTTTTCTGGTCAAGCAAGGTTTGAAGTCCGACCTGGTGCTTTCGTTCTAACCATATCAGTTTGGAGACCCCATGTTCATCATCACCATTGACATCGAGAAATGCAAGGCTTGTGGCGATTGCATCGAGAACTGTCCCCAGCAGGCGATCACCATGATCGAAGAGAACGGCAAGAAATACGCCATGTTCACTGGCAGTCCCGATGACTGCATCGGCTGTGGTTCGTGCGAGACCTGCGAAGAGGGCGCGGTGACCATCACCGAAATTTAAATGGTGCCAGAGGTCAACCGCCTGCCGCGTCTGGTCATTGCCGCGCCTCAGGGACGAAGCGGGAAAACGACGGTCACCCTGGGGCTGTGCGCGGCATTGCGGGCGCGCGGTCTGACCGTCCAGCCTTATAAAAAAGGCCCCGATTATATTGACCCCTCGTGGTTGAGCGAAGCGGCGGGACGCGCCTGCCGTTCGCTCGACCCTTTTTTTTACGACCAGCCCGAAGATTTGCGTGCGGCCTTCGCGCGTTCCGCGCGCCGCGCTGACATCAGTCTGATCGAAGGCAACCACGGCATTTTCGATTCCTTCGATGAGACGGGCGTCGGCAGCACCGCGGCAGTGGCGCGGACGCTCGATGCGCCGATCCTGCTGGTGGTCAACGCGGCCCGCGTCGGGCGGAGCGTGGCGGCCATCGTCCACGGCTGTCAGACCTTCGAGGCGGGGACGAACATCGCGGGCGTGGTGCTCAACAACGTGGCGCAGGGACGCCACGAAGCGCGGATGCGCGCCGCCATCGAATCGCATTGCAAGATTCCCGTCATCGGCGCGATCCCGCGTGACGAACGGCTGACCATCCCTGACCGCCACCTGGGACTTGTCCCGCGCGGCGAGGGGGAGATGCTTCTTTCCGCCATCACGACCTGTCAGCAGGCCATCGAGCGTTACCTCGACCTCGACCTGATTCTGCAAATCGCCCGATCGGCCCCGCCGCTTTCCGCGCCGGATGATTCGTGCGGAATGCCATCCCGCGCCACGGACGCGCATCCAAAAATCGGCGTGATGCGCGACCGCGCCTTCACCTTCTACTATCCCGAAAACCTGGAGGCCCTCGAACAGGCGGGCGCGGAGTTGGTATTTGTCAACGCCTTCACTGACACAGCATTGCCCGATCTCGACGCGCTTTACATCGGCGGCGGCTTCCCCGAAATCTTCATGGACGAGTTATCGGCCAACGCGGGGATGCGCGAGTCGGTCCGTGCGGCCGTCGAACGCGGACTGCCCGTCTATGCGGAGTGCGGCGGGATGATGTATCTCTCACAGCGCATCGTCTGGGGCGAAAAATCCGCCGAGATGGTCGGCGCGCTTCCCTGCGAGATCGAGATGACGAACAAGCCGCAGGGACACGGTTACGTCACCGCTGAAGTGGACGCGGAGAATCCCTTCTTCCCGATGGGCACCGTCTTGCGCGGCCATGAATTTCACAACTCGCGCGCCGCGGCCGATTCCCTGAAAACCGCCTATCGCATCTCGCGCGGCAATGGCCTTGGCGGCGGGCGGGACGGATTTGTGCTTCACAACGTCCTCGCTTCCTACACTCACCTGCACGTCGGCGGCTGCGCGGCGTGGACGGAGAGTTTGGTGGAGCGGGCGCGGCTCTATCGCGAATCCCGCCAGCCCGAGCCTGGATGAACTCAACATGGAAACCACATCGCACCCCCTCATTCTGATGGTCGGTCTCAATCACAAGGTCGCGCCCGTGGACGTGCGCGAACGCCTGGCCTTCGGCGCGGAGTGCGTCCCGCAGGCATACCACGAATTATTGAATAGAGGGAGAGACGACGAAGGCATTATAGAAGAAGCCGTCATTCTTTCCACCTGCAATCGGACAGAAGTGTATGTTCAGGCTAATGAGTTCGAACAGGCTGAAGTGCGCTTACAGGAATTTTTGGCGCGGCACGGCGGCCTGACGGTGGAGCAGTTGCGGCGCATGGTCTACATGAGGTGCGGGGAGGAAGCCGCCCTTCATTTGATGCGCGTCGCGGCGGGCTTGGATTCGCTCGTGCTGGGCGAGAACGAAATCCTCGGCCAGGTGCGCTCCGCTTCGGAGATGGCGCAGGAAGCAGGCGCGAGCGGCGCGATCCTTTCAGCGTTGTTCCGCTTTGCCATTCAGACGGGCAAGCGCGCCCGCAATGAAACCGAGATCGGGCGGGCGGAAATTTCCGTCGCCAGCGTGGTGGTCGAGTTGGCGGAGCAGGCTTTCGGTCCGCTGAACGAACGCACGGCGCTGTTGATCGGCGCGGGGAAGATCAGTTCCATCACCGCGCGGGCGCTGGTCAGGGCGGGCTTGCGCTGTATCATGGTCGCCAACCGTACCTTCGCGCGCGCCCAGAAACTCGCGCAAACCTTGAACGGGACGGCGGTGCACTTCGACGCGCTGGACGAAAGCCTGGCCCGTGCCGACATCGTCATCTGCTCCACGGGCGCGCCGCATATCGTCCTCCACGCGGAGACGGTGGCGAAGGCGCAGGAGGCGCGCGGCAACCGTCCGCTTTTGGTGGCCGACCTGGCCGTCCCGCGTGATGCGGACCCGCAGATCGCCTCACTCCCTAACGTGCGGCTGGCGAACATTGACGATCTCGAAAGCGTCGTGACATCCCACCCGCTGGCTGTGTCGGTCTTCGAGACAGTGGAAGTTATTGTGCGGCAGGAGTTGGACAATTTCTGCCAGTGGTGCGCGGCGCGGCGCTGCGCGTCCGTGATCCAGGCTCTGCACGCCAAGGCCGAGAATATTTGTCGAAGCGAAGTCGAACACACCCTGCGGCGCATGGGGCCGCTCACGCCGCGTCAGCAGGAGTTGATGCAGGCGATGGGCAAAGCCATTGTCGGCAAATTGTTGCACGAACCGACTGTCCGCTTGCGCGAACTGCCGCGCGGCGAAGACGTCTCATCCTATATCGAAGTCGTTCAGGAACTTTACGGCATCCAATGAAAATTCCCTTTCTCTCGAACATCGGAAATTTTTTCCCCAAGCCCCAGCCTCCCGCCGATAAGAAAGAAGAGCGGCCATTCAAGGTGGCACAGATCGAGGTCACCAGCCGATGCACTACGGGCTGTGTGTTCTGCCCGCACAACGCTCTGTCGCACCGCTGGGCGGATGGTGACATCGAGGTCGAAGCCTATCGCGAGTACATTGCGCCATACCTCGATCTGTTCGATCTGGTTTATTTGCAAGGCTGGGGTGAACCCATGTTGCATGAAGGGCTTTGGGACATGCTCGGCATGGCGCAAGAGAAGGGATGCCGTACGGGATTCACCACCAACGGGACCTGGCTTCAGGAAACGCAGAATCGCAAACTGGTGGACATGGGCGTGGACATGATCTCCGTCTCTTTCGCTGGGACGGCGGCTCCCGTCCATCAGGCCCTGCGCATCAACTCGAAGTTTGCCGACCTGTGCCGCAACTTCGAGAATCTCGCCAACCTGAAAAAACAAACGGGGAGCACCCGTCCCTGGCTCGAACTGCACTTCCTGATGACGCGCGACAACCTGGACGAATTCCCCGCGCTGGTGGAACTGGCCGCCTCCCTCGGCGCGGACGAGGTGGTGGCGACCAACCTTGCCTATTCCCCCAGCCTCGACCTCGACCGCAAGCACGTCTTTGGCGACCCGCCGCTGGAAGACGACCTCGCCATCCTTGCACGCGCCCGTGACGTTGCCGAGCGGCTGAACCTGCCATTGAGAATCTATCCCCTCCAAACGGAACCAAACACCCTGGTCTGCGACGCCGACCCCATCAACACTGTCTATATCAACCATCGCGGCGACGTGGCTCCCTGCGTTTATCTGGGACTGACAGTGCGCGGAAAAATCCCGCGTTATTATCACGGCGAGTCTCATCCCTTCGACACGCTTTCCTTCGGCAATGTCGGTGACGGACTGCCGCAGGTATTGCAGGGCAGGGAAAGAAGAAAATTTACCGAGCCGCTTGTACGCCGCAGTGCAAGCAACGGCCCGCTGGCCCTGTTCTCATACATGACAGGACGGGATGGCGGAGACGGATTGCCGAATCCGCCCGCGCCCTGCCAATTCTGTTATAAAATGCTGGGGATTTAACTTATCGCGCACATTCTCGACGAAGAGGCTTTCAATGCGAAACAAGAATCAAACCAATCGAAACGGACAAATCGAAAGCCAGGCCTGGCACGCGCTTTCGGCAGACGAGGTGCTCAAGAATTTAGAAGTCCATGAAAATGGGCTGACCTCGGAGCAGGTCGCTCACCGTCTCGCCCAGTACGGACACAATCAACTGCTGGAAGCGCCGCGTCCCACTTTCTGGCACATGCTCTGGGAACAACTCAACAACTTCGTGGTCATTCTGCTGATCGTCGCTTCGATCATTTCGGCGTTCCTCGGCGATTACGTCGAAGCGGCGGCCATCATGGCCATCGTCGTCCTGAACGCGGTGCTGGGCATCGTGCAGGAACAGCGCGCCGAGGAGGCGCTGGCCGCGCTCAAACGATTGGCCGCGCCCGACGCGCAGGTGCTGCGTGACGGACGTCGTCAATCCGTCCCGGCGCGTGACCTCGTGCCTGGCGATATCGTCTTCCTCGAGGCGGGGAACTACGTCCCTGCGGACGTGCGCCTGCTGGAGGCGGTCAACCTGCGGGTCGAGGAGGCCTCGCTGACAGGAGAGTCCCTCCCCGTACAGAAGAACGCCGCGTCTGTGCTGGAAAAGCACGTCCCGCTCGGAGATCGCAAGAACACTGCCTTCATGGGCACGCTCGTCTCGTATGGGCGCGGACGCGGGGTGGTCGTCAGCACGGGCATGCACACGCAGTTGGGTCTGATCGCAACCATGCTCCAAACCGTCGAAACGGAGGAGACGCCGCTCCAGCGCCGCCTTGACCAGCTGGGCAAAACCCTGAGCATCGCCTCCCTGATTCTGGTGGCCATTGTCTTCATCGTCGCGCTGGTCAATTACACCGACATCGGCGGGTTGTTCAGCAATCCGCTGGATTACTTCAAGGAATACGCCGGCGAAGTGACTGAGGTCTTCATCATCGCCATCAGCCTGGCCATTGCCGCCGTCCCCGAAGGATTGCCCGCCGTGGTGACCATCAGCCTCGCCCTCGGGATGCGCGAGATGATCCGCCGCCACGCGCTCATCCGTAAATTGTCCTCGGTCGAGACGCTGGGTTCGGCCACCGTCATCTGTTCCGATAAAACGGGGACGCTGACCCAGAACGAGATGACCGTCACCCGCATGTGGGCCGACGGGCAATACATCGAAATCACGGGCACGGGCTACGTCCCCAGGGGCGATTTCCTGATAGATAACCAGCCTGTGGACATCACCCGTTACCCCGCCGCGCTGACCGCTCTGTGGCTGGGTGTGCTCAACAACGACGCCGAGATCGAGATCACGGGCGAGTCGGACAGCCAGCAGACCTTTCGCATCGTCGGCGACCCGACCGAGGGCGCGTTGCTGGTGGCGGCAGCCAAGGCGGGAACGCTGCCCGTTGACGTGAAGCAGGCCTATCCGCGCGAGAACGAAGTCCCCTTCGATTCGGAACGCAAACGCATGATCACCATCCACGAGGTGAGCGAACCGCATCCCGAAGACATCTCCCCGTTCTACAGCGATGAAGTCCGCAACTGGGGCGTGATCGCCGTCAAGGGCGCGCCCGATCTCGTGCTGGATCTGTGCACGCGCTACCAGACCATGGACAACCAGTCTGCCCCGCTGACGGAGGAACAGCGACAGCGCATTTTGGCCGCCAATGATGCATTGACGAAAGACGCGCTGCGCGTGCTGGGCGTGGCCTACCGAGTTGAGAAGGATGTGCATGAACTGACGGGGGATGTCCAGGTGGACGATCTCGAACGCGACCTGGTCTTTGTCGGCCTGCTTGGCATGATAGACCCCGCCCGCGCCGAGGTCAAACCCGCGCTCGCCAACGCCAGCGAAGCGGGCATCCGCACGGTGATGATCACGGGCGACTATCCCAACACCGCCCGTGCCATCGCCGAGACCATCGGACTCCTGCGCCCGGGCCACAAGGTCTCCACGGGCGCGGAGTTGGACAAGATGGACGACGCCACGCTCCAGCGCGAGATTCAACATACGGACGTGTTCGCCCGCGTCTCGCCTGAACACAAAATGCGCATCGTGGACGCGCTCCAGGCCAATGACGAGGTGGTGGCAATGACCGGCGACGGCGTGAACGACGCGCCTGCCATCAAGCGCGCCGACATCGGCGTGGCGATGGGCATCACCGGCACCGACGTGG
>JBBIKC010000036.1:0-35483 GCA_037445635.1 Chloroflexota bacterium
CTCCTCTCCCATTGTGGGAGGGGCTGGGAGTGGGGTCGAAATATTTCGCGCCGCGAAACCGTTCACCATCGTCATCGGCGATACGGGCATTCCCGCGCCGACGAAAGAGTCCGTCGGCGATGTCCGCAAGTTGTGGGAGGCGGATAAAAACAGATGGGAAACGGTATTCGATCAAATCGGAAACATCGCAAAACAAGCGCGTCGAGTAATCGAAGGCGGCACCGCAAATTTGGAGTCCGACGGCTCGCCGTCGAGTTCGCAGGAGCAAACACTCCACAAATTGGGCCAATTGATGAATCGAAATCACGCCCTTCTGCAAGAGATGACCGTCTCCTCGCCGGAGCTGGATCGGCTGGTCGAGGCCGCGCGGACGGCAGGCGCGCTGGGCGCGAAGCTGTCGGGTGGCGGGCGCGGAGGCAACATGATCGCATTGGTCAGGCCTGAGATGGCGGAGGCGGTTTCACGGTCAATGAGAGAAGCGGGCGCGAAAGGGGCCATCGTCACAATCATCCAATGAACATCCTCGCCATCAAACTCATCCTTGCACCGCTCATCATCGGCACCGCCAGCCTCGCGGGGCGCAAATGGGGACCCGCCGTCAGCGGCTGGCTGGTGGGATTGCCCCTCACGTCGGGTCCGGTCGTTTTCATCCTCGCCCTCAGCCACGGCGCGGACTTTGCCGCGAACGCCGCGCTTGGAACTTTGAGCGGCGGGCTTTCGCTGGTGGCCTACGCGCTGACCTATGCCTGGCTGGCAACGCGCTTCCGCTGGACGGTTGCCTTCATGGGTAGTCTGCTCGTGTTTGGCGTCAGCACGACTCTTTTGCAAAATATTGTTTTTCCGCTCCTTCCGATTTTCATCGCCGTGTGCGCGGCCATCGCACTCGGCCTGCGCTTCCTGCCGAAAGACGATGTGGAGGAAAACAATGCCAGTCCCGGCCGCTGGGACATCCCCGCCCGCATCCTGATCGGGACGAGTTTTATCTTGTTGTTGACGGGCATCGCGCCCTTCATCGGTCCGCGCCTGACCGGCCTGCTGACGACCATCCCGCTGTACGTGACCATCCTGGCGGTCTTCGCGCATCGCCAGCAGGGACCCGCGGCCGCGGCGCACGTGCAACGCGGCTTGCTATATGGACTTTTTGCCTTCGCGGGTTTCTTCCTCGCGCTGGGATTCCTCCTGCCGCGCGCGGGCATCGGGCTGGCGTTTATCGCCTCGGTCTGTGTCGCCTTGACCGTTCAAGGCGGTTCACTTCAAATTTTGCGGCAAAGGGCGGCCAAGCCTCGAAAACAGACAACCGGGGCCGTCTGACCCCGCTCGCTCCCGGTTATTTCAATACTCTTGCCACATTCCGTCCCGCCGCGCCGCCGACTCCCCCTCCGCCATGCACACCGCTTCCGCAGAGATAAAGGTTATCAATCGGCGTCTTGTGATTCGACCAACCCGGTATCGGACGCATGAACAGGAATTGATCGAGCATGAGTTGACCGTGATTGAGGTCGCCTTCGGTGAGGGAGTAGGTTTGTTCGAGGTCGAGAGGGGTGATGATGTGGTAATTGGTAATTCGTGATTGGAGATTGGGGAAGTATCCGGCGAGGGTGGAAATTGCCAAATCCTTGAGTGCGTTACGCATTTCACCATTCCAGGCGCCTTGTTTTAGCCTGTACGGCGCAAACTGGAAGTGGACCGATACCGTATTGCCCGAAGTCGTTACTTCAAGATACGGCTTCTCGGAAATCTCGCCATACTTCGCCGAGTCATAGGCGCGTTCGAGGTGTTTGATGGATGACGCGAGGGCAACCGTCCCATCTGGAATGCCGTGGTTGCCATCGGTGAGCAGATGCACTTTGGCGATCGAGCCGCGCATTTTGATGGATTGGACCTTCCACACGAATTCAGGCGGGAGGTTCGGCGCACCGACGAGATTGAGAAATGTCCGCTTGGGATCAATGGCGGAAATGACCCTATCGGCAAAGATCTCCTCTCCGTTTTTCAACACCACACCTTTACATGTGTACGTGTCTACTCGTATACGTTCCACCTCCGCGTCCGTCCTGACTTCCGCGCCAAAAGATTTCACCGCACTCGCCAGCGCGGATGTGATCTCACCCGCTCTTCCCACGTTGACGTGCGCCAGCCCGCCGCGATTCATCCAGTTGTGGATAAGAGTGTAGCCCGTGCCTGCGGACATGGGTCCGAGTGTGGAGCCGTGAATGGCGACTGAAGCCACCGCGGCTTTGACGGCTTCGGATTCGAAATATTCTTCCACGAGTTCCTGCGCGGTCATCGGCAGGGCGCGGATGAAATTGAGCATGTCCCTGCGGCCCGCGAGGCGCAGTTCGAGTCCCAGTTCGAGCAGGCCGTAGCCTTCGCTGAAACTGAAATTTCTCGGCAGGCGCGGCATAATTGTGGAGTAGGCAACATCAAGAATGTACGCGGCCTTATCCATAAAACGGACAAATTCGGGCCAGCGCGCCGCGTCTTTTGCGGAGAAGTGCTTGATGGACTCGGCAGTCTTTAGAGGATTGGGGTCAAGGGTTAGGGGTTCTGAATCAGATTGCAGAGAAATAAACGCAGGCTTCTCTTTGACAACGGGAAGCGGGAGTTTCAAACCCTTGATAATGTCTGGCCGCAGAGTTCCGCCTGTTTGCACTGAGTCGACCGTGAAATTTTCGCCAAAAGACTCAGTGACAACAGAACCGCCCACAATAGTGCGGCGTTCGAGCACCAGAACCTTTTTGCCCTGTTTCGCCAGATACGCGGCGGCGACCAGTCCATTATGCCCCGCGCCGATGACAATGACGTCGTAGGAATTTCGTGTCATGGGTAAATTTTACTGCCAGCCAGTGTTCTTTCCAACCCCTATTTGAATGACGCGCCTTGACGCCGCGCCTCTTTCCCCGTAAGATAGGCACGACCTAGAACATTCATTCACAACAGAGCACACGGGGAGCACGGAGTTTTAATTTCTCTGTCATTCCTCTACGGTCTCTGTGGTGAAACATTTGGAGTCATTTATGGAACTCGGCCTCGTCCGCAAAATAGACATTGACCGCGAGATGCAGCAGGCATACCTCGATTACGCCATGTCGGTCATCGTGGCGCGCGCCCTGCCCGACGCGCGCGACGGCATGAAACCCGTCCAGCGCCGCATTCTGTACGCGATGTACGACATGGGCATCCGCGCCGACTCGCCTTACAAAAAGTCCGCCCGCATCGTCGGCGAGGTGCTCGGTAAATATCACCCGCACGGCGACTCGGCAGTATACGAAGCCATGGCGCGCATGGCGCAGGATTTTTCGCTGCGGACTTTGCTCGTAGACGGTCAGGGCAACTTCGGTTCGATTGACGGCGACCCGCCCGCGGCGATGCGCTACACCGAGGCGCGTCTCGCCGCGCCCGCCATGGACATCCTGGCGGACCTCAACAAAGATACGGTTGACTTTCTCCCCAACTTCGACGAAACGCTGGTCGAGCCCTCGGTCCTGCCCGCGGCGCTCCCCAACCTGCTGGTCAACGGCGCGACCGGCATCGCGGTCGGCATGGCGACCTCCATCCCGCCGCACAACCTGGGCGAGGTGGTGGATGCCTGCGTATATATGCTCGAGCGCTGGGAGAAGATGGACGACATTGACGTGGATCAACTCATGGAGTTCGTCCAGGGTCCCGATTTCCCGACGGGCGGCGTCATCGTGCAGGAGAAGGGCGACGAGGGTATCGAGTCCGCCTACGGGTCCGGGCGCGGACGCGTGACCATTCAGGCCAAGGTCCACGTCGAAGAGATGGAGCGCGGCAAGAGCCGCATCATCGTCACCGAACTGCCATACCAGGTCAACAAGTCCAGCCTGATCGAGCGCATCGCCGAACTGGCGCGCGACGGCGCCCTGGAGGGTCTGAGCGACCTGCGCGACGAATCCGACCGCCAGGGCATGCGCATCGTCATCGAACTCACCAAGAACGTCGAGGCTGAGACGGTCCTGCGTGAACTCTACCGCCGCACGCCGATGCAATCCACGTTCAGCATCATCCTGCTGGCGCTGGTGGACGGCGAGCCGCGCCTGCTGACCCTCAAGCAGGCATTGCGCGTCTATCTGGAACACAGGCTGACGGTCATCAAACGCCGCGCCCAGTTCGATCTGGAAAAGGCAAAACAGCGCGCCCACATTCTGGAGGGACTGCTCGTCGCGCTGAAACACCTCGACGAGGTGATCAACCTCATCCGCAACGCGCCGGACGTGGAGACGGCGCGCGCCAAACTGATGAAGCGCTACAAACTGACGGAGATCCAGGCCAACGCCATCCTCGACATGCAGTTGCGCCGCCTGGCCGCGCTCGAGCGCAAGAAGATCGAGACCGAATACAAGGAAGTGTCCGCGCTCATCAAGGAATTGACCGACCTGTTGAAATCCGCCAAGAAAATGCGCGGCGTGGTGGCCGAGGAACTCCTGCGAGTCAAACAGGCGTACGGCGACCGCCGGCGCACGCAGATCGTGAATCTCAAAAAGGGCAAGGCCGCCAAACTGCTCACCGCCACCGACCTTTTACCCGAGCAGATGATCTACATCGGCGTCACCGCCGAGGGCATGGTGGCCCACACGCACGTGGACAAGCCGCCGCGTCCCAGCGGCAACGACGCGCCGCGCTGGCTGGTGCGCGCCTCCACGCACGATACGCTCTACTTCGTGTCACAAAATGGCAAAGCCGCCGCAGTGGCCGCGCACACCATCCCGGAGGCCGAAAAACTTTCGGACGGCGCGCCGTACTTCAAGATCTCGGCGTTGAGCGAGAACGATACCCTCGCGGCGGTTTTCTCGGTACCATCCAAAAAATCTGACCTGCCGGAAGGAACCTGCGTGCTGACCGCCACGCGCGGCGGGCTGGTCAAAAAGAGCCCGATCAGCGAACTGCCGGGACCCTCAGCGCAGACCTTCACGCTGGTCAAGGTCAACGAAGGCGACTCACTTGGCTGGGTCGGCTTGACCGGCGGCAAGTACGAAATCATGTTGGCCACCGCGCAGGGCATGGGGATTCGGTTTAGCGAAGAAGACGTCCGCCCGATGGGGCTGATTGCCGCGGGCGTGAGCGGCATCAAACTGGAGGACGGCGACGAGGTGGTCGGTATGGAGATCCTGCCCGCGCCCGGCGATCTTTTCGTCATCGCGACGGACGGCAAGGCCAAGCGTCTCGAACAGAAGGACATTCCGTCCCAGGGCCGTTACGGCAAAGGCGTGATTCTGTGGGAACTGCCCAAGCGAGTCGCATTGGCGGGCATAGCCAGCGGCAAAGCGAATCACATCGCCACCATCCACCTCGCGAAGGCCGCGCCCAAGTCCACGCGGCTGGACGCGGCGCCCCTGCGCAAACGTTCAGCCACGCGCGGCGATGCAGTCACCGAGGTGAAGCCCGGCGACGCGGTGACCGCGGTGCACGTTGTGTGGGAGGTCGAGAGATTCGTGAAGAAGATCGTCCTGGAAGAGGCAAAAAAGCCTGCTAAGAAAACTTCTGCGCCGAAGGCAAAGAAGACGACTTCAGCGAAGAAGAAATCGCCAAACAAAAAGAAGAAATAACGACAGAGCGGCCCGATGGGCCGCTCTCGCGTTCCAATCTAATCAGGCGGTCAGTCTCCATATCCTTTGCGGCCTTCAAGCAGCAGGAGCGTGTCCGTGCCGTCCGGCAGGGCAATGTAACGTTCGAGCGTGTCCGTTTCGTTGCCATCCGCGGTTGTGGAGTATCCGTTGTCTTGGCAACAGGCAATGGGGGCGCTATCATCTATACGCATCTCATCCCCCACATCTCAACCGATGGGTAATTGTAGTTAATTAAACATTGACTGATTGTTGTTTATCAGGTATTTTTAAATCCGCTTCCCGTGAAAAGATGTATGACAATGGTCTAAAGAAAGGTCCAAAATGAAACTACTAAAATTGATGCTTTTGTCGGCATTCATCCTAGTGAGCACAATCGGCGCGTCCCAGGGTGTGCCGGCCAACGCTCCGCTGGCTGCGGCGCCCTCCAAACCGGTGCCGCTCACTCCCGCCAATAATGCACTGATCACGAATTACACGCCCGACCTGACGTGGAAGGCCTCCACCGGGGTGGACATGGATCACTACGAAATCGAAATCGCCACCGACCCGGCCTTTGGCGCTACCATCATTGACAGCGACTACGCTATACCCAATGGAACGCTCACCCACACGGTCGGCGTAGCGCTTACTCCGGCACGCACCTACTACTGGCACGTCCGCTCGGTCAGCACGCTGGCCGAAACCCTGGGCTGGTCGGCCACCTATTCGTTCCGCACCGCAGTCGAAGCGCCCAATTTGGTCTCACCGGCGGATATGACCAACATCCTGACGAACCGCCCGACATTCGACTGGGACGGCGTGCTCAACGCCAGCGGTTACAACCTGCAGGTTTCCAAGTACTACGGATTCACTTCCCTGTTAATTAACGTCACCGTTTCCTACACAGTGACCGAATATACGCCCACCACCGACCTGCCAGCCAACCAAACTCTATACTGGCGCGTGCGCACCACCAACAGCGGCTACGGCCCGAGCGCCTGGTCGCCCATTTACACCATCACACAGACGGCAATACCTCCGAGCATTCCGGTCTTGTCACAGCCGAATAACAACAAGTTGACAGACGATCCCACACCGCTCCTAGTCTGGGAGGCCGTCACTGTGCCATCGGGGACGACCTTCCAGGAATATCAGATTCAGATCGCAAAGGACAAAACCTTCGCAGTCGTAGATATTGACGATACCGTCCTCGATATTGCCACGCCGTGGTACCAGGTGCTCGACGGAGACATCCTCGACCCGGCCACCACCTATTACTGGCGCGTGCGCGCCTATAATGTCGACGATACCACTTTGGACGTGTACTCCAGCAGCTGGTCAGAGGTGTTTGCGTTGCGCATCTCGGTCGAGACGCCAACCCTGCTCGATCCCCTCGACATGTTCGACCTGACCGACAACATGCCGACCTTCGATTGGACGGACGTTGCTTTCGCGACACAGTACACCTTCCAGGCATCGTACAACAGTAATTTCGCTAATCCCTTCATCAGCGCTGTGACCGCCGTCTCTCAATATACGCCGGCCAAGCCCCTGACAAGCAACCGTACAGTGTACTGGCGGGTCAGGGCGAATAAGGCAAACTACGGCCCCGGTCACTGGTCAGTCATCTGGTCCGTCAATACGGCCAATCCGCCTAGCGTTCCGAGACTGTTATACCCGCCGCTAAACAAACTGTTGACCGTCCTCGGTCCGGAACTAAAATGGTCGGTCGTCTCCCTGCCGGCCGGGACAATCTTCGACTACTACCAGGTCCAGGTTGCAACCGATACCACCTTTGCCGCGCCAGTCTTCGACGATACCAGCATTATCAACCGGTACGTTACGACGATCGTCGTCACTCCGGACCTTTTGCCTGCGACCAAGTATTACTGGCGCGTACGCGCCTGCAATACCGACATGGAATGCAGTCAGTGGTCGGCGGTAAGTTACTTCCGCACTTCGGTAGAAGCGCCGACGCTGAATAATCCGACCGACGGCGAAGTCAACGCGGTCCCATTCGCCCCCTCCTACGATTGGACCGATGTCGCACTCGCCAGCACCTATACCATCCAGGTATCGAAGGGCCCAGGCTTTGGGTCATTGGTGCTGAACAAGACAGTAACTTTGTCAGAGTTCACGAGCGGAAACTTGTCAGCCGGCACGTACTACTGGCGCGTCCGGGCGAACAATTCGTATTTTGGGCCGGGACCCTGGTCCACCATCTTTACCTTTACGGTAACCCCGTAGACTCCAAAACGACAGATGCAGTAAACATGATGGAGACGGAGTGATCCGCCTCCATCATGTTTAATTTCTAACGCGGCAGCCATGCCGGGGTCCGCGCAAGAGGCGCAGGGCGCGTCTTATGTTACACTTATCCCATGTCCGACGACAGGTTGAAAGCCCTCCAAAGTCAAATCCAGGACGGCCGCATCGCGGCCGAGACATTCAATCCGAAACGGTATTACAAAGTGCTGGCCGTGTTCGGCGACGAGACGGGCACGATGTTCATGCTGATCGGCGAATATGACGGAGCGTACGGCGTGTTCGAAGCACGCAATCAGGGCCAATGGAACTTCCACAGCGGACATTCCTCGCTGGAAGGGGCATTGGATGAAATCAAGGGATTCAGTCTCAAAAGAATCTCTTAGACAGCCGTTTGATAAAACATTTATGCCATTCTTACGCCGCCAGCACATTGGTTTCATTCTCCTTTAATCCCTCCATGTTAGGCTAGGGCAATGTTTTGGCGTCAAAGGAGTATTCCGTGAATAAAGCCTTAAAAGTCACTCTGATCGTCGTCGCAGCAGTGGTGCTTTTGCTCGGCGCATTTTCGGGCGGCTTCCTGATGGGACATTTCCTGCCGGTATCGTCCGGGGTTTCCAGAAGCCTCCCGCCTGTTGCCGGCACCCCCTCGGCAGAGATGCAGTCCGCCACGCCGGACGACCTGGAGACGCTCTTCCAGCCGTTTTGGGAAGCATGGGATATCGTCCACGATCAGTATGTGGACCAACCGGTGGACGACTACGCCCTCATGCAGGGAGCGCTCCGCGGCATGCTCGAGGCGCTGGGCGACGAACATACTTCGTTCATGGATCCCGAGGAATTCAAGGCGGCCAACGAATCGCTGGCAGGTGAATATGAAGGCATCGGCGCATACGTGGACACCGACGGCGAATGGATGACCATCATCAGCCCGATCCCCGGCTCCCCGGCTGAGGCGGCCGGACTGCGCAGCGGCGACGCGATCATCGCAATAGACGGCGAAGATATGACCGGCGTCAACCCCGAACTGGTGCGTCAGAGGGTGCTCGGCCCGGCCGGCACCACGATCATCCTCACCATTCAGCGCGGGAACGACGAACCCTTCGACGTGAAGATCACCCGCGCCCGCATCACCGTTCGCAGCGCCGAAGGGAAAATGCTGGAAGACGGCATCGCTTACGTGCAGGTTACCACCTTCGGCGATAAGACCACGCCCGAGTTGATCGACGCGCTCGAAGACTTGATGGCGCAAAACCCGAAAGGCATGATCCTCGACCTGCGCAACAACGGCGGCGGTTACCTGCAAACGGCAGTCGAGGTCACTTCGCAATTCGTCGGCGAGGGTGTCGTTCTCTATGAACAATACGGCGACGGCCAGCGCATCTCGTACGAGGCCCAGCCCGGCGGACTGGCAATTGATATCCCATTGGTAGTGCTCGTCAACGAAGGGACCGCCTCGGCGTCGGAGATCGTGGCGGGCGCCATTCAGGATCATGGACGCGGTAAACTGGTCGGCGTGACCTCCTTTGGAAAGGGCACAGTACAAAACTGGATTCCGTTGAACAACGACCAAGGCGCGGTGCGCGTGACAATTGCCAGATGGTTGACCCCTAATGAGAACACCATCCACGACGTCGGTCTCACCCCGGACGTGGTCGTCGAAATGACCGAGGAAGATTACAATAACGACCGCGATCCGCAGCTGGACAAGGCGGTCGAGGTACTGCTGGGAATCCTCGCTTCGCAATAACCTCCCGGCTTGATTCCGTGCAAGGAGATTGAACTATGTTTTTCTTCAACCCCACCTACCTGCTGTACATGGCCCCGGCCTTTTTGCTGATGATGCTGACATCCTGGTACGTCAACTCGGCCTATCGCCGCTGGAGTCAGGTCCCCGCGCGCAGCCGTCTGACCGGCGCGGAGGCCGCCCAGCGTCTCATTTCGCGAGGCGGATTAACAGGCGTCCGCATCGAGGGCATTCGCGGAAACCTTTCCGATCATTACGACCCGCGCGACAAAGTCCTGCGGCTTTCGCCGGGCGTCGCCAATTACGCTTCGGTGGCCTCCCTCGCCATCGCGGCGCATGAACTCGGCCACGCCATGCAGGATCACGAAGAATACTTCCCATTGCGCCTGCGCTCGGCCATCGTGCCGGCCGTCAACATCGGTTCGAACCTGGGCTGGATCCTCATCATGATCGGCCTGCTCCTGCGCCTCACGGAACTGGCCTGGCTGGGCGTGCTGGTCTTCTCGGGCGGCGCAATCTTTGCCCTCTTCACCCTGCCTGTGGAACTGGACGCCTCGGCGCGCGCCAAACGCCTGCTGGCCGAGACCGGCATCATCCAGGGCGAGGACGAACAACGCGGCGTGAACACCGTGCTCAACGCGGCCGCGCTGACCTACGTGGCCGGGCTGGTCACCGCCATCCTGCAACTGCTGTATTACGTCACGCTCGTCGGCGGCATGGGCGGACGGCGGAGAAGTTAAGATTTGCAGGGCACAACGGCGCGCTGAGCGGAGGCGAAGGCCGAAGACGAAGCGTCGCTGGGCCCCTACTGTTGTGTCGTTTGTGACCTCCGAGGCATCGCCCCTCGGAGGTCTTTGTGTATAATGACTGCAATGCGGAAATTCTTTGTGGTCTTCCTGCTCTTTTTGGGGATGGTCTTCATTGTCCTGAATGCCGGGGAGTTGGAGAACACAATCGAAACCCTGCGCCGCGCCAACCTGTGGTTCCTGATCCTGGCATTGCTTCTCCTGGTCGTGTGGATGACCAATACGGGCCTTACTTATCGTTCGATCTACCACCTGCTTGGCATGGAGGAAGAAAGCGGACGCATGACGCTGGCGGCGGCGGCCTCCATCTTCGTCAACATCGTCACGCCGACGGCGGGCATGGGCGGCATCGCAGTTTTCATCAACGATGCGCGTCAGCGCGGACATCCCTCCGGCAAGGTGACCCTGGCCGGCGCGCTCTTCATCCTCTTCGACCAGGCCGCGTTTTTGGTGATCCTTGCCCTCGGCCTGCTCGTCCTCATCCGCCGCAATCACCTGAACGCCGGGGAGATCGTCGCCTCCCTGCTGTTGTTTACGGTTGCGTCCATCTTTGCCTTCCTGCTTTATCTTGGGTATCGCTCGGCGGATGAGCTGGGAAACATGCTGGCGCGCGGCGCGCATTTCCTGAATCGGATCGTGCGTCTCTTCATCCGCCGCGACTATTTCAGCGAAGCGCGCGCCCACGCCTTCGCCGGCGAACTGGCCGAGGGGCTCGCCGACCTGCGCCAGCATCCCAGGAAGATGATCCCACCCTTCCTGCACGCCCTGCTCAACAAGACCCTGCTGACCGTGCTCCTGCTGGTGCTCTTCCTCGCCTTCGACATCCCCTTTTCGGCGGGCACGATCATCGCCGGGTTCGCCATCAGTTACCTGTTCATGATCGTCTCGCCGACGCCCTCGGGGATCGGCGTCGTGGAAGGAGTCATGCCTTTGACGCTGGCCTCGCTGCGGGTCCCGTGGGAGGCGGCGGTGGTGCTCACACTGGCCTTCCGCGCGGTCACCCTCTGGCTCCCGCTGGGAGTCGGCGCGATGGCCCTGCGCGTCCTGCATTTATCCAATCCTGAATGACTTTCCAAAGTGGAGGTTGCCATGGATCAAAGATTCGAAGACCTGCTTCTGGAATTTGCACAGCAGGAAGAGGAAGCAAAGCGAAAGGATATTGAAAAAAGACTCTGGGACGAATTCGGCACGGTCAAGGCCGTGCTGGTGATGGACCTCTCGGGTTTCTCCCTGCTCACACAGCGTTATGGCATCGTCCATTATCTTTCGATGGTGCGGCGCATGCAACTTGCCTCCCAGCCGGTCATCGAGGGAAAGGGCGGCAGGGTGGTCAAGTACGAGGCCGATAACTGCTTCGCCATGTTCGACGACGCGCATTCGGCCCTGCAGGCCGCCCTGGACTTGAACGAAGTCTTCAACCGCATGAACGTGTACACCGAGGAAAAATTCGATATCCGCGTCGCCATCGGCATTGATTACGGCGACGTCCTGCTGACCGGCGGGCCCGATTATTTCGGCGCCATCGTCAACCGCGCCAGCAAACTGGGCGAAGACATCGCCTCCCCGGGCGAGATCCTGATCACCAAAACCGCCTTCGAACACATCCCGCAAAAGGACAGGCCGCGCGCCGAACCGCTCAAACTGTCCATTTCGGGCATCCGCCTCGACGCCCTCTCCATCAAACTTTAAGGCTGCATGACCCTTGCCTCATTGCTCGACCGCTGGCAGGCAGACCCCGACACCGCGCCCAACTTCGCCGCCCATCGGATTCTGCATCCGCGCCCGGCCGAACTGACTCCACTCCCGCCTCTCCCGGACCCCCTGCCTGCCGCGTTGACGAGGCGCGGAATCCACGCCCTGTACAGCCACCAGACCGCGGCATTCGAGGCCGCGCGCCGCGGCGAGCATGTTGTCCTCGCCACCGGCACCGCCTCCGGCAAGACCCTTGCCTACAACCTGCCCGTCCTCTCAGCACTCATCCAAGACTCCTCCGCCCGCGCCCTCTATTTATTTCCCACAAAGGCATTAACGCAAGACCAACTTGCCAACCTTCAAACGTTCCAACCTGCGGACATTCAACCAGCGATTTATGATGGTGATACCCCTCAATCCAAACGCTCCCAAATCCGCAAGAACGCCCGCATCATTTTCACGAATCCCGACATGCTCCACACCGGCATCCTGCCGCATCACACCAACTGGGGAGATTTCCTGCGCGGACTGCGCTTCGTCGTCGTTGACGAGATGCACACCTATCGCGGTGTGTTCGGTTCGCATGTCGCCAATGTCATTCGCAGGTTGAAACGCGTCGCGGCCTTCTACGGCGCGCATCCGCAATTCCTGCTCACCTCCGCGACAATTGGCAATCCCGCCGAACTGGCTGAAAAACTGATCGAGGAACCCGTCACATTGATTGACCGCGACGGCTCGGCGCGCGGCGAGCGTCATTTCATCCTTTACAATCCGCCCGTCATTGACCCCGCTCTCGGTCTGCGAAAATCCTCATTTGAAGAGTCTTTGCGATTGGCGGGTGAGTTGCTGGAAGAGAATGTGCAGAGCGTGGTCTTTGCGCGCTCAAGAAGAAGTGTTGAGATTCTATTGACGCAGTTGCAAGGGACCCCCACCCTGCACCCTCCCCCATTTTCTCCGAAAATGGGGGAGGAACGGGGAGGGGGTATTCGCGGCTATCGCTCCGGCTACCTCCCGGCCCAACGCCGCGAGATCGAAAAAGGTCTGCGCGATGGAAGCGTTCGTATGGTGGTCGCCACCAACGCCCTCGAACTCGGCATTGACATCGGCGGGCTGGGCGCAGCGCTTCTCGTCGGATATCCCGGCAGTATCGCCTCGGCCTGGCAGCAGGCGGGACGCGCCGGCCGCGGCGAGGAGTCCGCGCTGGCGGTGCTCGTGGCAGGCGCGGGTCCGCTCGACCAGTTCCTTGCGCATCATCCCGATTATTTCTTCGGCCGTTCTCCCGAGCAGGGACTGGTCAACCCAAATCACCTGCTCATCCTGCTCGAACATTTACGCTGCGCTGCGTTCGAACTGCCCTTTCAGCCGGGCGAAGGCTTTGGACGATTG
Organism: Chloroflexota bacterium; assembly: GCA_037445635.1. GTDB lineage: Bacteria > Chloroflexota > Anaerolineae > Anaerolineales > Villigracilaceae > JBFMCC01. The sequence continues at coordinate 13,464 of JBBIKC010000036.1, forward strand.
CCAAATGAAACCGTGCGCGAGTTTCTCGACGTTCTCACCAGCAATGGTGAACTGCACGTATCGAACGAAAAATATTTCTGGATGGCAGATGCCTATCCCGCCGCGAACATTTCCTTGCGTTCTGCTTCGCCCGCGAATGTGGTTCTTCAGACCATGGACGACGGACCACGGACGATTGGCGAAGTGGACCTGGCCTCCGCGCCCTGGATGGTGCACCCGCGCGCCGTCTATTTGCACGAAGGCCAGCAATATTATGTGCAGGAACTCGACCTGACGCGCAACCTCGCCGCGCTCATCCCCGTCGGCCTGGATTACTACACTGAGCCGTTGCGCGAGACAAGCATTACGGTTTTGTCCATCTCTGCGAAGGCCGCGCTCCCCTCTCCTTTTAGGAGAGGGGCCGGGGGTGAGGTCGGTGAAAAAGAATGGGGCGAACTGCAAGTCACCACGCAGGTGACCGGCTTCCGCAAACGCAGCTGGCTATCCGGTGAAAACCTCGGCGAAGAACCTCTCGACCTGCCCCCCTCCGATCTGCAAACGACCGGTTACTGGCTGTCCCTCTCCGAAGCGACCCTCTCGCGTTTGCGCGAAAGCGGAGCCTGGACCAACGACCCGAACGACTATGGCCCCGACTGGCCGAAGATTCGCGAACGCGTCCGCGCCCGCGACGGCTATTGCTGTCAGGTATGCGGACTACTTGAAGATGGTCGTCAGCACGATGTGCATCACAAGATTCCATTTCGACAATTCCCCTCCGCGGAGCAGGCTAACCGCCTCGATAATCTCATCACCCTCTGCTCGAACTGTCACCGCAAAGCGGAGCAGAACGTCCGCATGCGCAGTGGACTGGCCGGGCTGGCCTACGTGCTCGGCAACCTCGCGCCGCTCTTCCTCATGTGCGACCCGCGCGACCTCGGCTCACATATCGAGCCGGTCTCTTCCTCGTCTTTTCCCAATCCATCCGTTGTTCTTTACGATGTGGTGCCCGCTGGCATCGGCTTCAGTCAGAAACTATTTGAAATTCATGAGGAATTACTTGCCCGCGCCCTCGAACTCGTAACCGAATGTCCCTGCGAGGACGGCTGTCCCTCCTGCATCGGTCCCGCCGGAGAGAATGGGGTGGGAGGCAAGAGGGAGACAATGGAGATATTGAGGGAATGTGTTGCGAGTCCCTCAGAAGATTGAGGCCGCTGCTAGCAGTTTGTCGGAGACCCCCCAGAAATCCGTTTTCTGCGCTTGCGGAATGGCCTTTCGGCTGAATTGGCGAGAAAACGGATTTCCGCATTTTCCTCTCCGCCAGCCTCCTAGAAGGCGATCTCACCGCGAAGGGAGGCCTCAAAATTCCACTCGATTGCATCTGCAATTTCCCTGACCGTTTCGCTTTCCTTTCCGAAGAACATCGGCGCGCTGTGCGGCCTTCGCGAAAAAGAGTTCTTGCCGAGGCGGTACCAAGCATCCCCCTGCCGCGAATCTGTGTTCATCTGCGCGCATCTGTGGTTTAATTCCCCCGCAATGGACACCAAGACCCTTACCGTCCTCGAATATCCGCGCATCCTCGAACGCCTCGCGGCCAACTGCGCCTTCTCCGCCTCGGCAGATTTGGCGCGCAAATTACAGCCATCCACCCACCTCGAGGATGTAACGCGCCTGCAGGCCGAGACCACCGAGGCGCGTCTCCTGCTCTCCACCAGCGACGCGAGCGTGGGCGGCGCGCACGACATCCGCCCCGCGGTGGAACTGGCGCGGCGCGGCGGCGTGCTCGATCCTCAGCAGCTGCTGGACGTCAAGTCCACGCTCATCTCGGCGCGCGACTTGAGAAAATTACTCGTCCGCAAAAGCGGGCACAATGGTTCTGCCGAAGGCGCAGAAGCCAAGAAAGAGTCACGCAAGACCCGATTGGCGCGAGGCGAAACGCGCGCGGTCAACGATAAATATCCCCGCCTCGCGGAGATCGCCCTCGGTCTGCCCGAGACCCTCGGCCTCGTGGACGCCATCACGCGCACGCTGTCCGACCGCAGCGAGGTGCTCGATTCTGCCTCGCCAAAACTGGCTTCCCTGCGCCGTGAAATTAAGATCGCGCACGACCGCCTGATGGGCAAACTGCAAAAATACATCACCGACGCGCACACCGCCTCCATGCTGCAGGAGGCCATCATCACCCAGCGCGACGGGCGCTTCGTCATTCCCCTGCGCGCCGAATTCAAGGGGCGCATCAAATCCATCGTCCATGACCAGTCGGCATCGGGCGCGACGCTGTTCGTCGAGCCGCTGCCCATCGTGGAGGCCAACAACGAACTGCGCGAACTACAACTCGCGGAACGCGATGAGGAACGCCGCATCCTGGCCGAACTCTCCGCGCTGGTGGCGCAGCACGCGGACGAACTGATCTGGGGCGTCGAGTCGCTGGCACTGCTCGATCTGGCGTTCGCCAAGGCGAAGTACGCGGAGGAGTTGCACGCGAGTGAGCCGATCCTTCGTGAGTTGAAGGTTAAAGGTTCAAAGTTGAAAGTACAAGATCAACCTTCAACTTTCAACCTTCCAACATTAAAACTCATAAAAGCCCGCCATCCTCTCCTCGATCCCGCCACAGTCGTTGCCATAGATTTCGATCTTCCAGAAGACACGCGCGCGGTGGTCATCACCGGGCCGAACACGGGCGGCAAGACCGTTGCATTGAAAACCGTCGGCCTACTCGTGCTCATGGCGCAAAGCGGACTGCACATCCCCGCGCAGAGCGGCTCGGAACTGAGCCTCTTCCAGGCCGTCTATGCCGACATCGGCGACGAGCAGTCCATCCAGCAATCACTCAGCACTTTCAGCGGTCACATCACCAACATCATCCGAATCTTAAAGAAGGCCGACGCGCGCGCGCTGGTCATCCTCGACGAACTGGGCGCGGGCACCGATCCGCAGGAGGGCGCCGCGCTGGCCCGCGCCATCCTCGCCCACCTGCTCGAACTCGGCGCGACGACTCTCGTCACGACACACCATCCCGAACTCAAACAATTCGCGCACGCGACGAAGGGCGTCGTCAACGCGTCGGTGGAATTCGACTTGAAGACCCTGCGCCCGACGTATCAATTGACGATAGGACTGCCCGGGCGCTCGAACGCGATTGCCATCGCCTCCCGCCTCGGCCTGGACGAGAAGATTGTCGCCGCGGCGAAGAGCGAGGTCCACCCCGACGACCGCCGCGCCGACAAACTGCTCGACGACATCCGCCGCGAACGCAATCGGTCGTCACGGGAACGCGAGAAGGCCATCCAGGCGCGCCAGAAGACGGACGCCCTCAACGCCGAATTGCAAAAGCGGCTGGACAAGATCGAAGACGAACGCCGCGAGGTGCTGGCCAAAGCCCGCGCCGAAGGCGAACTGGAAGTGGCCGTGCTCAGGCGCAACATCGAGTCGCTCAAGTCACAGTTGAAGAAGGCGCGCCAGCCTTTGCAGGCAATCCAAGCCGTAGAAGAGAAACTGGAAAAGATGGAAGAGAACGTTGTAGCGCCTGTTGGGAGGAAGAGTGATCAGTTATCAGTAATCAGTGCGCAGTCACCCGTGCGATTGGGCGAGCGCGTACGCGTCAGCACGCTGAACGCGGAGGGCGTGGTGACAGCCCTGGCTGAGTCCGAGGCGGAGGTCCAGATCGGGAGTCTGCGCGTGCGGGCGCGGCTGGTGGATATCCAACGCGTCTTCGAGGACAAGGAGTCGGAAGATGATTTAAGGTTGAAGGTCAAAGGTTCAAAGTCCCGCGTGTCAAACGACCTTAAACCTGCAACCTTCAACCTGCAAACTTCCCCGGGTATGGAAGTCAGCCTGCGCGGCATGATAGTGGAGGAGGCGCTGGAGGCGCTGGAGCGTTATCTCGAAAAGGCGTATCTCGCGGGACTGCCGTTCGTGCGCATCGTGCACGGCAAGGGGACGGGCAAACTGCGCGCTGCGGTGCGCGAGGCCCTGCGCGGACATTCGTATGTGAAGTCGTTCGAGGAGGGCGGCGAGAAGGAAGGCGGCGAGGGCGTGACCATCGCCAAGATTGCGGTGTGACGAGTTTGTGTATATAATTTCAAGAAATCAAATTCACTTTGGAGTCCGCCGGCTAAGCGCCACGAAGTGGTATGCCGTCGAATGTGGCAGGAGCAAGCTCCTGCATTCCAAAGTTCTTGGGGCTTGCCATGACACTGGATGACGCGATCAAACAGATGAGCGATACGATCAAGGCCGCGTGTGCGAGCGCGGAGGTGAAGACCGCCAAGATGTCCGATGAGGAGGCGCGGCTGTCGGTCTACGCGCCCGCGGGGGATATGCAAAGAATCAAGGACGCGACCTTCCAGCCCGCGATGGATTTATTGAATAAAGAGGGATTGGATATTCAGGTGTTCGTGTACGACAAGGACGCGCCGCCGCCCAAAGGTTGAAGGCTGGAAAGTCGAAAGTCAAGACCCCTTGGATCGGGGTCTTTTTTATTGGACGCGGCTGTGTTTTAAACTATCCGCGTCCATCCGCGTCCCATACTTGCGCGAATTTCAGGATGCGGCTGCGGATATAAAAGATGTCGGGGTCGGCCACGGGGCGGCGGGACTTGACCAGCCGCATGGCCTCGTCGGGCGTCATGCCCTGTGCAATGAGAATGCAGGCGCCCATCGCCACGCCGCGGTGACGTCCGTAGGCGCAATGGGCGTAGACCCTGCCTCCGTCACGGATGGCCGCCAGGGCAGTGCGCGCGCCGCGGACAAGGAGATGGATTGGGATGGGGAGCAGGAAGGTGTCGAAAGTCCGAAGCCACAACAAGTCGAGGGGCGGTTCGTGCGGATCGGGGTCGAGACGCGCTCCCCAGCGCATGTTGATGACCAGCCGCACGCCCAGTCCGCGCAGACGGTCGTAATCGCGGACGGAGGGTGCGGTGCCGATGAACAGGTCGTCGGTGATGGGAGAGAAATTCATGGTGGACATCTTATCACACGGGGACGTTTCCGGCCTGCAAACAAGCACATGACATAATTAGGATATTCTTCACTGGTTATCCAAAGTGGAATATCGTTAAATCACCGTTGTATTCCGCTGGATGTATTCAGTATGAAGTTCAACCTTCCCGCGCCAAAAGCACAATACCGGCCGATGCGCATCGTACGCGTGCTCTTGATCGCGTCGGGGTGCATCCTTTTGGCAGGCGCGAGCCTGCTCTTAACGGGGAACGCAAACGCATCTCCACACTTGCAGGATGCCACGCCGACGGTCACGCCAACTTTCGATATAAGCCGCCTGGCAAGCCCGCAGGTGCCCGAGGTCCGCTCGCAGGCGGATGAAGGCGCGCTCCTCTACTGGGGCGTTTGCATGGCCTGTCACGGCGACCGTGGCCAGGGAATGACGGAGGAATGGCGCTGGGGCGCGTACGGCCCGGACGGCGACTGCTGGCAATCGGGCTGTCACGGCAAGGATCATCCGCCGCACGGATTCGAGATCCCGAAGGACCTTACGCTTCCCGCGCTGGCCGTGGGCGGAGCGCTGGGCCGTTTCGAAAATGCACAGCAACTCTACGATTACGTCGTCGTGATGATGCCGTGGTGGAATCCCCGCTCGCTCGGGCCTGAAAAAGCCTGGCAGGCTACAGCCTATTTATTGAGATTGCGAGGCACCCTGCCGGTGGGACTCGTCTTGAACGAAACCAACGCCTCCGCCGTGCCTGTCCACAGGCAGATCGCGGTGCCGCAAAACCAAAACATTGGCATCTTCGTTTTTATCGGGACGCTCCTGCTGGCGATGGTCGGATGGGTCGCCCGCGATACGTTGACGCGGCGCAAGAACGCCTCCCTCGCGGACCCGACAGCCGGCCGCGCCGCCCGGCCGAACTTCTTCGCCCATCTGCATCCGCCGACGATTCCCGCCATGCAGGCGCGCTGGCGATATACGCTGGGCGCGGGCGGGGCGGCGGTGTTCCTGTCACTGGTTCTGGTGCTGACCGGTTTATTGGAAATGTTCTATTACATCCCAACGCCCGAGAAGGCCGCCATCACGGTCGAGACCATCACCAGTTTCGTCCCGTTTGGCGCGCTCGTGCGCAACCTGCATTACTGGGCGGCGCAACTGCTGGTGATCGTCGCGTTGATTCACCTGGCGCGCGTCGTCTTCACCGGGGCATACAGCGCCCAGAGGAAATTCAACTTCCTGCTCGGGCTGAGCCTGCTGGTCTTTATCCTCCTGCTCGATTTCACCGGCTACATCCTGCGCTGGGACGAGGGCATCCGCTGGGCGTTGACCGCCGGGACCAACCTGCTGAAGGCGATCCCGTGGGTCGGGAACGGCTTCTATGAATTCGCGGTCGGAGGCGCGGAGCCGGGACCCGCCACGCTCATCCGTTTTTATTCATGGCACATCTTTTTCCTGTCGCTGGCCGGGGCGGTGGTGATGATCTGGCACCTGTTCCGCGTGCGCCGCGACGGGGGCATCTCCGCCGCGCCGGCTGGTCGGCGCGAAGATACACAACGCATCACACGCAATGAATTGTTGCGCCGCGAGATCTTGGGAATGTTCATCGGAGGCATCCTGCTCCTCCTGCTTGCGGCGCTCGCGCCCGCTCCCATCGCGGCCCCGATCCGCGACAGCCTCTCTCAGGGCGCGGACTCAAAGGCACCGTGGTTCTTCCTGTGGGTCCAGCAGTTGCTCACATGGGGCGACCCCTTCCTGCTGGGAGTTCTTGTGCCTGTGGGCATTCTCGTTTTCATCGGATTGATGCCTTACATTTTCAAAGAAATCGAACAAGGCGAACTCGGACGCTGGTTCCCGCGCAGCGGCCAGCGGGTCCAACTTCTGTTCATCATCATCTCTGTTATCATTCTGGCATTGACCGCGCTGTCCCAATCCGGTGGTTGAGTAGCCGCGAGCATGGCGAGCGGTGCATCGAAACCATCAGTGAATGGGACACATTCATCGAAGTGGTCTCGATACGGGCAAGATGGACACTTGCCCTACTCGACCACCCGCCTCAACAGAGGACAAGTACGAATAATGAAAAAACCTTCCCGGCGCGACTTTCTGAAACTGGCAACCGACTCCCTGCTGGGCTTGAGCGGACTGCTCGGCCTGGGCGGCCTCATCCGCTTCCTGTCCTTCGACATGGACCCGGCGCCGCCGTCGCAATATGACCTCGGGCCCGCCACGGATTTCCCGCCCGGTTCGCGCACCCTGCTCCTGCACATCCCCGCCGTGTTGATCCGCAAAACGGACGGCGCCTGGCTGGCGATGAGCCTGGTATGCACGCATCTCGGCTGTACCGTCGAGCAAAAGGATGGCGAGTATGAATGTCCGTGTCACGGCTCGAAATATGACGAACAGGGATACGTGACGCGCGGCCCGTCGAATACGCCGCTAGTGAAATTGCGCGTGGAAACGAACGACGCGGGGAATGTCATCCTGTATATGAATTAGAGTTCATCAATTTTCGGGGCCGTGCACTGAGGAGTTTTGTGCTAAAGTTGGCGAAATTTTAGAGGAGCTGACCATGACCGAAACCACCCCAAAACCCAAACGCACTGGACTCTTGATCTGGATGATCGTCTCGCAAATATTGACCGTCCTCTCCCTCATCCCCTGGCTGCTGATGGCGGGACTCTCCGTCATGGCCTTCGATTCAGGCGTGACCCCCGAAGCATGGACCGTGGTCATCATCGCCTGGTCGTATCCCATCATCCCGTTGGTCCTCGTCATCGCGGCGTGGATCGCGTACGCCAGGCGCAGGAACGCCATTGCCGCGGTGCTTTCGGGTCTCTCCTTCTCGCCGCCAGTTCTATGCTTTGCCTTCATCTGGATATCGAACGCGTTCTGGTTCGCCCAAAACGGCGGGATTGATGCCTTCAGGCCGTAATCAAAAAATCGCCACCTGCGATGGTCCGCCGCATTATTACAAGGTCGCGTATAAAGAGGTGGAGAGGTTTTTAGAAAACCTAAAATAACCAATGTCGTTGCGAGGGCGAAGCCCGAAGCAATCTCCGCAAAACGAACATACTTTTGTAGCGAGGAGATTACTTCGTCCTCCTTGCAACGACATGCAAATCAAGAACCCAAAAAGGACTCAGCCACTGCCGAGTCCTTTTTCATTTACTTGACTCACCTTACGCCCCTCACCCCCGTCCGCATTCCCGCTGGGAGAGGGGTGCAGGGGTGAGGGTGAAAGAACCGCATAACATGAGCCACTGATTACTGGTCACTGATTACTGATTACTGATCACTGATCACTGATCACTAATCACACGCCACTCGCCTTCGGCACAAAATACACATCCGTCGGCTTCAACTTGGAATTGCGCAGGAAGCGCGGTTTGACCTCCATACCGATCCAATCCAGCGACGGGGCTTGAGGGTCCACGCCCATCAAGCGCGTCAGCAGAAGCGTGTTCACGCCTTCAAATTCAATCAACGCCAGCACGAACGGCGTCTCGGGCAGGAACTCCTCCGAGCCGAAATAGCAGACCGTGAACGCATGCACCTTGGCGGGGACGTTCGTGATGTCAATCCACTTCGTCTCCGCGCCCGAATACATGTCGTGGCCGCGCGGGTTGGCGTAGGTGTAGCCGCTTTGGGGGTCGCGCGAAGCGAGCAGACGTTTGTTGGTCAGCGCCGCGAACCAGGGGCTGTCTTGTCCGTAAGAGTGCAAATAGGTAATCTTATATTCCTGCTCGATTTGAATGGGCGCCATCTTCTTCAGGAATTCCAGCGCCTCCTCATCGGCACTAACGGGGAACGGAATCCCGTGGACGATGTAACCGCCGAGGGTTTCTTCACGTTGGGTGGGTAGTTTAGCCATAGTTTTCTCCTAACTCTGGAGTGCCGGAGCTTGCTCCAGCGCCGTCAGCAAACTGACGGACTCCAAAATCTATCCTTCTCTCTCCAGCACCGACACGGTGACGTACGTGCCCGTCCCCGCGTGACTGTGGATGGCGCCCCGCTTCGCACCCTTGACCTGGAGGCGGTCGTCGTTGAAATGCTTTTTGATCGTCCCCTGGAGTTGCCAGATGGCGAACACGCCCTGCATGAGTCCCGTCGCGCCGACGGGGTGGCCGCAGGCGATCAGTCCGCCCGAGGGATTCACCGCGCACTGGGATTTTTCCTTCAACTTCAAGCCGTAGTCAATGTTCGGGAGGAAAGCTTTACCCGACGCGGCGAACGGCCCGCCCTCGCCGTAGCGGCAGAGACCGAGGTCTTCGTACGTCTGAATTTCGGATGAGGTGTAGGCGTCGTGCAATTCCACGAAGTCGAGTTCGTTCAGCGGGTCTTTGATGCCCGCGTGTTTCCAGGCCATATTGCCTGCTGTGCGCCCCGCGCGGAACGAGTGGACGCCCGGGTAGCGCGTGCCGTGATCCCAAAGTTTTTTGTAGTAGGCGCGCGTTTCGTCCGAGGATTTCTCCTGCTCGGTGGCGTAGTTTTCCATGAAGTAATCATAGTCCACGTGCGGACGGTCGGCCATACGCATGGCGTCGGTGCCGCGGCCGATGCCAGTGACCTTCACGAGCGGACGCGGAATCTTCGCGCCCGCGGCTTCGAGTTTTTTGAGTCCCTCCTCCGAGACAAGGATGGTCGCGGCGGCGCCATCGGACATCACGCAGATGTCGAGGCGGGTCAGCGGCCAGGCCACCATCGGCGCGTTGCGGACGTCTTCGATGGTATAGCGGTGACGCTTCTGCGCGTACGGATTGTGGAAGGCGTTGATGTGATTCTTCACGCTGACGTGCGCCATCTGCTCCACGGTGGTGCCGAATTCCTTCATGTGGCGCGTTACCATCATGGCGTAGTAGCCCGAATAAAAACCTCCGACGGGATAGTCGAACGACACGTCGGAGGCCAGCGCAATGAATTCATTTCCCTTCCAGGTTTCCACGTGAGACATGGTCTCGAATCCATAGGCCACGCACACATCCATGTGGCCGCTGGCGACGGACTTCCACGCTTCCTGGAAACACAGACCGCCGGTTGCGCCGCCGCCCTCCACGCGGTGACCGGGCTTGGGGCAAAGCCCGAGGTAGTCCTGCGCCATGATGCCGGCCATCAACTGTCGGGTGAAGTGATCCGAAAAGTATGAGGCCACCGAACCGTCCACGATTTTGGTGAAGGTCGGGAAGTCCAGTCCGATATCAGCGATGGCGTAATCGTACGCCTCTTTGATGACGGCCTGGAAGGTCTTGTCTGGGCGGGCCTTGGCGAACTTGGATACCCCGCCTGAGATTGCGTACACGGGTCTCATCAGCGAACCTCCTTGAATAAGCAGGATGCATCCATTTTACCGCGAAGGCTCGATACGGCTGGATACTACAATGACTTGGGAGTGGTTAATTTGGTGGGTAACCGTCGGAGTCCACCGCAGAGCGCACAGAGCACACGGAGTTTCTCCCTTTGCGTTCTCTGTGAACCCCGTGATCTCTGTGGTGAGAGATTTTCTTTACTCACCTTTCCAGCCACTCCCTACGACCTCAACTTCCTCTCCTCTGCCAATCCCCACATACTGAGGAGCAATGCAAAAACGATCAGTACGCTCACGAGCACGAACGTGTCGCGCATGGCCAGCACCTGCGCCGCGACGGGCGCGCTGGTCGCGCCGCCGGGCAGGAGTCCGCCTGCGTGATGGAACACCTGTCCCGCCCATAGCGCGCCGAGGACGGCGATGCCGGTCGTCTGCCCGAGGGTGCGGGTCATTGCCAGCATACCGGAGGCCACCCCCAATCGGTCGCGCGGCGCCGCGCCCATGATGGCGCTGTTGTTCGGGGACTGGAACATCCCCATTCCCAATCCCACCGGCAGGAAGCGCAGGATGTAACCCAGGCTCGTTGTCCCCGCGTCCAGCGTGCTGATTGCCAGGAATCCCGCGACGAGGACAGCCAATCCCCCCACCGTAATGGGACGCGAGCCGTAACGGTCCGAGAGGGACCCGGAGATGGGCGCGGTCACCCCGAGCGCGACCGGCACCGTGGCCATCAACAGCCCGGTCTGCTGAGGGTCGTAGCCGAGCACGTTCTCGGCGTAGAACGGCATCAGGATCAGCGTGCCCGCAAGGCAAATGAAGATGATGAAGCCCGTTCCCAGCGAGACGGAAAACAGACCGTTGCGGAACAGCCGCAGGTCTATCATGGGCTGGTCCACGCGTAACTCGATGAAGATGAATAACGCCAGAAAAACGAGCCAGTTCCCGGCGAGGAATAATACACTTTGATCCGCGAAGCCGTTGCGCTGGCCGAGGGTCAGAGCCACCAGCAGCGAGAGCAGGGAGACGCACAGGGTCAGTGCGCCGCGAAAGTCGAAGCGTTGACCGCCCGCAGGCCTGAAGGCCGGGACATACCGGACGACCATCCAGATGCCGAGCAGGCCGATGGGCAGGTTGACGAAGAAGATCCAGTGCCACGACAGGTGCTGGACGATCAGCCCGCCCAGCGTCGGCCCGACCGCGATCCCCACCGAGACGACGGTCCCGGTCATGCCGAGGGCGCGGCCGCGTTCGGTCGGCGGGAAGGCCTCGGTCACGATGGCCATACCCAACGCCATGATCATGGACGCGCCCACCGCCTGCAATACGCGGAAGCCGATCAGCCAGTGGATGGACGGTGACAGTCCGCACAACACGGAACCAATCGTAAACACCACAAAGCCTGCAGTGTAGATGGGTTTCTTTCCGTAAATGTCCGCCAGTCGCCCAATGCCCAGCATGAGCGTGGTCACGGTCAACAGGTAAGCCAGCACCACCCACTGCACCAGCGCGAAATCGGTTTGGAGGGAACTCACCAGCGTCGGGAGGGAGATGTTGACGATGCTGCCGTCAATCGTCGCCAGAAAGACCCCCATACTAACGGCCAGCAAAACATACCATTTTCGAGAATAGTCCACGGAGTTAGAAGATATGGTCATGGTGCTCCAGATTACACGAGATTGTGGGATTATATCCCGCTCCCAATCCACGTATAATAACGGCATCGAAACCACCCGCCGATTTCAGGAATAAAAAATGCCCTCCCGACGCGCTCTCCTCTACATGCCCGGTGACGATTGGAAGAAGATCACCAAAGCCCTGACATTGGGTGTTGATTGCATCTGCATGGACATGGAAGACGGCGTGGCCGTCAGCCGCAAGACGGAAGCGCGCGCTACGATTGCCAGAGCCTTGCAGGAACTGGATTTCGGCAAAAGCGAAAAACTGGCGCGCATCAACGCGGTGGGTTCAGGCTGGGAAAAAGACGATATTGATGCAGTCCTGCCATATCATCCCGATGGGATTGTGATTCCCAAAATCGAAACGCTCGACCAGATCCAATGGGGCAGTGACATCATAGAAGCCGCTGAATTGAAATATGGCTGGCCGATCAACTCGATTCGGATGCTGGTCGGCGTGGAAACCGCGAAGGGAATCTTGAATCTCAAGGAGATCGCCTCGCACCCGCGATTGGATGCAATCATCTTCGGCGGGGAGGACTTTGCCGCATCCATCGGGGCGACGCGCACATCAGACGCGATAGAATTGCTTTATGCGCGGCAGGCCGTGGTCGTCGCGTGCGCGGCGTACGATTTGCAGGCGATTGACATCGTCACGATTGACTTCAAGAATCTGGACGTGGTCCGCGCCGAGGCGGAGTTCGGCGCGCGGCTGGGTTACAGTGGCAAGCAGATCATCCACCCCGCGCAAGTGGAACCCGTGCAAACCGCGTTTACGCCAAATGATGAAGCGATTGCGAACGCAAAAAGGATCGTGGATGCTTTCGAGGCCAGCCAAAAAGAAGGCAGGGGCGCATTTGCATTGGACGGGAAGATGATTGATATGCCCCTGCTGAAGAACGCGCAGAAAGTATTGGAAAGAGCAAAGGCCGCGGGAAAATAAATCGGACGATGGACGACAGACCGCGGACGACTTCATTATCTGTCGTCCGCGGTCTGCGGTCGAATCCCAGGAGAAAAAAAATGGAACCCATCTCTCAACTGGCAGTGATGAACGTGGACAAAGGCGAGGAGATCGTCGGCGGGTGGGCAACGGCGCACATCCCCGGCACGGGAATCTACAAACTGATCGCCAAGAAGCGCAAGGACGGCGTCATCGAATGGGCGCACTTCATCCAGCGGGATAATGGTTTGAAGGAAGTCGTTTTTCGCGGCCAGGCGGATTCACGCGCCCAACTCGATGAGATCATCCAGATTGCCAACAAGAATTTGGGCAGGCTGTTCGGCGTCTCTTTGCAGGCCGTGGATTACAACATGTACACGCTCGACGGAAAAAAAGCGTCGAATACAAAACACTAAAGGAACAACCCATTGCTTTCCATCCTTTTTGGCTTTAGCGCGGCGCTCGGCTGGGGCGCGGCCGACTTCACCGGCGGAATGGCGTCGCGCAAAACGGGCGCGCACCGCGCCGTGCTCTATGGCGAGATCGTCGGCATCCTCGTTGTGCTTGCCGTCGTGGGTTTGACCGGCGAGCCGCTCCCTGACCTGCGCGTATGGATGCTCGCCATGCTGGCCGGCGCGTGCGGTACAGCCGGGCTGATTCTGCTCTATCACGCCATGACCCTGGGTCTGATGAGCATCGCCACTCCCGTTTCGGCTCTGCTGGCCGCGGTGCTGCCGGTGCTGGTCGGGATGATCCGCGAGGGCTTCCCCGGCCTCGCCACCTTCATCGGATTCGGCTTCGCCCTCTTTGCGGTCTGGATGATCTCCCAGGACGGGAGCGGCGTGAAGGACGTATTCGCTCATATCGCAGACCTGAAACTGCCTCTGCTTGCGGGCGTTGGATTCGGCCTGTACTTTGTCGTCATGCATGAGGCCGTCAGCGGCGGCGCGACGCTCTGGCCCATGGTTGCCTCGCGCACGGGCGGCCTGATTCTCGTCTCTGCTTACCTGCTCCTCACCCGTTCCTCGTGGAAGGTGAATCCCGCAGCCTGGCCGATGATCCTGCTCAACGGCGTGTTCGACATCTGCGGGAATGGACTATTCATCCTTGCCGCGCAGGCAGGCCGACTCGACGTGGCCTCCGTGCTCAGTTCGCTCTACCCCGGCGGGACGGTCATGCTTGCCTGGGTCTTTCTCAAGGAACGCCTCGCGCGCGCCCAATGGATCGGTATCGCCTCGGCGCTCGTCGCCATCATCCTGATGACCCTGTGAGAGAGACATGATCGAAATCCGTCCCGTCCAAACCAAACGCGAACGAAACATCTTTCTGACATTCCCATGGCGTATCTACAAGAACGACCCGCTGTGGGTTCCGCCAATCCTCTCCGAGCGCGCCAAAACCATTGACCCGGCGCGCGGCATCTTCTTCAGGGATGGCATCGCCGAATTGTTCCTCGCGTGGAAGGACGGTCAGCCCGCGGGCACGCTCTGTCTTGCGGAGGAATTCAACAATACACGGCACAAGGGCTTCGCCGAGTGCATGTACGGTTTCGTCGAGTGCATCGAAGATTACGCCGTGTTCGAAGCCATGTTCCGTCACGCTGAAGAGTGGGCGCGTGCGCGAACCATGAAATCGTTTTACGGGCCGTTCAACCTGGATCGCGAGGACTCGCGCGGCATCCTCATCGAGGGCCGCGACCGTCCGCCCGCCATCTACTGCGGACACCATCCCCCCTATTACCAGACTTTCTTCGAGCGGTACGGCTTCGAGAAGAACGGTGAGGACGGGCTGGCCTACGCGATTGACATCAACCTGAACGATCCCAAAGTCCAGCGGCTGGCGCGGCTGGCAGACAAGGTGCGCGAGAAGAATCCGCATTTCAAAGTCCGCGGCGCGGACCTCCATGATAAAGATGCGGAGATAGACCGCATCGTGTATCTGCAAAACGAAGGACTGAAGCACATGCCGGACTTCGTCCCGTACACGCGTACGGACATCGAGTCCATGATCCTGCCCCTGCTCGAACTGGTTGACCTCGAACTGGTCTTGTTCGCGGAAGTGGACGGAAAGCCTGCGGGCTTCTTCCCCGGCGTGCCGAACTTCAACGAAATCCTCATTCATTTGAACGGATTGCGCTATCCGTGGGACTATCTGCGCGCGCTGATGTATCAGAACAGAAAGCCGAAGTGTCTCGCCATCAAGAGTGTGGTCATGCTGCCCGAATATTGGGAGACGGGTCTCGCGCTCCTGCTCTTCGACGAAATGGCAAAACGCGCCGCGGCGCGCGGCTATCAATGGGCAGACCTGTCACTGACCGGCGAGGACAACAAAGATACCTGGCCGCTGGCGCATCACATGGGTGCGCGGATCTACAAGAGGTATCGGTTCTATCGAAAGATAATCCAGCCCTTACCATTTCATTCGGCGGTGCTAGAATTGGATTAGTCGACACCGGTTGCAGAGGAGATAAACATGAAAATTCCCGTCTTCGTTTCGTGCCCTACCAGCTTGAATCCTCAGCAGGATAAAAGCCGTGACCTTATTTTGGATGAACTAAAGGAATTACAACTTGAACCCAGGGCGCTTGGTCGTGGAGATTATCCTTCTGAATTACCCTTGCGTGAAGTTTATACAATTGCAAAACATTGCGCGGGAGGAATCATTTTAGGATTCTCACAATTTGAGACCGACACAGGGATTTGGAAAAAAGGCACTGAAGCCGAAAAAATACAGTCAGGCAAAATTGCCTTTCCCACACCCTGGAACAATCTCGAGGCTGGAATTCTATTTGGACTTAAGTTGCCCCTGGTCATCTTTCGAGAATCTTCGATCAGTGGCGGAATATTCGATCTTGGAGTGACCGACGTTTTTACCCACACAATGCCGGTCGCGCCTCTTAGCCGTCACAATCAAGATGCGCTAAAACAGGTCTTCCTAAAATGGTCAGCAAAGGTAAGAGACCTGTATTACTCGTTCTAATTCAACGCCATGAAAAAATCTCTGAAACTATCCGGGCAGACCGCCATCATCACCGGCGCGACCTCGGGCATTGGAAAAGCCACGGCGCTTCTGTTCGCGGACGAGGGCGCGAATCTGGTTTTAACGGGACGCCGCGCGGCGCTGGGCCAACGCGTCGAGGCGGAATGCAGACAGAGGGGAGTCCGATGCGTTTTTGTCGAAGCGGATCACACCCAAGCGGAGGATTGTCAAAAGGTGGTGGATGCCGCCCTGCGCGAGTTCGGCCGCGTGGACATCCTGTTCAACAACGCGGGCATCGTCACCAGCGGGACGGCCGAGACGACGGAGGAGTCTGTGTGGCGCGAGACGATGGAGGTCAATGTGACCGCGGTGTGGCGCATGAGCAAACTGGTTTTGCCGCACATGAAAAAGCAGGGACGCGGCGTCATCGTCAACAACGGCTCGGACTGGTCGGTGGTGGCAGGCAGGGACGCGTTCCCGTACATCGCCAGCAAGGGCGCGGTGGGTATGATGACGAAGTCCATGGCGCTGGATTACGCGCGGGACGGGATCCGCGTGAACGCGGTCTGCCCCGGCGATACGTTCGTGGACAGGTGGCTGGAGAAGGGTTACTTCGAGCGTTCCGATCCGGTGACGCTGGAGGAGGCGATGAAGGAGTCGAGCGCATACATCCCGATGGGACGGTTTGGCAAACCCGAGGAGATCGCCCGCGCCGTGCTGTTTCTGGCCTCGGACGATTCGTCGTTCGTCACAGGGCACCTGCTGCTGGTGGATGGAGGCAATACGGCCCAGTGAGTTCGGGAGGGATGTTATACTTTTGGCCGCTCGAACTGCCCGGCGGGCCTTTCCTGCCGAAGCCGCGGCAAACGGACCTTGAACGGTAGATGGTGGACCATAGGCTAAGGCCAATGGTCCGTGGATTCCTGGAGTTAACCTTATGTCGAATGTGTATGATGCAATCGTGATAGGTGGAGGGCACAATGGGTTAGTGGCAGCCGCATATTTGGCGCGGGCCGGGAAGAAAGTCGTGGTGCTCGAGCGCAGGCATATCCTCGGCGGGGCGGCGGTAACGGAGGAGATCTTTCCCGGTTATAAGTTCACCGAGTTCTCGTACGTGGTGAGTCTGTTGCGCCCGGAGATCATCCGTGATTTGGAACTGCCAAAGCACGGGCTCAAGATCCTGCCGCTGCCGAGCACATTTACGCCGATGGAAAACGGCGACTACCTCGCCTCCTGGGACGACCACGACCTGACGCGCCGCGAGATTTATCGTCACTCGCCGAAAGATGCGGAAGCATACGACGAATATTCACGCGTCATGGCGCGCGCCGCGAAGGCGATCAAGCCCATCATCAACCTCATTCCTCCCGACCCCTCCTCCCTGTCCCTTCGCGACTTAATCGGCCTGCTCAAAGTCGGTCAATACGCGGCATCGCTGTCCGAAAAGGAACTCTACATGATCGCCAAACTCGCCACGCAATCGTCGGCGGATTTGCTGGAAGAGTGGTTCGAGACCGACGCGTTGAAAGGCACCAAGGCCGCGAGCGGGATCATCGGCACGTTCCTGGGTCCGCGCTCGCCGGGGACGGCCTATGTTTTGCTTCATCATTACATGGGCGAAATTGACGGCGCGTTCCGCGCCTGGGGTTTTGCCAAAGGCGGTTCGGGCGGGGTGAGCGGTGCCATCGCCAACGCGGCGCGCTCGCTGGGGGTAGAGGTCAGAGTCAATAGTTCGGTGAAGCAGGTCAAGGTGAAGGGAGGACGCGCAGCAGGCGTCGTCCTCGAGAACGGCGATGAGATCGATTCCAAAGTCGTGATGTCTGCCGCGGACCCGAAGCGGACTTTCCTCCAATTTGTCGAGCAAAAATATTTGCCCGACGATTTCCTTACCTCCATCAAAAACTTCCGCGCGCGCGGTTCGTCGGGCAAGGTCAATATCGCCTTGAGCGAATTGCCGCGCTTCGCCGCACTGGATGAACCCGCGTTGTATCGCGGCGCAGTTTCGATCAGCCCGAGCATTGATTACATCGAGCGCGCCTACGACGACGCAAAGTATGGACAGATTTCAAGAAGACCATATCTCGATATGATTTTCCCTTCGATGATTGACCCCGATATGGCGCCGCCCGGTCGGCATGTGCTTTCGTGTTTTGTGCAATACGCGCCATACGATGTCGAAGGCGGCTGGGACGACTCTGCGACGGGCTCGGGGCAGGTTGCAAAACGCGATCAACTTGGCGAAACCGTGATCTCGACCCTTGAGCAATATGCGCCGACCATTCGCGAGTGTATTGTGGGCATGCAGGTGATTTCGCCAAAGGATATCGAAGTCATCGCGGGCATCACGGGCGGCAATATATTTCACGGCGAGTTGTTGCTGCATCAAATTTTCTTTCTGCGCCCCGTCCCGCAATGGGCAGACTTCCGTACGCCGCTTAAAGGCTACTACTTCGGCGCAAGCGGCGCACATCCCGGGGGAGGCGTGATGGGCGCGGCGGGGATGCTGGCGGCGAAGGAGATGTTGAAGGACGGGTTTTAGACGGTTGACCACCGTCCATCGTCCCGCGGGGAGAGGGACGCGCCAAGCGCGAGTTTGCCGGTCGAACAATTCTGCCTGGGAACGATGAGTACGGTCGTGCCCGATAGAGACGGGGTGAATCAACCGTTCGCTTATTGAAGCAATCCCCTCGCAAATTCCAGAAACGCCTGCACGTCTGCAAAATTGGTGACCATGCCAATCGAGATGCGCACCGCGCCGGAGGCCTTGCCGTCAATGCACACGCGAAAGTCGTCCACGGACAGGCGCTGTTCGTGCTCGGGCTTGGTGAAGCACACGTCCAGTTCGACGCGCGAGATTTCGAGCGCCACTTCACCCGCGCCGGGGTTGCAGAAACAGCCGGTGCGCAGAGAGATTCTTTGCGCGTTGGCCGCCTGCTCGATATCGCGATGGTCAATCGGCTTGCCGCTCTTATCGAAGAAGTTGACCGTCACCGCGCCGCCGCGGCCCTCGTTGACGGTCGGACCATAGACGCGCACCAGCGGCTGGCCCGTGCTGTGTTTCAGGCTGACGAGGTTGTCCAACAACCAGCCGGTCAGCATGTGGACGCGCTCGTGAATCACGTCGTAGCCGATGGATTCGATGTGCTTGAGGCCGATCTCCACCGCGGGGATGTTGAGGTAGTCCAGCGTGCCGTCCTCGAACGCGGCGGGACCGTCGGCGAGGTAGTATTTATCGCCCTGCACCGAGGCGACGGTGATGGTCCCGCCCGCGAACCAGGGACGATGCAGTTTGGCAAGCGCCTGCCTGCGCGCAATGAGGGCGCCGACGCCGGTCGGGTAGCCGAACATCTTGTAAAACGAGATCGGCACAAAGTCGGGCTTGACCGCTTTCAGGTCGAGGCGGTTGGTGGGGACGAAGGCGGCCGCGTCCAGCAGGACGTCCCAGCCTTTTTCGTGGGCGCGTTCGATCCATTCGAGCGGATGTTGGACGGAGGAGAAATTGGACTGCGCGGGGTAGGCGAACAGTTTGGGCTTTTTGCGCGTCCCGAGGTCCAGGAAGGAGGCAAGGGAGTCTTCGTCCACGCGCATGTCGGGCAGGAGCACGGGGATGTAGTCCACCTGCGCGCCGCGGGCATGGGCGAACTCGCGGATGCCGTTGACCGAGTTGTGGTTGTCGAAGGTGAGCAGATAGCGGCCGCCCCTGGCGAACGGATAGGACTCGCCGACCAGTTTGAGCGCGCCGCTGGCGTTCATGGTGAAGATGGCGACGTACTCGTCCGGGTCGGCGTTGAAGAATTTCAGGACGTATTCGCGCGTGTGCTCGACCAGTTCGGTGGAACGGAGGGAAGTGGGATTGGAGGAGTGCGGGTTGCCATAGACGTGCTCGCTGAGCAGGCGGTGGTGACGGCGGATCTGCGATTCGGCGTACAGCCCGCCGCCGGTGTAATCGAGGTAGACCTGCTGGTTCACGTCGAGGCGGGCATACTCGGTGAGTCGCAGGCGGTCGAGGGACTCGGTGGTGGGGTAGGCAGGATAGGTCTTGAGGAAGGTGACGAACTCGGAGTCGGGGGCCATGGCTTCTCCTCGTCCCCTGATTTTAACCACAAATGTAAAGACCGGAGGAAGGAAAATTAAGGGCGGTCCATTGGGCCGCCCTGACGGGTCTACCTTGCTACCAATTCCATCTCCTCCTGCTTCTTGAACTGGCTCATATACAACTCGTAATAGAATCCTCGCTTTGCGAGCAGGTCGTCATGTCTGCCGCGCTCGATGATCTGACCCTCGTTCAGCACGAGGATCATGTCCGCGTTGCGGATGGTGGACAGGCGGTGCGCGATGACGAACGAGGTGCGTCCCTTGAGCAGTTGGTCAAACGCTTTTTGGATGAGGCGCTCGGTTCGCGTGTCCACGCTCGAAGTTGCTTCGTCCAAAATGAGGATGCGCGGGTCTGCAAGCGCGGCGCGTGCAATCGAGAGCAGTTGACGCTGTCCTTGGCTCAAGCCTGAGCCGCGTTCGCCGAGGACGGTCTGATATTTTTCGGGAAGCCGCTCGATGAACGAATCGGCGTTTGCCAATTTGATTGCAGCCATCACTTCCTCATCCGTCGCGCTCGGCTTCCCGAAGCGGACGTTTTCCATCACGCTCTGGCTGAACAGGAATGTATCCTGCAAGACGATGCCGATTTGACGGCGAAGCGATTCGGCGGTGACGTCGCGCACGTCAATGCCGTCAATTTTGACCGAGCCGTGAGTCACGTCATAGAAACGCGGCAGGAGGTTGATGATGGTGGTCTTGCCCGCGCCTGTGGGCCCGACGATGGCGATGGTTTGTCCAGGCTCGGCGGTGAACGAGACCTTGTTCAGCACAGGCACGCCTTTTTCGTATTCGTGCGAGACCTCGTTGAACTCGACTCTGCCCACAATCTGCGGCATTTCTTTTGCATCGGGCTTGTCGGTCACGGCGGGCTTTTCATCGAGGATGTTGAAGATGCGTTCGCCGCCTGCAATCGCGTTCTGGATGTTCGTCCACAATACGGCAATTTGTTGAATCGGCTGGTTGAAACGTTGGACGTAAGCGAGGAAGGTGACGACCAAACCAAGCGTGACAGTCGTGCCGAAGAGAGTTTGGCCTTTGAGCAGATACCATCCGCCCACGCCCGTGACGATGGCAAGACCGACATAGGAAAATGCTTCGAGCGTGGGCGCGAGCGCGGACGTGTACGCGACGGCGCGCACGTTGGCGTCGCGGTTCGCGGCGTTGACTTCCTTGAACTGCTCGATGTTCTCGTCGGCGCGGTTGAAGGCCTGCACCTCGCGCACCGCGGCAATGCTTTCCTGCAACTCCGCATTGACATCCCCAATCTTCTCGCGGCTCTTTCTGAATGCCTTGCGCGCCTGGTCGGAAAAATATTTCGTCGCAATAAACATGAGGGGCGAAACAGCGAGCGAGAGCAGCGCGAAGGGCAGGTTGGTGGTGAGCATGTTGTATGCCACCCACACGAGCAGGAGAATTCCGCTCAACACGTTGACCAGCGCGAACGAAAACGCCTGTTCGATGGCGGTCGTGTCGTTGGTGATGCGGCTCATCAGGTCGCCCGCCTCGTGCTCGGCGTAGTAACTGAGCGAAAGTTGATGCAGTTTCTCGAACACTTCCACGCGCAGGACGCGCAAAACGTGCTGGCCTGTCCATGCCATCGTAAAGAAGGTCGCGCCTGTGAGGATGGAACCTGTGACGTATAACGCGATGACGATGAGGATGAGACGTCCCAGCGCGGCGATTCGGTCTTCGTTCGTCGCGTCGGTCGGGACCTCGTATCCGCCCGCGTGGAACGCGCTGTACACCAGCCGACGCGTGAACGTCAGTGCGGAGGGGTCGTCGGTGGTCAGCCAGCAGGAGGAAGTCTGCGTCTCGGACTGCGACCCGCTTTGAGGTCCGAATGAAGCGAATGACGCAAAGGCCGATTGTCCCGCGGGGACGAGGAAACAGTCGGTGGCCTGACCCGTCAATTCGGGGGTCGTCACCTGAGTCCACGTGGCGATGACGACGAAACCGAGAGCGAGGAAAAGCATGTACCAGAAGCGGCTGAAGTAGCCGCCGAGGCGCCCCAGGGTTTCGCTGAGTTTGCGCGGTTTGAGGGTTTCTTGATTCAACATGCCGCCGAAGCGGCCGCCAGGGCCTCCGCCGTGCATCATAGCGCCACC